>CAYZJR010000004.1:110740-116654 GCA_964478655.1 uncultured Candidatus Obscuribacterales bacterium
GATCCATGATCCGTGATCCCTGGCAGGTGATCTGAGGTCTAGTAGTGCGCAAAAAGCAACAAAGCGCGGGATATCCGCGCTCTGCTGAATCGGTCCGGAAAAAACCCTTTACCAATCTTGTCGAACTTTTTCGTAGTCGTTCTTCACCCAGCTGTAGCCAGGATCAACGTGCGTATCGGCAAGATAGTCCGCTTCAAACGCCACGACTTGTCGTTGCGACTTCGCTGGGAAATTCAAACCGGGGTTGCCGTTGAGTCCGTCGATAACTCTCATCAAAGTTCGATCAAACCTTGGACCACCTTGCGAACCGAGAATTTGAGCGGAAATCGATCTGTTCTTCGTTACGGTGATTCGAACGGTGGCCTTCCCGGGAGTGTCAGCCAACTCACTCCATCTTTCGTAGATTGCTTTGGAGAGTTGTTTGTGCCATTGTTCCCAAGCAAGAGTCAACTCTTTGGAGTTGCGATCTGCACCAAGATCAAACTTCGATGGTGACATGAAATCGTTTGGTTTCAACAGCCCGAGATGCACGTCATCCGCCTGGGCCCGACCGGAGAGGGGGCGAGGAGATGAGAACTGAGAGGCATCCAACAATCCCTTTTGCATCGCGAGATTGTCGCGCTGAATTCTGCGAGCTGGTGCAGTTGGAATCGCATCTTGAGTGCGCGCTTCACCATTCAATGCAGGGCGCGCCAACCGGGTCAATCTGTCGGTTTGTTCGACTCCGCCTTTTAATACATCTGCCATTGCGGGCATCACCGTCAAGGCACCAAGGGCGGTAGCAACAACTGCCAATCGAATCGCGGATAAGTTCATAACTTCAAAAAATACCGTGAGTTTCATTTTTTGGCCACCTTATCTGCCGAGCATAAAACCAAGAACACCACCAACTAACGCACCTTTAACTGCATTGCTCTTCACAGAGCCTCTGCCCATTCCGGAAAGCGCACCGGCCGCAGCGCCTGCAACACCACCGATGACCGCGCGTTTTACTCTGGAGTTAGACAACAAACTGGTTGAAGGACGTCCATAACCATATTCGGAACCGCTAGAAGAACCGATGCTGTCGTTTGACGCGTAGCTGTCGATTCCGCGGGAGCTGCCCTTGCCACCAGCAAACGGAGTGAGTTCGCCAGCTGGAGGAGAGTTTTGATCGGCGATTTGTTGAGCAGCTTGCTTGTCCATTTCGGCACGGGCAGTCAAATACAGTTGATTGTTTGGATCAAGCGACAATGCTTGGGAGATTTCGCTGCGAGCCGCACTCGAATCACCCTTCGCGCGAAGTGCTTGACCTAACGCATAGTGGACGTCGGCATCTTTCGGAACTTGTCTTGAAACTTTCGACAATGTGTCAATCGCTTTGTCCAGGTTGCCAGCTTTGTAGTCTGCGGAAGCTTGTGCAACCATCTTTTTGAGATCGCTTGTTTGAGCTTCTTTGGCTTGTTGCAATCTGCGTTCAGCTTCTTGCTGCGCCGCGATTCTTTGGTCGCTCGCGAGTTTGTCTTTCAAACTGTCGCGAGCCGACTTGATTTCGGAATCATTGGGATTGAGGCGTAATGCAGCTTCGTAGTTTCTCAAAGCTTCTTGGTTGTCGCCTTTACCCTCAGCGATTACGCCGAGATTGTAGTAGGCATCGACACTCTTGCTGTCGCTCGCCAAAACTCTTCTGAAAGCACCTTCTGCTTCAGCGGTTTTGCCCTGCGAATACAGTTGCATCGCTTGGTCCAAAAGCCCTTGAGCTACCGGAACCGGCTCCGAACCATACGAAGGAGAAACCGTGTCTGACGCTGTTTCAGGAGCGGAACCACGATCATAAAGTGGTGCCATAGGCGGCATCAAATATTGGTCGCTCTTGGCGGAACCAATCAGCTTATCGACGCCGTCCAGACGGTTCTTGATGCTTCCGCTTTTGTATTTGCCGAAGAGATTGGTTTCGATCGCGCGAAGACGCGACTCGTTAGAAAGGCTGGCATGCTGCTCGCCGAACAGCGCTTGTTCGTATTTTGCAAGCTGAGCAATTTCGGACTGAGAAAAAGTTGAGGAACTTGCCGCTAGTGCCATTCCCACGTTCGACGACATCAGTGTCGTCACCGCGAGAGTTACTGCTGTAAGCAACTTGGTATAGGAAGTTCTGCGCTTCATTTGAGGCTCCTTCGGCTGATGGCGAGACCGATTTTTCCCACAGCCATACAGGCAGGTCGGAGCAAATGTTGCACCTTCCCAACCATTTCCAATGAGCCCTTTGACGACACCGCCTAATCATTGTTCCGGCAAGAAGCAAAGATTTTTTACAGCAGGAGTTAGCACGAAAGCGTGTGCTCGCGGGCGGTCCAGCTGCAGACAGCCCTCCGAATGCACACTACGGAACAGCACATTTCCATTCGCAGCTCGGAGTGCTCATTTTTTCGGCGCCCCAGTTACCTGTATGGATTCGGTATGTGCAAAAGTCTGCGCTCGCTAAGCCTTGTGCAGCAAGCGGTTCCGGTTGCACCTTTTTGCACATACCGAACCTATCAAGGTAAACACCCAAGCTGCTTTGAGGTCACCTGCCGCCTCCTGAACATCTCCGACGCACTCGACTCGCCTACTATCGCAATCGACTTGCCTACTATCGCAGCCGCCTACTATCGCAATCGACTTGCCTACTATCGCAGCAATCGAGTCGCCTACTATCGCACTACGTTCCTCCCAAATCGCGCCAAAAACTCTTCAAACGTTTATAGCGCCTTCGAAAGCCAGGATTCAGCTGACAACCATTCACTGATAAGTAAAAGTTCATCTTCCGAGCCTGTGTGCCATTGGGCGGTTCTAAGATTCTTAGAAAGCTCTCGTATTATCACCCCTTGGCAACTGATAAAAAGTATTATTCACTATGTAGATACAGATGAGGCGGCAGCCAAACATCACCGGGCGGCACATCCAAGGAGGGAAGTGTTGTGACGCGTTCAGTTGCATTCATGAAAAAGGGCTCTGCCCTTCTGATGGTCTCAATGCTTTTGAGCATCAACGCGGGTCTTGCGCGCAGAGCGTATAGCTCGGTCGACTCCGACACGATGGAAGTCGAATACGAACAAAACACTGGCGGTCAGAAGGTCGGCTTCATCACCGACTGGCATTTCGTGAAGACGATTGAGGGCGACGACCAGCTCAAGCAAGACTTATTGGATGCAGCCGAAGATGGCGGCGTGACGGCGATGTACCACCTCGGGTGCATGTACTTCCATGGAAAGGGATTCGATCAAAACTATCCTGAAGCCTTCAAATGGCTTAAGACAGCAGCTTTCAAAGGCAACGCACCGGCTCAAAACAATCTTGGATACATGTTCGAAGAAGGAAAAGGCACGAAGATCAGCTTGCCCGATGCCTTCAAATGGTACAAGCTCGCCGCGGACTACGGAAACGCTGCGGCCCAGTGCAATCTAGGCTACATGTACGAGTTCGGAAAGGGCGTGCCGGCAAGCGCTCCCGATGCATTGAAGTGGTATCAAGAGTCAGCGCAACGCGGCAACGTCGTGGCGAAACGCAACGTATATATGATGGGCGGTTTCGAACAGAAGGCTGAAGACGGTCAACCTGTCGCGAGCGCTACGGCTGGACAGACTGCGGAAACGAAGACTACAGCAGACAAAACAACTCAGAGCCCAGTTAAAGCAACTGCACCAAAGGTAGCCGCACAAACGTCGACGAATGCAAAGGTAGCCACAGCAACGAAGCCGGCTGCAAAACCTGCAGAAAGCAAACCGGCAGATACAAAACCGGCAATTGCCACCGCTCAAGCCGCTCAACCTACAGCACCAAAAGTTGAAACTCCAGTCGACCCCTCAAAGGAAACTGCAGCGAATGATGCAGGACCGACTGCGGGTTCCGAAACGCTCACCGCGATCTTGAAACGCCTGGGTGGAAGTGGAAATCTGGAAAGATTGGATCGCACCAAGACCGGCAGTTTGAAGGATATCTTCAAGCGCATGGATGAAAATCCGGTGCTGTCCGCAGGAACCGCCACAACAACAAAGTCCGCCACAACTGAAGAACCCGCGAAATTAGCTGAGGTTGCGAAAGCGGACACGACACCAGAAAAAACCGAGACATTAGCGCCTGCAAAACCTGAGCCCAAGCAGGAAACGAAAGCTGACAAACCTACGGCGAAGGAACCCAAAGAGTCTAAAGCCACAAAGACGAAACCAGAACAAGTAGCGAAGGTCGAACCCGCCAACGCCAACGTCGAGCCTGCCAAAGTTGCTGAAACCAAGCCTGCAGCGAAGGTGGAACAGTCAAAAGTTGCGGAAGCACCGAAAGTTGCGGAAGCGCCAAAGATTTCGGAAGCGCCAAAGGTTGCGGCGGAAGCACCGAAAGTTGCGGAAGCACCGAAAGTTGCGGAAGCACCAGTGGCGGAAACTACAAAAGCTCCGAAGGAACCCAAGTCTTCCAAGAAGTCGGAAAGTTCCTCACCACGAGTAGTGGCGGCGGAAAAGAATCCACCCAAAGTTGCAATGGTGGGAGCATCAACTGATTTTCCGACTGCACCCGCGGCAGGTTCCTCCAATACGAACGCAGCTGTGAAGACCGCTGCAACCAACGGTAAGCCAGTGCGCGACAAATGGGCGCTGGTTGTAGGCATCAGCAAGTTTGAGAAGCAGGGTGTTCCCAAACTCAAGTACTCAACAAAGGATGCTAACGACTTCTACAACTATTTGGTGAAAGAAGCGAACTTTCAACCAGACCACGTTCGACTCCTCCTTGATGAGAAGGCAACGCAAAGAAGACTGATGTCTGAATTGGGAAGCAAGTTCTTAGCCCGTGTCGCGAAACCTGATGACCTCGTTGTTCTCTTCTTCTCTACACACGGTAGTCCATCACAGATGGATGTACGCGGAAAGAATTACATCGTTGCATATGACAGCGATCCCGATGATTTGTTTGCGACCGGCATAGAAATGCAAAAGATTCTCGAATCCATTCAGAATCGTGTGTTGACCGATCGCGTGTTGCTGGTTCTTGACGCATGCCACAGTGGCTTTGCAGCTCCAGCCAAGGGAATGTCCAGAGCCGCCAACTTCGACGCAGAAGCATTGGCTCAGGGTTCTGGTCAATTGGTTATTTGTTCCAGCCAGCCTGATGAACAGTCTTGGGAGTCAACTCGCTACGAGAATGGCGTGTTCACACGTAAGCTGCTAGAAGGGCTTCGAACTGCGGGACCAAATACGACCCTCGTTGATGCCTATACAAAGGCGAAAAAGGATGTAGCAGACGAAGTCAAAGAAGATCGTCCAGGCGCGCGCCAAACCCCTATTCTCAAAGGAAAATGGGATGGAAACGACTTGATTATCGCGGTCAAACCTGCGGCACCACAGATAGTACCTGTTGCAGTCAAGGCCGATCTCGAAGCGGATTCCTCGACGGGAATTTCTCCAGCAATGGAGCGAAAACCAAGAGCGTTCCCAAAACCGGCAGTCATTGCATCGACTGCGGGAAGCTCGCCTTGGAGACCGGCTGCACCAGTTGAAACACCACAATCGCAGCCAAAACAATTGTTCGACAATAACAGCCTTACTGTAGGTGCGACTTATTTTGCCTGCGATGGAGAACCGAGATCGCTTCTAAAAGAGTACTCGGCGGCAATCAAGGCAAATCCCCAAAAGGCAGAGCTGTACTTCTTGAGAGCCAAGGCACATATCCAATTGAAAGATTGGACAAACGCCGCGGCGGATCTTGGCGAGGCACTACAGATGGTTCCCAACCGTTCGATGTATTACATCGCGCGGGGATATGTAAACTATAAGACCGGGCACCATGTGATGGCTCAAGAAGACCTGCAACAAGCACGCTTCTACGACAAGCGCGTGCCGACTAATATTCAGTTCGGCGACTAGCGATCCATACATGCGTAGCATGACGCGTGGCGCGGAGCGCGTGG
>CAYZJR010000005.1:0-43432 GCA_964478655.1 uncultured Candidatus Obscuribacterales bacterium
GCCAGGTCGGCGGTTGAATTGCCGTGTTACCGCCGCTTCTTAGCGGCAGGACGGGTCTTTTGATTGACGTCGACATCAGCTGCGATCTCGCGCGGAGCCACGAAGGCGAGCGCGAAGAAGAACAGCGATATCAAAAGCGGCCAGAAGAAGACCTCCTGTTCGCCTTTCTTGTGCGTGACTTCGGTGCGCGAAACAAGGCTTCCGATGTGGAAGTCGTTCGCGTCGTTGACGCGCACGTAGCGAGCGCCGGTGGCGTTCTTCAGAAGCAGTAGCGTGTTCTCGTCGAGCGCCGAGGTGACAACCTCGCCGTCCTTCTTGTAGAACTCGCCCTGTCCGCGCAATCGCTCCTGATCGGCACGGTTGAGCAACTTGACCGGAATCGGAGACCCGATCGTTTTGCCCAAGCCGACAATCATGAGCTCGATGTTGCGCTTTTTCAGCTCGGCGACGATGTTTCCTAGAGCCTCACGGCCCGAGTCATTTCCGCCGTCGGAGAAGAGAACGATGATCTTGCGCTTGCCCGGCTTCGAATCGAGGTCGAAGAGAGTGAAGGCCATCTCGAAGGCTTTCGCCAACTCGCTGCCTTCACCGGGAGCAGAGCCCACTGTCAATGCTCGCTTGAGCACCCAGTCGAGCGCCACCATGTCGTCAGACAAGAACGCCTGCGGGAAGGCTTCGCCTGAGTAACTCACCACACCGAGTCGGTTGTAGTTGAGTGACCGTACGACGTCGTTGACGATGATGTTGCGGGCCATGTCGATGCGCCGACCCTCTTCGTAGTCGATGCCCTCCATCTTGCCCTTGTAGTCGGGCACGGCCATGCTGCGGCTGACGTCCACGACGGCGATCACGTCGATGGAGCCACGCGGAAATTCCGTGTGACCCTGCTCGAACGAGGGACGCGCAATCGCGATGATCATCGCAGAGAGAGACAGTGCAACACAGGCTGCTTTGAAGATAAAGCGGCCCGACTTGAGTGTGTCAGAAAAACGGTTGACCAAGGGCCGCTCGCCAAACTGGTCGAGCAGCTTCTCCTTGCGACGCCAGCCGATCCAGACGAGTGCCGCCGCCAGAAGCGGAAACACGGTCATAAGCCAAAGCGCCTGCGGGTTTAGGAAGTGCATGGTAGTTCTCCTTAGATGCCCTTCTTCGGGTCGCGGTTGCTACCGCCGGAAGGGTCCTTTTGCGAATCACCACCAGCACCACCAGCGCCACCAGAGTTGCTCTGGAGAAGTTCCAGATTGTACTTGGCTGCCAGATGGTTGGGGTTCAGTCTGAGAGCCGCCTTGTACGCTTCGATAGCCACCTTCGGCTGCTTCTGACGCAGCGCGGTGTTGCCGAGCATAAACTGCAGCTCTGCTCCCAGCTTTTTCTTGCTGTCGGAGTTGATGGTTCCAGCTTCGGTTTCGGTCAGCTTGGAATAGCCCTTGGTGAAGATCTCCTTAGCCGCGTCGTACTCTTCCGCCTCGAATGCCTGGAGTCCCAGGTTGTAGAGCGCGAAAGACTCGTCGCCTGCGCCGGATTCGGCGGCGCTAAGGTAATTGCCGGTATACATGGGCACCGTGTACGCCAGCGTCCTGTAGCCCCCGTAGATCGCCACGATGGCGCTCACGATGACCATTGCCACAGACAGCTGAACACGGCGCTCACGGAACCATTTCTTTATGGTCGCCATGATATTTCTCCTTAACGTTAAAGGAACCAGATCAGTTGTCTACTGGTTCAGGAAGAGGGCTTCGGTCAGCGTAGCGAGCAGCAAGAGCCCGACAGCCGCGAACACGAAGTAGAAGAACAGCTCTTCACGCTTGTGCGAGGTGTCCACCTGGACGACCGAACGCTCCATCTCGTTGATGGTCTTGAAACAGTCGTTGAGGTCTCCCGCGTTTTCCACGCGGAATGCCTTGCCGCCAACTGCCTCAACGAAGCGGATGATATCCACATCGCGGCGTGCCAGCGTTTCGCCGATGCCCACGACGTAGATTCTGATTCCGCGCTCGCCGAGGATATCGGCCAGGCGCTTCATCGTGCTCTCGGAAAGCATGTCTTCACCGTCCGTGACTAGAATCAAAACTTTGGTGACCGACTTCCCGAGCTCATCGAAGTGCTCTGCAGCAGCATCGATTGGACCAGGTTTCATTTCACCAAAGTTGGTGCCACCACCGACGCCTTCGTTGACGAAATCGCCCTTGCGATAAATCGTCTTCAGATCGTGAGTGATGGGCCAGGACCAGTACTGGTCAGTGTCGAAAACCATGATGCCGATGCGGTCGCCGGCGTCGGCAACGAAGCGATCGCGCACGAAATCCAGCACAGCAAGCTGCGCTGCATCGATGCGACGACGCCCTGCTTCTACCGGACGACCCCACGCGTCAGTCGCCTGCGGCATGTCTTTGCGCGGCGGACGAGGCGGCAACTCTTTGTCGAGTTCGGTCTCTCCCGTTACGCGCTTAGGCATTTCGCCAGCGAGTTGAGCTCCCATTGAGCCGGACTTGTCGACGGCGATGATGATATCGCGCGCCTTGAACGACTCGTTGGAGATCACGTGCACTTTCTGCGGACGTGCCAACGCCACACAGAGTGCGACGAAAGCGAGCGCCAGAAGGAGATGCGGAATCATGTGAAAGAAACGGCTGCCCAGCCCCTGCGTGGTGTTACCCAGACGCCTGACGTCCGAGTATCCTACGAAGCCCTTGCGCCGGAAGAAGAACCAGGCAAGGGGCAAGGCGAGCAACAAAGCCAACCAAAGAGGATTTGCTAGAACCATTGGAGGTTCCTCCGAAGACTCGCGTTGTGCGAGGTAAGTGGCCCGCGATGGTGCTGTCGGCGACATGCGTTGCATGTCTCTCCCTCCGACAACAAATCTAAGGCTCAAAAATGTCCCCACGTGCGTGTGCAGTGTTCAATCGGAACACAAGAAATGCTTCTTGAGTGCTTCCAAGATTGAGTTCAACAGAGGGACTGCGCGTTACTGGATTTACTCTTGAGGGAGAATTGAATATATCGAGACTTTCTCAAAGTACCGATCTGGGAACTTACAACTCAACAAATAGAGTTTTAAGATTCATAGGCCTCTACTAAAAACAACTTGTCAAGCGGGTCTTCGCATGCGTGATTGTCTGTGCGAGTCTGTTCTCTCGGGATATCCTCTTTGCAACATTGTGAGCTTGTCTGTATGCGGTGTTGAGTGGAGATCGAGTGTGGAACATTGAAACCCTCTCCAGGTCCCATTTGTCTGCGCTAGCCGCGCTAAAAACTAAGTCTGGGCAAGAGACATTTCGGTGCGGTCTAAACCTGGGAAAATGTATGTCGTCTGACCGTACATGGAAATTGCATGAACAAGTTATCTAGAGTTCCTTCGGCTGCCGATCTCGACAATTTGCTCGGTGAATGCAGAAGAAGCCAGAACGGGTATGTGGAGTTACCCTGGCAGCTCTCCCACAGCGTTCAGCTGTTTACTCTGAGCGTGAGTCTGGCTCAAGATCCCAGCTGTCCGACATGGATACTTCAAATCGGCGAGGGCGATGAGACGGCCGTTGCTTGGTCTCATGAGAGTGCTGATACGGCGCTTATTCAGACGCTGATACTTGCTGAAAGTGATCCTGCTCGTATCTCGTCATCGGTAATGTCGATGGACACCGGTGCATACGCGGCGCAGCCACAATACGTGCCGGGGCAAGGCACTCCGTCACCACGAAGGGATCTCGTGTTGCCACCGCCGGTGGAGTTCGATCGTATCGCGATCGATGCGGTCAAGATGCAATTGTGTGATGCCGAAACGCAGTTCTTCTTGCAAGGGAGCTTCCTCTTTCTTCTCGTAAGAGAATTTGCTCGTTATCGTGCCAATCATTTTCCTTTTAGCATCGTACTTTTCGATATGCTCGCGAAGTCACCAACCACAGGGGTCGGCCAATTGGCTGGGCCCGCTCGGCGTATGGCGGCAGAGAGAATTTTCGCCTCCCTTGGTGAACTCGATGTTGCCGGGCACTATGGCGGCAATTCATATGCACTTCTTTTGCCGAACCGCAGCTTGCCTGAGTCTGAAAAGTTCTGTTTGGACTTGCATCGAAGTGTTTTGTCTTCACCTTTGTCTCAAGAGCAGCAAGAAGTGGCGCTGTTCTTCGGCGTGGCTAATTTGCCCGAAATTGCCGATCATCCTGGCGTCGTTCTCGCCGCATCTGCGCAAGCCCTTGCTCGTGCGCGCGAGCAAGGGAAGCCAGTCGTGGTCTACGGTTCTTAGCTTTCGAGATTTCCTCAGGATTTACTCAGGTTTGTTCAATTAGAAACGTATCTGAATAGACGTTTGGAGTAAGTACGAGCCGCAAGTTGAGACACTTCTAAGTTGAGGCGAAACCCGCTTCACAACCTCGAATTCGACCAGTTTTGGTTGAGTCGAGGGTATTTTTGCTTGATGGAAACCATTGTAAATGCTCTAGTGGTGCGGCTCCGCTAGCTTGTGATGTTTGTTGTGATGTTGCAATTACGAATATAGACTTTGATTGTGAGAAGGTTTTTGGCAACGTGATTATATCTTTTGTTCCTTTTCCCTGAGATCGCAACAAGCCAAGCTGCAAGTAATCATCAACGTTTCCACTTAAGGTCGATGTGACCCAGAGCTTGCTGTTCGATCTCTCACGTTAGTTGAACCACTGTCTCTATCTCGCATGAACACTCTGTTTGCTATTCTTCCGTTGGCTGACACTCAAAACCTGGCTAACCGTTCTCGTCGGGCGTGCAAGCAAAATCGTGATGTGCTCAAGCCTTCGCCATTTTTTCGTGAGAACGCCGAGTCGCCGGATAGCGGCTTTGCCACGCGTGAAAGTGCGCTCGCACAGCTTAGGGCGGACAACCAACCGGGCTTCTTCGCCCTAATCGAGGTGCTCTTCGACTCCACCGAAATCGAATCGGGACTGGGCGCAATCGAAGATGGCGAAGTTGTGGTTGCTCCGCAAGCGGCGCGCTACATAAACGACACTGCGAACTATGTGCTGGAAGTTGTGAAAGTAACCCACGACAACCAGGTCGTTTGCCTGGCTCCTGTTGGAGTCAGGTTCGTAATCCCCGGCTCGGCCATGCAATGCGCTGCCTGTCCCAGCTCGACTGACTGCTCACGTACATAAATCAACATCACCGAATGAATGCCCAACAAATAGTCTTTTTTCTGCTAGCAGCCCTAGCTTTCAGCTATGTCGCAACCATACTCTCTCGCAAATCTCGGCAAGCGTCCTCACAGTCGACTTCGCAACCGCCACCGGAGCCGCACCGGCTCTCCGACATGGGGCGTTTTACGGTCACGATCTTCTCTGGCAATGCAGTCTTTCGGGCCTTTGAGGCCTGCGAAATCTTGCAAGATCGCAGCGGAGCGGTATTCGCGAAAGCGGCAGGTGAAGCGGACTTCACTGCTCTTATTGCGCCGTTTGCGATTGAACGAATTTCAGCAGCGACATCGCCGGGTGAGGTGAATGTGCCGAAATTGCACTATCGCGCCTCATTCAATCTGGCTGACCCAACTCAACCGCAGTGGAACATCGTGAAGGCATTTCCATTGCAGTCCGCGCACGGTTGCCCGTCCTATCATCTCGTTCTAACAAACGGCAGAAGCATAGTCGTCTCCGGGCACCTGGAGTTTATGCCTCTCCAAAACTAATAACCTCCGGTTTTCCCGGATTGTGCGAAATGAACGTTTCATATCTCATAACAATGTTGGCGGCTGCCTTGATCTTGGCGAGCCTGTTTTCGTGCCGATTCGCGAAGCGTCGGAAGTCCAGGATTTTTTCAGAAAACCTGCGCCGTGAACTCGAGTGCGTGGAGTCGCCCGTGCCACCAGTGGCGGAGGCGGTTGCGGCTAAGTGGGTGGAACCATCTGCGGTGTCGGACGCCGGCAAAGTCGGTGCTCCTTTGTCATGCAAGTGGCAACTGCCAGGGCATGCAAAACCACGGTACAAGCTGACTGTGTACGATCAGAGCAAACGTCGAGAAGTGTCGGAAGTGCGCGACTACCTCGATAACTCGGACGGAACTGTCTTTGTCCTTGATAGCAAGGGCAAGGATTTTAATGCGCTTAGCGGAGTGTTTATCCTGGAAGATACCGAGTCTATGCCGCGAGATTCCGATCATCGGGGCATGCGCTTTCGCGTGACACTGGTAATTTCTGGCAGCAAGATTCGATCGTGGGTGACCGATCGCTTTTCACGGACCGGAAATCTGTATCGAATTGCGCCGCTGTATTCGGGAAGCTATGTCCTTGTTCGAGGCGAGTGCACCGTCGAAGAAGCTGGTGCTTAATTCCGAAGTTGGGATTTTGGAATTTGTGATGCTCGTGTAGCGAGAGGGTGCCCGGTGAAGACCGGCACCCTCTCTTTGTTTACGCGTCTACTAAGGAAAATCGTAGAAATAACTGTAAGAAAAAATGGTCGGGAACCGGGTGTTCATCAAGTGCTCCTGTGGTCACTTGATAAACACCACGGTTCGCCGACCGAAGCTAGAAACTGTGGTTGTGGCTTTCGACCAGGAGTAGGCCGAAAGTTTCTCACTTCACGTCTCCCGCTTTCTGGGCTTCATCAGCCGGTTTCGCGGGTTCGCTGGTTTCAGCAGGCTTGGAGGGCGCAGCTGGAACTGAAGCGGGGTTTTGCACGCCAGAACCGGTATTAGCGCTGGTGTCGACTCCTGGGTTTGATCCGGAATCGGCAGCGGGCGCAGTTACGGTTGCAGGTGCGGACGTTGAGGTGGTGTCGCCGGCAGTGCTAGCGTTCGAGCTAGTGCTGGTGCCACTGTTAGAGCTGCCGCCACTGTTGTCCACCGTCGTGCAAAGCACTGTCGAGCCCGCGTTTGTGGTCGCGAACTGTCCGAGCACGTGTTGCACAGTGGGGTCAGTAGCCGGCAGGTTGTAAGCCTTCTGGTAGATCTCGGTGATCACGGCAGGCAAATCGGATTCGTTGATGTTCGTAAACTCCGACCAGAGCAGCTCTCCGAGCCGCGGCTGACCACCTGGAGTGTACGTCGGCATCAAATACTTTTTGCAAAGCCGCTTACAGCCGAGGCGCTGATAGAAAGCAAGCCGACGTTGGCGAGCCTTCTGCTCTTCGACTGGAAGGTTCGGCTCCTTAGTGCTCTCGATTTCCAGAAACAGACCGATGTGAGTCGGAAACTGCTTCTTCAGGATTTCGATCAAGCGCTTCATATGCTTGGAGCCGACACCGGAAGACCGCTTCGTGGAATCGGTCGCGATGTAGCCGAGAAGGGCGAAGTTGCTCAACGGATTAACAATGGAGAAACACAGGAGTTCACCGGCGGAGTTGGTCGTCTTGTGAAGAAGCATCGTACCGGCAGCAAGCATTTTCCGCACGTCCGCAACGGGCATCCGTTCGTCCTGTGGAAATGCAAGCTCGTACAAGTCCTTCCAATCGTCCTCCTGCCCGGTGCTTTGGGTGCAGAGATTGATTGTGCTGCTCATATTAGCTCCTCCGTTTTTCCTCGAGGTCTCTCGGCGAGAGCGCATGGCGAGCCAGTGCTCAAGCAGTGAGTGGAACGGCTAGACAGACAAAACCAGAGTCGCTAAATGCAACTCCTTGTTGTTTTGTCACCTAAGAATTCAAGCCGCTAAAACTCGGGAGGTCCTACAAAAAAATGGGTAGGTTGGAAGATGGTACAAACATAGCGAGTGATCTCGTCAGAAACAATTGCAAACAATACTTGTGTTGTCAGGCCTTGCGCGGGTGCGTCAATGTGTAACGGCAGGGGATGATTGTCAGGCGGACCTGAAAAGGCTCATGGATAGGCTGCTTGCTAGTAGTCAATAAATGTTGGTGTATCTTGACATCTTGGCTCTGTCGAAAATTACAGCTTGAAAACCCTCAATCAATTGTCAGTTCGCAGTTAGCGCGGCTTTATGGAGGGTGCCGCTTGGAAACCTTGCTGGCATGCCGTTTTTCACTTGGAAGTCAAATTTGTTGAGTCTGTTTTCTCGCACACTTGAGTGGAAAAAAGGCTGATCTCTTAGAGTCCAAGCACCGAATGTGGTGGCGTAAATCAGTGCTATCGAAGAGCTTTCCAATACTTGGAAAAGTGTTTCCGAATGTCCGTGATCCGCTCATCCACTTGATCCGGGCTTCGGTCACTGGTGATTGGCTCCTTCCCCGATGCCGGTCCATCAACTAGATATGACGCATGTACTTGTCCCAGTTCGGACTCACCATCTGCGTTTAAGACGCGCATGGTGGCAACTGCGGATTCCGACATCGAGCGAGTGTTGTAGCCGCCTTCAAGGAAGCATACGATTTTCGCATCGCCGAAACGCGTCAACTCCGAGAGTCGCTGAGAGAGCATGGCAAAGCCTGCTGTGGATATTCTTTGCTGTCCAAGCGGGTCTAAGTTGTGTGCATCGTATCCGGCCGAAAGCATGATCAAGTCAGGTTCGAACTCAGCACAAACTGGATTCACTAGCGCATCCCAGGCTGCGAGATAGCCTCTATCTCCGGTGCCTGCCGGAAGCGGGATGTTCATATTGAAACCCCTTCCTTCGCCTTCACCGTCTTCGGTGTACCAACCGGAATCTGGCGGCCAGAATGGATATTGGTGGAATGACGTGAAGAAAATGCTGGGGTCATTATAGAAAAGCGCCTGTGTTCCATTGCCGTGATGGACATCCCAATCGACAATGAAGACGCGTTTGGCCCCTAGTGCCTTCTGAGCATATTTTGCAGCAACTGCGATGTTATTGAAGAGGCAGAATCCCATAGGTTTGTCTTTGAGGGCGTGATGACCAGGTGGTCTCACGGCGACGAACGAACTCGTGTGCCCGTTGCGATGAGAAACTGCGTCAACTGCGACCAAACCGGCTCCAGCCGCCAGCTTCGCTGTGTCATAAGTTTTTGGACTCATGAATGTGTCGGAGTCGAGTTGCACCAGACCGTTCCGTTTTTGAGCTAGCGATGAGTCCTTCTCGAGCTCATGAATGTAGTTATCACTGTGCACGCTCAACAGTTCTTCTTCAGTAGCAGGTCGGGGATGAAGCTCCTTGACGCTCCCCTCAAGTGCGCTCTTGTGAATCACGTTGTCGATTGCCTGCAGTCTCTGCGGTGACTCCGGATGCGTGTCCGGCGTGAGGTGTTCTTGAAACTTGGGGTCGCGAATAAGCGCCAATTTGGACATACGGCGGGCTCCTTGCAAGAGAAACCGGGGGTGCATAAGGCTAGGCAAGAGCGCTAGACAACGCTGATTGTTGCACACTTTGGCGAATTGGGCCGGCTTTATGAGAGACAGACCCAGCTGCGCTAGCGGGCGCCTGCGTGATTCCACTAATAACAGCCTCGAGATCTAAATTGACCTGGTCTTTTCGATTTATATAAGCTCAAGTTAAGTTTTCAACTCTCTCTCTCGAAAGAAACCATCAAAAGCGGCTAATCGGCTAAGCAACATTGGATCAATCGTGCATCTGTGATGTGCGTTGTACAAGGACCAGAGGGAGCGCGTTTCGAATACGAATGCACCGCCGGTGATGTCAGCCGTCGGTGTGATTTTGGCGAGATTTAACCTCCCACTGCCTTGCTGCGGTGGAAACATTGGAGTGTACCTATGCGTTTCAACTTCGGATTCAGGAAATCGGTAACGCTGGAGATCGCGTCGAAAGACAGCATTCCCGCGGGTTCTCGCGAGCTTCCGGTGAGCATGAAGGGGCAGGCGACTCCCGCTCATCTCTTCGCAGGCATCGTCGCGAGCATCGTCGTAGTCTTTCTGTTCTCGCGGCTCGACGCCGTTTCGTCCAGCGAGGGCGTGCGTCGATTCGTCATCGGACTGCTCAACTGGGGCACGCTCTATGAGCCGTTTTTCCCACAGCGGTTCTGGTCGCCTGTTTCGTGCATGTGGTTTCACGGCAACGTGTCGCACATCGCAAACAACCTGCTGATGATGGTGATGTGCTGGTTCGTCCTGCGCAAGGCATTCACCGGCAAGTGGTGGCTCCTCGTCTTCATCGTCGGAGGTACCATCGGCAATCTGTCGTACCTGCTCGTTAACCACAACCCGCCGGCTGACTTTGCTAACTGGCACGGCGACAGCCTCGCAGGCATCTTTCTGGAGTCGAATACCCCCCTGGCTGGTGCTTCCGGCGGTGTCATGGCACTGTGGGGTGCAGCAATCGCGGCTGCATTCCGCTACTGGCTGCTGGCGCGGCGAGAAGGCGTCATGAGTCGAATGGAAGTAGGCGTTCTTGCTTTGCTTCTGCCGGCGTTGGTCCAGCTCTTCTGGTTCGATTTCCGGACAGACATCTCGGTTGCCGGTTTCGCTCATCAAATGGGCATGGTGTCCGGATTCCTGATTGCTCTTTTTGCTCCGATTCAGGGCAACATCGCCATCTTTACCTCGAGTGCCGATCGCGTCGGAGTTCGCACTATGACGGTTCAGGGCCGCAAGGACATGGTCACCGCCCTCGATCTGTTCCTCAAGCCGGACTTCAGTGATGTAGACTTCGTCGTCGCCAGGCAGGATATGCACACACTGTTCGGGGGCGTCACGCACCGTTTTGAGGTGCTCGCCGGCAAGACCCCGGATGGAGAGGTGGAAGCCTTCCAGCTGGCCGACAGTGCGAAAGTGACCGGTATTTCGATCAAGCACAGCTGAAGCCGCGGCCCTGGACAAGCAACTTCTGAAAGCGGGCTGGATCGAGAAGATCCAGCCCGCCTTCGATTTTGCCTTTTAATGCTTTGATACTAAAAGAAGTAGTAAGATTTGTTCGAAAAGGGAAAGAAAGAAGAAGCCATGCGGCTTCAACTCTCCTTCCCCGGACGAGACTTTCGTCTGGTCCTTCCTTCGTTTCTACTCGCTTACTTGCCCAGCGGCTTGGTGATGTCGTTGAACAGACCAAGCACCATCAGTGCCAAGAGAGCGAAGAAGAAGAAGGCGGAAATCCTGGCGCGCAAGTTCGCGTTGAGCGGCTTGCCGGTGATCTTCTCGATGGCGAAGAACACCACGTAACCACCGTCGAGCGGCGGGAACGGCAGGATGTTCATGATCGCCAGGTTGAGACCGAGCATGATCAGAATCCAGGTGAAGCTGAACAGGCCATCTTCGAAGGCCTGTGCTCCAATCTGGACGATTCCGACCACGCCGTGGACGTCGGTGGCGCCTTCGGGAAGGTCAGCCGGTTTCTCGACCAGTCCGACCATCATGCCGATGCCTTTCACCATCTCGCCCAGCGCATTGACGTTGACCTTCACCGCATCGGAAGCCGCCTGACCCACGCCGACCGGCGTGTAGTTGCGTTCCTGATTGACACCGAGCATGATACCAATGCGTCCATCCGCGTTGGGAGTGACGTTCACGGTAACCGGGGTGCCGGCGCGGTCGAGGGTCACATCGACAGCCTGACCCTTGTTCGCCGAAAGGGCGTTCTTCAGGTCATCGGGAGTCTTGACGGTGTTTGCGCCCACCTTCACGAACACGTCGCCCTTCTGAATTCCGGCGTCGTGTGCGATGGTGACACCCGTGGTCGTGACCTCGTGCACGAACGTGCTCTTGATCTCGACGGAGGGCTTGCCATAGCCGACGAACAGCGCGAAGGCCAGAATGACGGAGAAAATGACGTTGAAGGTGACGCCTGCGACTGCCACGGCCGTCCGCTTCCAGACGGGGAAGAACTTGGCCTGAGGCTGCTCTTCACCGCCATTTTTCAGAATTTCGTTGGCAGTGCTTTCGTCCTGCAGCTCGGGAATCGAGACGTATCCGCCCAGAAGAATCGGGCTGAGACGCCATTCGGTGCCGAGCCAGTTGCCCAGGACGATGGACCAGCTTCGGGGACCGAAGCCGATGGCGAAAACGGGGGTCTTGAACCCGAGCATCCTGGCGACAGACCAGTGACCGAGTTCATGGACAAGAATCAGAAGGCACAGGCCGCCCAACATGGCCGCGACTGCGGGCCACTTGAACGCAACCAGTGCGATTGCGGCGATGAAGCCGAGGAGTTTCAAGAACATGTTCGTAACCTCTATTTCAGAGTTGGTGCGAACAACCCCATGCGGCACAAACGCCGCATGAGGATGAAATTCGCACGTGCCTAAACGGGTGCTGGTCTGTCAGGAACATCCCGAAGCAAACGCAGCAGGAAGGCCGAAAACCTGACTAGCAGCCGAATCCGGTAGGACCGACAGGTCCTGCCGGAGAAGTCGTCTGCTTGCCGGTGGTAGGTGTCGCCTGTGCAGAAGCCGAGGCGACAGGGATGATCTCCATCGTAAGCTCAGCCTTTGCGGCAAGAGCTTCGGTGGCGTTCTTGCTCACCATCCAGACAGCCGGACGGCCACCCTCAGCGGGCGCCCCCTGCAGCTGTCCGCCATGGGCGAGCATCTCATGCACGAAAGACGAGAACGTAATGCGCAGAACCGCAAACGGAGTGTTCGCGAACTGCTTGTTCCCGTGCTCGACCGCCTCATCGCGCACCTGAAAGCCGACTATGCCTCGCTCGTCGAGACCGAAGCATGACTTGAACGCTTCGATGCGATTGAGGAAAGCCTGCTCAGCCTGCCCGATGGTCATCGGAACGAAGATGGTAGTGCTGTGCATGTTGTGGTCCTCTCGTATGTGCTCATGCGAAGCGGCTCGAGAAGTGCCGGTTCGCGGGGGTGCTACGGACTTGAAAAGAAAGGAGGGGCTCCGCTTGCGCAGAGCCCCTCCCACGTGAGCGCCACTACCGAATTAGTGGCCGCTCTCCGAACCGTCGCCCTTCGGGGCGACGGTGTTGTCACCGGTGACGGCAGGCGCAGCCTCGACCGTCGCCGCGGCACCGTCGGTGGTGGTAACCGCTTCCTCGGTGTGGCACTCGCAGCCCGGCTTGATCGCGCAGTTGGACTGCGCGCGCAGCGCGAGCCACTCGGGCCCGAGGATGGTTTCCTTCACCATGATGACGTCGACGATCTTCTGGATGCAGTCCTTGTCACGCTCGATGATCTCCTTGGCCTCGCGGTAGCAGTCGTTCACGATCTTCCGCCATGCGGCGTCGATCTTGTTCGCCAGCTCCGGACCCATGCCATCGTTGGATGCCATGGAGCGACCGAGGAACGGATTCGGACCGCCTTCGCCGACCTGAATCGGACCCAGCTCTTCGTCCATACCGAACTCGGTGACCATGCGGTACGCCCACTGCTTCGCTTGCTTGAAGTCGTTGGACGCGCCGGTGTCGACCGTATTGAGCATGACTTCCTGCGCCGCACGGCCACCCATGGCCATCTTGATGCGGGACAGCAGGTTTTCGCGCGTGTAGTTGTAGCGATCACCCTTCGGCAGAGCCTGGGTGTACCCGAGCGCGCGAGCCCGAGGCACGATGGTGATCTTGGTGACGGGGTCGCCGCCCTTGCCGAGGTCGTGCATCACCTGGGAGATCCAGGCGTGACCGATCTCGTGCACAGCCGTGTTGAGCATGTCGTTCTTGTCCATGCGCTTGGCGGCATTTTCCTTCGCCGGACCCATCTGGACGCGGTCGATGCCCTCGTCCATATCAGCCATGCTGATCTCCATGGGCACCATTTTCGCGATCTCCTGCTCCGAGTACTTCCCGGTCTTACGGAGTTCCGCGATTTTGGCGAGGATACGGCGGGCCGCCACGATGGCAGCCTGGTTGCACAGACCTTCGAGCTCGGCGCCCGAGAAGCCCGGCGTGTTGGTGGCGAGCACCTCGAGATCGACGTCCTTAGCCATCTTCTTGCCGCGGGTGTGAATCTTGAGGATGTCCACACGACCGGTACGGTCCGGGCTATCCACGAGCACCTGCAGGTCGAAGCGGCCCGGGCGGATGAGCGCCGGGTCGAGAACGTCGGGACGGTTCGTCGCAGCCATCAGAATGAGGCCGTCGTTGGTGGTGAAGCCGTCCATTTCGACGAGCAGCTGGTTGAGCGTCTGCTCGCGCTCGTCGTTGCCGCCACCGACGCCGGCGCCACGCTGGCGACCGACCGCGTCGATTTCGTCGATGAAGACGATGGCGGGCTTGTGCTTGCGAGCCTTGTCGAAGAGGTCGCGAACGCGGGCAGCGCCCACGCCGACGAACATCTCGACGAACTGCGAAGCGGAGATTGCGAAGAACGCCGCACCAGCCTCACCTGCGACAGCCTTGGCCAGCAACGTCTTACCGTTGCCGGGACCGCCGATGAGCAGAACGCCCTTGGGCGGCTTGCCACCGAGGGTGGCCAGCAGTCCGGGGTTCTTGAGGTAGTTGACGACTTCCATCAGCTCCTGCTTCGCCTCGTCACAGCCGGCGACGTCCTTGAACGTCTTTTTGTCGGCTGCGGGCAGCACTTGGTTGGCCTTGGAGTTGGCCAGCTGATCACGCATCTGGGCACCGCCGCGGGCCATGCCGCGGAAGATCCAGATCATGATGCCGATGATGAGAATCATCGGCAAAAGACCGATCAGGGTGTTGACCAGCGAAGTGCCCGCGGAGGGCGGCTGGGCATCGGGACCCTTCTCGGCTGCGGTTTCGACACCGGCGTCCTTGGCAGCAGCCAAAAGCGCAGTGGTACCGGCCTCGCCAGGCACTTCGGCCTTGGCAAGGCTCTTGTCCTTGCGCTCGACCACTACTTCCTGAACCTGGCCGAAACGGTCCTTGACGAACGTGATCTTGGTGATAGAAGCAGGATCCTTCGCCATGTCCTTCTGAACCTGGTCGAACGAAACGATTTCCGGCTTGGCGGGAGTCGCCTGAGTCGCGGTCTTGCCATCGAAAGCTCCGGGGATGAAGTTTCCGATGAACAGGAAGATTGCGCCCAGCACGAGCAACCAAACCACGGTTTTCTTGTCCATGTTATGGCCTCTACGTAACCTGTTGCGCTGAAGAAGGTTCTCTTCTTAACGCACACAATTGGGTTGTTGAGATGAAAGGGGATGCACAACCCATGTGGGAAGTGCGCGAAAAGAGAAACGCTTGTTCAGCTGGGTCTGAGCGCGTGGACCGTCTGCTAACAGAAACTCGTTTGAACGAGAGACTGTTACTGTTCGGCCCGCGCGATCATGTTACTGGCTGTCCTTGCCGCCCTCGTTCTTGCGGGGACGGAAGATGCCGTACTTGATCATGCGAGTGCGCTCCAGCTCAGCGGCTTCCTTGTTGTTGAACTCCAGGGCCATGTTGTAGCTCTGGAAGAACCGCTTCTCGATCGGACGACCGAGCTCGGCCCAGCCGGCGATCGTCTGCGGCTTGTCCTCGATGCGGACACCCCGACGCGACAGGTACGCGTCGCCGGTGACGACGTTCAGCGTGTACTCCACGCGGTCTCCGCCCTGCTCGAGCTCGTCCTTGGTGAAGCGCAGCGCGATCAGACCCAGACGGGCCGGAGCGCCGACCTTCGCCCAATCGGCGAGCGGACGCAGAGAACCGTCGAGGATGGAACCGTCGGCGGTGTGGAAGATGTGCGCGGTGCTACCGTCTTCGGCGATCTGGTAGCGGTACTTGTTCTTGCTGACGCGATCGCCCTCGGCGATCTCGAGCGCCTTGATCCAGGCCTTGAGTCCCTGGATTGCCTGGCCCTTCATCTTCTGGGCGGCGCGATCAGACGTGTTGGTGATTTTGGTCTCCATTTGTTGCTCCTATTCGAGTCTTAGACTCTGGTTAAGCCGTGGTCCCTGTGGGGCACCACAGGCGGTGCGAAAAGTTCTGGCATGTGCCACCGAGGCGCATGCCTTGAGAAACTTCAGCCCTTTTAAAGAGCTGTCGGACGACCACCTAGCGACGCTCTCCAAGCCCAGCTCAACGGAGCAAGACATGGATTTGCAGTAAGCGCGCGGCAGCTAATACCCCCCTCAAGGTTTAGCTGTTGACCGATTACGTGGCGAGGAACGAACCGTGGGTCTTGTGGTAAAAGGTCGTCGCAGCAAAGACCTCTCCTCCCGTTCTTCCGAAGCGTAAACTCAATTTTGAAACACTAGGTCTTCTTCACTCGTTGTTCACGAGAAAGAAATGCGCTTCTAAAACAGAGTTCTACGCTTGGGCGAGAAAAAGAGAGAGACCTTTACAGAAAGTGAAATGAGGGATACTTCAGAGACTAGGAGATGACGTAATGACGATCAATGTAAGGAACATCTTTAATACTTAATGAAATCCAGTAATGGCGCACCTTTGCAGTAGTGGATGTCAAGATGTTGCCCTGTGGATATCTTTGGATATCTCACCAGATGCTCGATTACAGCACTCAAATTTCCGGCTTTTCCTCTTGACAATTGACAATTCATCACGGTTTTCACTGGATGGTCCCTGAGGAGACATTTAGCGCAGGTTCGCGAGGCGCTCAAAATGATGTGCTGTTAAGCTTTTCGGCGATTTTTGATCGACCGGTATTCTGTTGTATGTCGTCTTCCAAATAGCCGCGATCCTCTTGACAAGTCGGTCTCGTTGAATTGCTATAGTTAACGGCCGAAAGGAGTGTTGTAATCGTGCTTCAAGACTTGTTTGGAACCAACAAACCAATAATCGGGGTCATTCACCTTTTGGCACTGCCTGGATCTCCTCGCTGGGCGGGTGACATGGATGCGGTTCTGATGCGGGCCGAACAAGAGGCAGCAGCACTTGCCACCGGCGGAGTCAACGCCATCATCGTTGAAAACTTCTTTGATGCGCCATTTACGCGCGGCCGTGTGGACACTGCAACGGCTTGTGCCCTGACGCTAGCGGTGAAACGCATCATGACCGTCTGTGATTTGCCCATCGGAGTCAATGTTTTGCGCAACGACGGATTGACGGCGCTTGCGATTGCAGCTGCGTGCGGGGCCAGTTTCATCAGAGTCAACGTTCTCACCAGCGCCATGGTGACCGATCAAGGCATCATTGAAGGCAACGCTTATGAAGTACAGTCATACAGGCGACAGTTGGGTATTCACAAATCGGTCAAAGTGTTCGCCGATGTTATGGTGAAACATGCTGTGCCACTAGGACATGGCATGGACATCGGTCTTTCCGCAAAGGATACAGTTTTAAGAGGACTTGCCGACTGCATAATTGTAAGCGGCACCGGCACCGGATCTGAGCCGGAGTTAAAGGACCTCGAAATGGTTCGCAGAGCTATCAAAGATGTCCCGGTTTTCGTTGGCAGTGGAACAACCCTGCAAAACGTCAGTTCTCTTCTTGGTATTGCAGATGGTGTCATTGTCGCAAGCAGCCTGAAGCGCCAGGGTGTTCTGGAGAACCCTGTCGATGTTGAGAGAGTGCGCACGCTGGTTTCTGCTGTCAAAGCTCTGCCCTAGAGCAGCTACAGCACTTGATACGTTTGCGATCGCGCACCATATTCGGTGTGACAGATCTTGCCTCTGAAAATCAACGCTCAGTTACATTCGTCCGCAAATCAACTGCCGACCGCGACCGCAAATGGACTCGTTACCGCGACCGCAAATGACGCTGGCAACTTTCAAGCTCTTGCTGCGGTCAACTTCTCTCACCTGTAGCTTTTGCTTGTGTTCCAATTCCTGCTGGAGCCGGAGACCATTAGACCTTTTTGACTGTCGGTTGAACATGGCATGGCTCCTCCTGACATAAAGTATGCCATTCTACTGCTTGTTTCTGGATTTAGACCCTTAAACCTGGATCAGAGTCAGGGTCCATCGGTGCACCAAACTGGTTGTCCGTTTGCTTTGGCGCTGAACCCTGCTCACTTTCTTCTTCGTCAGTCGGCGCGAGCGTTTTGATGATGCGATAGAAGTCGGCATCAACTTGATACATCCAGCACTTTACGCGGTCAACCCAAATCACCATGTCGACAATTGCTTTCGACAGATTCACATTGTCCTGTCGTAGGCGCGCGATTACCCACTCTGGAAGCTTGATCTCTTCTTCGCTTGGTGCGCTTTCTGGATCGACACTAGTGGCAAGACCTTCTGAAAGCCAGTAAGCAACAAGGTTTACGAATTCTCGGTGTGTGAGATTTTGATCTCCGAGAGCTTCAGCAAGCGTTCGTCGCCCATCCAGGCGGTGATATCCTGGACCGGCCATAGCTTCAGCGGCGAAGCTGCTTGCCGTTCCTGTTTGCGCAAGCACAGATTGCACAGTGATGGACTTCTCTTCAAGGAGTTGGCTTTGTTGCACATAAATCAAGCCATCGCGCAAAAGCTTTTCAAAAGAATCATCGTGCCTTTGAGGGTTCAATGTGCGCGGAACAGTCAAGGCGTTCTCTTCCAAAAAGGAGAAACTGCCGGTGCCCCAGAGAAACAGGCTCATGAGTGCTTCTTTGCCGGTGGTTCCATCTGATTCGGCATGCACGACGTTGCCGTTTTCAACAAAAAGCATCGCCGTCTTTGCCCCTTGCAAAAAGGTGAGCTTGCCCGTCAGCATGCCGTTTTTTACGAGCTGAAGTAGGTTTGGGAGGCTGACTTTTGAGAGCTCTCCGGCAAGTTGCATCGTCTGTTGATTCACCTCTGAGGCAGAAAGCGCATTCTGCCTATGCCGATTGTAATAGATTGGTGTCTGGTCAGATTTAAATCAGTTATACTTTTCGTTCCTATTGGATCGTTTCGTCAAAGAAGTCAGTAACTAGCTGACTCTTTTGGCGGTTCAACACAATCCGATTGATCATGCCGTACGCAACGAAAGAGGGCGAAAGTCGATTATGGAAGTTAAGGAGAATCCTAACGTGGCACCCGAAGAAGCCGATGACTTTGAGGGTCAAGACGAGAATGAGAAGGCGCGTGCCAAGTGGTACACGGACACCATTCGGCAGTCAGAGCTCGCCGACTACGCTCCCGTCAAAGGCTGCATGGTGATTCGACCGTATGGTTATGCGCTTTGGGAACACATTCGTGACGCTCTCGATGCGATGATCAAAGAGACTGGGCACCAAAATGCTTATTTCCCGCTTTTCATTCCTGAGTCGTTCCTCAACAAAGAGAAGGAACACGTCGAAGGTTTCGCGCCGGAATGCGCCGTGGTCACTCACGGTGGCGGCAAGAAGCTGGAAGAACCATACATCGTGCGTCCGACTTCCGAAACGATCATCAACTACATGTTTGCGAAGTGGGTTCAGTCTTGGCGTGACTTGCCGATTCTCATCAATCAGTGGGCAAACGTCGTACGGTGGGAAATGCGTACGCGACTGTTTTTGCGCACAACAGAATTCCTCTGGCAGGAAGGTCATACGGCTCACGCAACTGAAGCAGAAGCGGAAGAAGAAGCGCGAAAGATGTTGGAAGTGTATCGCAGGCTCGCCGAAGATTGGCTTGCATTGCCTGTTCTCACTGGCGAGAAGACAGAGCGAGAGCGCTTTGCCGGCGCTGTTCGCACATACTGTATCGAGTCCATGATGCGGGATGGAAAAGCCCTTCAGTCAGGAACTTCGCACATGCTTGGACAAAACTTTGCCAAGGCGTTCGACATCAAGTTCCAAACTGCCGAAGGCGGCTTGGAGTATGCATGGCAGACCAGTTGGGGCGTTTCAACACGCTTGGTTGGTGCCATTGTTATGGGCCATGGGGATGAGAAAGGCTTGGTTCTGCCGCCCAGGATTGCGCCCATCCAGGTTGTTATCGTTCCTATCTACAAAACAGATGAGGAAAAGGCAACGGTTCTTGAATGCTGCAAAAAGATCGAAAGCCAGTTGTCTTCTACGATGCGCGTTCATCTCGATAATCGCGACAATCTCACTCCCGGCTTTAAGTTCAATCATTGGGAACAGAAGGGAGTGCCGCTCAGGCTCAATATTGGACCCAAGGATGTGGCAAACAATGTTGTTGAAATTGCTCGTCGTGATACCGGAGAAAAAATCCGCGGTGTTGCGCAGGCGGCAATAGCCAATGAGGTTTCCGGATTGCTTGAAGCTGTGCAGAAGAACATCTACATTAAAGCTCTCGAATTTCGCAAGAAGAATACAGTGCAGGCAGCGACCTACGATGAGCTGAAGAAGCACCTCTCAGACAAAAACGTGTTTGTTGAAGTCTTCTGGGACGGAAGCAACGAAGACGAAGGTCGTATCAAGGATGAGACGAAAGCCACTATTCGTGCCATTCCGTTCGATCATGACGGCACAGAAGGTAAGTGCATGCTTACTGGAAGAGCAACTAAAAAGCGAGTGATTTTTGCCAGGGCCTACTAACCCAAACACTGACAAAAAGAAATTCAAACCAATGAGATTGGTGCTGATGATTGTCGGCATCTTCTTGGGTATGCTGCTGCTTTGCTTGTGGAGTATCGTCGGACCCACCATCACCTCTGTTTTCTTTTTGAAACCATGGGACAAAGACTTTCGCTCTGCTTACCAAGCCTTTGAGAGTAATCCTCCGCGTTACGAAGCACAGATGCGCGAGTGCATCGAGCGTGCAAAAAAGGAAGAAGGAATTTCAGTCGCCGTAATTGAAATGCATCGAAATCTTGCGCTGCGTTTGCATCAACAACACAACTATCCTGAAGGCGATGCGTTAATGCAGCAAGCGATTGAACTAGGCGCCGGTGCTGAGCCGAAATCGCCTGTTTCCAAGGCGCTTTCAAGCGTTTATCAGGATCGTGGATACAGTCGATACAATCGCTGGAGGCTCGATCCGATAACTTGGACGGACAACGGCATAAGCGACCAGGAAAAGGCAGTAGAACTCGTGGAAAGGGATTATGGTCCCGTAACCGTAGAGGCGATCAATAAGCGTTGCACGCTGGCCTTGATGTATTTCGACGCCGAGCAAGAAGACAAAGCAAGGCAGGTTTTGGATCATTGCTATCAACTCGTGAAGAAAGACCCCTCGCTCGAACAAAACGCTTGGTTTATTTACGCGACCGACTCACGAATAAAAGGACTCAGTCGTGATTTTCGTGGTGCGCTCGAAACCTTTTTGACTGCTTGGGATAAATGTGGCGGACGTCAGTTGGAACGGTCGCGATGCTTGTTGGAATTTAAGATGGGTTTCGGAGGCCCGAAGCTGCCTGACGACTACAAAGAGGTCGACGAGTGGTTTCAGGCAAAGCAATTTTCAAAGATTGATGCACTTTCGGAAAAACTCCTGAAGTCAAAAGAGTGCGATTCGCAAGGAATGTGGAAACTCGAATACATCCCTCGACGTATCGATGGACGTGGCCGGGGTCTACCCACATCGGAACTGAAGCAAAAAATTGAAACTTTGAAGCAATGGATAGCCCAGAATCCTGATTCGCACATGGCAAGAATATGTTTGGCTCAGAGTTGGATCAGTTTGACTCAACAACGCTGGGGCCGGCGAGCATGGGACGAGCTTTCCGAAGATGACATAAAGGTGATTCGCAACCATCTAAGTGAGGCCAGACGTGCCCTAGACTCTGATCCCAAGATTACATCGAAAACTCCCTGTGCTAGCGCCATTTATGTGGATCTCTATTCGAAGCAGGAGTACGGTGGAGACTATGATGAGTGTCAGAAATTTGTTGATGACTGTCATAGCCTTTGGCCAACCTTCAAATCGACTGACTTTGAAATGTGCCGCTATATTCTGTTAGTAGGTGGAGAGCACAGCTCTATGCGCCGATTTATGGAAATTCGATGCAAGTCGGTTGGTGGTGCGCAAGGGGATATGCTGTACGCGCAGATGATGGTATCTATGCTCACCTACTTCAAGCGCAACATTTTCGAGGAATACAGACCACCGCTTAGCTGGGACCGTACACGCGCAGGATTGCGAGAAATCATCAACCAGTTTCCCGACGACTATGAGCCACGGGCCCAATTTGCACTGTTGGCGGCACTTGCAAAAGCTGATGATGAGACAATTCGCTCATCATTGAAGTGATTCGACGTTTCAGCAAGTCCATTTGCTGGCATAGCCATTTATAGAACCTCAAAGTTAAAGGAGATTCAAATGGCAAAAGAGACGGCAGCGTCGGCAGAATTGCTCAGCAGAAACGTTTCTAAAATAGCCAAGCGCACCTTTCTGGGTCGGCGAGTTGAGCTCGAATCCAAGTTTTTAGTTGATGGTAAGCCGGGCAAACTTGTCGGCAACGTGCATGTTCCAGCGGAGCATTATCTGGGTTTGCACGACGGTGATGACGAGAACGCACAGGAGAATGGTGCCCATGAGTCGGCTGACGCGAAAAAATTTCCCGCGGTGATTCTCGTTCATGGTTTAGGCGCATCGAGACACGAGCACAACGGGCTCTTTTTGCGTCTCGCGGCTCAGCTCGCATTGTCGGGCATTATTGCTTTGCGCTTGGATATGCGCGGCTCTGGTGAGTCTTGTGGTACTACCCGTGATATTAATGTGTTTGGTTGGATTGAAGATACTCAGAGTGCGATTGACTATCTGAAATCCACGCCCATTGTCGATCCTGATAAAGTCGCGCTTATGGGCTTGAGTTTGGGTGGCTTGGTCGCGGCTGGAACAGTCGGTGTGCGAAAAGACATAGCAGCGATAGCGATGTGGGAAGCGCCTTTCAACCTGGGTTCTACCATGGTTCGCCTTTTCGGACCGCACAATCTTAGTCACATCAAGTTTAGGGGTTACTTTCAGGCGGGGCTCATTCAGCTGGGCGTCCCATTCTTTGAGCAGCTGGAGAAATTCAACCCGGGCAAACGCGTTCAAAAATATGATGGACCTTCCCTTATCGTTCAAGGTTCAGCAGATTGGATTGTGCCATCGGAAAATGTCGATCGGTGGAAAGAAGCCTTTGAGGGAAAACCACTCGATGTGCACACCGTTGAAGGTGGAGACCATGCGTTTACCAAGGACCCCTGGACTACAGAGGCGATCAATAAAACGACAAGTTGGCTCAAAGATAAGTTGGGTGGAAATTGAATCGTTAAGTGACCGGTCTATTACCTTTAAAAAGAGAAAAGTATCCTCTCCGAAAACGTCGCCGAGTGATTCCGTATGTGGTGCCGGAAGTGTGCCGGAAATGGTGGCGCATATGGTATTGAAAATTGTGGGTGGGTTGGTGTCGAAAGTGGTGACCTGACCATTCGCACAAAAATTGAAAGCAGCAGACATCGGCTTCGAATTCCGATGCCTGCTGCTTTCTTGGGCCTTGTCGCCTCGTAGCGCCCCGGGTTAAGGAGAGCGGCCGTTCCCGAGAAGTTGGGCTAAACTTGTGATGATGAACTCTCAGTCTCCGTAGTGCCTGAGGTAAAGATTGTCTTTCGTGAGAAGGTCGTTGTCGATGAGGACAACGTGCAGCTTTCCCTTTGGAATGCCCGGCACGCCTTTTCCTTCGACGTCGATCCAATCGATGCCCTCGGCTTCATCGCTCGTGCACGCGCATTCACCGAATACGCAAATTAGTTCGTCAGGCTCTGTCTTGTAGTTGAATGGCGCATCGCCGCCGTTCGAGGTGCTTGCCTGCAATATTCCTTTGTCGCCTTGGATGTTAAAGGCATGCACGTAGCCGGCTGTGTCGCAGAACCCGCTGGCGATGTACATGATGGAGCCATCGGAATTGAAGACTCCGCCTTGCATCGAGCGAATCGTAATCGGCACAACCCCATCCCATCCGTAAAGTGATACAGTTCGCTTGAGAGTAAGAACTAGGGTGCCTTTGGTGCGAAGCAAGTTCCAATCGATTTGGTACTCACTGAGCTCGCGTCCATCATTGATAGCGCCGCCGGAAACGAAGAGGGTCTTTGTATCTTGGCGAATCGCGACCCAACCACCTCCTGATGTGTCGAGCTTAGGGATCTCTGCCGAACCGACATAGCTTAGGTCTTTCGTTCTAAACACTGCGATGCGTGGCATGACTCCGGACCCTTGGGCAGGAACGAACAGAAATTCACCGGAGCGGTCTGGGTCGCCAAAGTGCCCATAACCAGCCTCCTTCAAGCTGTCGGGGATGGCAACTGAGATATGGCTCCCATGTGACGAGCTTGAAAGATCGTACTTCAGAGGCACTTTGTAGATTCGCGTATCACCGGCTCTGAACCCGCGAATGATGAACCAACTCTCTCCATCATTTGCCAGCCCTTGAGTGTTATCCGACCAGAAATTCTCTCGGTCGTTGGGATGATCCCCGAGATAGAGACTGGCAATTTGCCCTCCAACAGCCGGTGTAACCGCTATCGATGAGGCTTTCGACGCAACGTCGCCCAGTGAGCTGTAGCGATATCCGCCAGCGAAAAACGATTTAGAACCAGCGAACCCGCGGCCCTCAAACAGCACCAGCCGAACGTTTTTGCCGACTTCAATCGAAGCCACCGAGTTTCCGGCGACAGGCTCGAAGTGCCAAGGATTGGGATAGTTGCCCTGCGCGAGAACCCGACATGAACCTTTGAAGCCTTCTTCAGAATAAATCACTGCCTCATTGTCTTTTGGCAGTGGGCAAATTCGCCCATTCTCATTGACTGTCGCATCGAGTTTCGTCGCGGTGTCGACGGAGCGCGGGCGTTGAATTGTGGAGGCGCATCCGAGCGCCGAGGTAGAAAAAATCAAGAGCAATTGAAATGATGCGATTGCTCGCATGACTTTGGTCCTGGTTAGAGGTTGACGATATTGCACAGCAAGACTGCCGCGCTGGTGCGAGTTTGGTGTGAGTCGGAGAAAGAGAAAAGATGCGACTGTTGCCTGTCCGGTGATTACTGCATAGATTCCAGATACTAGAAAGTGTTTCTGCTAGGTTCCAGCATGACAACCGTACTGGAGCGCCTTTAAGTGATTTGGGCTTTGAGGATTTTTGCTTTGAACTTTTGATATAACCGGAGCGCCCCTCGGCAAAGCTGCTCGTGGCGGACGTTTCAAGCCTGAGTAGGCGCACTCTCGGCGACGATTTGGCAAGCTAGCACAACTTAGGAAGTGGTCTGGGGGAACAATATATGATGGAAGAAACCACAAAGGTAACGGAAACAATGAGCGATACATCGCCGCTGACGGGCGTTAAGTTGTACGAGAAAGGCAACGAATTGCGCGATCTCGGCGAGTACGAAGAGGCCTTTCAGCATTATCGGCAGGCACTCGACTGTTTGGCCGATCTCGTGATGCGCATGTTGGTTTTCTACGATTGGGCGCTGGCTCATGATTTTTGTGGCAGTGTTGAAAGAAGTACGCATTACTTTCAGCGATCGCTACATACCTTTCAAGAATTCGCCGCCCAGAATCCGGATGATGAGCGCATTCCGGCTCTTTCCGGATTGATGTACGGTGTGGTTGAGATCTTGCGTGTGCGAAGTCTAGTCGGCCAAGACGCTACTCACTATCTTGATGGAGTGAGGTGCCTGCGCTGGCCGAGTCAGTACTGGCCGTTAAAGGTTTTCATTCAGAATGACAGCGCGGGCTTTGATGCTGCTCTATGTGACTTGATTTGGAGTGCCTTCCTTCCGTGGATGGAGGCATCGCCTCAGGTCAAATTAAAGCGCGTGTCTAGTTGGGGATCAAGCGTGGACATACATGTGATCAGGGCTTTGCCTGGAATGATTCCTCCGAGTGCGGGTGGACAGACCACTTTTGAGGAGACGCCTGATCTCGAGATCAATCGCGTAAAGATGCGGCTTTTTGTTGCGAGCCGATATGAGGCACAACTTACCGAAAAGCAAAAGGATTCACTTTTTTCACTGGTGTTGCATGAGGCTGGGCATGCTTTGGGCTTAGATGGGCACTCACCGTTCGGTGACGATATTCTGTATTTCAAGTCACCACGCATGGTGCTCTCTGAAAGAGATAAGGCAACGATTTCTCGCTTATATCCTTTCGGATAGTTTGCGAGCTATGCTGCAGGTGCCGCTTCGTGTGGGTTTGGACCAGCGTTCAAGGCCGCTTGTGCTATTCTTTTCATACCTTGTTCGAAGAAGAACTCGGTTTCTCCGAAAGCAGGTTTGAGTTGATCCATCCAAGTTGCAGACTCGTCGAAACGTGCAAAAAATGGGCGATTCACCCATGACGGATCGCGTGCCTGAATGAAAGACAGGATGAATACTTTTTCGTCTTTGATTGTGTCAATTCCTTGAATCAATACCTTTCCCGGTAAGCAAGACATTGAGGGTCCGCGCACGGTTCGTCCCAGTCCTGTCAGTTGGCAATAGGCCTCAGTGTAGATTTCATAGCCCCTGGAAAGGGGAACCTCGAAGTAGTTTCTTGCACCTGTATCGCGCTCTACGAACATGTAATAAGGCACTGCACCTAGCCTTACTTGGGCGCGCCACATGTCTGTCCAGGTTTTCGCATCGTCATTGACGTGGTGAATCAAGGGAGCCTGACAGCGAACCACTGCTCCGGCATCCTGCACGCGACGAAGCGCAGCACGGGCAACAGCTGTATCGAGTTCGACAGGATGGCTGTAGTGCGACATCAAGGCTATGTGTTTTCCGGCATCGCGTATCTGATTGAAGAGCCTGAGCAAATCATCGGAATCATTTTCTGCGATGAAGCGTTGAGGCCAAAACGCGAGAGCTTTGGAGCCGATGCGAATGTTTGTTATGTGTGCCAGCTCAGGCGAAAGAAGAGGTTCGACGTATCGACGCAGTAGTTGAGCCCTCATGATGAGCGGATCGCCGCCAGTCAGAAGCACGCTCTCCACTTCCTTGTGTTCCTTCAAATACTCCACAAGTCCTTGCGCTTCGGTCGATGCAAACTTGAGTTCATCCATTCCCACGAATTGAGGCCAACGGAAGCAGTACGTGCAGTACGAGAAGCAAGTCTGTCCCGCCGACGGAAAAAACAGGACTGTTTCTCGGTATTTGTGTTGCATGCCAGGCAGTGAAGTTCCATTTACTTTTGGAACGTTCAAGTTTCTCTGACCTGCAGGGTGAGGGTTGAGCTGTAGTCTGATATCTCGTGCCGCCGCGTCGATAGCCGCCTCCGGCGCCTCTCCTGCAATCAGAGTCCGCATCCTGTTCAAGTGTTGTTCATCCAGCATTCCAGGCTGCGGAAATGTGAGTTGAAACATTGGATCATCAGGCACTTTGCTCCAGTCAATTAGCTGGTCGATCACATATCTGTTGACTCGAAATGGTAGGACTGATGCCACTGCTTTCATGCTCAACATCAAATCTGGATCGACGTCCTTAAGCTGAGGGATTTGATCGATGTTACTCTTTTGAAAAATGATAAGAGGAGTGCCGGACCTGGTGGCGGATATGGTGGCAGATCTCGACTTTCTTTGCGCTGTGGTCATGGCTGGCTCCTGTGCTGCAGGGCACTGATTGCTGTCTCGAACGCGCTTGTGCAAATTACTGGATGAACAGTAATCTCGTTCTTGATTCGATCTTAAGCACTGATGGCTGCGTCGTGAGTCACGGACTCTGCCGCGCGGTTGACGGAGTGGCGGGCGATTTGGTTCCCAAAAAGGTAGACGGTCTACGACAATTCTTCGGGCGTAATTTCATAGACGTTCAACACTACGGCCAACATTGAGTAGAAACCGATGAGCGTAACCAGTTCTAGGGTTGCGTCCTGTCCCAGTGCGGACTCTACAGTGATGAACAATTCGGCGGATACTCTTTTTTCTTGGCAAGTCGCGCGCACAAAATCGATAATTTCGCGTTCAGTCGTTGGCAAATGGTCGGAGATACCGCGTGATTTTAGTAGCTGAAGAATCTCGTCTGTTACGCCGGCTCTCTTCGCTTCCGCCTCGTGAACAAACCACTCAAAGTCGCACTGGTTCTCAATCGCGGTTGCAAGAATGGCGATTTCTCGCAAGTCGCTTTTCAACAGTCCGTGAAATCGAATATGTTCGCCGATTGCGGCAACGCGTGAAGCAAGCTCGGGGGTACGCATTAAAACAGCGTAGGGACCCCACACGCCGCCTCTGGTGTCGGAAATTCGTCGCCAGATTGCAAGCTCCGAAGCGCTGAAGTTCGATCTGTCATAAGGAGGAACCCGAGTCATTTTTCTGCGTCTCAATCAAGTTAGTCGAATCGAATTTTTGAAAGGAAATTTGTAATCTCCGATAACAAGTTCGTAACGGGAGAGAACCGCGGTCAGCTTATCGCGTCTCAACGATCTAAGATAGAGCGAGAACCACTTATGACTATCGGCCACAATTTAGGCATACGGAACCAGGCTTCCATGCAAGAAATAGACGTAGTGCTAGTTGAAGATAGTGCCACCGTGAGACACGCGGTGAAGGCTTATCTTGGAGGTTGCGGCGGACTGAAGGTTGTCGGAGAAGCCGGCGACGGACTTGCAGGTGTTGCTGAAATTGAAAAGCGTCAGCCTGACGTCGCTATCGTTGACATCGGGTTGCCTGGAATGGACGGCGTAGAGGTCGTCCGCAACGTTAAAGAGAAATTCCCCAAGATTCGAGTAGTGATGCTCACTGCGCGTGATAGTGATGATGACATTTTCTCTTCTCTGGGAGCCGGCGCTGATGCCTATGTTCTTAAAAGAGACCTGTCACCTAACTTGGAAATAGCAATACGTAGCGCGAGAATTGGTGCGGTTTGGCTCGACCCAAGAATTGCCAGCAAGGTGCTGAAGAGTGCTGTTCCTGTTGCACCGGTTCGTGCTGGAATTCTTCCGCCGGCCCAATCACAAGAATCGCTGACTGAAGATGATAAGGCGGTCTTGGGAGCAGTCGCAGCAAGCGATTGCAAAGACGGGGTTTGTTTTGTCGACCCTGAATTCGTAAGAAGACTGAACAAGTTAAAGAAAGATGTTTCCTAACGAGTGCTAAACGCTGGTTCTGAAGCCGATTTTAGAGAGATTTCGGCAACATCTAGCTGAGGTCGCGCGACGCTTCTTGTTATGACTTCTTGACATCCGGCGCGAGATGCAATGCTTCGAGCTGCATTCGCGATGGTGTGAAGCTCGCTTAGGTAATATCGATGAAACTGAGTCACCAAGCAACTTTTGGGTCGTGGTGGGACATTGTCATGCAGTCGAAAATTAGTCGATTGATCGAACCTCGCGGCGCTCTCGTCATCTTGGCAACCGGTCTGGTTGTGATTCTCTATCGAATTTGACAGGGTTGTCAAAGCTTTGATGTGGCATCGGTTTCGGGAATTGTCCAAAGCTTCGGATCTCAAAAGCCTGATAAATACTTGCTTTCAATCAGTGTGCCGTTCCTGCCAAATATCTCTTTGTGTCTGCCGAGTATTAGTGATCTTGAATTCAAAAGGCGAAATTATCTCTTGAATACATAATTTCAGAATCCTAGAGTCTTCTAGCAATCAATTTCATTTCTGCTTCAAAACAGGTTCTACCTCAGGCACAGATTGACCATTTCAACGCAGTTTCTTCTCTCTGTCATGAGAGGACTTACAAGCACATATCTGTTTCTGATTGAGATCTACACAGCGGCTGCGGTCACAGTTTGCTGAAAATCCGTTCGTGTTTAACCGAGGTTCCACTCTCGGTCGAAGACATCGAACTGGCGCTTAGAGCGCCAGGAGTTAAGCTGCATATGGAAACCATCGTTTCAGCCTTGCCGGTCATCATCTCGCTGGTGATTCTGGAAGGGCTTCTGAGTGTGGATAACGCCATGCTCATTTCTGCAATGGTCGATCACCTGCCGGAACACCAGAAGAAGCGAGCTCTCTGGTACGGTATGGCAGGCGCCTACGTCTTTCGTGGGCTTGCGCTCTTGTTCGTGTCATTTCTCATCGCCAACGCCTGGATTAAGCTCCTCGGCGCCGGCTATCTCGTCTACTTGATGTGCAAGCACCTGGGTGTCGCCGAAGACGGCGAAGCCGACGCGCATCAAGCCAAGAAAGCCGGTTTCTGGGCGACGGTGATGGCAGTCGAGTTGGCAGATCTTGCCTTCTCGATCGACAACGTCATTGCAGCGGTTGCGATGAGTCCCAAGTTGTGGGTCGTCGTCACCGGTGTGTTCATCGGAATTGCCACGATGCGATTCGTCGCCGGCATTTTCGTGAACTTGATGAAGAAGTATCCCGAGCTGAAAAACATCGCCTACTTGCTGGTGGGTTATGTCGGGCTGCAACTCATCGCGGAGACGGTGTTGCACGTTCACGTTTCCGAGCTGGTAAAGCTCGGTGCGATCGTCGGCATCATGGGTGCAGGCGTCGTTTACGCGCGCGTCCAACTCCTGCAGAAAGTGTTTGGGCCGGTCGTGCGTTGGCTTGGCGAAGGTATGGGCAACATTGCTGAGTTGGTGGATTGGGCATTCAAGCCTGCCACGGCGCTCTTTTCTGTTGCCGCCGGCGCTGCCGTGCGCGTTTACAAGCGCTTCAAGGGTCCCGACAAGGACACGAAGTAACACCATGACTTTTCAAACACTGTGTTTGCTGACACTGCTTCTGTCAGTGGTCGGCGCTCTCACCGGTCACCGAATCAAAGGCACGCTTTCCGTGTGGCTCGGATTGCTGGCTGTGATCGGCTTCTTCGTCAGCGTCTCGCTGCACATGCCACTGCTTCTGATTGGCTCGATGCTGTCCATGGGGTACTTCACGGGAGCCATGGTAGCGGCAACGCGAGCGCAGAGGCCGTAAGCGGCTGACAATCTGCTTTGGCGCAAGTCGTCAGGCGGATACAATGGGTGCATGCAAGTGCGAAGGCGAAAGCAGTTGACAGCGGCTTGCATCATGGAGGCTCAAGGGTTTGTTCGATCATCTGGCACAGCGTGCTCTGGATACGGCGGTTTCGCTGGGAGCGTCCTACGCCGATGTCAGAGTGATCGAAAAGCGCTCGGAGTCGTTTCAAACGAAAGACCTGACGGTCTCCGGGCTCAATCGCGCGACCAGCGCGGGGTTGGGTGTCAGGGTGTTGTGCAGCGGCGGATGGGGTTTTGCCTCGACCTGCACCCTCACTGCATCCGGAGTCGATAAGGCTGTGGCTTACGCGGTCGAGGTAGCGCAAGCTTCGGCTCGCTGCCTCGACCGCCCAATCGAGTTGGCGCCGGAACCGGCGTATACGACCACCTGGGTGTCACCGCATCTGGTGAATCCCTTTTCGGTTTCGACCGAGCGGAAGCTCGAAATTCTATTCAGCTCGGCGCGTGAGATGCTCTCGGTCAAGGGAGTCACGCTCACGCAAGGGGTGTTGGAGTTCATCGAAGAGACCAAGGTGTTCTACTCGACCGAGGGCAGCCGCATCAAACAAATCTCCATTCGCTCCGGTTGCGGCATCGAGGCGAATGCCACCAACGACAGCGATCGCCAGAGGCGTTCATGGCCGCAGGCGTTTGGGCAGTACGAGTGTGCTGGATGGGAGATGGTGGAACGTTGGGATCTTCCCGGCAACGCCAAGAGAATCGCCGAAGAAGCGGTCGCATTGCTGACTGCGCCGGTGTGCCCTCAAGGTCGGGCCGATGTGATCATTGGTTCCTCCCAAATGGGGCTGCAGATTCACGAATCGTGCGGACACCCAAGCGAGTTGGATCGAGCCTTGGGGCAAGAAATCAATTTTGCCGGCGCTTCCTTTCTCACTCCCGACAATCTGTGCAAGCTCAAATATGGCGACGAAGCCGTCAACCTGGTTGCTGATGCCACCGCTGGCGGTGCGCTCGGCAGCTTCGGTTTTGACGACGAAGGCGTGCAGGCGCAGAGTGTGCACCTTGTGAAAGACGGCATCTTCTGCGGCTACCTCAGTTCCCGTGACACCGCTTCCATGATCGGCTTGCCGCGCTCAGGAGGAGCCATGCGGGCGGAGTCGTGGAAATGTGTGCCAATCATTCGCATGACCAATATTTCACTCGTTGCCGGTGATGCCGGGTCGCTCGACGACTTGATCGCCGGGATGGACGATGGCATTTACATGGAGACCAACAAGTCTTGGTCTATCGACAGCATGCGCTACAACTTCCAGTTCTCGACCGAAATCGGTTGGGAGGTGAAGAATGGAAAACTTGGTCGCATGTTGAAGAATCCCAGCTACAGCGGCATCACGCCTGAATTTTGGGGAAGTGCGGTGGCGATTGGCGGAGTTGAGGACTACGTGTACTGGGGGACTCCCAACTGCGGAAAGGGACAGCCCATGCAATCGATGTGGACAGGGCACGGCTCACCGCCGGTCAGGTTCAACAACGTGCAAGTGGGAATCGCTAAGAAGTGAGGCGGAGCAAAGCGTGATAACGGAGTCACAGTGTCGGCGCATCATCGACGAAGTCGTTACTTACGCCAAGTCGCGTAAGGTCGATGGCGTCGAGGTTTACGTCGCTGGTTCCAACGTCGCCACTTCGCGCTTTGCCAATAATGCGATGACTCAAAATCAGGCACCCGATTCATATGCGGTGTCGGTAAGGCTGCTTTTAAACGGGCGCCAAGTGCGCATGGAGAACGAGCCAGGGGGAGACCTCAAACAGCTCGTTGAAAACGCGATCGAAGCGGCGAAGCTGGTGGAAAGAGACGAAGGGCTTGTCGAGCTGTATCGTCCGACTGCCAAGAACAAAGTCGTGGCGGTCGATCGCTATCACAAGGCGACGGCGTCTCTCTCTCCCGACGAGCGCGCGCAGAAAGTTCGCCAAATAATCGGCGTTGCTAAAGAGAAAGGGCTTGTGGCGGCAGGAGTCGTGGCAACCGGCACGACGTTTGAGTGCATCGGCAACTCACGTGGGCTTTACGAGTACCACAGGCAAACGAGCGCCGAATGTTCAATTACGATGTGTCATGGCGCGTCGACCGGCTGGTCGAAAGCGCAGGCGCCTGCAGTAACGCAAATTGACTTTCAAGAGTTAGCTGAGCGAGCGGCGCAGAAAGCCGACGCTGGAGCGAATCCATTCGATATCGACCCGGGCAGGTACACGGTCGTGATGGAACCATCAGCGGTGCTTGATATACTCGGGTATCTCTGGTATGACTTCGCGGCAACAGCTCACCAGGACAAGATGACCGCTCTTCTCGGTAAGGTGGGCAAGATGGTTTTCGGCGAGAACATCTCGGTGGTTGACGATGTCTTTCACCCACTGCAATCAGGCGCTCCGTTTGACGGAGAGGGCGTGCCTCGAAAGAAAGTCGAACTTGTCGAAGCGGGTGTCGTAAAAAACCTCGTCTTTGGAAGGCGCGCGGCTTTCAATCGCAAGGCTGAGTCACATGCTGCCGGTGAGCCTACCGGTCATGGTTTGCTTCAACCGTCGCCTGAAGGCGAGTATCCGCTCAACATTGTCATTGCCGGAGGTACAACATCACTTGCCGACATGGTTGCCACCACCGACAGGGGCATCTATCTCACGCGCGTATGGTATGTGCGTCAGGTCGATCCCCAAGAACAAATAGTCACGGGAATGACTAGAGATGGAACTTTTTTGATAGAAGGCGGACGTATCGTCAGGCCTGTGAAAAACCTTCGGTTCAACGTCAGCTTGCTTCAGTTGCTCACAAACGTGATCACGCTCGGAGAAAGTGTAAGAACTGCAGGTGCAGAAGGGTTTCCCGCAGTTGTTCCTGCCATGAAGATCAAAGACTTCAACTTCACCGAAGTCACGAGATTCTAGGCAACAGCAATAAACGCGCGAAAGATGTTTCTGGTTGAATCCGGGACGCCACTTTCGCGCACGCTGCTTAGCCAAAGCAGTTTCCTGTAACCGAGCGAGGAGGCACCTCGCGCAACAGCTTATAGGAGGGTTCCGCAATGGAAAACTCTCTTTCATCACCCACTCAATCTCCTCGCGAGATTGAAGTCATTCTTGGAGCAGGAGGTATCAAGGGCTTCGGCCACATCGGTGTGCTGAAGGCGCTGGAAGAGCGAAACGTGGCGGTCGGAACGATAACCGGCGTCTCGGTTGGCTCTATCATCGCAGCGTTGTACACCAACGGCTTTACGCCCGACCAACTGTTCGAGCTGTTTCTCGACAGCATCAAGCGGCGAATGGACCCGATGCTCTACACGGAGTGTCTGTCGTTTCCTGACCCGCTGGCAGCCGCTATCGGCGGATGCCTGAATCTTTACCGGCCCTTGCAGAACATGGTGGCACAACACCGACTCAAGGCCAACTCGCGGCTTCGCATTGTCAGCTGCGACTTCTTCACTCACGAGCCGGTGGCCTTCGACGGCGATGGCTACGATCTGGCTAAGGCGCTTGCCGCGTCTTGTTCGCTGCCGACGGTGTTTACACCGCAGTGGCACCAAGACGGACTGCGTCCTCAGCTGCTTGTGGATGGAGCGGTCTATCACTACAATCCGACGGACTTCTCGAAGGGCACGACCATCGTCTCGATGTTCCGCCCAGCGTCTGAGCCGGCTTGCAGCTGGCAGCTGCCGGTAGATCTTTATTTCCATGCGCGGGAATTGTACTGGCCCATCGCCGGTCATCGCCGCCATGTTGATCGCGAAAGACATGTCGTCATCGAAATTGGCTTGCCGTCTGTAGCTGGTCTTAACTTCGGTCTCAGCCGCGAGTGCTGCGAGGCGTTGGTTGAAGACGGCTATCGCACTGCGCTTGCCGCCCTCGATGAAGGCATTGCAGCCGGGCGTATCCCGGTGAAGCAGAAGAAGGAGTAGCAAACTTTGCACGTGGAGTTCGTCGAATTCGCTGTTTTTGCGATGGTGTCGGTTTTGCTCGTGGCAGAGCTGGCGCTCTTCTTTGCACTCGGATTTCTGACTGGCAAGAGCAAAGCGTTTGACCCGCCTGTGTTGGGTTTCGCTTGCGCGATTGTCGTTCTGTCAGGGTTTTCCGGGGTCTTTCTTTACGTGGTCAGAGACGACACCTCCCTATTGCCGATGGCTGCAATCGCGGCTGTCTGGGCAGTGGGAATGGGTGTCGGACGGATCTTTCGCAAAGGGTCCTAACTGTCTGACCGCCTAACAGCGGCTTCAAAAGCGCGTGCGGGCTAGTTCTCGCACGCCGCCGCCCAAACAGTACAGGAGGCTTGCATGCGCAGGCCGATACAAAAACGAGGTACGCGCGCAAACCCCAAGGCGCAAGGAACTGGTGCGAAGTCTCGCCGGAAGCGGCGGGACGAGGAGAGCACCACGTCCTTTGGGGGCGCTAAACTCGACAGAAGTTTTCTCAAGGCGTTGCATGGCGACGAGTCCGAAGTTAATGACGACAGCGTCGAATTCATCGCCCCGAAGCCTGCCAGGCGTCCGGCAGCGCTTCTTTCCAACAGCTGGAAAGAACCCGATTCTATTGAGGTGGTACTTGGCGGTGGCGGCATCAAAGGTTTCGGGCACGTCGGCTTGCTGACGGCGCTCGAAGAGCTCGATGTCAAAACCGGCATTGTCACCGGCGTTTCCATCGGTTCGCTATTGGCGACTCTCTACGCCAACGGCTATTCGCCCGAACAGGTGTTCGAGATCTTTCTTAAGGAGGTGCAGTACATCACCCCCGGTAAGCTGCTCAAAGCGCTCATTCTGCCGGCTCCGCTCGACGGACGGTTGATCGGCGGCGGCTTCAAGCTGAAGGATTTCTTCGCCGATATGATCTCGAAGTACAACCTGAAGCCCAGGCCAAACCTGCGCATCATCGCGTACAACGTGATCAAGAAGCAGCCCGTCATCTTCGAGGGTGAGAACTACGACCTGCTTACTGCTCTGTCTGCATCGTGCGCTGTCCCGTTTGTGATGCGCCCGGTCTGGTACGGAGGCAAAAGGGACAAGGTCAAGACTGCCATCAAGAGCTGGCAAGGCAAAACCGATGAAGGTGTGCTCGTCGACGGTGGCGTGCATCACCCGTATCCTTCCGAGTTCTGCAAGGGCAAGGCGATCATCGGCAAGCTCGGTTTCGCAACCGACCTGCCGGATGAAGAGCTGTCCATTGTGGACACGTTGTTTCACCTGGGCGAGATGGTCATTTCTCGGCTGCTCAACCGCTACTTCGACGAACCCGATCAGCACATCCTGATCGATGTCGGCAAGCCGCAGGTGGCAACGCTTTCCTTCGGCATCTCGCGCTCGCAGTGCTACCGCATGGCCTCACACGGCTACCGCGAAGCGCTGAAAGTGCTGAAGCCGGCCATCAGGCGCGGCGACGTGCCGCTCAAGGCGAATCAGTAAGTTCTTAACCCGAAGGCGGCACCGAATGTGGTGCCGTCAGAGAGGATTCAAAATGATCTACCGTTTCATGAAGCTCGCCAAGTCGGCGGCTTATCTCTCGCTGGTCTGGCTCACCTGGCAGTGGTTTCAGGGCGACAGCTCCTGGGGCTTCAGCCTCGGATGCGTACTGGTCAGCGGACTGTGGTGGGGCCTCACTCGCTTCGAGCAGGGGCACCTTTTCGACACGTACTTCGATGTGTTCTCCCGGCTGAGGGTGCAGTTGCCCATGGTCATGGGAACGATTCTAGCAGGGCTGGCGCTGGTGTTTGCCGGTGACATGGCACTGAAGGTGGTGGCAGGCGGGGAGGTCGCTCTCTGGCTTGTCCTCTACTTCCGGTATCGCAAGAACCGCAAGCTGTACATGACTCAGGGTCACGGGCCGCTGCCCAAGGGCACCTGGGTCAACCCTCCTGCCGAAGCACTGCAGGAAGGTGACCTCATTCTCACGTCAGGCCGCATCGCTTCTCGTCTTCACGAGAGCGTCGGCCACGGAGAAGTGGTCGTGAAAATGCCGGACGGCAAGCTGTACGTGTTCAGCTCCTACATGGAGAAGGGCGCGGTGCTGCAGCCGCTCGATCGTGTTGCCGGGGCGCTGCTTCGGCGCGGTCACTACGTGGCGCTCCGGTTGGAGCCGCCCCTGGACGACCTCCAGCGGGAGGCGGCGCCATACATCGTCAAGCTCATGCTCAAGCGCAATGCCGAGTGGCGTGAGCAAACCCAGAAGCGGCGTGACCGAGTGATCGGCGCCCTTCCTCTTCCTGCCTCTGCCAAGGTTTGGCTGGCGAAGAAGTTTCGCGTCACCGGTTATGACTGGTACGGGCTCTTCACCGGTCGCCTGGCGAAGGACAGCTGGACCTGCATCGGTGCCTGCCTGGAGTTCTATCACAGGCTCGGTGTGAAGACCAACAAATACGGCACGGGTCTTGTCGGCTTCGGCACAGGCCTTCTCGACCCGATCAAGCCGGTTCGCTTCTTGTCGGACCGTTCCTTCCGCATGCTCAATGCCGCGGACCAGGGCGAGTTCGAAGCGCAGAAGCACTAAATTGGGCGTCCGGAGCCGCTCGCTTGCAATGTCACGTAAAGTGGCTTGCAGGCGAGCCTCCGTGCTGCTCAGAAAGAAAACGAGGAAAGAAATGGACATCTCTCCAGTACTTCTGGCAATCGCCGGAATAGTGCTGATCGCCGGCGGCTACATCGCCGGCGCCAAGACCGAGTTCGGCCACAGGGCGTGGCCTCTCGTCTTCGCTTGCGGCTGGATTGCTTCGGCACTGGCTGCATTGTACGGCGATTACGTCGACGCACCGGAAATCAAACTTGTCGCGCTTGCCGTGGCTTGTTTCTCGATCCCTGCGTTTATGCGCTCCATGTACCTGTTCGTCATCAATCCGGTGGCACACGGTTTACTCGAGCGCAGCATGTCACGGCGCCGCAACAAGCATCAGTAAGCCGCTCCGACAGGAGGCTTGCCGAATGCTATGCGGTTTCTAACTCGGGTCGGGCGGCAGAAATGTCGCTCGACTACTTAACCTTTGCAAGGACAGTAGGATGACACAACATCAGCAGACCCCGCCTCCGGCGGGTCCCCCGGAACCAGGTAACTCCGGAATTCCGGGGGCCCGCGCGGCGCTTATCCTGCTTCTCGGAATCAACCTGTTCAATTACATCGACCGTCAGATTCTCGGCGCAGTAGTGCCGATGATTCGTGCGGAGTTTTTCGCCGACGGCAAGGACCACGGTCCTTTCGTCAATTCATTGCTCCACGGGCTCGAGAGCATTCTGGGCTCAAACCCGGAGAACGCCATGATCGGCCTTTTGGCGATGGCGTTCATGGTTACTTACATGTTGGCGGCGCCGGTCTTCGGGCTGCTCAACATTCGCCGCTGGTGGATAGTCGCCGGCGGTGTGACCATCTGGAGTCTCGCCAGTGGAGCTTCCGGACTTGCCGCCACATTCGGTGGCTTGCTTCTCACCCGATGCCTCGTCGGTATCGGTGAAGCCGCATACGGACCGATTGCTCCAACCATGATCGCAGACATGTTTCCCGTGAAAAATCGCGGACGCATGCTCTCATGGTTTTACATGGCCATACCTGTGGGCAGCGCTCTGGGATTCGTTCTCGGAGGGCTGGTGGCAGCGTATCTCGGCTGGCGGTGGGCGTTCTATCTTGTCGTCCCGCCCGGCATTGTGCTTGGGCTGTGGTGCCTCTTCATGCGCGAGCCGAAGAAGGGCCAGTTCGACAAAGTTGCAGACAAGCAACGCATGACGCTGAAAGACTACGCCGGTCTGGCGAAGAACCGTTCTTATGTGCTCAACACGCTGGGAATGGCCGCCATGACGTTCGCCATTGGCGGTCTCGCGTTCTGGATGCCGTCATACATTCATGAATTCCGGGGCGTAGCCAACCTCGCTCAGGTCAACTTGATCTTCGGAGCGATACTGGTGGTGTCAGGTCTGGCAGCCACGCTGAGCGGCGGCATCCTTGCCGACCGGCTCTCGAAGAAGTATCCCGGCGCGTACTTTCTCGTGTCCGGTTGTGCCATGTTGATTGGTTTCCCGTTCTGGATCGCGTCACTTTATGTGCCGTTTCCTTACGCGTGGGGCTGCATCTTTATGGCTTGCTTCTGCCTCTTCTTCAACACGGGCCCGACCAACACCATCCTGGCCAACGTTACCCACCCTGCGATTCGCGCCAGCGCCTACGCGCTCAACATTTTGGTCATTCACTCGCTGGGCGATGTGATATCGCCTTTGGTGATTGGTGCGGTGACCGATGCGTTCGACAAGAACATGAACATCGCATTTCTGGGCGTCTCCGGGTTGGTTCTCGTCGGCGGTCTTCTTTGGCTGTGGGGCGCTCGCTATCTGGCGGCCGACACGGCAAAAGTAACCGGAGGCGACGATTCGGACAAGCAGCCCTGACCGGATGTAGTCTCCAAGTAGGCAGATAAGTGGACGGGCTTCGCAGACCGCAGGGTGAGCGGAGCCTGCTCCACGCATTAGGAGAACTTCTCTATGGAGAAACCTAACGACAAGTTGACCGTGCGCGAGCTCGCCGTGAAAACATGGGAGCTTGTGCGAGACCATGAGTTGCTAACTCGTGCGTCGGCAATTGCGTTTTCATCGATGATGGCAGCAGTTCCGCTTCTGGCGCTACTGCTGACGGCATGTGTTTTCTTATTGCCCGACTTGACCGGCTCTGGAGCCACCGGCATCGGCAACCTCACACCCGAGCAGCTCGAAGCTGCACTCAGGTCAATCCTGCCGGACGAGGCATTCAAAGTCGTTGCCGAACAAATCGCTCGCATGCAACATCAGCCACCGATTGCACTCATCTCAGTGAGCTTGGCAATCACGCTGTGGACTGCATCGTCGTTGTTCGTCGACGTAATCGACGCACTCAACCGCATCTATGGGATGGTTGAAAGACGCCCGTATTGGCGGCTCCGGCTGACAGCCATCATGCTTACGATTCTCCAGACGCTGATTCTGTTCGGTGGTCTGATTGCAATCTTGAGCTGGCCCAGAATTCTCGAGTGGCTGTCCATCGAGTCCGGCTCCACAATCGCCATGCTTCTGCAGTGGGTGTTCATGTTCGGCGGCGTATTGGCGAGCTTCGCGCTCGTCTTTCACGTCGGCCCTGACTCGTTGCAACGCAAGCAATGGGTTACACCCGGCAGCCTGTTCGGCGCATTCGTCTTCCTTGTTGCCTCTGCCGGCTTCCGCTACTACGTGAGCAACTTTGCCCATTACGACAAGCTCTACGGCTCGTTGGGTGGCGTGATGGCTTTGCTTCTGTGGTTTTGGATCTCGAGCGTGGTGCTGCTCGTTGCAGCTGAGCTCAACAAGATCATCGAGTATGCCTCCACCACTAACGAGGAGCGCAAAAAGAAAAACAAGGACGACAAAGACGGTTCACCTGACGGCGAAGGCGCTGGCCCGGCCGCTGGTGCGCCCAATAATAATCAGGCCGGCGATCAAACGACCGGCCCGAGTAAACCTGATTCGGGCTCCGATACCAAAAATGGTGGCGGGGCCGGCTGAAACTGAGTTCTTAACTCGACGAAAGGAGAGCTCTATGTCTCAAGGGAGCTTGCCTTCAAGCGGGGACCAGCCTGCTCAAGAAGGCTCTCAAAATCAGATTCCAATTCCAGCCGGTGCGACTTCTTCTAGCACCGGCACAGAGGTCGTGACCACCGAACCTGTTGTTGTCGCTGCGGCACCACAGGTGGTGAACGACTTCTCGATTCAAGTGGCTACCGAAAATGGATCGGGCAGCCAGTCCTCAAACAACATCCTGCTCAGGGCGCTCTTCCAAATGGGCATCCCTGTGTCGGGAAAGAACCTCTTCCCATCGAACATTCAAGGTGAGCCGACCTGGTTCACCATTCGCGTCAGCAAAGACGGCTGGATTGCCAGGCGCAATTCTGTCGAGATTCTGGTTGCGATGAATGCGGCGACGGCGGTCGAGGATGTGAAGTCGGTGGCACCAGGGGCGGTGGTAATCAGTCCGTCTAATCTTGGGCTTGATAAGGTGAGAGCGGATGTGGTGCACTACCAGGTGCCATTCGCGCAACTGGCTCAGGAAGCGGCGCCCAACCCGAAGCTGCGCAAGCTGCTAACTAACATGGTCTACGTGGGCGTAGTCGCGGAATTGCTTGCCGTCGACTTCGTCGAAGTCGAAAAGGCCGTGAAGCGTCAGCTCAAGGGCAAGTCTTTCGACTCCAACATGCTTGCTCTCAACAAGGGTCGAGACTACGTGAAGGCGAACTTCAAGAAGTCCGACCCCTACGTCGTTGCGCGCATGAACGCCAACGAGGGCAAGATCGTCGTAGATGGCAACACGGCGACGGCGATCGGATGCATGTTCGGTGGTGTCACCGTCATGACCTGGTATCCGATTACGCCTGCAACCAGCATCGGCGATGCAGTGACGTCGTACCTCAAGAAGTATCGCGTCAACAAGGCTGGTGAGCCGACCTTCGGCATCGTGCAGGCGGAAGACGAGCTGGCGGCGCTCGGCATGGCTATGGGAGCCGGCTGGGCAGGTGCGCGTTCGATGACCTGCACCTCCGGACCCGGCATTTCGCTCATGGCCGAATTCGTCGGGCTCGGCTATTTCGCCGAGATTCCGGCTGTCATCTTCGACGTGCAACGTGTCGGTCCCTCCACCGGAATGCCCACTCGCACTGCGCAGTCGGACTTGATGAAGGTCTGGCAGTTGTCGCATGGTGACACGCGACACATCGTGCTGCTTCCCGGTACGGTCTCGGAGTGCTACTCGATGGCGGTAGATGCCTTCGATTTGGCAGAACGTTTCCAAACTCCAGTGTTCGTGCTGTCCGATTTGGACCTCGGCATGAATCTTTGGATGTCAGATCCGTTCGACTATCCGGAAAAGCCGATGGACCGCGGCAAGGTGCTGACCGCAGATGACTTGACCCGGCTCAAGGGGGTGTGGGGGCGTTACAAGGACGTCGACGGCGACGGTATTCCGTACCGCACGCTGCCCGGCACCAAGCACACGGCTGCCGGCTACTTCACTCGAGGCAGCGGTCACAACGAATCTGCAGGATACAGCGAGCGCCCCGGCGATTACGTCGCCAACATGGATCGCTTGTCACGCAAGTACGAAACCGCGAAGCAGTACGTTCCCAAGCCCGAACTTCGCACTAAAGACGGTGCCAAGGTCGGCGTCATTGCCTTCGGGTCGACGCATCATGCAATGCTGGAGAGCCTCGAGCAGCTGAATGCTGCCTCGACTCCGGCGAGCTACCTGCGTCTCAAGGCCCTTCCGTTCACCGATGAGCTTAAGGCTTTCATCGAAAGCCACGATCGCATTTATGTGGTCGAGCAGAATCGCGATGGACAGATGAAGGACATCATTACACTGACTTTGCCGGCATTGGCTTACAAGCTGCGTTCGGTGCGGCACTACGGTGGATGGCCCATCGACGCGCAGTTCATCACCGATGCCATTGTCAACCAGGAAAGGAGCCAGAAATGAGCGACGAAGCGAAAAACGTTGCCGCCCAGAACGCTGGGACGGCTCCGGCAGTAGTGGAAGGTGGTGGTGTCACCGGCGGTGAAGTCAAAGCGACTCCTGGTGCGCCTGAGGTTGGTGGCGAACCCGAGGGTGACGCAACCGCGGCAGTCACCCAAGATAAGCCGGCGGTGGAGAATAAACCTGTCGAGACCAAGAAGGACGCTCCTCCTGGGGCCAAGCCGCCGAGCAAGACCAATCGCATTGGGCTCGAGATCGTCGACTACAAAGGTAAGCCGTCGACTCTCTGTCAAGGATGCGGTCATGACGCCATCTCGGCACACATCATCAAGGCCTGCTTTGAGTTGGGTGTCGATCAAAGTCAGCTGACGAAGCTGTCGGGAATCGGCTGTTCGAGCAAGTCTCCGGCATATTTCCTCGGGCGTGCACACGGTTTTAACTCGGTGCACGGACGTATGCCTGCGGTCGCTACCGGCGTCGCGCTGGCAAACAGTACGCTGACCCTTCTGGGCGTAAGCGGCGACGGCGACACTGCGTCGATTGGCCTGGGACAGTTCTGCCACTTGATGCGCCGCAATGTGGACATGGTCTACATCGTAGAGAACAATGGCGTTTACGGTCTGACCAAGGGGCAAATTTCTGCCACCGCCGACCGTGGCGCCAAGACCAAGGGCGGCGTCGTGAACGACCTGCCTGCAATCGATCTCTGCGGGCTGGCTGTGGAGCTTGGGGCCACCTTCGTGGCTCGTTCTTTCTCCGGTGACCCTAAGCAGATGCTTCCTCTGATCAAGGCAGCACTCGCGCACAAGGGCACGGCTATCATCGATGTGCTCAGCCCCTGCGTCACCTTCAATGAGCACGAAGACTCCACCAAGAGCCGCAAGTGGGCCCTCGAGCATCAGGAGGCTCTCCACACCCTGGGCTACGTACCATCGTACGACCAGATTCATGTGGACTACGACCCCGGCACCACCCGTGAGGTCATGCTGCATGACGGGTCTTCCATCACACTCGAGAAAGTGGGCGAGGACTACGATCCTACCGACAGGGATGCTGCGGTTTCGCTCATCCAGAAGGCGAGGAAGGAGAAGCGCTTTCTCACCGGGCTTCTGTTCATCGATACAAAGGAGCCTGATTTCGCCAAACAGCTTCAACTGCCTGCCACTCCTCTTGCGCATCAGCAAGACGCGGACGTGCGCCCTGGCAAGGAAGTCCTCGATGAGATCATGACGTCGCTCAAGTAGCGCGTCAATTCGAGGCGGGGGCTGCGAATCAAACGCCGGCTCCTTTGATGAATGATGCTCGACGATGAGAAGCGAACCAGTGCATGGCTATGGCCGCTGCGAGTCGCTTGAGCGTTCCTACGTGACAAAACACACTAAGGAAAACCTATTGAAGAGATACCACCAGGACTTGGCCCTCATCGCAAAGCGCGGTAAGGAGTATCGCCGGTTTCTTAACCGTACCGGTGCATCATGTGAAGCCGATAAGGTTGAACCGGGGCGCTTCCGTAAGCGTCATCCGCTCGACTGCGGTCGGCCTCAGTGCGGACTCTGTCACTCCGAGAAGCGGTTTAACCGCCCTTCACATCGTGATCGCAGGGAAGCACTTCGCGCTTGCGAGGAGCTGAAGCTGGCTGGCGCTCAGCGCTAGGCACAGATAAAACGGCTTGGGCGGCGC
>CAYZJR010000005.1:43532-106614 GCA_964478655.1 uncultured Candidatus Obscuribacterales bacterium
GGCGCTCAGCGCTAGGCACAGATAAAACGGCTTGGGCGGCGCACCTCGAAAGGGGTGCGCGCCCAGGTTCGTTTGTTGGAGGACTTGATGTCCTCGATAAACGTGAGTGGAGGCTGATCTTCCACCTCGTCTCATTTGCATGCTGTCTTTCTGCGTTGTCCCTCAAGTCAACTTAGCGGCTCCCAGTCTGGGAAACAAGCCGCTCCTAAGGCAGAACTTATGAAAAACAAGAAAGCAAAGAAACGGTTCTCGTGCCACTTCATTCGGAAGTCAGAGGCCAAGGCGGTCGCTGCCATTCACAGCGAAGCCTTCTCTTCCATCTCCTCCAAGTCGGTTAAGGAGAAGGTCGACGGCAAGACGGAAGGATGTGTGGTTGCGAAGAATCGCAAGGGCACGGTTGTCGGCTATATCTTCTTCGACATCGAAAGTGACGAGAAGATGTACGTCGCCAACGTCGGTGTGCACAAGAAGCACCGCGGCAAAGGTGTCTGCGGTCGCATGATCAAGTGGCTGACGAAGCGGTTGAAGAAGTTCAACTGCAAGATGGCTTACTTGAGCGTCGCTCAGGAGAACGAAGCGGCCAAGACTTGCTACACGAGTCGCGGCTTTACGGCCAAGGATGACACCTTCATGATCCGCATGGAATACTGGCCCGACGGCGAGCCCACCCAGGAGGTCGAACAGAAGGAAACTTCGGTCGACACCGCGAGTGGTGACAAGCCGGCCGAGGACTGTGCGCCGTGCGAAAACGTGGAGTCCATCCGCTCGCCGAGGCTCACCGGTCTTTCTGACGAAGGCGGTTGGGGCGAGTAACCCGCCGCACCTGCGCGCGCCGGACTAACTCGGTTCGGTGTGCGCCTCTTCGAATTCCCCTCGAACAAAATAGCACGTGGGCGGTCTTATTCTCACGTGCTCCATAACTGGCCCATCGCGAGTCTCGTCTGAGCATAGGCTCGGGCGAGGCTCGTTGGTGGCGCGTCACCCAACAACTCGTCTACGAGTTCTACAAGGAGTTTCGACATGACCCTCTGGAGTGTCGTATACCTGGTAGCGGCTCTGTTCGTTCTGGTGGTGCTCTTCCGATTTGGCTACTGGCTGAAGGAAGGGCGCAAACTGCAAACGAGCGGATACATGCCGCCCCCATCTTCGCGTTTCGCGCGAGGATGCTACAAATCCGCCTGCAGGCTGCTTAGCTGGTTGTTCGTTGGACCAATCAAGGTTCTCAACGAAAGCAATCAGGAGTTCGTCGGCAGGGGCATCATTCTGCCCAACCACCACATCTGGCCCGACTTTGCCGTAGTCGGCAAGTCTATAAAATTCTCGTTTCGGCAAATCGCGAAGTCAGCCGAGATCAAGAACCCGCTTGTCGGCGCGCTCTCTGCCTGGATTGGTACGGTGGGCGTCCAGGTTGAAGGAGGCAAGTCTCAGGACGGTGCCGGCAATGCCGTCATCGACGCCGGAGCCAAGGTGCTGTCTGCCAGCTACGGCAGCCGCATGTTGCTCTTCCCGCAAGGTCTCCTTGTGCCGGACAACGTGCTGCGCCCCAAGCAGTTTCGCACAGGTGCCATGCGCATGGTGCGGCAGGCGGAGGCTGCAATTGGCGATGAGCCACTCTACGTTCTTCCCGTCGCCATCCACTACATTCGCGACCCCAAGCGCGCTACCAGGTTTCAGCGATTCCTGCATGCGGTTGGGCTGAAGGCGTTCCGCCGTGTCACGCTCAATGCGTCGGTGGAAGCGCCTGGCGGCGGTCGGATGAACGAGTTTCACGTGTTCTACAACTACGGTGCCGTGGTCGCAATCGGAAAGCCGATAGCCGCCAAGGACTTGCCGGCAGACGCGCGCGAAGCGACGGAGATCATTCGCCAGAAGATCGATGAGCTTCTGACCCAGGCGAAGAACGCCTAATCATCACTGGAGAACAGCGGAAGGATTGAGTCTTTCTGCTTGTTCTCCTTTTCAGTCCGTTGCAACTAATAGATATAGTATATCTGAAATTGGCTCATTGCGCTAATATGTTGCGATGGATTTAGTTCCCACCAAGTCAGTTCCTTCCATGCAAGAACGAGAAGCAGGGTTGATGCGTCGCTTGTTGTGCAGGGCCTTCGCCGCATGCATTTTGTCTTCCGGATTTGCACCCATTCCAGCCTGCGCTCAACATCCCAGTCAAGGACGACCGTGGATTCAGCCGTCTCAAAAGAGCACCAGGGGTGATGCGCTCAAGATCTTGTTTGTCGCACACAGCAAATTCTTTATGAACGACATGCCCACGCTTTTCGTTGGATTGTCGCAGCAGCAGTCTGCCGCCAATATGTTCAAAGTCATTAGCGTCTACGGAATTGCCTACTCTCTTGCTCATCATTTGAGACAAAACCTAGCAGTGAAGACGATTCGGACGCGCGGGCCGTGGAACTATGTTGTATTGTTCGAGCAGTCGAATTTGCCTGAGGTGAACCCTCAAGAATTCACCCAAAGTGTCGAACGGTTCCAAAAAGAGATAAAGGCACAAGGCGCAAAAACTGTTCTGGTGGAGAATTATGACGAGTCCTCTGCCGAGTTGAAACGTGTGGCGAAGCGATTCGGATGCCTGGTGTTACCGGTAGGAACCGCATGGGCGTTTGTAAAATCTCGTCATCCCGAGATTAGACTGTACTCCGACGGACACCATCCGAGCTTGAAAGGGACTTATCTTATGAGCTGTGTCTGCTATGCATTTTTTCTCAGGCGAAGACCGCAAGATCTTGCGGATGCGCTCTTAGTACGTGGTGGCAAGGACAATGGTCTTTTCGATCCGAAAGAAGCGCAGATTCTTCAGCAAGCAGCTAGTGATGCCGTTTTTGGAGTCGGCAAATAGCGTCGTTGAGACCTGAGTTTGGTCGACGTCAGTTGCCCGGCTTCGTGTGTTTCACTCTATATTTGCGAGGCGGCAAAAGTCTTGCCATTCGCTCCAGCACCTCATCTGGTGCATTGTCCAAGTATATTCCATGTGTCTCGCATGCATAAAACTCGTCTCGGCTTTCGTTCATCACGAGAATATCGGCATTGTTGGATGCCACCAAATTGACGAGGCTCTGAGAGCGGTTTTCGCGCAAAACTCTTTCTTTTACTTCGCGTATCGCATCTTGCGGAGTGATGGAAGTCACTGGCCATACGTTGTTTCCCATGCCAACGAGAAACCGAGACTCTTCATCGTATTGACGTTTCATAAAATAACTCCTTGTGCAGAACACAAGCTTTTTCAAGGAGATTCCTAAGGGGCGCCTGGGAGCATCTTTAAGATGCTTTCGAAATGCAATGCCTTTGAGACGCTGAAATTGCGTCCGGGTTTCCAAAGTTTCCAAAAAATACAAGGGTTAACGAACAGGCGAGGAAGCTCGCCCAGAATTAAATCAGCACAGGAACGTGACGTGATGCCCGGCGTTGCGAGTCGTGTTTATTGTCGAAAGCTTATTGCGAATCTCTCGTGTTCCTACCAGGGGTTTGCGCGCATTGTCGCGTAGAGCATGTTGCTTACGATGGCTTTTCTTTTTGTCTTTCTCTGTCACAAGTGCACCTCTGATAAACGTCACAAAAATGTTGAGCCTGACCACAAGTGGATGGACAACAAAACTTACTGGTAATAAGAGGTAATAGACGGACTCTGAGTTACCCTTCCGTTTCTATACCCTCAGGTTTATCAGGCAAAACCACCTGACATCGATTGCGGACAAGTGCTTGAAACTGCCGCCAGTTCCCAAAAACAGACAATAGTCGGTAACAGCCTGCTCGATTAAATATGGGGTATGTGCAAATTAAATGGCAAAATAATGGCGCCACCCGAAAAGAAGGTGGCGCCCAATTAAAGTTGGCGAAAGTGAATTCGCAGTTTGTCAGTCCGACATAGAGAATCTTGCTCGGTACTTCTTCGCAGGCAAGAGTCTAGACATCTTCTCGATTACTTCGTCTGATGGCTCGTCGCTGTAATTGCCTTGGGATTCAGATGCGAAAAACGATCGTCGTGTGTCATCCATGACCAGGAAATCTGCCTTGCCGTCTGCGATTAGCTCGACCAAGCTCGGTCTGCTGTTTTCTCGCAGGATTCTGTCTTTGACTATCTTGATTGCTTCGAAAGGTGTTGCTGTGGTGACCGGCCAAAGCGAGTCTCCAACTCCAACGAGGAAGCTGATGTCGTCCATTTCTTTACTCATTAGGTTTCTCCTCAGCCAACAAACCAGACCATATATGTTGCGAGAGCTCTCAGAAATACTGAGAGGAGCATTTGATTGGGTGCCGCAATATCAGTGTGATTGCTGTAGCCCGAGATGGCAACTGAGAAAAACTGAAACAGAAAATTTATCATTGATGTTCACAATGTGAGGAACATTGGTGATGTCGTAAACCTATATTGGAAGCAGCTTTACAGTGGTTGTACCTTTTGCGGCCAATTGGCGTGATCCAATTACATTTCGACATGTTTCGGTTCTTAGTGTGGAAAACCGAATGATATATCGATGTTGGAGGTTGACACCGTATACCTAATGAATATGCGCTTCTTGCGATACTGAGCACTCGCAAGGTCAGGTGATGCTTCATCTCATTATGTTGCGGATAACGCCACTGATTTGCGCCGCATCGCAAGCTTGCACGATCTGCGCGAACGCAAAGTGCAAAAAGAATATCGTCTGTGCTGCATTCCAAATGCGATTTGGTTCCACACTTGTTTACGTAAGTTGGAGCGCGAACATTGAATGCAATAGTCTCGGGGTGTTCCATTCATTCCCTAATTCCCCAACAGAGAGCTTTAACCGAGTAGACATTTCAGACTAGTTCCACAAAAAGCAGAATCTGCGGCAAATGGTGTCGCCAATTACCGTATGATGTTCACGCTTTAGTGGGCCAGTTGTCTGAATCAGCTCGGGAAACCTCAGACAGGAGAGACATGTTTCGAAGAATTCTGATTCTATCGGCATCAGCAGGAAACGGGCACGTAAAGGCAGCCGAAGCGATGGAAGTCGCTTTCCGTAATCTGGCGCCCGGTGCTGAGATTCGCAATATCGACGTGTTCAAGCCCGAGTATTCCACGCGCGCCGTGGGACGGCTCTATGGCGAGGGCTACATCAAGCTGGCGAACGCCGCTCCGACGGCACTCGGCATCATGTACGATCGCACCGATCAGCCATGGGGCGAGCATGGGCGCAAGGTGGGCTTTCGCAAGCTCAAGAAGTTCATCACCGAGTTTCAGCCCGACCTCGTGGTTTCAACCCACTTCATTCCCAGCGAAGTGGTCTCGCACCTTCTGTGCAAGGGCAAGATCAATGCTGTTTCTGCGGTCGTGGTTACTGACTTCGACGCGCATGCAATGTGGTTTTCGCGCCACTACGACCACTACTTCGTGGCTCTCGGCGAGACGCGTGAGTATCTGCGCAAGCACGGTATCTTCGAAGATCGCATTCACGTAACCGGCATTCCCATCAACCCGGTTTTTGCGACGCGCAAGGACAAGCGCGAAATGCGCACGAAGTATGGGCTCGATCAGGACCGGCCGGCGATTCTTCTGTCGGCGGGCGGTTTCGGCGTGGGACCGATGCAAGACATTTTGGCTGGTCTCGCCGATGTCGAACATGCGATTCAGGTGCTGGCCCTGTGCGGCAAGAACCTTGAGCTGAAGGCGAAGATCGAGGCGATGGAGACACCGGCGTCGCTCAAGCTCGTGCCTATCGGCTACACCGACAAGATGGACGAGTACATGTCGGCTGCCGACATCGTGCTCGGAAAACCGGGCGGGCTGACGACTTCGGAAGGACTCGCCAAGGAGCTTGCCTTCGTCATCGTCAACCCCATCCCCGGTCAGGAGGAGCGCAACTCCGATCACCTGCTGGAAGAGGGCGTGGCCATCCGCTCCAACGAGCTGTCCACGCTTGCGTACAAGCTCAATCAGTTGCTCGGCTCACCCGATCGCGTGCGTTCGATGCAAGCGAACGCGGCTCGTCTGGCGCATCCCAACTCGGCGCAGGAAATCGCGTCAATTCTGCTTGCCAGGCAATCGCAGCACCGCGGCATCACCTGCTTGGTCAATCCGAGCTGCTGTGTGACGCAGTCCTAACCCGTTCCTTCACCTGTCGATACCTCATGTTTGGTAGCACCGCATGCGGTGCAAGAAAGTGAAACATCTATGAGCACGAATCTTCCTGCCGGTGGAACTCAGCTTTCCATCGGTGTCGCCACCAGCACCGTCATCGCCCTCGACGCGAACGACGCCTTTCGCGTCTGCCTCATTCAACAGGCCAAGAAGCACCGCCAGCGCAAGACGCTTGTGGGCGGCAAGCGCACCGGCAGCGACTCTCACGAGGACACGGCCATCGGTGAATTCTCTCAGGAGGCCGGCGGAGAGAACGCAACTCTGCGCAATGTCAGGTTGTGGGCGGTAAAGACCGACCGCCTCGCCGACGTCCGCACGGTCTCGCTCGGACGCGCTACCGACGACCTTTGCCCGCCAGAACTGGCATCTCTCGAGGTAATCGCGCACTACGGCTATCCCGACTACATCTACACCGCCGTCGTCGAGGGAACCCCCGCTCCCAAAGACGGCGAGGCGAAAAACGTCGTGTGGATGGACGTGCGCGACATCGTCATCACCGAGCGCGAGGAGGACTCGACGTTCGGAGCGCAGCACGACCTGATTCTCGCTGCGTATCGCTACGCCCTCGAGGGGGATTCGCGCATCGGCGATCTCGCGATTCACCTGAGCGACATGAACAGCCTGCGCACGCTGCTTCTCAGCATACAGAGCTGATCTCCGCAATCTGTAGGGAGCCGTTGAGCTGCAGATAACAGCTACGGCTCCCGGCGAAGGAAGAGTGTGTCGCGTTACAAGCGTTGCTACTCTTCTTTTCGCTTTGTTTACCATGATACTATAAGCATTAATAAAATCCCTCAAAAAAGAAACCCTCCAAAAGGGCAATGCCTGAGTAGGCGGGTGTTGTGGTCTACTGGAAGATGCCGCGACTCATCAATTGCTCGAGAGCTATCGATGGTGCATGCGATCATCAGCGAGCATCAATGCCAGGCACCACAGGCGGTAGCGAGTTAGCATTTGCCTGACGGATCGAACCCCTTTCATGCTGTTTCCAGTAAAATGGCGCCCACCGAACCGGTGTTTACACCGGGGTGGGCGCGGAAGCAGATGAGACTAACGCTGTACCGCTAGGCGGCCAGCTTGACGGTTGGCCCGTAGTCGACGACCACTTCAGTTAACGAGTACCCCTTGTCCTTCACAGCTTCAGCCAGTATCTGCGTAGAGATCAATGCGAGGGTTCCGAGCAGCTGCTGTCTCAAAGACAGCGGATCCTGCGCACGGAAATTTCTGCTGCAAATATTAGCGACATTCGCCGGTGGGGCACCGTCGGCGGTACCGGCTCCGGTTTGTCTGTGATGGGCTACTTGTTCTTCGGGGGACCGCCGCGCGTGGCAAGCCACATCGGAAGCAGTCTTAGGAGGCTCGAGACCATCTCGAAGCAGAGGAAGAGCCAGGTGGCGGCAGCAAAAAGCCAGAAGGAAGAGCTTGCAATCGCGACGCCGAAAAGAAGCGAGAAGAGCATGCCGATCGCGGCGATGGCGATGGTTTCGCCCACGAGGTGGACGAGATACCAGGTCATCATGTCTTTGCCGATCTTTCCCATCAGCTTGCCGCGCAGAACGCGTTCGCTGAAGGCAGTGAACAGCAGTGCACCACCGAAGGCCATCAGCGCGGCAGTCCACCACGACGAGGTGATGGCGCCGGAGACGGCGGCGACGGTAGCGATAGCTGGGACAGCGACGATGCGCACCAAGAGGGTGCCAGGTGACAGACTCATGATTTCTCCAAAGGAGTAGTTGGTGATGCGCTCAGGCTGTTAGCTCTGGGCGCTCTCTTTGCCGTCGAGCCACGTCTTGATCTGCTCGGAGAAGTGCCCCGTGTACATTTGGGCGAGTTCGTCGGGCGTCTTGTTGATGTAGCTCGGTTTCCAAGGCAGGTCCAGCTCCGCGGTCATGTCGCAGATCGCGTAGATTTGCTGGATGCTGTCGCCGGCCTTGGCGATGTGAGCGAGCAGACGAGCCTTGAGGGCGCCGTTGTCGCAAGAGCAATTACCGCACATGGTGAGGTCCTTTCGATGGTAAGTGTTGAAGTAATGCAGCTGCGACTAAGCAGCATGCAGTGAAAGAAGCTGTGTCACGGCTTGATGCCGTAAAACTCCTGAATCAGCTCTTTGAGCTGATCTTCGCTCAGGTAGCCCCAAATGCGTTTTGCCACCAGAGTGCCCTGATTGTTTTCGAGGACGAACAGGTGAGTAGGGCAGACTGCGATGCGTGAGCGCTGAATCATCGTCTGGTTCTGCGCGTTGGCATCGACTCGAACCATGGTGACGCGGCCTGCATAGTGACTCACGGCGTTTTGAAACGCCGTCACTTGCTTGGCGCATTCACCTTTGGGATCGGGATCCTTCGGGTCGTAGAACTCGATGATCACCGGCGTTGAAGCAGAAGAAACCGTCGCACGCGTTGCGGCGTCCAGTTCGGACACGTTGAGCGTAGTGACTGTATTGCGATTGGCTGCCATGACTTCGCCGGCTCCGGCGATGAGGAGAAAGGCGAACGCCACAGAGGCGAGATACAACTTCAGTGAGGACATGGTTGGCTCCATGATTCGTTGATTTTGAAATACCGGCCCGAGAGAAGGGAGCTTCCGCTCCACTTCTCGGTGCCAAAAAAGCTGTCAGTTCGCCAGCACGCCGTACCACGAGTGCGGAACGCCGATGGCCACATAGCCGTATTTGCTGGCCACGAGCCTGCGAACCTGCGCCGGGGTATAGTCGCGGGGAACCGAAAACTGCGGATGACCTTCCACGGTCATCACGGTGATGTTGACATTCATGATGGTTTGGTCTCAAGTTGAGGTATTTGGGCCGACCCTGAATGCAGTGTCGGTGCGGTGCCGAAAAGCTCTACTGTTCCTGAATTCCAGATGCCTAAGCTTGGCACCAAACGCAAGCGAGCCCAAATTGCATCGCGTGCGCGAAGCTTGAAGGCTTTAATTCAGGCAGCAGTACTTGTTCTCGAACGATTCGGTGAAAATGAAAAACTATAGCTCGAGTGATAACGCAACTTTTGATCTGAAGTCACTAGATTGTTTGTAAATACCTGCTGTTACAAGCATCATGAGTCCTGAAACGCGCTTGAGTTGAGCTTTTTATATTGGTGGTCAAGAGTTGCGCAGCTTAGCTATTAAGTACCTGTTACTATTTGGCCCATCACAATTCGGATCAATTGGTACAGTGCAAAATGCTGATGGGGTGTCCCTGTAACAGCTGCGCTAAGTTTCTATTGGTGATTCATTGTGCATTTCGTTTCTTGGGCGGAACGGTCGAAGCGTGCTCTCGAGTCGCGGGCGGACGACTTCTAGGCACGACACTTCGGCGTATCGGCATGTTTTCTTTGCTTGTATTTATGTTTCTGCCGGTGAAATTTACTGCGAAGATTTGGTAGTTGAATACGTTCTTCTCGATATATTTTCACCTCTAAAAACCTGTTGTAGAAAGCCAACGTGCTCATACCTTGCTCTTTGTGTCTCACTTGCAGTGATTTGCAGTCGACCACAGATGAGATGATCGACACCAGTGGCACGGCAGCATCGGAAGGACAACGCTCATCGATGAACTCGATGGCGAATTTCTGCTGCGAAGAATGCGTCTAATCATGTACGTCTTCATAGTAAATTCACCGGAGAAAAATCATGACAGTGATCGTGATAATTGGTCTCGTTTTTGTCGCCCTCGCTCTTGCTATGCGTGACAGCAATGTTCTCGAGCTGCGCAAGAAAGCGAAAGAGGGTCTTGCTGCGCTAGAGGCGGGCATTGCCGATGTCGAAAGACACATCGATCGCATCTGCAATCAACCCACCGCGACTACTCCCGCTGATGTCGCCGAACCGGCCCAGGACACTGCATCAAGCGCCGATGCCGAGCATGACTGCGGCTGCACTGCCGAGAAGCGAGAGGAGGTCTGCAAGGCTGCTCGTGAGTTGCTAAAGCAAGCGAAGGCTTCGCGCGAACATGCGGCTGACCACAAAATCAGCGAGCTCAATGTTAAAGAGCTCACCAACTTGGTGGAGCAGGTTCACGCTGCCGCTCTGAAAGTAAGCCAGGCGCGTCGCATCCTGCTCAATAAGCCTGCCGGCGATAAGTGCAACGAGAGCGAGCACCGCTAAAGAAATAGTCAGGGCAAACACTGAACAAAAACGCCAAGCACCACTTGCGGTGCAAACGCATTCGCCACCGATTTGCTTCGTTCGTCTGAAAGCAGCGACGATTCAAAAGACCGTGGCGAGTCGCGGCAAGACTGCCGGCACGTCTTGCTTTGGAACTTTCAGTTTTGGAAAGTTCTTTTTTAAAACCGGTTTGTACGAAACGAGATAGTAGGCGCGGTGCAAAAAGGAAAGTGAGCTGGAGCCCGAGAGACCCAAGTCACTTTCCACCAGTTCAGGAGCAACCGGCAACGCAATTCCGAGGGCAAAGAATGCGCCCCGATCGCGTCACTGGCAGCTTGTTAAGCGGCGTTGCAGTCTCTTCGACCACTGGCAGGTCGAGGCGAATTTGCATTCGCGCATCGAGAAGCAGATCTTTGCCCGTCGACACAGAGGACGCTTTTTGCGTTCCTGCAACGAACGGAAGCCTGTCTTTCGGTTTGATCGCATCGTCGTACCAACCGCCGTAATACTCAGGGTACTTCTCCCCGGTATTCGATGTGACGGCTTTCTCGATCGCCTTGCGAATTGCCGGTCTGCCGCCGCGCTTGTAACGCTTCACCCAGGAAAGTGAGTGTGCATCCAGCTTCACGCCGGCTGCAAGCAGTTCTTTGGCAACGGCGACTTCGTGAACGATGCAATCCACTTCGCACTCCAGGCAGTGCTCGATGAAAGCCTGACGTCCAGTGACGCGGGCAATCGGAGGCTGCGTTGGAGAGCCGATCATGTGCACTTTTTCGTGAGCGAGGGCCATCAGTTGATAGCCCAGTTTGCACTTGGTGCCGATGTAGATCGTCTTGCGTTCTGCCATCGTGTACGCCTGGCAGTGCCCGCCGACACGCCGAATTTTTACTCCGGCGGCGCGCAGCTCCTCGAGGTCTTTTACCAGCGTGGGGCTTTTGGCCAGTGCGTCGGCGAACTTGGCGCCAAACTGTTTTCGAATTCGGAGCATATGTGCCTCCTTCATGTGGACCGTTTGCTTGCGCGTCGGTCTTCTGGGATTCGAAAAGGAAGAGCACCGGATGCCGTTGGGCACCCGGTGCTCCGTTTGGGCGATACACAAGCAGATTTCTGTCTGCTTGCGCATCACCCAAGTACTATCGGCGAGTTCTTACTTGCCGACGCGCGTTCCGACGAACGCGCCGCCGCCGACGATCAGCCCGAAGATGACGAGTCCGAGAATCGCAGGCAGCGAGAAACCGGCGAAAGTGCCGGCGAAAATGCTGAGCGCCATCATGCCGGCGGAGAAGCCGATGCCGGTGAGAGCGCTGGTGCCGAACGTGGGCGCCTTCTTCAGGTGCACGAGGGCAAAGAGACCGCCGAAGATGGTGCCGAGCACCAGGCTGTTGACGACGATCGCGGCGAGCGGGAGCGCGCCGTAAATGAGAAGCAAGGTCGCCGCCATGTAGATGGCGAGACCGGCAGCGGCACCGAGGCCGCCCTTGAACATGAGCTTGAGAAAGTTCATGATGTAAACTCCTTCTTAAGAGTTGGTTGTTTCAACTGGGGTTTGTGGTTGCTATGAGGCAACCTGCCAGGCCGGAGAAAACCGGCCTGGCAAAGTGCTAACCTCTTTTGCACTCAGTGGCGAGGCACCGCATTCGGTGCCTCGCCGAAGCTGAGTGTCGTTTACCAGAGGTCGGCGCGCTTGTCGGCCGGCAGCATGATCGGCGCGTCGTCCGCCAGCCCGAAGGCGCGGGCGAACTCCGGCAGATTGCACACCGTGCCGTTGACGCGGAAGCGTCCCGGCGGATGCGGGTCGGTCGTGACCTGCATCTGCTCGTACTCGTCGCGAGCCTTGGTCGCCCAGATCTGCGCGAACGCGAGGAAGAACCTCTGCTCGTCCGTGAATCCGTTGGCGTCCGTGGTGCGCGGCTTGGTCTCGAGCGACTTCTGCAGCGCCAGATAGGCGAGCTTCACGCCACCGAGGTCAGCAGCCGCCTCACCCGACACGAGGTCAGGCAGGAGGTGCTTGTCGCCGGACACGGAGAAGCTGCCGTAGAGCGCCTTGATCAGCTTGATTCGGGCGTCGAAGGCCGCGCGGTCGGCGTCGGTCCACCAGTTGCGCAGGTTGCCCTGAGCGTCGAACTGGCTGCCCTTGTCATCGAAGCCGTGCGTCATCTCGTGACCGATCACCGCGCCGATGGCACCGTAGTTGGCGGCATCGTCCGCGTCCAGAGCGAAGAACGGCGGCTGCAGGATCGCTGCAGGGAACACGATCTCGTTCATGGGCGGCATGTAGTACGCGTTGATCGTCTGCGGCGTCATCAGCCACTGGTTGCGGTCGACCGGCTTGCCGATCTTGGCCAGGTCGAGCTTGTTCTCGAACGCGTGGGAACGCAGAACGTTCCACACATACGAGTTGCGCGTGATGCGCAGGTCCGAGTAGTCCTGCCACACGTCGGGGTAGCCGATCTTCGTGACGAAGGAGTCGAGCTTCGCGAGCGCCTGCACGCGAGTCTCTTCCGACATCCACGGACGCGTCTTGATGGAGTCGCGCAGCGCTTCCTTCAAGTTGGCGACCATCTCGAGCATGCGAGCCTTCGCCGCGGGCGGGAAGTGCTTCGCAACATACAGCTCACCGACTGCCTCGCCGAGCGAGCCGTTGGTGGCGGAGACGATACGCTTCCAGCGCGGCAGAAGAACCTTGCTGCCGGTGAGCGTCCGACCGTAGAAGTCGAACTTCTCGTTGACGAAGTCCGACGACAGCATCGAAGCGGTGGCGCTGATCAGATGCCAGCGGAAGTAGATCTTCCACTCGGTCATCGTCACGGTGCCCATCAGCGCATCGAGACCCTTGAAGAAGTCCGGCTGACCGACGTTGATGGCAGCGACTTTGTCGCAACCCATGCGCTTCAGGTAGCGCGCGATTGGCAGACGCGGCGCGATGGCGGCGAAATCGCTCACCGACATCTTGTTGTAGTTCTTCGTCGGGTCACGGCGTTCCGAGCGCGAACGCGACACCTTCGCCAGCTCGGTCTCGATCTTGAGCACGACGGCGGCGGCGTTGGCAGCGTAGCTGCCCGAGAAACCCAGCAGCTTGAACATGTTCGTGACGTGCGTCACGTACTTGGCGCGCTGCTCCTTGGTCTTCTCGTCGTCCTTCAGGTAGTAGTCGCGGTCGGGCAGAGAAAGCCCGGCCTGGACGGCTTGCGCGATCACTTGCGTGCTGTCGGCGTAGTCCTGGCCCGAGCCGAAACCGAACATGACGTTGACGCCGTAGTTGTGCAGGCGGGCGATCACATCGGCGAGCTGGGCGCGGCTGCGGATGGCGGAGATGCGAGCGAATTCGGAAGCGAGCGGCTTGGCGCCCTCGGCTTCGATCTTCTTCTCGTTCATGCCGGCGAAGTAGAAGGCGCCGATCTTTTGTGCGTTGCTTCCAGGGGCGGCGCCGGTGTCGGCGGCTGCCTCCTCCAGAAGAGCGCGGAGTTGCGCGAGATTCTCATCGCGCAAGACGTTAAAGGAACCCCAGGACGAGTACTCGTCGGGAATCTGCGTGTTGTCGACCCAAGCACCGTTGGCGAAGCGGAAAAAGTCCGTGCCGGGGCTCGTGGTCCTGTCCATGTACGACGTTCTCACGCCGTGCGGAGTGTTCGTGTTCATATCAGTCTCCAAAGGCTATGCACCGGTCTGCCTTGCAAGCGCGGACCTGTGCGGATTGAAACGAGCGAAAATCTGAGCAATCTAGAAAGACTGCTCGGGGAACTAATTGGCTTTGAAAATGATTGTGTCGGGGGGTTTTCTAGATCTCTCAGCCAATTAGTCGAAAACGATATACATTTCGAACCTACCTGTGCTAGAAGCCAAGACCAATATGTTTTTGATGAACCTTGTCACACATGGCTTTAGGCCATTGGCGTGGCTATCACTTCTTGACTACCCCGTCGAGCTGCGATGGTTCAATTTGGGTTCTGTCTACTCAGTTTTGGTCGAAACTTCTTAAAAAAGTGGAACGGTAAAGATTGCAGAAGGTCCATTGGGGTCGCTGTTATCAATGACGAGCCAGAGAAGAACTTTCTCTTGTTGTTCCGCAAAAATTCCCTCCACCCGAGGACCATTTTTGATTACTTTGAGACTCCCGATTGTTCCGTCCCGCTCCATAATGCCCATGGCAAAACCTTTGTGTTCGCCTCGCTCCCCATCATTATGCGACTCGGCGGCAGCCGTGAAAACGATGGAACCATTCGGCAGCGGTGCAGCATCAGTGAACCCGAGCATGACTCCGTCAATGTCGCCGAGATCGTACGGTATGATTTTGTCGAGGCAGATAGATTCGATGCTCGAGAAGAAGCGCAGGCAGTCATTGAAACGCTCGCCATGCAGCTTGATTGCAGCGTTAGATGTGCCCTCGCCGTTTCCGCGCTGAAAGAGAATGATTTCTCCGTCACCACACACCGCGCCTTCGATTCTAAGCGCGCCGAATGTTGTCGCCAGTTGCTTGTAGAGGCTCGTGAAATCAATCGTCTTGGGTGCTTGCAATGAACCGTCCGCGCCAAAAGGCACCATGACTCCGAGGCACTTCGCCGGAGTCGCGCCGGAGGGCACCGCCAGTAGTGCGCCCTTCGGCGGCGCATAGTCGGACGGAAGATAAATCAGTGACTCGAAATCCGGCTTGGCGGAGGCGAGATCGGCTGGTTGGTCGGGAAGTTCCCCTGGCAACAATCTGTGCATCGAACCAGGCTCATTGTTGTCCAGTTTAAACACGGCAAGATGCAGCTCGTCGTCAGCCACGACAAAGGCAGTGTTGCCCACTTTCACCATGCCACTGGCAGCCGAGAGGTGAAGAGATTTCCCGGTTTTTGCTTGCGAGAGCGTCAATTCGCGAATTTTTTGAAAATTGCTCAAGATTTTTTCCGCCGAAGGACTCGTTAGCCATCTTTCCACGTTCAGCGAAATCTAAGCGATAGACTGGCAAAGCTTAAGGCTATGGCTGATATGTACGACTAGAGAACTTGGTTTGCGGGAATAGGTTGCTTACGCCTCTACTGGAGTCGAGCAAAGAATGAGCGATTCGCACGAAAATCTGATGCGCGGATTTATCAAAAATGGCAAGGTTTCAAGCCGAGCCCTCATCGACGCCTTCCGCGAAGCCGGAATTCGCCAGGATGACCCCAGAGCCAAAACCCTCTTTTCGCGAATGAATGAGTTTGACGAGGTCATAACGGAAGAGCAATTCGCATCGCTGGCCCTCGTTTCGCCGGCGCTGTTCGATAAGGTTTTGAGCGGTCAGCTCGCAATTCCACAGTTTGGCGAGTTCTGCCGGCAACTGGAGCAGATTTTTGAGAAGGTGCGTAATGTCAAAGACGGCAAGCTGCCGAATTACATTCCCCAGTTGGAACGTGTAGATCCCGAAAAGTTTTCGCTCTCCGTTTGTACAATCGATGGACAGAGCTTTTCGATGGGCGATGAAGATGATTCTTACTGCGTACAATCTTGCTCTAAGCCAATAACATATTGCCTCGCGCTGGAGGAGCATGGAGAAGAAGAAGTACATCAATACGTCGGCCAGGAGCCAAGCGGCAAGACTTTTAACGAGCTCGCACTCAACTCGAAAGGACTGCCGCACAACCCAATGATCAATGCTGGTGCCATCATGTGTGGTGCCTTGATCAAATCATGCGGTGCAGCCGCCGATCGATTCGATTATGTGATGACACGTTGGAAGGAAGCTGCCGGAGGTTTGAAAATCGGTTTCGACAATGCGGTCTATTTGTCTGAACGCCAGACTGCCGATCGAAACTTTGCACTTGGGTATTTTATGAAGGAGAAGAAGGCATTCCCGAGTGATGTTGACCTCCTCGACGTGCTGGACTTTTACTTTCAGTGCTGTTCGATAGAAGTCACCACACGTTCGATGTCAGTGATTGCTGCAACGCTTGCAAATGGTGGAACCTGCCCCATCACCGGTGTTCAAGTCTTCCGCCCGGCAAGCGTTAAGAACTGTTTGTCACTCATGTCATCGTGCGGAATGTATGACTTTTCCGGTGAATTTGCGTTTCGTGTGGGCATTCCGGCTAAGAGTGGTGTTTCAGGAGCCATAATGCTGGTGGTGCCGAACGTCGTCGGTTTAGCGGTTTGGTCGCCACGCCTCGATGAACTGGGCAACAGCGTTCGCGGCGTAGAGTTTTGCCGCCAGCTCGTTTCGCGCTTTAAGTTCCACACATTCGACAGCACTGTGGGACTTGTCGACGATCGAGTCGACCCGCGCCGCAACAGCTATGAATCGCGCTTTGGTGGTGTCAATGCGCTTCTCTGGGCGGCATCTGAAGGCGATGTTCCTGAAATGCGAAAACTGATTGCTGGTGGTGTCAGCGTCCAAGCCGCCAATTACGATGGAAGAACAGCCCTGCATCTGGCAGCCAGTGAGGGTCGTGTGCCTGCAATTTGCTACCTTTTGGAACTCGGAGCCGATGCTGGTTTTGTGGACCGTTGGGGCAATACAGCACTGGACGATGCAATACAATCGAAAAACGAGGCGGCGATTTCCATGCTTAAAGAGCACACGAAAGAACAGTCAACAAAACCGTCAAAACATCTAAAAAACTCAAACTGACAGCTACCAGAGATCGTCAGTTCCATAGCCATTTTGAACGGACCAGGCAATCAGCTGTTCTCTCGTTTCCAAACCTAATTTCAAAATCAAGTTCTCGCATTGTTTGCGTGCAGTGGCTGCCGAGGTCTGACGGTAATCAGCAATCTCCTGATACTTGTAGCCTCGTCCTAACAGCCCAAGAATCTCCATTTCAGAACGGGTCAATTTCTTGTGGAGATCGGGAAGCGCTTCCGATGAAATGCCGCTCTTTCCGTTTGCTACTTCACGAATCACGCTTGCAAGTTTGCTTACTTCCTCCGATTTGACCAAGTATGCGCGAGCTCCCATCGAGAGCACTAGTCGCACAAGACCTGGTCGATGATCTGCGGAGAAAACCACTACTTTAGAGTCAGGCAATTCGCAGAATGCCTTTAGCATCGCTTTTGGTGCCAAGCTTCCAGGAACATGCAAGTCCAAAACCACAACCGACGGTTTCAACTCTTCTGTCAGTTTGAGCCCTTGGTCGCCGGCGTTGCTGGTGCCGATAACCTCGATTCCTTCTTCCGTCAGACCGAGTTTTAGCCCCGAAAGAGTGGCTTGGTGATCTTCTACGATGACGACGCTGACCATAAACGACACCAGTTGACCGACCTTTCCCATCGTTTGGTCGAGCAGTAAAGAAATACCACGATCCAATGGGTATAAACCGCTTTGGGGACTCTTTCTGAGCAGCAGCGACAAGGTGCAACCTTGAGACTTTTCCCGAAGCGTGAGCCTGAAAAGAAGTCTGAAAAGCGTACTACCTTTACGCCCTCACTTTCCGATGCGCAGGAACGACTGCTGAGTTCGACGCTGCGCGAGGAAGAGCATTACGCTTACAGCCAGGAGCTGTGCGATCTCCTTTTCGATATCGAGAGAACGAAGATTCTGCCTGGCATAGACCCAGAGTTGGTGGAGCCAAACCAAATTGAATTGATTGCTCCGAAAGAATCGTTGGAGCCTTCGGCGAAAGGCGGCACGCAAAATACATTTTTGCGCTGGCGTATTGTTTATGCCGAAACAACTCTCTCAGTTAGAGCAACAAGCGGAATGATTGAGATTTTTCTTCTGCCTGCAAGTCAATCTCCGGTGCTCGCCTTTGAGGAAAATAGTCTGCGCTTGCTCAAGCGACTGCTCTTGCGTGCAACAGAGCCAGAGCCTCAATGGTATTGTCTCAACGAGCTTATGACGCCTGAGTCGTTGGAGCGTCTCCTCAATGGTTGCACGCGAAAGCTCATAGCAGCTGCTTCAGGATGGGGAACGGCCAAAGCTGCTGCGCGCAGCCATGTTGGCGAAAGCTCGGCGACCAGAGGTTTAGGAGGCTCAATTCAGCGCAATTCGGCTCCGTCTGCGGACTCTCATTTACAGCGAAGTGAGAACATGATCTTCTCGGAGACGAGCGAGAAAGAAGCGCTCTTAGCCTCAATTGCGCGCGATATTCACGACAACGTAATTGCAGATCTGTTGATGCTCCGCAGATATGTCACCGGCAAAAAAGTAAGTTCTGATGAGACGGTGGAGATTGTTGACGAGATTGTGGCAAAACTCAGAGAAATATGCGCTGAGCACTCTCCCAAACACATCCAAGAGTGGGGACTGGCACCTTGCGTCGAAGACTTGGTCGTGCGAATTTCTGATCGAACAGGGGTTAGCTGCGAACTGGATGTGGCGGAGAATCTTCCTGATCTCGCTTCTGCAGTCAATCTTCATGTTTTTCGAATTGTGCAGGAGTGCCTCAACAACATCGAAAAGTACGCAAGAGCCACTCGCATTTCGGTGAAAATAGACTACGACCAAGAGGCGGAACGCTTGATGGTTTCGGTTTCCGACAATGGAGTCGGCTTTGATCTGAAGTCGGTCGGTCGTGCAACCACTGGCGGTGGTGCTGGTATTGCTGGAATGCATGACAGGGCTACGCTTCTGCACGTGTTTCATCCAACTGTCTTCCGCATCGAGTCGGCGCCGGGTCGCGGAACGGCAGTGTTTCTAGAGGTCTCTTTGGGGTTGAGTTGAGCAACTTGCGACTACTACTCTTTTCTTAGGTTGGCGAAAGAGAAGACATGTTGTTTCACGAATCGCGCGTGGCGTTTCGCTTCCTGAGCGCAAGAGACCAGTGATTCGAGCTTCACAGTATCAGATGGTGAGGTTGCGACTCCAAATGTGACAAGATCGATTCCCTTGAGACGCGCAAGAATTTGACCGACTCTTGTGAGAATCAGTTCTGCCGTTTCAGTATTCGTCGCCGGCATGATAACGGCGTATTGATTGTCTTCAAAGGCGCACACATAATCTGTTTTGCGAGCTGAAGCCCGAAGTGTTTCAAGGGCCTTACTCAAGTCGTTTCGATTGGAGGGATTGGATGTAGGTGTTAGCTCCAATATCGCAAGAGAAAGGCTGGAGGACAAGAGTCGTGCGCGTTCGAACTCCTGGTCCAAAAAAAGCAGAAAGAACGGATAACTGATAAGCCCAGTGGTTGCATCGCGCATTCGCTCTTGGGCCTGATCGATAAGGGCCCTGTCGCATTTCCAATGGAAGAGCATATCTGTGCGCTCTTCTTTCGGTTGTTCGATTCTCAGTTGATCTGCTTTGAGAAGTGCATGAAGGGCGGGAATGCGCCTGCGACTCGGTATGTTGAGTTTCGAAATCGCCTCGACGGAGCTGCTTCCTGCTTTGACTGCCTTGTAGATGTCTAGGCAGTGAGGGACAGTCTCTTCATCGCAATGTGTGAGTACAGACGCTACCAATTCGGAAGGTGTAACTGAGTTGTTCACGATGCGCATCACTGTTCCTTCACAGAGTCCCCAGGCATTCAAGGTTTCGAATTGGTCCTTGAGACTTGCGCCTTCAAGAAGAAATTTATGCAGCGAGACGTTGATGGTGGGCTTGGCTGGGAGACTTCGACCGTCATCAGGAAGAAACCTGAAGTTGCCTTCACACTCTAGCAGCAAATCGAAGACGGCATGCTCACCGGGTTCTGACCTTTCTGCAACCGCATGCACGAGGTCACCGTCATTGAAATGAACCTCGAACAACCCGCGAGGTCCCATAACTTGCAGCCTGCCTGTCTTTCGTTCCAACGAGAGCGACTGCAACAGGGTCGATACGGAAATTGTCTCCAATGTTCCTTCCAGCATTGGTGTTGCAGGTTCTTGCATGCTTCGCTGCACGGATTCAGGTTCTGGCGGAATTGGAGCATTGACCAATTCGATCTTCGTCAGCGAGGGCATTGTCCGTTTCCATGCTTGGCGCAGGCGGGAATGAACCTTCGCTATATCATTAGTACGCGCCACTTCCAAAACGCTTGTCTGACCATTCTGTCTGACGCAAATTTCCCACTCGGGATCGGCCTCTTTGAGATCATCGACGTGGCATGAAAGCAAGAACTCTGAGCCGCTTTGCATACCGGCGAAGGACAGTGATGTAGGAGCATTCTTTCGTTTTGCCTGTTGCAGCATTTCTGAAAGCTGCTCTGTAGATGGAAATGAGCTCGATTGTTTACTTGTGACTCGACGTGACTTGTCTTTGATTACTTCGACGCCTTTGCGGCTGTTGCCCGGATAGTTTAGTGTGTCGGCAGTTTGAAGGAAAACATGGAAGGCCTCGGTGTTTTCCAGATCTCCTTTGTTCACTGCTGTACCGTATGCGCTCAATGCCTTTTGAAACGCGGACTTTGCCTCGCTTTTGTTGTTCAACAATTCGCACGAGGCCGACATGTAAGTGTAGGCTTCTGCCAATGCAATTTCGTTGCCGTTTTGGTTGGCGGCTTGTATCCAAGATTGAGCGATTGACTGAAACTCAGAAAGGGTGTCTTTTGCTTCGGACTTCAAATTTCGCTTCTGGAGTGAAGCAACGTGGCTGTGGTAAATGGCCCCGAGTTGCTGAAATGTGGAGAACATCTGGGGGCTGCGAAACTTGTGCTGAATCGACATTGACTGGCGAAGCAGATGCGTCGCATGTTGTGGCGCATTGCGTCGGTAGGAAGTGGCCGCCTTTGCTAGATGATTGGCGAACTCGAGATACGGTCCTTGCAAGGACTCATGCGATTCATCGAGCGCCTTGTCGAGTGTCTTAAGTGCGCGTGCGAAGTTGCTTTTGCTATTGTATGCGGCAATCAAGTCGCATACGAGCTTCGCCCACTGTTCGTGCACTGTTGAACGTGATTGTGATGCGCTGAGATAACCCAAAAGCAGTTTTTCAGCTTCAGATAGCTGACCGCCTGCAATGCACTTTTGAATGTGCGAAACCAACTCGCCGGTTGCTGGACTCATCGCTTGACCTTGGAGGAGTGCAGCCAATTTTATATGGTGACTTGGTAATCCGCTAGTGAGTCGCGCGGAATATATAGACCTGTCGAATGCGAACAGGCGTGCGCCGATGAGCAATGTTGCTAGTTGGACAGCCCGGAGCACTCCAGCTGTGGTCAATTCGAAATGGTGATTTTTGAACCCGAAAGGTGATTTTCAGGAATCTTCGAGCTAGTCGGCACCTTCGGGAAGGACTTCACCGGAATGCGAGCGTTCAATATAGCTGTTTTCCATGGACGACGGCTCAAGGCGTCGTTTCAGCATTGCAAGCGTGTTTTCCATGTCTTGTATCAGAACCATCAGGTCTTTTTGGCGCGTGAGCTCCATATTTTCAATCCTATTTTGGTTGATGCAGAGTCCGGTTGCTTATGCAGGGGCCGTGCAAGTAGTGAGCGCGCTGCCGCCCTTTTGGGGAGCAGCGAACCTTATCAAGATACAGCAAAACTCATCGCCAGTTGCATGAGTTGTCTGAATGTAACGGTAACAGAACGCAAAGTTTGCCTGAGTAATTGGCTCTCGAAACGCGGTGAGCGTAAGGGGATGCGGCATTTCGTTGGAAAAGTAAAATTTCCATTTTGTTGTTTTGGTTCGTTTGGAATATTACGCAAAGTTTTGTTATCGCAGCATGAAAAGCTCATGGAATGTGCATTCTCTTGTCTTTGCAAAATTGGGATCGATTTGTGATCGAAACTGGAAATGTTGCGTTTGGTAAATGACTGACCGGCGTCGTTCTTCAAGGATGTGATGGATAGCTGTTCTTGGTTTGTATGGAAAACTTTGTTGGGGATATACTATATCATGTCGGACGCGTTGAAAAAGAACAAAAGGAAGAGAGCGGCGTCGAGGAAACCGGCGATCTATGCCGGTTTCCTCGAGTAACGCTTCAAGTGGTCGCAAGTGGGCTCGCTCTTGGAGTTCGTTGCGAGAACTTGAAGTGATCGAAATGACTCAGTCTTGCTCCTGCTCTTCGGCGGTGTAGGTGACAGTACCGATTGGCACATCTTTGCCGTCGATCACCAGAATCGCTTCGGCGACGCCGGGTTCGTTTGGGGTTTCGATGTCGTCATCGAATTTCACTCCGACTTCCAGATCCTTGGAGAAGATCTCTTCGCCGTTGTAGCGAACCTTGAGCGTCATCGGCTCTTTGGGTGTCAGCTCGACTTTCATTTGTCTCTCCTGAGTTGGTCTTTGCCGAAGGCAGGCGCGAACAATTGAACGGTTGCGCCTGCCTTCGCGGGTTTTTAGCGGAATCTTTGCTGGGAATCGGGGAAGCGACCTAGTAGGTGAATCTGTATCCGCCGATTCCTCGGTAGTTGAGGATGCCACCACCGGAGCCGCCGCTCGATTTCTTCGAGAAGCAGCTGTCGGAGCCGGAGAAGACGACTACGCGCGGGCGCTCGCTGCCGGGGACTTCCACCACCTTCGGTTGGTTGTCGCGCAGACAGCTTCCGAAAAGCTCATGGCTGTTGAACCAACGCCATTCCTTGTCGTACTGGAGCGCCAGCGTGATTGCTTCGTCTACGGTGTCTGCTACGACCGCAATCAGCTTGTTGTAGGGCTTCGTTGTATCGACTGCCGGTTGGACGAACTGGGCGACGACGTCCCTGTTCCAGACCTTCGCCGAGTCGGCCAGCGGCTGGGTGAGCTGGTGCGTGCGGTCCGAAGTCGACGTAGCTTCGAGCTGCCAGATGAAGAGCGATTTCTTCGGATCGGCGGTGGGCTCGAGCGTTTCGACGGTGATGTTGATGTGGCTGCCCTCGTCGATCAGCTTGCAGATCAGCTGAGCAACTTCGCTGTGGGCACCACGGCCGGTGCGCAGTCCCTGGCAGGCTCGTTCGGCTTCACGGCGATCGCCGATTGGCTGCGATTGCGAGTGAAACATAGTCAGTCGCGGCTTGTTTTTTAGGAGCGCTTTCGTGTCGAGCTGCCCCTGCGAGAAGCCGCCGTCTCGAGTGACGGGGACGAACAGTCCGAGCACTTCGGCGGTCATCTCCGCATCGAAGTCGGAGCCGGATTTTTCGATCTCGGCGAGTTTGTCTGCCAGCTGCTGTGCAGTGCTTTTGGTTGACATATGCGTTATCTTGTGGTCTGTGTGGATTTGGGCAAAGGAACTGCCGGAAGCAGGCGAGCTGCCTTCGGCGTGATACTTTCGATGTCGCTCAGAACGTGAAGCCCACCCAGCTTAGCAAGCCGTTGCTTCCCGACATGTTGGGGTTGAAGAAGGTCCACGATGTTCCGACCACGACAGTTTTGCTGACCGCTGTGGTCACACCCACGGTAGTCGAGCCGAATCCGCCATGCACCTGATTTCCAGTGTTGTGGTCGACTGCAAGTGTGACTTTCGACGTGAGCGGCTGTTCGATACCGAATAGCGCACCGGCACGGCTGCCGGTGCCGCTGTCACGACCCATCAGGCCGTACACTCCGGCTGTCACTCTCGGACCACCGTCGCCAAACTTCTTTGAAGCGACGGTGTAGACCATTGCGAAGTTATCGCCGTACGAAGTGTTTGCAATCGGCAGGTAGCCGATGACACCACTTGCGATGGCAACACCCTGGTCGTTCGAATACCAACGCATCTTGACGTTGGGCTGAAACTCCACCGGGTAAGGCTGGTTGGTCTTGGTCGCAGCGATGTTGCCACCGACTTCGATTCCGTGTCCAAGCCCGAATATGCTGCGACCTTCGCCGAAGAAGTAACCTCCGTTCTCGTAGCTGCGAGGATTGTATGCCACGCCTCCTTCGACGTACTTGGAACCCGGTGCGGCAGCATCCGTGCTCGGAATGAGCCAGACGGAGGTCTGCGCATGTGCGGTGCCGTAGGACGCGAGAATGAGAGCGATGGTTGCTGAAATGCAAAGTGTGAAGGACTTCATAGAGTTTCCTCGTGGCGCACGAGCTAGCTCGCGCACCGAAAGCACCCATAGGTGCAGTTAGCTGGCCGTGCATCAAGAGCTTATGCACGTAGGACTGCCGTCGCGCGTTTTTGTCATGCCTCAAAGGCTTTTGACTCGAATGCGCGTGGAATGTTGCCTGCTTCGAAAGCAGCTCAAAAAACGCGTTGAAAGTCAGGCTGTGCTTGTTTTGCCTAAAGTACTTATGTGGTTATCAGGAGGGGTTCTTAACCCTTATCAAAAGCCCCGGATCGATAGCTCTACTTGTAACAGTGGCTCTTTACAACCCGAAAACAGAGTGATATCAAAACTTTGGTCCGCTAGGAGCCAATATTTGCATTAAAAGCTGTATTTTTCGGTTTTAATTTGGTGTGGCTCAGCTTGCGCTAGGTCTAGATTCCGGAGGTGGATCTCTTCGCTGGAATTAGTGAGCGGCGACCTTTGGTGCAATCTGGCTGGTACGAAGGGTATGAAGTGTGGCTTGTACACCGGCTGCTCGATGAGGTCCACGATTTGAGTGTGCGATGCGATTAAGAAGTCTCAATGCGTTCTTGAGTTGAAAGTCCTCCTGCCCTACTGTGGCAACGAGTTTGCTCGGCGTAATGCCCTGACCTTGAATGGCGTCCCCGTTGGGAAGATAGAAACGTGCCGACGTAATTTTTACAGAAGTACTGTTGTCGAACTCCCAAATTCTTTGCACGATTCCCTTTCCGAACGTACGCACTCCCAGAAGCTGAGCTCTGTTGCAATCGCGCAAGGCGCCGGCCAACATTTCAGCAGCTGACTTCGTCTGGTTGTTGACTAGTACCACCAGTGGTTTCACGCCGGCAAGATTGTTTTCTCTAATCTGCTCCATTCTGTTGCCGTCAAGCACTGTGACACTGGATTCTTTGTCGAGAAACATCTCTTCAGCGTAATCGTCGAAGTTGCATTTCCCTGCCATTCGCACGAACGTTCCTCTATCGACGAACATTGAAAAAACCTTGAAGGTGTCGTCGATTCGACCACCCCAATTGTCTCTGAGATCGAGAACAAGCGCGTTTACCGTGGCGAAGCGAAGCAAGGCGGTTCTGGTTTCATCGACGCAATGCTTGGAATTGAATGTGCGTATGTGCAAGTAGCCGACCGTGTTTTTGCCGACTTGCACAATCTTGCTTTCTACGATGTGCTTTTCTTCCTGTTCTTGCTTGCGCTCGCCTGTAGCTCTTTCGTTTCGGTAGAACGTGTATTCATCACGCAATGAGTCCAGCATCTCATTTATTGCGCGATCCAGATCTTCTGCGGATTTCATTTTTCCGTCAAACTTGTGACGCCACTTCGCCCAGTCGCCCAGGCGTTCTCGGTAGAGAAAATTGCCGCTTATCAGAGACCAGACTTCGTCGTATCTGTCATCAAATTTCTTGCCCAAATGTTTCTCGGCATCTTCTGCTAATCTTGCAAGAATGCCCGATGACGTCGATGTCGTTCTGAAAGGCAGTCCGGATGCATCTTTTGGACTGTCCCCCAGCTCGCCGCTGGCGACAGTGAGCGAAGCGCCGTGTAGTAAGTCCGAACGAGCGTGCGAGGCGATCGGAGAAGAAGGGCTCCGTATGCAAGTTGACAAACATAGTACGGTAGCCGCTGCAAACGCAGCGGCGAACCTTCGCCGGCTGAAAACCACGTTGGGTAAGCTCCCGAAGCTTTATCGTTGACTGGTCAGACAAGCTCAATCGTTGATGTGACTTTGAGGACTGTGACTCCCGGCTCACTTCAGGAGATACGGGCAGCAAATGTCCTAAGATTGATCTCGTCACTGGCTCTGTATCGCCAGTCACAATGCAGCAAAATGCATGGTGTTACTACTACTATTGCACGCAGTTCAAATCTTGCCAAGTACCTGGTGCAATTGCAACAGAGTTGCTGTCTGGTTTGTCGCCGATCGTGCAGCTTTTCTTCGTAGTGCAATTGCAATATTTGATATTGGAGTCGGCTTGCAGTGCCAGTTTGTGGGAGTAGCCTGATGCTGCGGAACAATCTTGGGATATTTGAGGCGTTCCAAGTGTGCGACGACATTGGTTTTATCGAAGCTTTATGTTCCGGTACTTTAGATCAGTTGTAGAACAGTTGTTGCAGGTACTAGGTTTTGTTGGTTCTATCAGTCGACACATATCGCCGCAACTCGCAAGTCTCACCAACATCTCAAACCTGGAAACTTGTTCCGGAGCCACCGGGCGATTTCTGCCGCGCTGATTTAGAACCAATCAAAGACGAGGCGTAGCCGGTCAACTGGGGTTGCCTGGCGAGCGCCGACACAGGCTCCTTTTAGGAGAATGAAGTGACACAACAAGAAGAACTTAAGGAAGTACTTGACGCGTTGCGACAAGTGCAATCGACCCTCAAAGAGTTGGACGAACGGTCCAAGCGTACCGAGGGACGGCTGGACGTGCTCGAGGGAAAACCTGCTGCCTCGGAAGCAGCTGCTTCGCTGGCGCGGAATGGTACTGTCGGTGGTGGTGGTGCTTTGGTCGATGCTGGTGCGCCGAGCCCCTTGCAGGCACCCGCGGCCCAAGCGCCCGCATCGCCAGTGACGATTTCGTCGCAGGCTTCACCGCCTGATCCTGGGTCGCCTAGGACGACTCTTTCGCCAGTGCCCTCGACTGAAAGCGGCTCGCCTGTCGAAGTGGCTCCGTTGACGACTGTATCGAGCCAAGCACCGTCGACGGTGCCAGTGCGGGTGGGCGCTTCAGGCAAGGCCCCAAAGAAACCTGAAGGCAGCCTCGAATCTCGCATCGGCATGTATTGGCTGAACCGGCTTGGTGTCGTAATTCTCGTCATTGGCCTGGGATACTTGTTGTCCCATGCTTACGAGATGATTGGCCCTATCGGGAAGCTCGCCGTGGGATTCTTCGCCTCTGCCGCCCTCATTGCAGGCGGCGAATTGCTGGCTCGCCGTCCCAAGCTCGCTTGGTACGGTCAGGGTCTCGTCGGCGGCGGTTGGGCGCTTGCCTACTTCGCCGTTTACGCGATGCAGAACATCTCTACTGTCAAAGTGATAGATGATCCGTTGCTAGCTTCGGCTGGGTTGTTAGCCGTGGCCGTCGCCTCGATGGCGCACGCCGTTTTCAGGCGATCTGAGGCCATCGGCATGCTCGCTTCGATTCTGGCGTTCGGTACGATCTCGCTTAGTGCGGTCACCGCATTTAGTGTCGTAGCCACTGCCATCATCGTGGGCGGATTGGCTGTCACTGTGGTGCGAATGCGATGGTATGCCGTGCAGCTCGCGTCGGTTGCTGCCACATATGGCACCTATGTCCTGTTTACTAATCCGCAAGTCGCGGCACTGGACGAATACGGTGGCTTCTGGCTGTCGTTTGCGTTCTTGTCCGTGTTCTGGTGCGTGTTTAGCATCGTGTCGCTGTTGCTCGCCAGAGCCGCATTGCAAGCGGTGCAAGAAGCTCTAAAGGTGGAGAAACCTGGGCAAGCAGTAACTACGTTCTCCGGTCTCAAGAGGTTTGCAACGCTCGATGTGCTCGGGCTCAACGCGGGCGCTTTCGTCGTATTGACGGTGGCAGCCATGGACGGCGCATTAGCAGAGTATCGCTGGGCGTTCTGCCTTGTCGCGGCTGCTTTGCATGGTGCCGTTGCTCTTGCTGCGCACAGAATCAAGTGGAGCGACGGCTCCACGCTTGCTTCTCTGATCGGTCTTGGGCTGTTCACTGCCTTCGTGCCCTTGAAGCTCGATTCGCACGCCACCATGGTGGTCTGGTTGCTTCAAGTGCCGCTCATGATGTTCGTCGGTACGCGCGCCAACGCCAGGAGCTTCCGCTGGTTTGGATACGTACTGGCGGTTCTCACCGCGATAAATGTCTGGCAAAGTGATCTTCCGATCAAAGACGCAGTTTCGTCGGGAGTTCTGCCGGTCGCCTATGGGCTTGTAATCGGAGCTGCAGCAGTTGCTGCGTATTTCGCAAGCAGTCTGTCGCTGAGGTATTCGCGTTCATCTCTTTCAGAGACTGAGCGTGAGTTCGCCAAACCTTTGTTTGGTGCATTGGCGACAGGTTTCCTTCTGCTCACAACCTGCTGGCACGCATCTGAACATGTGATGCCGGTTTGTTTTGTCATCGAGTGCGTGGCTGTAATTGCTTTGGCCATTCGATGGTCTAGCCCGTCTGTGCACGGTGTTGCTGCGATCTTTTTTGCAAGCGCGGCAATTTCGCTGGTGGCTCTGTACGACCAAGTCGGCTTGCCCGTTGCAGTGGCAGTCACGCTGCTCCTCTACGGACTGGCGCTTGCGCACAGAAAAGGACTTGCCGGAGTTCCAAAACGGCTGCGAATCGACGCATTCCATGTCTGCTTCCTTGCCACAACTGCCAGTGTCTACCTCTCGACCGTGTTCCGTGCCGACGGGGTGCACACGTATTTGCCCCTGGCTTTGGAGATGGCGTTGATTGGGCTGGCTGGTTTCCTTCTGCGCGATCGAGTTGTGCGGTTGGCGGGGTTGTCCGCTCTGCTTCCGGTCGCTGCATTTGTTCTGCTGCAGCGCGACGGCTGGAGTTGGGCTGTAGTGCCGCCGGTAGTGGCATGTGCATCCGCACTCTATGCTGCTTACCGGCTACTTCCTCTCAGAAGCGAGGACGGAGAAAAGGGCGCTCTGTCAAGCCAACTGGCATTCTGCGACGAGCAGGAGTCCGGCTTCGCGTCAAGCGTTCTGGGTGTTGGCGCGTCGCTTCTTTTGACGTGCATCTTCTGGCAGCTTCTGAGCTGGCGGACTCTGGCCGGGGCGTGGGCTCTGGAAGGGCTGGTGCTTGTTGCTCTGGGATTCGTCATCAGAGACAAACTCCTCAGGCTTACGGGACTGGGTGTTTTTGCTCTAATGTTGGCGAAGCTGCTTTTCTTCGATCTCTCCGGAGCGGCTACGGTGGAGCGCATCGTGTCCTTCATCGCGGCCGGAGTGGTCTTGTTGGTGGCATCGTTTGCCTACTCGAGGTTCGAAGGACTGCTGGAGGGAGACGAACAGAAGTCTTCGCGAAACGACTGACGAATTTCCTCGAACAGTTCGAGTCCTCGTGAAATTCCCAATTAGTCCCGCGACGTCCGAACGAGGTATCATGCCTCGTTCGGCGTCTTTTCCTTTTTCGCCTTGTGCAGAGTTTGATGCGAATCGCACATATATAAAATGATTGCGATATCGAGAATATCGAAATGCGCAATGATGGTGACCTGCCCAGTTGCGGGTTTTACGAAGATCTCGAATCTTTTGCCATTCCTAATATGTAGGATGAGATTGTTCTTACTGTTCCTGTCAAATCTCCAAGAAGTTTCCATCAAAAAGACCAAAAGCCTTTAGGCAAGCAGGTTTTCTCAGTTGAGTATTTGACACTACTGTGTTTCGTGGTTTCACTTTCTTACTCGATCCCTTAGAAAGGGGTGCCTCATGTTGGCTGCAAGTCTTGTTTTGCATGCGGGTCTGCTGATTGTAAGTTTGGTTTGTTCGATCGTTGGTCTCATGAAGTGGAACAACGATACGTGCCGGGACGGCGAGGTTGAACTGTTCGCCGGCTTAGGATGTCTGTGCCTTGGCTCAGAAGTCGTGCTCGCCGCCGTACAGTCTGGCTACACCGAGACCGCTGTGTACATCTGCCCAGGCTTCTTCGTGGCGGCAGGACTGCTGTATTTGCTCCTCGGCGTGCACAAACTCAGAGCGGCATGCTGAGCGCTCGGGTGGTCTGCTGACGAGTAGGACTTCGCGCAATCGAGTCCAATCGAGGGTCTGCATTGTGTCACCAATTACGGTGCACTTTGCGGACTTTCGTCTTTGCTTTTATGGTATTAAAAGAGATAGTATGTCAAAAGATAGTAGAAACCGAACTAAGAAGAATGGGCGGAGAGCATGGCACCAAAGATTGGTGCCATGTCCCCGCCCACTCCCTTTTCAAAGTGGGCTCAGAGCAATGCACGGACTTTCGTCCATGCACTGTCTGAACCCACTTCGTAGGAAACCTGGCGACCTGTGGTGTTACCCACACGTCCCAGGAGGTGTCAGGCTAACCTTGTAGGGCTAACTGCTCACCTGTGGCGCTGAAGCAGTGGTTACTGCTTGCTGCCGGTGCCGTCGAGCTCCGAGCGGATGTTCGCGGCGTCGGCCTTGCTCTGCGCCTCTTCGAGACGGCGGTCGGTCTCGTCGCCGGCGTTGATCTTCACGCGGGCCTCGGCCTCGGCGAGCATCTTGTCGATCTCGCCATTGGCGCTGCCGAACTCCGACAGGACGTTGTCGATGTTGGCGGCCATCTCTTCGGCCTTGGACTGCACGTTGAGCGCGTTCGCGAGCTCGACCTTCGCCTCGTTGTCGAGGACGCTCTGGCCGGCCTGCTGCAGCTTCTTCGTGGTGCGCGAGAGCGACTCGGTGGCGCGGGACACGTTCGCCTGGGCGATCTTGACGTTGGCCTCCTGCGAGGTCACGGCCTCACGGGCCTCCTTCACGCGGATCGCCAGCTTGTTGAGGTCTTCCTCACCGAGGCCGAGCGACTTCGCGTCGGTGTAGGCCTTCGTGGTCGAGGTCACCTTGTCCTGGCGCTTGCGCAGCTCCTTGTCGGCGAGGTCCGCAGCCGCGGTCACCTTCACGACGGATTCCTTCTGCTGCTTCATCAGCTCGACGGCCTGCTTGAGGGCGTCCTTCTGACGATCGAGCGGGCTGACGGCGCCGCCGAAGATCTTGCTCCAGCCGATGCGAGCGAGCTGGTTCACCTGGTTGCGGAAGGTGGGGACGAACAGATAGATGGCCGCGATCAAACCGAGGCCGATGTAAACGAGAGTCATCATGGTACAGGTCTCCTGTGTGTTCTTTCGAACGATTGAGATTTGGGCAACTGCCCGGTGGATGAGGAAACACCGGTCGCACTGTGCGACCGGTGTTCCTCGGTTAGAAACGTACGAACGGCCGAATCGAGTTACGACCCGGCTACCAGCATCTCAGGCTTGCGCCTGGAGCAGGTGGTTACTGCTTCTTGTTGCCGTCCAGCTCGTCGCGGATGGCGTCGGCGTCGGCCTTGTTCTGCGCATCTTCCAGACGACGATCGGTCTCGTCGCCCTGGTTGATCTTGACGCGGGCTTCGGCCTCGGCGAGCATCTTGTCGATCTCGCTGTTGGCGGCGCCGAACTCCGACAGGACGTTGTCGATGTTGGCGGCCATCTCTTCGGCCTTCGCCTGGACGTTGAGCGCGTTCGCCAGCTCGACCTTCGACTCGTTGTCGAGGACGTTCTGACCGGCCTGCTGCAGCTTCTTCGTGGTGCGGGCGAGCGACTCGTTGGCGCGCTGCATGTTGGCGTGCGCGATCTTGACGTTCGCTTCCTGCGTGGTGACGGCCTCACGGGCCTCCTTCACGCGGAGCGCCAGCTTGTTGAGGTCCTCCTCACCGAGGTTCAGACCCTTCGCGTCGGTGTACGCCTTGGTCGTGGCGTTCACCTTGTCCTGACGCTTGCGCAGCTCCTTGTCGGCGAGGTCGGCGGCCGCGGTGACCTTCACCACGGACTCCTTCTGCTGCTTCATGAGCTCGATCGCTTGCTTGAGGGCGTCCTTCTGGCGGTCGAGGGGGGTGGCGGCGCCGCCGAAGATCTTGCTCCAGCCGATGCGGGCGAGCTGGTTGACCTGGTTGCGGAAGGCCGGAACGAACAGGTAGATGGCCGCGAGCAGACCGAGGCCGATGTATACGAGGTTCATCATTGTCTTGACTCCATTTGCTAGCCAATCTGGCTTTGCCAGTGGCTTTGGGATGAGACGCGCCGCCGGGTGCGACGCGTCAAATCGGAAGACCAGTTCCCCGGGGTCTAGCGCTTTCGGCACCCGCCGAAGCGCCATTCAAAGAAACGCTTGGAGGGTGGCACCAAACGCGGTGCCACCCTCTTACTACTGTGACGACTCCTTAGAAGTCGCCACCACCACCGGAGCGGTTGCTCGACGAGCTACCGCCGCCGGAGCGACCACTGCCGCCGAAGCCGCTGTCGTTGTTGCGACGGTTGCGCTCTTCGCGCTCCTCGCGTTCACGACGCTCGCGGGCTTCCTGCTCACGACGCTCACGCTCTTCGCGTTCGCGCTTCTCGCGAGCAATGCGCTCACGCTCGGCCACCACGGCAGCCACGTGGCTGTCGCGCTGACGGCGAGCAGAGCTCTCCGCGCTGTCAGCAGCCGAGCTCGCGCTGGCCGCCAACCGTGACGCACCTTCGTAGTCGCCACTGCCCAGAGCCCGCTCCGCCTGACCCAGGTACGAGTTGGCAGAGGACAGGTCCGTGTGGAACGTGCGACCTTCGCCGGAGTACGACGAAGTGGTGCCGGAGATGTTGCTGCGAGCGCTCGAGATGGCGCTGCGAGCGGCGTTGGCAGCTTGCTTGTCCGCCTGCGCCAGGCTCTTCGCCTGACCGGCCAGACCAGTGCTGTCGTTCGCCCGACGAGCGATGGACGCCCAGTCGGACTTCGCCTGACGGATGAGGTTTTCGACCGTCGACAGCGCGGACTGAGCCTCGCTGTACTTGCTCTTCGCAGGCTGACGCGTGTCGCTGTCGCGCACGTAGGAAGCCGCATCGGAGATGGTCGAGGCGAGCGTGCGAATGCTCGCTTCCGCGTTGGCGTGGGCAGCCTTCTCGTTGTCGATGGCCTTGTCCACTGCACGCAGGTTGGCGAGCAGCTTGTCGGCGGCATCGGCAGCGGCCACCCAGTCGGTGATGTCCTTGTCGACATCCGCCTTCTGGTTGGTGCACTGCGGAATCAGGCTTCCGTAGGTGTTGTCGGTCTGCGCCGACGTGGTGAACGCGTTGGTCGTCAGCTTGGACTTCAGCTGACCCTTCAGCTCGAGCGCGGCAGCCACGGTGTCGCGGCTGTGCTTCTTGAGCTGGCGCAGCTTCGCCAGCCGAGTGTGAATCTCGACCAGCTGGTCTGTCGCGTGATCGATGCTGGTGTTGACGGCTTCGAGACGACGGCGGGCAGCCAGGTAGCGCTGCTCGTCGTAGGCCTTCTTGATCTTCGCCAGTTCGGCGTCGGTCGAGTCAGCCACGCTGTTCGCGTTGTCGAGCTTGCCAGGCTCGCCGGTGTAGTTCTTCTCGAGGAACTCGGCCTTGAGCTGCGTCACCGCAGTCGTAGCGCCGGGGATGTCGCCGCGCAGCTTGTTGAGAGCGCTGCGCTGAGGCACCACGTCTTTCTCCACGAACGCCTTGGCGGCGAGTATCGTGTCGACGAGGTTGGACGCCTCGGTTGCCTTGGCTTCGGCAGCCTTTTTCTCGCGGTCGGCGTCGTCGAGACGACCTTCCAGAACCGCCTTGAGGGCATTGCTCAGGTGCTCGCGAGCATCGGTGAGCTGCGTGTCCGGGTTGCCGTTGTCCTCGCTGAGGATGTGATTGGCGCCCGCGGTGAGCTCCTTCTGCTCGCTTCCGCCGAGCGGATAGCGGTAGTCGACGGCCACGCCGCGCTGGTCAGCCACCTTCTTGGTGGACTTGGCAATCGCGCCTTCGGTCGTCGCCAGGCTGTCCTTGAGCGCGATGGCGCGCTCGATGAACTTCTTCAGCTCTTCGATGCCGGTCTCGACTTCTTCCGACCCGGCGAAAGCGCCGAGCGGGTCGCTGTCGATGATGGCAACGAATGCTGCCTCGCCTGCCTTGAGCTGCGCGTAGCGCGTCTCGTACGGCGTGAACGCGAGGTTCTTTTCGGCCAGCGTGCCCTTGATGGTCTCGATCTGAGCCACCAGTCCGGTGATGTCGTCGCGGTTCTGCTTGGCGCCGCGGAAGGACTTGACGATGGAGGCGAGAGCCTTGTTGGCCTGCGCAAACAGGTCGGCCATGCCCTTCACCATCTCGCGCGGGCTCGTATGCGTCTGCTCTTCCACGACCGACCCGAAGAGGTCGACCATGTCGAACGGCAGCTCGTTGCCTGCGACCTTGACCGGCTCGGTCTCGAGGAGCGCGATGCCCTTCTTGACCAGTCCGACGCCGGTGACGAAGTTCTTCGTGGCCAGTCCCTTGCGCGCTTCGGTCAGACGCTTCAGCGCGATCTCCATCCTCGCGGAGAGGTCGGAGAACTGCTTGACGGCAGCCGTGTACGTCGTCAGGGTCTTGCCCTTGAACTTCTTCGACCAGTCCGTACCCTGCGCCTGCAAGAACGTGAAGTACTCCTCACGCATCTGCAGGAAGTTGGTGTTGGCGTTGTTGAAAAGTTCGGTCCATTCTGCCTCGGACTTCTTCAGTCTTCCGCGAAGCACCATGAACTGACCTAGACGGAGCAACAGCAACAGCAGGATCAGACCGGGCACACCGAACTTGAGCAGATTGCCCGGCAAAGCCTTCATGAAGGCTTCGTGTTCCAGGCGCGCACGCTCGGCGTCGATTGCACGCTGCTTCTCTTCTTCGATGCGGCGGAGCTCGTCAGCTTTGCGCTGCTCTTCCGCTTTGCGCGCGTCTTCGATGCGGCGAGCCTCGTCGGCTTTGCGCTGCTCTTCGATGCGCTTGGCGTTGTCGATACTCCAGTCGATTTGACCGTTGACGGCCTTGGCGACTGCTACCGCGAAGCCTGATGGGTCCTGCGGTACGAAAGAACGGTTTGAATTCAGCGGGCCGGACTGGCTGCTGAAATACGATCCATCCATGCCGTACTGTTGGAGCTTGTTGCCCCCTTGTGCGGCGTAGGAGACCTTGGACGGGTCGCTGTTTGACCTCACCACCAGAATGATGACGTAGTCGTCCTGGGCGAGCTTGGGCTGAATCCGTGCGACGAATTCATCCAGCTTCCAGACGGCGAACTTCTGGGAGGTGGGGTTGGTCTCGGTTCCCTGCTCCGTGACGACCACGTAGAACTTGAGCCCGTGCGCCTTTTCCTGCGCCTCGAGCTTGGAGTCGAGGTCGCCGGCGAGGACGACAGGGAAATTCGGGTGGTTCTTCAGTCGCGGGTCCAGGTAGCTTTCCTTGTTCGCGTTGAACTCGTTGACCGGCAACCAAGTGTCCGCGGCTTGCGCGAGCGCAGGGAATGCCAGTACAGCTACCAGGAGGAGCGGGAACAGAAACAGTGACAGTGCACTGCGTTTCATGAACTATCCTCCAGTTTGAGGTTGAAACTCTCGAAGATGATCGGCGGGACGTTAGAGAAACAGCCTGGACTGCGAAAAGCAGCAAACACCGGGTCCGCCTACCCAAGAGCAAACACCCTCGAGACGATGTCTCGGGGGTGTTTGTCTTTTGTGCTTGATGCTTTGGGGAATTGAGCGGTTATGAATGTCCAGGAATGAAACAGAAACTGATGAGTCGAACGTACCAGCACCGACCTGCGTTTCAAAGAGAATGTATACAGAGCTATACATTGTTGCTCTGGTGCAACGGTGCCTTCGTGGGGCTTGGAGGGGTTGTCAATGGGCGCGTTCGACGTCTAAGAGGAATGAATAATAGGCAAGCGGTAAGAGAATATTTGCAACCTTTAATCAGACTATTGCCTAACGAAGCTTGCAGAGACTCTCTTAACGTTCTTAATAAGCGAGTGATATTGATACTCTAGTTCTCGGCTCAGACACTTTAAGAGGCTCTGTGCCTTAACTTCGTACACTCAGTCCTTTGAATATTTCTTTGTTTTGAATCAGCGCATGGCAAAATTGGAACGGTTGAAGACCTGGAAACACGACAAATCTACTCGCCGGGTCGCTCTAATTGGTTTGTGAGCGGCGCCTCATATAATTGTAGGAACGGCATAGGGCCAAGTGCGTTGCCGGCACCATACCTCAGCCAGCGTCTGCGAGTTGGGCCAAGATGCGCTAGCCATCCGCGATTCTACGGTTTTCCCCACTGAAACAGTCTGGGCGGCAGTATCTGTTGTTGGATCGCTCTATGAGAAACCGATAACGTTTTGGTATCTCTGCTCTTCTTTTCACCACTTCTGCCTCCCGCAAAGTAAATAGCTCTCCACTTCTTGTCGGAAGACTTCGCGCAAACGCGCGAGTAACCGGAGCAGGCTTTGGTGAAGAAGACGGAAATCGCCATCAACTCAAGGCGGCGTTCGAAAGAGACAGTGCGAATCTGTCGTCTCTTTCGCGTCGCGACATGTTCAACAATCACCAACTCGTTGGCGGCAATCGCGGCCAACACCAGGAGACACTCATGAACTTTCTGCTTTCGCATTGGGGCGTCTGCGCCACCATTCTCACGGTCTGCTCGCTGTACTTCTGCTGGAAGATCAACGGCGGCATGGTTTTCGACTTCTTCAACGGCAAGAACAACGGCTCCGGTAGTGCCAGCGTGCTCGGCGAGATTCTGCTGTTCATCGGATACATCGGATTCTCCGTCGGCATGATCGGAATCGCTGCGGTGACAGGACTGGTCATGCGCGTGATCTTGGTCATCACTGCGATCGCCGCGTTCAAAGCCGGTCAGAACGATGTCGGCGCCGCCTGCCTCGCCTTCACGATCGGAACCGCCGTCGTCTCGTTCGCGGCATACCGCATCTCGAAGAAAAAGTAACCAGAACGCGCGCTGCGAATGTTTGCGGAGGATGTGGGCACCGTTGGTGGTGCCCGCATTCTCCGCGTTGCCATCATCTAAAAGCGACTGGTCAACAAATTCGACTTGGCTATTTGCAAAAAGAACATTGGCCGGTTTTTGGAAAGACCGATCAGGAGAGAAGTGATAGATATGGACATCAAGGTGATTCGTCGCGGACGGAAACTTCAGTTCGTTACCATCCTCACCATCGGAGATCGTCAGGTCATCGTCTCCATCGCTCGCACGCTGAAGGCGGGCGTCAAGACGGGGAAAGAGGGCACGGACGCCTTCCTCGATGCTATCGTCGCCGGTGGCGAAATTGACGACGCCTTCGCGGCGATGAGAGATCGCACCGACATCGACCCCCAGGCCGAACTGCTGCAGGAGCTCGAAACCGGCAAGCAGGAACTGCTCTCGGAGGCGCGACGCGTCTTGCGGGTGGTCGCCTCGCGTGGCAAAGCTGCAGAAGAGCTGCTCGCCGATCTGGCGGTGGGCAACGTCACTCAGGTCGAGCCCTCTCAAGGCAAGGGTATTTGCCAAGTGTGCTATGAGGAGTTTCCCCTGCATCACATCGGGGGCCTCAGCGACTTGTGCAGGAACCACATCAACCCTGGGTTCATCTAAGTCGGTCCGCAGAGCTCGGACACCGTGACTCGTGGGAGATTGCAGAGACCTCCTTGCAGGGGCTCTCCAATTTTCCCCTTCGTTTTGTTAATACGATATTGCGTAGTGTATATTTGACACTCCGAGACTCCTACGCCCTGGCAGATCTTTGCTGGGCCAGTTGATAGAAAATTTGCTGTTCCAGTTTCAATTTGTCTATTTTTCCACGCCTCTACCAGTGGTGCTTTTACGAAGTGACGTTACCCATCATCATTGAATTAACGCTCCGTTGAAGAACAGTTTCTACTTATCACTTCTCTATTTTCTTGAGTTTTTAACTTCTAACCAAAGCACCATCAGCTCTGACTATCCAAACAACCAGTCTGCTTGCTCGTGGAAGTGTGAGCAGACGCGCTCCTTTTTTCGCCGCATTAAGTCGGCATTTTACTGTTTTCAACTGGGACCACAATGCAAGCCACTACCTCTGCAATCATTCCTCAAGGTGAGATTCGCCAACTGATGTTCGGCGGGTCTGATCCTGACGTTCTGCGTCAGATCTTCGGCGAGCTGCCGGAAGGAAAGCCGCTCGAGGATAATGATCGCCGCCGCGCGCAGGCAATCGTCATGCTCGACGAACTGCACGAGATTTACTACCGCACCGTGTACTTCGACCACAGGCTGTTCCACGGATACTCTGAAGGAATGCGGCAGTTTCGCCGCTTGGTCATGCACAACACCTTCGACGAGGCGATCGCAAAGGCACAGCAGCTCATGACTGAACGGCTCAGCCCCGTCCGGCACATCGAAGCGGTGTTCTTCACTCACAGTCGCTTCCGCCCGGAGGACCTCGCCGTGCGGCGGCGAATCTGCCAAATGGGGCGTCCGGTCTCCGAAGGGGAAGCCTTCGTTTTCGCAATCCGCGAAGGCATGAGATACGTTGTCGATAAGGCGCTCGCGCTCTCTGCCGAGGCTCCTACCGATTCTCCGTCTCCGTACATGGATGTGCCGCCTGTTTGGCGTGTTCTTGCATACCAAGACGAGCAAAGACGTTTCGTGGAGCGTGTTCTGCCCAAGCTGAAGGATAAGTACGAAGATCGCCCCTGCAGTGCGATCAGTGACATTCTCACTCACGGCTACTCACGAGTCGGCGATCTGATTCTTCGAGTCTCACTTATTGTGAGGGGCAAGCGACCGTACTCGCCCGAGAACTTCAACGACGAGTACCACGGAAAGTACCAGCGCATTCTGGAAAATCCGTTTCTGTGCCGGACATACGTCGAGCAAGTAAGAAAGGACGGCATCCACTTCCATCTGTTGCGGTTGGGATTCGGCTACGTGCTTTGTCGCCCATCGAAGGGCAACAAAATCTTCGATCGTTCTGTGGCGCCTGATCAGGTGCCAGTTTCGGACCTGGAGGAAGTGTTCGATCACCATAGAGCCATCAAGGGTGATACCACTAACTGGTGGGTTCAGGACGGCGTCGAAGGCGCCGCGTAGTCAATATTTGAGTAGGAAACGAAATGAACTACCTTTTCAGGGCACTCTACTTCGTGCTACTGGTGTTGGCACTTGCGCTGCCCACCTGGCATGGATTGTATGGGCTTGGTTTGATGAGCGCCATCGGGGCTCTGATCGCCGCCGCTTCCATCAATCATCCGACAGAAAGACAGGAAGGAGCATATCTCGTCGCTCCAGTGACCGCATTCTTCTGGGTCGGCGTCGTTTACTTCAGCAGCCGTGAGCTGGTGCCGACGTTACTGTCTTTGCTGTTTTTCGGGGCTGGCATGATGGCTCTTGCGATGATGGGCGGCTCCTTTCTTTGGAACGGTCCCGATGATCCGATGGTCTCGGAAGAACCGCTCATCACTAAGCTTGGTCGAGCAGTGGTGGAGGACTTTCGCAGGAGTCGCTCCGAACGCGCAGAACGAAAGTTGTCCATGCGAGGCGTTCTACACGTCGCCTGCTGGCTCTGCGTGTTTGCGTCGGCAGCAGTGGTGCTCACCAAGCAGCCGGTTCTTTTTGCACTGACATTGAGCGTCGCCGCAATTGCACTCACGTTTAGCTATGACGCTGCGTCTGTGGGGCGCATGCGCTCGACCTACGCCGCGTTCGCATCGCTCTGTTTCATCGGTGCTTTCGGACCCTGGGACCTAGGTCTCATTCCGCTGATTTTCTTCATCATGATGGGCCTGATGGCTCTCCTTACCACCAACACAGAGGGCTGACGCAGCCTCTCTTTTCTCATGGAGAATTCATATGAGATTCGATCACTATCAAGGACTCAGCCCCAGAGCACGTCGGCTCATCAATTTCGTGCTCGCCGCCCGAGAAGAAGGTGTGCGCCGTTTTGCCGATGGACGTGTGGAAGCCTTCGTGCGCGAGCGCGTTCCTGCCCTTGCGAAGGTTGAGCGAATCGGTAGCATTCGCGGCCACTACAACAATCCGATCGCCGGCTACCTGCACAGGTACACGATGATCGATGGGCGCGTGTACGAAGAGTTCATTCAGAGCCAAACCCATTGCGGCGGACCGCACTTTTTCATCGCGCTCAAGACCTCGACTGGGCGCGTCATGCGCACTAGCCTCTGGTCGAAAGCGCAGATGCAGAAGCTGATGTTCGGTTGATTTATGCAGGAGCGGAACACCCACGGGTGTTTCCGCTGCTTGCGTGAATGCTCGTTCGGATAGTGATTTAATCCGTCACCATATACGGTGCTTTTGTTTTGTCCGCGAAATACTATAAAAAATAATAAAAGCAGATGAAAAAGGAGGAAAGCGAAGCAGCTGTGAGGTTTCTCACTTTGCTTTCGCTTTCGACCTTTTAAGAACCGCAGACCCCAAGCCGGGACGTGGCACCGTTACTTGGTGTCCTTTTGGTCCGGCAAGGCAGCGGGTGGCGGGACGTCAGTGGATGAGTCGGTATTGGAGCCCGTTGCAGTTGCGGGGGCTTTCTTCATCCTCGCCTCGGCTGCTTTGCGCACTCGTCCAACCACGCTGGAGATGATGCGGACGATAAACCCGACAATGAGGTCATTGACGCTCCGCAAAGAGAAACCGACGAGGATCGCGGCGGCACCGAGTATGGTGGCAAGCCAAAACCAACCGCCCGTCAGGAAAATCCAGGCGCCTGTGATGATGAGCGCGCCTGCCAGGTAAAAGATCAGTCCGACCTTGCCCAGCGCTCGATGCGGTCCAACCGTGTTGGCCAGTTTCTGCGCGGCATGGTGGGTGGCTTTGCTCGCCGCGACTTCCGCGCCGAGTTTTGCCAGTCGTCCTAAGAGCCTTTTCATGCGTGTCTCCGTGTCTTACTTCTTGTTGATGTTGCTTTGGCTTCGACTCACTCTCAGCCGCCTGAAACGCGCGATGATTGCATCGAGAGCTTCGCGATTGCCTTTGGCGGCGATAAATGCGGTGATCAGGCTGAGTGCACCCAGCCCGAAGAAGATCGCTGCAAAGGTAAGACCGCCTTGCCAAACCTTGATGTCGTCGAGCATCCAACAGACATTCATCGACGCCCAGAAAGTCATCGCTGCAGTGACCAGCAGGTATGATGCCGATCTTTCTGCCCAGCGGAAGACTAGAAGGTTGGTGGCGATCGTCAGTGCAGCGAAAACAATTGCCGCCGTGGACAGTCCGAACATCCATGAGGCATCCATGACGAACCAGCTGACTGAGCTCAAGGTCTCGATGACCACGAGCTTCGCTTGAGTATCCTTTGTGTTCATAACGTGTCTCCGGATGTTGAAACGACAAAGGCTCCGTGCTGCGCACCAAGCCTCTGCCCAAGCTGGAGATGTTCCGCCCCGAATCCAATGCGTCAAAAAGCCTCAGACTGCACAGAGTCGGAGAACTTTCGAAGCGCTAGGTTTAGATGGAATCTTTCAGGGTTGGGATTGAAAAAGAACAAACGAAATTTGAATTGCGCCTTGACCCTAAAAGTTCGCTCTTATGATCTCAAGAAGATACTTTTTAATGATGTTTCGATTGGCGCCGCCGCCCAAGACATGAGACTTCGCGGGCGACAAGAATCTTCATACGTTGTCGTCTTCATTGCGCAGCAAGAGTCTGCGAAATCTTTTGGCGACATCAGCCAGAGTTTCGCCTTTATTCTTTGCGGTGATGAATGCAGCAACAAGGCAGACGGTTCCTAGCCCGAAGAACACTGCTGCCAGCGGTAATCCGCCTTTCCAAACCTTGATGTCGGTGAGCATCCAACAGACGTTCATCGCCGCCCAAAATGTCATTGCGCCTGTAATCAGATAATAGGAGGCGTTTCTTTCTGCATACCGAAAGACCGCAAGATTGCTGGCAATCGTTAAAACGGCCATCGTGAGAGTGAGTGGAACCAACCCGAACATCCAGGTCGCGTCCATTAGAAACCAGCACACAGAGCTGATTGTTTCTACAATCAAGAGTTTCTGTCGGCGCTGGTGGTCGGTATTAGATATGGTGCAATCCGGGCAGACAGGGGAGCTATTCAGAGAACTTATATAGGCGGCCCGTATCTCGTTGGTCTCGTCTGTCTCGATTCGGCTGAGATCATCGGCAGTCAGTATGGCTGATAGCGACTCGGGCTGCCGTTTCACGCTTGGAGGACCTCAAAAATACGAGGTGCAAGTTTACTATAAGACACTGGTTGATTGCCTTAAGTTGTTCACGCGCAGAGCGATTTAAGCTTTGGCATCTGATCGTTCGAGTGAAAGAGTTAATGGGTGGAACAGTCGGACAATCGTTGGCGCACAAGGCGCTTGTCTCTATATGATAATGTATAGTTGAACAATAAATAAATACTAAAAAGGCTAGTAAAAATCGTCTTAAAAGGAAGAGCCTGTGATCCCGGTTTTATCCGAGGCAGGCCCTTCCGGGATGAATGTATGTATGAGGCGTTGGAAACGAACTCACAGCAAACAAACTGCTGCCGTGCTGCGGCGACCGGGTTCAGATGAGGATTTGCTAGGTCCACACTTGAATTGTCCGGTCGCCGCAGTCGGTCAGCGACGGATGACTAGCGGGTTCCCGCCGTCGCCGTCTCTTCGTCCTTGACCACGTCGCGCTGGGGTTGGCTGGCGCCGAAGGCCTTGTCGAGCAGGGTCTGCGAAGTGCAGGGCCCGCCGCAATGCCGACGACGCGTTTCGATGTTGATGAGAGTCAGTCGTTCGGAAACGACCGCCACGCCACCATCACCGTCTTTGCCAGAAACCACCGAAAGCGACGCGTATTGCATTTGCATCGCAAGCATGTTGAGTCTCCTTTGAAAACTGTTGAAGTGGAACTTCGCCGCACGGTTGCTCCGTTCGACACGCGTCGAACGGGGCTTCCATCAGCAGGCCCGGATCTGCCGGCAGCAAGCGCTCGCGGCGACGCCGTCCTTGTAGACGATCGTCACCAACGAGCGGCCGTCCCGCGTCTCCTCGGTCACGGCGCCGTTTGCGGGCACCATGTCGCCGGAGAAGCCGCAGAAGATGCGCGAGTCGTCGCCCGGGAAGCCGTCGACGGCACCGATCAACGCCAGCTGCTCGCGCAGCAGAACGTCGTCGGCACGCCGCCGGAGACCGTCCCGGTGCAAGCGATCCTCGCGCGCCTCGGGGTCGCGGCCGAAACCGTGACCACCGCGCTTGCCGCGCAGAATCTTGACCTTGCCGTTGTGCAGTTCGAGGAATTCCGCCATCCAGTATCTCCTGAGGTTCTGTCCCGAGTTACGCCACTCGGAACGTTGGACTTTGTGACTTGGAAAAGAAGTCACGACGGTACCGGATGGCAACGGTCAGGCGTCTGACCGTCACCACCCGCGATACCGCCGCTGTTCTGGTCGGTGAGTCGTTAGACTTCCGTGCCGGTGACGTCGTCGCCCTCGAGGTCGAACAGAACCCCGAGGAAGGTGGTCGCGTACGAACCCGACCGCAGCGTGAAGCTGCAGTTGAGCACGCCGTCTTCAGCCGAGTGACTGAAGTCCTTGACGTGGACGAACAGCTTGCGCCAGGGTCCACGCCGCTTTCTCGCATGAGGACGCTCACGACCGAACGTCTTGCGCCAGAACGCATCGTCGTACTTCCTGTCGTCGAGCGTCAGGAAGATGCAATCGACCGCGGGGTCGATGTGCTCGGGCAGTGCCTCCGGAGCGAACGTCTGGTAGAAGCGCTTCGCATCCCGGTCGTTGAGGTACAGCGGGATGGAGGGGTTGCCGCTCCTGTCGTTCATCCGGATGTCGCCGGCGATGTACTTCGAGAGAATCTGGTTGAACCAGTAGCTCTGGTACGCGCCGATCCACAGCGAGAAGTCGTCCCGCATCATGAACATGACCTTGTTGAAGTCACGCACCTGAAGCGTCTTGAGGACGATCGTGTGCTCGATGGGCATGTTCAACTTTTCCCATGCCTGGCACTGGCCACCCGGGCCATTCACCTTCTGCTCGAGCACCTCCTTCATCGCCTGGAAGCTGAGGAACTGTGACGCGACGGTAGTTCCCGACTCGCTTGCCTTCCGAGCCGCGATCGCCCACTCAGCCGCCAGTTTCTGACGGATTTGCGTAGCGAACGGGCTCTCGTTGGGCGAGGTCTCCGTGAGGAACTGGAAGATCGCCGCCTCCGCACCCTTGGTGATGAAGGTGTGGGCGATTCCCAGCAGGTTCTGCCGACGTCCCAGACGCTGTCTGCCGTACGCGTTGGGGATGACCATCCCCCGGTCGGAGAGGTATCCCACCCGCTCCTTGACGTACTCGTTGATGGCCTCCTTGCTCTTGCCAGGGACGAGCACCCGGATGGTGAACCGGTTGCCCTTGAGGTGCCCCTTCTGCAGATGCTCGGAGGAACGCGTGGCGTCCTTGATAAAGAAACCCTGGCGCCCGTTCAGGGCCTCAGGCATGCAGTTGCGCCGAACGTGCTCGAGCGTGACGCCCGAGATCTTGACGCGCTGCGACGTTTCCGCCTTGCGATCCTTCAGACCCGCGTAGCTGATGGCGTCTTCGGGGACGCCGAGCAGGTTAGCGAGCTTCTTGATTGCAAGCGGCGTGTTGAGCCAGCACTTGACCAGGGTCACGGCGACCAAGTCGCCTTCGCCCTCGTCGTTCCACTCGTGATCCGGCAGGTCGGTGCCTGTCCCGACCGTGCAGAGATGCGAGTCAGTGTGCTGCTCCTCCACTCTGAAGAAAGAAGGTTCCGTCTTGATCTCAGCGGCCCAGGTGAGGAAACCCCCGAGGGCGCGCAAGATGTTCGACGGCACGAACGAAGACCCGTTCGACATCGTTTCGGTGTCCATTGTCAATCTCCGTGAATGCGCGGCGGCAGCCCCGAGCCAGTCATTCGTGACCAACTCGAAGCCACCGCTCTTAGTGCTTGTTGCACGTGATGGTTACGGAAAGAAAGGACCTTGTGGATAATGCTTGCTTAGGGGACCAGGGTGAGCAGGTCCTTGAGCGATCGCAGGTGAAGCACACCCCTTCCGGGGAAGGTCGCTTCCAGAGCCTGCGGTGTAACATCATGCAGTCGGTCGATCAGAGCCGCGCTCATGCCGACGTCTAGTGAGCCTTTGACGTCAGCAGTGAGGTTGTCTCCGATCATCAGGCATTCGTGCGGCGCCACGCCGAAGCGTTTTGCCGCTTCCAAGAAAATCTCGGGCTCCGGCTTTCGGTACCCGACTTCGAACGAGTAGATCAGGTGTTCGAAGTATGCGCCCAACCCGTTCTCCTCGAAGATGTGCTTCGCCGGAAATGCCCACAGGTTAGAGACTACGCCGAGCCGGTAGCCGCGACGCTTCAACTCCACGAGCGTCTCGTCGACGTCGAGGAATCTAGCTGCACAGCCCGACTCGCCTGAGAGTACCTTCATGAACTGCGACAGGCTCTCGGCATTCAGCGCACCCTTGAAGTGATGCGCAGCATGATCGAGAAACCTCGCCGGGTCCGTGATATTCGTGGTGAGGCAGTACCGCAGGAACTCGTCGTCCTGTTGCAGGTTCTGCTCACCAGATTCAGAAACTCCAACGCGGTGACCGATGATCCGCTGCGCGTTCCACACTGGTTCGCTGCAGTGGCTGGTCACCAGCGTCTTCCAAAGGTCAAAGAGAATGACCTTCGGGGGGCTGGTTCCAATGAGTGTCATGGGAAAGCTCCTTCGTTAGATTGTGCAGCCGCAGGCACCGTCGTTGGTAACGCCGGGCCTTTGGTTCGCAGCAGGAAGAAGGAGCCGTCAGCAATTGGCCTTGCTGTACCCGTGGTGGTTTTTGTCTTTACCGATCCGAGGGTTATTCAGCGACGGAGTGCGCCTTTGCCAGGGGCGACCCGCCTTGTTTTTGCTTGACGGCACGCGACTGAGCGCGGAGTTCGATGGAAAACCGGTAAGTCTCCATCGAGCTCTCCGCGCGCAATCAGCGATGATGTTGAGTCTTCCTTTGTCACTGCACCGTTGCGTGACTTAAGTGAAGAGAAGCCCCGTTCCCTGCCCGGGATTACGGGATGAAGCTCACTTCGGCGCGAAGCCCTGCGTGACTGCCTTCGCCGTACTTGAACGACGTGTGGCGATCGTTGCAGTAGCTGAAGCCGAATGCGGTGAGCTTCTCGATGGCGTCTGCCAGTGACTCCGGAAAGTGGTTGGGCACTTTCCTCGTAGCCACCGGCGTACGCCCTCTGGCGGTCGCCTTCCGGTAGGCCTCGAGGTCGTTGGAGCTGAAGGTCAGCGTCAACGTCTCGAAGGGTCCGTTGGAAAGGACAACGCGCGTGTTGTCGATGGCGAGGCAGTCGACATCGTGCGCCAGAGCGTTTGCTCCGCGCTGGTGGTCGAACTGGGCGCCGCTGCCATCGACGTGCGTGACGGTCAGGAACTTGCGCTTGAGGTCCTTCGCGGTGACCAACGCAAACACCAGTTCTTGAATCTCGCGCGGCAGAGAAGCGACGGAATGCGGCAACTGCGACATGACTCGTCCGCAGGTGACGCAGCTGATACGATTGTCGCAGCCCAGGTTCGCACGGCAAGAGTCGCCATCGTGGCCGGTCATCGCGCAGGCTTGGCAGACAGCCGAGCCACTGATGCGCAGACAACCTTCTTGGTGCTCGCCGTGTTCGCGACAGGTGAGACACAGAGTTCGTGTCATGTTCTCGATCTCCTTTTTCGGGTACGAACGAAACCAAGCAGCACGCTCAGCCTCGAACGTTTCTTTCAAACAGTCCGTTTTTCAAAAAGAAAGAACCCGATTGCCCAGGGTTCGTACGAGTCTGCGTCCGCTTGCTAGACGGAAACAAACTCAATCACTCGCTCTGTGAGAGCTCCCAGTTTCCCCTGACCATCGAAGTGGCTGTGCTCTGTATGCGCTAATGATTGTGCGATGAGCTTTTGGGGTGTTTTGGTTGCTTGACCAGAGAGAATGAATGAAAAAACGTGATCTCACCTTAATGAAGGGGCTATGGGCAAGGCAAGAGATAACTTCATAACACTATAGATTCATCTGAATGACTGCGCGCGCCTCGATCAGATCCTTGAAGCTTCCGGCCTGGCAAGGTTTTCAAGGGATTAACCTTTATAGGGCGGGTTAGCGCGAGCTCATTTTTCGGGGTGTTGGCGTTGGCAAACATTAGCCCAATCTCGTATTTCTCCCATCACTTGACAACTAGCGTGGTTACGCAAGCACAAAAATAGTGGCGAATTCGGTTTTTTGGTGATGGATTATCGTGACAGTGAAAACCTTAGCTAGCTCTAATATAGACTAAGAAAAGTCGGTTTGGATTCGGTGGCGCGGCTGCGCTAATGGTTGGTTGTCAAGATCCAAAGCGCCAGCATATACGAATTGAGCTAAGCAACACCAGCTGTAATTAGAGTAAGAAGTTAGCCATAAAAGCGTTTATTCGCGCTTCTTGAATTTTTAAAGATGCTTACCTGCTTGCTCTTGGGCATCAGCTTGGTCTACGTTGTATATACGTTTTTTCTCTTCCTGAAAAATTCGTAGGTCCCAATCACATACAGCCCCAAATTCACACCACCCCCGGTGTATTTGATGTCGTTTCGCGCGACGGGTATTGATCTGGGCTTCGGTTTGAATCGGGTTGAGTGCGTCTGCCACCAGTAATGGTGACAGTTTCTAACTTCGGTTAACAGGCGAGGATGAATCAACCTCACCGATTCACAGTTCCCGGCTGTGAACGGATCCTGGTCGCAACCGGCTTTTGTTTTGATATCCCGCACCGACCTCGAACTGTTCGAGACGGGCGGGCAACTCTAACCAACGGCGGAGAAGTCGACCGGGTCGACTGTTCCAGCCAGCAGGAGAACACACATGTTTCCCAACAAGAATCGTCGCAATGCTGTTCCGACCGGTATCGACATAGTGGCGGATGCGCTGTCCAAGCAGCCTCTGTCCAACTGCGTCGCTGCCATCGATCAGCTTCGTATCACCGACCCCGCAATCAGTGCCGACTACGACGGCGGCACCGGCCTCGTTCGCTTCTTGGCGACCGACACGCCTACGGGTCTGTCCAACCTTCGCTACACGGGCAATCCGCTCGGTCACGCGAAGAAGTTCCTTTCGACGAAGAGCATCGCGACTGCGTTCGGGCTCGACAAGGCCAGCCTGGCCGCGGGCACCGTGGACTCGTTCGCGTTCGGCAACCGCGTCTCGTTCCGTCAGGTCATCAACCTGAAGGACGGCACGGTGGTTCCGGTGCGTCACGGCAGCGTCCACACGTTCCTCAAGGGCGATGGCTCCGTGGTGCATGTCGCTTCGTCCATCAAGCAGGCGGATGAGGTTCCGACCGCGCTGCCCAAGAGCATGATCTCGCAGAATGCGGCGATCAAGCGCGCCCAGGTCAAGTTCGGCCGCAAGCGTTGCAACTCGAAGGTGGAGCTGCAGTTCTCGGACAACCGCGGCAAGTTCAACGCGGTCTACGAGGTGCGTCTCTGGGCGCCGCGCAAGGCCAGGCTCTACCTGGTCATGGCGACGACCGGCCGCATCGTGCACGAGCAGGATCTCATCCACACCAGCATCACTTCGCCGGCGCAGCAGGCTGGTCTGACGCGCATTGCGGCGAAGGGCTTTCTTCGCATCCCCGATCCGAAGAGCCCGGAGAAGCAGGTCGCTGACCACTTCATCGAGGCGCTGCCGGACCCGAAGGTGCTGAAGAATCAGCGCTTCACGATGCTGGTGCGTGAGGGCGGTCGCTGGGTCGAGGTCAAGGCCAAGGCCGACGGCACCTTCAACTACGACATGACGGTCAAGGCCGAGCGCTCCAAGTTCTCGGCTGTCGCGACGTTCATCGCGCTCAATGAGCAGATGGCGTTCTACGAGACGCTGGGCCTCAAGAAGCAGGCCAAGCCGATCCCGGTGTACATCGACGATCCGTCGGTGCGCGACAACGCGTACTTCGACCCGCAGGGGTACGAGATTCACATGGGTGTCGGCAGCGGCATCCCGATGGGTCTCGCGAAGGACATCGCGTTCGACCTGGGTGTCGAGTGGCATGAGAACGGCCACCACGTGGTGATGCTCCAGACGCCGGGCGAAGACCTCCCCGGTGGCGAGGGTGGCGCCATGCACGAGTCGACGGGCGACGTGCTCGGCCAGCTCGTCATGGACTACCTGTGGGGTGCGCGTTACGGCAAGCAGCTCGGTGCCGAGCTGACGCTGGATGCCATCAAGAAGGACCGCCGTGTCATCGGCCGGTATGCGCTTCCGCCGGATGGCATCCGCATCCAGCGCAACAACAAGCGCACGCCGGACGACAAGACCGGTGAGGTGCACGACGACGGTCTGATCTCGGGTGGTGCCCACGCGGACCTGCTCGAGGCGATGATCGTCAAGGTTGTCGGTGAGGGCAAGTCCATCACCGACGGTGTGACCGACTTCACCAAGCTCTACCTGGCTTCGCTGGCCCTCGTGCCGGCCAACCGGGTGCTGTTCAAGGACATGCTCCGCGCGATGCTTTCGGCGGATCAGACGCTGTTCTCGGGCAAGTACAAGAGCGAGATCGAAGCGGCCCATACCGCGCACGGCATCACCCAGACCAAGGCCACCCCGGGTGCCGGTGCCACGCCGCGTACGCGCAAGCGTAAGCCGCGTCGGGGCTAAGCATCTGAGCGGAGCTCAGGTCTGATTCTTTGTTTCCACCAGAAGGGGCATCGCCACTGCCGGCGGTGCCCCTTCTGGCTTCTAAAAATAAAAACAAGACCGGAGGCCTAGATTGAGACGTATTGTCATCATTCGACTGCCTTTCCGCGGGCCGACCGATGAGTTTCTTCCCTTGCGGGGAGACCCGTCGCTCGATTGCCAGTGGATGCATCCGTCTGACTTCAAGGGCGACGCCGACGTTATCGTACTTCCCGGTTCGGGAGCGACGATGAACGACCTGGCGTATCTCAGAGAAACAGGTGGAGCGCAGGCAATACAGCGCCATCTCAGTCGCGGTGGTGTTGTCGTCGGAGTGTGCGGCGGCTTTCAAATTCTCGGAGACGAGCTCTTCAACCCGCTCGGCGGCGAAGGAGACTCGAAGCATTCCGCGGGTTTGGGCTGGCTGCCCATGTCAACTGTGTTTGGACCTGAGATGTTGAAGGCAACCACCTCGGCAAAGCTCCTTGTGGGCTGTGCCAAAGGAGGCGACATCACTGGTGAGGAGCGGCGTTCAGGCTTTTCGTGGGCGGCAACGTCCGTGAGGGGATTCGAAACGCTGCACTCCGTGGAGGCGCGCAAGATGCTTTCACCCAAACCCCAATCGGTGTCGTTGTCCTTCGGAAGGGGCGACAACACTACGGTGAACTGGTGTCCCGGTGATGAGCGCGAAGACGGATTCGTATCCGCCGACCGCAAAGTCTGGGGTACCTACTTCCACCTCATCTTCCACAACGAAGCATTCCTGCGGACCTTCTTCGCCAGCCTGAATCCCTAAACGGACATTCTGGACGGAGACGGTAAAACCAGAAGGCACCACCGCATGGAAGACAAAGTGACCACCGCGCGTGACTCTTCGGACAACGGCGCCGCCAGCCCCACTGAAACTGCCGCTTGCGATATCATGTCAGCGAGCGACAAAACAGGTGGAAGCGAAGTGAAGCTCCTGGTGTTCGATATGGGTCACGTATTCGTGGACTTCGACTGGGAAGCCGTCTGTCAGGGCTTCTGCGCGAAGGCAAATCGCAGTCGCGAAGAGTTCGCACACGTGCTCTCGTATATAGGCTCGCTCGGATACGAACAGGGCAAGATTTCCACCGCCGACTTCCTCAATGAGCTCAACCGAAAGCTCAGTGCGTCAATCACGCTCGAGGAGTTCACGGTGTTGTGGAATCATACTTTCGTCGAGAACCAGGAGATGGCAACACTCCTGACCACTCTGCGGAAGCAGCGCCCGCTTTACCTTCTGAGTAACACCAACGAGAACCACTATGGTTTTCTGCAGTCGACCTACGATGTGGCTCGACACTTCGATGGGCTCGTCCTCTCGTACGAGGTCGGCTACGCAAAGCCAGATCGCAAAATCTACGAAGAGGTGCTCGCCAGAAGCGGTTTCGCTGCAAGCGAGTGTCTGTTCATCGATGACCTCGAGCCGAACGTCAAAGCTGCTGAGGCGGTAGGCATGCGTGCCATCCGCTTTGTCAGCGTCGACGACCTGAAACAGCGTCTCAGCTCACTCGGTTTCACCGTGTAGCTCACGCTGTCCCATCATCATGCATAGGCTGGAGCTACCGGCTCCTGCCTATTGCTGCGGCGCATACATGCTGCGCCTCAAGGACGCAAGATCGCCGCATCCGCGGCACCAACTAAGGAAAAAGCATGAGCAAGTACCTCGTAGCTACCGGTATCGTCGTGTTCACCCAGGAAGCCCAAGATCCCCATCTGGCCCTCATCGCCGTCAAAGAGCGAATCAGGAAGGCTGGCGAAGTTCTCCCCAATATTCACGACCCCGAGCGCATCGGCCAGTCGTTGATCACCGCGCTTGCGGAGGGGCGTCTCAACTTCGTCGTCATGGATTGGGATCGCACGGCTCTCCTTTGCGGTGAGCGTGACGGTGTCTACGAGCAGCCCGTCTCCCGCACCCTCGTCTCCGGAGTCCTCCGCGTCTCCATTCCGGACAACCTGTTCTTCACGACAGACCCGGAATCCTGATAGTGCGGGTCCTGAGTCCATGACGCTGAAAAGCGTTGTGGTCTCTTCGTTTTTACTCGGCGCGTAAGGCGCCACAGACTTAACTTAGGAGTAGTTGTGAACAAGATCACAAAGACTCTGGCTTACGCTGTTTCCGCCATAGTCGTGATACTGGCCGCGATGGTGCTCGATCCGAGCGCCACCGTTGCCGGTGCCTACTGGTGCGTCTCTTTCTGGGCGCTCGTGGGATTCGACTTCTTCAAGACCCAGGTGGTGGAAAACGGTGAGTCGGAGGTGGCCGTGCTCAACGAGTCGGTCGCAGGCAGGCGCTTCAGCTTTGCCGACCGCTTCATCGCGTATCTCTTCACGGCGCCGTTCATCGCGCCGGCGAAGCTCGTGATGGCTTTGGCGAAGCGCTAAACAAGCGCTGAGCGAAAGCAGCTTAGGCTAGATTGAAGCTTTGAGAGCGGCGGGGCAAAGTCGGATGGCAATACCACGTGTGGTATCGCTAAACCAACTGCGCCCCGCTGCTTTCTCTTTTTGAATGCTGTTTGCTATACAAGATAGTAAAAATAGGCGATCGTTAAACCTCATGACGACTTGGAGCCAGGCGGATTTACTTTGGCAATTTGTTCGACTTCTTGAACGATCGCCTTCACGAGTTCACTCACTACTATTTCGCCTTTGGCTTTCGTGGCTAACGTGGCATCACCCCACACACCGGAAGGTGAATAGCTTGCCCCAGGTGAATCCAAACGTGTAAGAGGTCCAGAGGCGTTTTCGCGGTAGTCCGATGCAGCTTTGTGCATCTGCACGAGTGACGGATTGATGTAGAGCATCATGGACGTCTCAATCTCGTCTGCATGTGAGCCACCCTGCTGTTTCGACACTTGTGATTCAACTTCGTGCAGTGCAGTTGAAAGGTTGGTAAAGGCAAGTAAGATGCCCTGTTCGCTGAGGATCTCGGCGGCCGCTTTCAGCGGCTTCAAGGTCGATATGCCGGTGTTGAGAACATAAAATCGCCGCGGTCCGAATCGGGCAATGCTGGTACAAATGTCGATAACAACGTCTCGTGCCGTTTCCATTCTCAGTGATACAGAGCCTGGATACTCAACGAAAGCAGGATAAAATCCGTAGTTTACGGTAGGGGCAAAAACCGCTGTGACGCGCTGCATGACCTGTGATTTGAGATACTCTGCTAGCTGAAAATCATTGTCCAATCTCAAATGCGGGCCGTGCTCCTTTAACTGCGCGCCCATTGGTATCACTACAACCGTGTCTGGGCTGAGCTGTCCTTCGGCCTGCTGCCAAGTCAGCTCCTCTAGCAAAATGCCTTTCTTGCGTTTAGACCACTGAGCTATCCTTTTGAAAAGCAGAGTCAGCCCAATACCGGCGGCGAAGTTGAACAGCGTCTTCAGCAAAGGTTGTTACTCCGAATGTTTTGAAACTTACTCTATTCACAGTCTAAAGTTACACTCTTGACAGATGGGGCTGCTGAAAATTTGACCCTGGGCTGATACAGGCGTACTATGGCTGGTCGTATTAATGGAACAACGAAGAAGAACGGCAAACCACGGTAGCCGTGAGGCTGATGGTATGCCGTTCTTCCGGGAAAAGCGAGCGCAGGAATTACTTGCGCTTCTTCGAGAGCTCTTTCTTCAAGATCTTGTTGATCAGCTTCAGAGCTGCCAGCCGCGCATATCGCTTGTCTTCGCTCGAGATGAGGTGCCAGGGGGCAAACTCCGTTCCCGTGCGATGGAAAAGCTCATTGGCTGCTGGTGTGTAGTCGTCCCAGTGCTTCCTCGAAATCAGATCGAATGGACTGACCTTCCACGGTTTGTGTGCGCGCCTGCGCGCAAATCGCCGCTTCTGCTGGTCTTTTGTGACGTCCAACCAGATCTTGATGACGATGGTGCCCTGTTCGACGAGCTGCCACTCGAAAACGCGCAGCTGACGGTAGGACTTCTGGATGTCCTTTTCGTCAGCGAACTTCATGACCTTCTCGACAAGCACTCGCTCGGCCCAGCAGCGGTCGAACACGCGCACTTGCCCGATTCCGGGCATGCGGTCGTGACGATAGAATCGCCACAGCCACGAATGTGCGCGTTCTTCCTCTGTCGGTGGACCGATTGGAACGCTGTCGAAGAGCTTGAAGTCGTTGCCCAAGGCTTCCTCGATACGCTTCGACGTTCCGCCTTTGCCGGCGCCGTCTCGTCCTTGGAGGGCAACGATGAGTGAACGTCCCTCACCCTTCAGCTTGCGCGCAAGCTCATTGAGCTTGCTTTGCTCGCGTTTGAGTGCGGCTTTGTAGTCCTCTCTCGATTCGATTACAAGGCTGTGGTCGATTGCAGCCAGGTAGTCGGGGATGGTCTCTTTCTCGTACTCCGCGAGTACGGGAACGTCGCGCTCAACGAGAAGCATCCCGGCCTTTTTGAGCTGATACTGCGCGCCTTGCTTAGGTAAAGAATACGGTCTAGCAACGAACTGCCGGTCGTTTAAACTACTCATACACAGTTGTCTTTCTGGCTGTCGTCTTGCCGTGTTGAAGCCTCCTTCCGGAAAGGCTCTGTAGCATGGCGAGAGACGTATGTGGACGACAATGAACAACACACGTGACGAGCCGCAGTCGGTGAAGACTATAGCTCGGTCAAAGATCTCTCAAGACTGTTGGACTTTGTAAGTCCTCCAAGTTGCCATTGGGCCAGTAGAATCGGAAATGCACTTTTAAGCTATGTATGCCTAAGTGTGATGTCAACAGGATTAACAAATTCAAAGCCTGTCATGATTTATGGCGTTTCTTTTGGAGGAACCAATTGGCATGGTCGTAGCCAGCAAATGCCGTTGAAGCTTGAGCAGTCTTGAGATTTTGATGATGTCAGGATGAGTGTTCTTAAATGGCGCAACCTGCACGAGCACTTGCTGACATCCAGTTGTCGACCTGGCAAGGCGCGCTTTCTGTCGGGCTTTCTTAGTTGGTGTTAGGAAAATTGTTTGGTTCGGTTCTCCCAGTGTATGCACCGTATCTGGTATTAAGCTTTGCGATACGAAGGTGAATAGTAGAAAATGGGCAGAGCGAAAAGCGCTATGAATCAGCTGCGTTTCAGCAGGTTCAAAGCGGCTAATCGCCTTATTTCAATTCGAGTATCTGTTTGGCAATGCCTTGCTTAGCGTACAGTGACGTTGATCGTGTGCGTCAACGCGCCGCCCGGCCCCGCTTTGTCGTTGCGAATCTGGATGACGCCACGGCCATCCCGCAACGCTCTGAAGGTTGCTACTGTACCATTTGGACCACCGGAAAGCTTCATGAGAAGCTCACCTTTGCCGTCTGAGGCGTACGCTGTTACAGTCGTATTTTGCTTCGATGTGCCGAATCGCACCAAAGTGATAGTGGCACCCTTTGCCACACTGATGGTGGCCGGCGGATGGTCGACATCGATGGATTGGCTCATTGCGCCAAGACCTGACGATGATTCAACATTAGTTCCACCGCCGCTATTGCCTGAGTGCGGAATCAGCAATCCGGTAAGAAGAATTGCTGTGATACCACAAACGACACCAATCAAGAATTTCGGAGTCATGAGATCTCCAAGTAGTCTTGGCGAGCAAAGCCGGCTGCACCGCACCTGCACAGGTGCTACCAATGTGCAGCGGCTTGCTCCCAAGACTCAAGCAGCATGAATTCAGTCGGTATGAATTCAGTCGGTATCTTTCCCGGCCAAAGCCAGGACCGAATGAGTCAACCCCTCGGTGACACGAGCCATGCGCTCGAAATCGAGCTTCTCTGGCGTGTCTTCAGCCGTGTGGTAAGGAAGGTACCGAAAGTTGGAAGTGTCCGTAATCATCAGCGCCTGATAGCCGAATTCCCAGAAACAGGAGTGATCGGAGCGCTGAATGTCGCGGTACTTTTCCGGTGCTGAGACACCTTCTGAAGGGAAACTGGCGTTTGCTCGAAACGCCTTGATCGCACGCGTTACCAATGCCCGCGACCTAGTGTTGCCGACAAAGGCGATGAAGTCGCCGGTCGTCGGGTAGAACAGGTTGAACGGATAGGGATACTTTTGGCTGTTCGGAGCATCCGAATAGCAGCCAAGCATCTCCAACACCACCATTCCCCTGATGTCGTCCTTGCGTTCGTGACACGCGCGTGCGTACTCGTAGCTGCCCATCGTGTGCCAATGCGCATCTGGATGTTCTTCGTTGGCAAAAGCCACCAGGCGGATCGTGCAGTCGGGTTTCGAATCACGAAGCAGCCTTGCCATCTCCAGAAGCGCTGCCGTGCCACTGGCGTTGTCGTCGGCACCGGGGCTTCCGTAAACCGTGTCATAGTGAGCGCCAACGACGATGATACGGTCGGGATGAACAGTGCCTTTGATTTCCACTTGCAGATTGGTCATGACCTTGTTCTGAAAAGTGAAATCCTGTCTGAGCACTGTGTAGCCCATGCCCTCGAAACAGTGCGCGATGTAGGCGACCGACGCGGTGAGGGACTCGTAAGAACGGGCGTTTCGCTCTCCTAGCGTGCAAAACGTGTCGACGTGAGCTTTGAGAAAACCAGACAGTTGTGTCTGCGTTTGGGTAGCCAAAGGCAAGGCACCCTTGTGCTTGCGGCCGGGCATGTGCACAGTCCGCCAGACAAAGGGATATAACGCCCACTTGACTACAAAATTAAGGGCCTTCATATGCTTAGGTCCGTTTGAAAATCCAGTTCTTCCGACTTCCGAGCAATGGAAGATCTAAGATGAAAAAGTCAGTTAAACCGTGGATTTTTAAGCTTTCTAGAGTGAAAGATGAAAATTGAGACACTGAGATTCTACTGTTGTTGGCAGGCAGTTTTCATGATCCGCATGAAATTGTTGTCAAATGGCTTTTTAAGCCCAGTACCATTACCCAAGGGGGTGCTTGAAATCTGGCGCTCCTCGCAAATTTGAACGAAAAGAAATCACGCTAGTCAGTGGCAATCATTCGCCCAGCTGGCGTGAAGGTTGACCGCTTCTCTTGGTACGATAGTAATGGCAAAGCTACCCATTTGCCGTACTAATCCAGCGAGGAACGGGCTCCAGTGCCACTCTCCGATTCATTCAGCGCAGGCTCATCTGCATTCATTCGCCTGCCCAAGATGTCCTCAGTGCCGCAAACGGAAGACTTGAAGTACGCTCTCGGAGAGGCAAAGAAGAATCCGAAGAAGGCGGTCGTCTTGCCCTTCGAGCACCCAACCAGTGGGCTTGCCTTTTGCGTCAAGGTGATGATCGGTCAAGGTACCCAGCCTCCGCGATGGAGCTTGGAAAGGGGCGACGGACCAGGCGCGATCTTGATGTGGACAAGAGACAGCGCGGAAGTCTTGATGATCCAAAACAAAATCAAGACCGAGTCAGGTGGTTTCTTCGAAGACGGCCAGCAGGCGCCGCAACTGCAGTCTACGACTTCGCACTTCAGCGTTCCTACAGAACAGACCATTTCTGGCCGCTTCTCTACCGCCGAGATGAATTTAGTAGACACGCGAGAACAGGATGAAAACCAATCGCTTCCGCCGAGTGGTGGTGGCGAAGCAACCGGCTATCAGCATTTCTCGGGACAGATTGATTTTCCTGATGCGCAAATGCCGTTGGAACCCGAGGAAATTCCTTCTGAGTCGTTCGAACAGTTTTCGATGCCGTCCAGCGGCATGCCGAAAGGGCCAACAGCATCTCAACAGAAATTGAGTCCATTTGGAGCGCCGCCGGTCAACGCTACTGCGGAGCGTCAGATATTGATTCCTCCTACACCTTTACCGTTTGCTCCTTTCGATCAAATGCCTTCGCATGGGCAGCAGGCTAAGAAACAGGACGACGCTGCTCAGGTACAAGCACAAGCACAGGCGTTGCAAGAAGAGAGACGCCGGGCTCAAGAAGCGCTTCAGGCCAAGTTGCCACCACCGTTCGAATTCGACAGGCAAGCAACGAATGTTGTTTATTCTTTGCTGGTTGAGCCAAGCGGCTTGATGTCTTTCAATGCTTTCATCTTCTTTTTGTTTCGAGAATTTGCTCGATATCAAAAAGACCAATTGCCGCTTTCGGTTGTTGTATTCGAACTGGCTATTCGAAGACAGCAGCAGGTTTTTCTCTTGCCTCCCGAGGGTGTAACCAAGGTTGCGGAACGAATCAGGCCGTGCTGCTCACCACTGGATGTGGTGGCGCACATGCAGGGCTCCCAATTCATCGCGCTTCTTTGTAATTCCACAGGCACAGATGCTCTCGGCTTTTGCGAAAACGTCTATCAGGCGCTCACGGATGGGCCACTTCTGCCTGATTCGGAAGGCTCGGAGACATTGACTGCCTTTGGAGCGGCAAGCATTCCGGAAACCTGTCAGCATCCCGGAGTGGTCGTGTCGGCCGCCATGGCGATCAAGGAAGAAGCGAAGCGCAGGCAACCGCCGTACATGCTCTTTTCATAATCTTTCTTGGCTGATATGGCTTTGAGCTCATTGCTCAGAAGCAGCTTGTCGCGGCTATTTATGAAACTAATAGACGGGTCGACTAGTAAGTTTGGAAAAAAGGAAGTAGGCAAAGTTTGGAGAGTTCTGTGCCGTCGGAGAGCGAGCGGGTTTATCCCACGATTGGGCCCGCTCGCTCTCCCTTTGAGGCAGAATGCAACAGGTGTTCCGCGACAGCAAAACACCTGTGCCGCTGTTAGTTCAGGTCGTCGTCATCGTCGAAGCGGCTCTTGAGCGACTCCGGAACGAAGCCGCGAAGATACGCATCGATACGATTGCGATTGCGGTGGTACTGAATGCCGCCGACAATCACGCCGATGCCCAAGAGTGACAGGACAAGCGGGAAGAGCAGCGATCCGGCAAACAGCGAGTAGGAGAGATGGCCGAGGTACACCAGCACGCCGATGGTGCCGAAGACCGCGAACACTCGCCTGTTAAGAATCACCGACACGACCAGGAAGCCGAGGTTCAGACCGCAGTAGAGCAGCTTGGACAGCTCACTTCCAGAGTCCATGAGGGTGAGCGAGAACCACAAAGAGACCATCCCGAAGAGATAGCCCCAGAAAGAGTAGTCCTCTTCCGTCTTGCGGTCGGTTGCGAAGGCTACGGCCAAAATGGCTGCGCCAAAGCCGGCTGACACCCAGAGATGGTTGTTCCAGCCCTGTAGGCCGAACATGTCCAGCAGTGTCAGCGACATGAACCACAGCGATCCGTAAATTGGTGCCGTGAGGAATGGGAACTTGACGAACCGCAGCGCGAGAAGACCCGCCGCCACAGTTGCCAGTTCGAGGGTGAGCAATGCGCTCTGGGTTTCCCAGTGCACTCCGCTCATCTGCATGACGGATGCCACCGTGAGTGGTGTCATGCCCACAGCCAGCGTGAAGAGCAAACCGCCGGGAACCTTGAGACCATCGCGGAACCACAGCTTGCTGCCGAAGGCGACGAATCCCGCGGTGTAGGCGATGCTCGTGGCGAGCAGACCGCCGGCGCCGAACTTGTCGACCAGTTCGACCATGAACCAGCCCATCGCCACCAGCACCAATAGAGCGCCGAAGTACCACGCCAGGTTGGCGAAGTCGAACTGCGTCCTGCTGGCGCTCAGACGGCTCTGAAGCGCGTTCCACACATCATCGGATTGCTTGGAGGTGATGACACCTTGAGAAGAAGCCCAGTCGAGGTCAGCCTTGGTGATGTTCAGGCTTTTCCGCAACCGGTTGGGCGATCGCACTTCTCGTACGACCTTTGGTCCTTTACCTTGCTGAGAAGACATTCTCGTGTATCTCCAGTGATATCGCTATCCAGACACGCCCGTACCCGCGTTTGCGGATGAGGTGTTGGTTTACCGTAGTTCGGTTGGGGCGTTGGGAGCGGGATGAGCGACAAGATTGGGTAGGAGGAAACACATCACAATATGAAAGTAACAGCACTGGCTTCTAGAGGACCATTACCGAAAGAGCGTAAGAAAGGGCTCATAAAGAAGCTTTGAGCCGGAAATATATCAAAACAGAACTGTGCTAGCTGCGCCAAGACTAGGCCAAAAACCAGGGTTTTTCCTGTGCCAATGAGATTGGGTTGTCAATAGAATTTTAAGCATGAAGGCACAGCGCAATGCCAGTTTTAGATTTTCAGTTGCGGCGGCAATCGCCTTTTTATGGGCGGGAACGGCAATGGTCCCCGCTTCTGCGCAGGGACTTTTAATTGGCGACGCTTTCTGCCCTGAGCCACAGGCTTCTGATTTTACTCCGCTTGTAAATTGCGAAGAGCCCGGCGTTACGGTTGATGCGGATACCGATCCGTTTTGCGGCCGAGAGATAAATCTTAGTGTGCCATCGCATGTGGTGCCAATCGTTCCGTCGTTTTTTGATTCATGGGCGAAGGATGCGCCCAGCGGAAAGCAGCAGAAAAAGCCCTATTCATCGCGTCAGAATAGCGGGTGCGTGGTTGGCAAACTGTACACCGTTTGCAAAAATCCGAAGAGATATCCGCCTCGAGACTACATAAAATTCGGAATCGACAGCTTGATTTTGCAAGGACAACTTCTTCTTGAAGGGCATAAGTATTCGAGAGCCCAAGCCTTTTTTCGGACAGCAGCGAGCATAGAAACGGATCCGAGCGAACATGAGTATTGCTTGGGATACCTGGCTTTGGCAAAGAAAAATTCGCTGTTAGCCGAAGAGCATTTCGAAAGATGGAGCAGCCTAAAGCGAGTCGCACCCTGCGCTCTCAAAGCGGTAGCGAAGAGTTTTGAAGAACAAGGATATTTGGAGCCCGGAGTTCGATTTCTCAGGAAAGCTCTAGCATGCGAAGATGATCGCACGGTCAAAGATGCGCTGAAGTCAGAGATTGCAACCTGGGAGAAGAATGTCGCTGGATGTGAAGGATGCGGAGTCAACGATCGCGACTACTTCGGGCGAATTTCAATCGATCGGCTTACGCGATGGAAGTCCAAGGCGCTTCCAATCAAAGTGTTTCTTGTCTATGACGCCGCGACTGCGAATTCGGTCGATTTTCGTAAGGTGTTCGTCGGCGCGCTCGAGCAGTGGTTGAAGGCGTTAGATGGAAGGCTTCGCTATACGATCGTGGATACACCGGAGGAGGCGAATATATCTGTGCGCCTTGATGGCACAACCATTCAAGGACGTATTCGAGGAACCACTGAATTCGACTCCAGTGAAAGTGATTGGCGTCAGCCAACGGACTTTCTTCGCAAAGGATACATCACGGTCTATTTGCGAACCGAATCTGGTGGCATACATTCACAGAGTATGTTGACGTTTGTCTGCTTGCACGAGATTGGGCATGCATTGGGAATCACGGGCCATTCGACAAATGGAAGTGACGTGATGTTTTACGTAAATCGGACTTTCTCTCCCCGGGTAACTTTGAGCCAACGAGACAAGGCCACGATTCGCAAGTTGTATTGGGACTACCCGGTAAAAGCGCCTCCAGTAGCCCATCGCGCCAAGTTGAAACTCCTTAGAGATGTTGGTTTGGACGCAGGGCGTACATGATCTGGCGTCGACTGCAGGCGTAACAAATGCAGCAGATCGCGCCACCCGCGCTACGTCGCTTTTGTGCGGTGCTGCATGTCGGCATGTGAAACCGAGCACAGATTTCCTAATTCTGCCGACTAGAAGGCGCTTTCGTCCGATTTGTCGGAGGTCCGAAAGACACCCCATTAATATCGCTTAAGCGCCGCTTCGTGAGCCTTAGTCCAAGTTTAAGAGCTGCCAAGTGCCAATTTGCATATGCTTTAGGCCGATGAATCAACGTTCTTAATTTCTGAAGAAAAAAGGAACTACTTGTTGCGCGCGAAATATTTTTCGTACAGTTCAGTGCTTTTCCGTTCTTTTCCGTTTCTAGGCGTCAAACACGACAAAAACCTCTGTGTTTGTCTCTAACCAGTGCTCTTAACGACTCACTTTGCGTGGGCTGATAAAGCACGAATTCGGATAGAAGACACGCAAGCGATGATCGCGCGAATCTCGCGGTCGTCGGCTCTGCGTGCGTTTCTAACCTCAACACTCACTCGATCGGAGACTCAGTATGAACAACTGCACCAAAGCCAGGTTCGAACTTTTCATTGTTCGTCTTTTCGCGCTGCTCGGCACCGGCGTCACCGCCTGGTGGCTCACTGGCGCTGCGGCTCAGTACTTTCACTACGATCTCAACTCCTTGCTGCAGCTCGGTGTCGGAGCCGTCTGCGGCATCGCTGCCTGGTTCGCTTCGAAGGGGTTGCTCGACTTCACGGGCGACTGCCTCGACGTTCCCAGTGTCGCTGTCGGACTTCATAGCGAGCCTGCCGGCTCGCACGGACAGAAGTCGCACTGCGGCAAGGCAGGTTGTCCTCATCCCAAGGGCAAGCCTTCTGTCAGCGGCGATCCGTCCTCCGGCGGCAATGTGAACTCTCCGTCCAAGGCGTCGGCTGCGACCACCGGTGGTGGCACCAATGACGCGCCTCCGGCGCTCGGCTCTCTGCTGAAGACGACCAAGGTGTCGATTGACACTGCCGCGAATCCCGAGGGTGGCATCAAGGTGACGGTGGTCGTCACCGGACTGTCGGCCAGCCAGTTCAAGGGTAACAACGGCAACAACGGCTTCCGCGGCCGCGTCGAGAACGTCGTCGGCATCAAGTGGAGCAAGCCGGTCAACCTGAAGGATGGCCGCCGCCAGATGGAAGGCACCATCACCGATACCACGAAGGCAGCCGAAGCGCTGGGTCGCCTGACCGCGGCCGTCGAGCGTTACAAGTAAGCCTTCTTCGGTTTCCTCGTCGGAGACACCGGATACCCGGTGTCTCCACTCTGGTGCCTCCCGGTGCCAGCTTCCTTAGGGCGATACACGCCCTGACAGTTCCAATAAACGCTCGGTTGGTTTAGGCCGTTTTCTGGCCGAGCGAAAAACAAGCGGCCATTCAAGGAATTAACAAACTATGTGCGTTTCACTCAGACCAGCACGGTTCAGCAAGACCAAGGGCTTCGCCGGTGAGAAGGTCATCGACGGCGTTCTCTTCCACCTCTGCGGCTACGGCAATCGCGTCGCGTCCGGCCAAGGACATGGTCACGGTATCCATCGGCCCCGTCCGGTTCGCCGCGGTTCGCGTTTCGGTTGGAATGCGCCGGTCACGCAGTCGACCGACGGCGGCAACGCGATGTTGCTGCACTTCCCGGCCATTCCCGGCACCATGGGCAAGGACAGCGTCATCGACACCGCTTCGGCGCCGCACTTCCTGACCGACATGGAAAAGGCGATTCAGCCGCCTGCTTCGCGCGGCGGTCTGCGTCGTGGCGGCATGCTCGGCAAGGGCCTGCCCGATTCCGTGCAGATCTTCGATCACGACATCTACACGGTCGTGCTCGCGAGTCGCCCCGAAGACATCCCCGCGGCTCTCGAACTGGTGCCCGCAGAGAAGCGTCCGAAGCTCAACGAGGCGATCTTCAGCGCCTACGCCAAGTGGTATCCGGGCTGGACTTTCGCCCTTTGCTGCTTCAACAACGCCGACGAGGCCGAGGCGAAGCCGCTTCTGTGGAAGTACCGTCCGGCGCGTCCCGAATTCCTCTTTTTCCCCGGCATGGACGCCCATGACGGCGGTGTGCCCGATCTCAACGCCGAGGTCGACGTCGACCACGCTATCATCGTGTCGTCCGACAAGATGGCCGATGGTGCCGGCTCCGAGGTCTTCTACAGCGACCACCCGTCTGCGGCTCTGCGCGAGCTCCTGCCGGCTCAGGTCATCGGCGAGGTATACAACACCCGCCTGCGCCAGGGCGACTTCCTCTTCCTGGTCGATGACGTCCGCAACGGCGTCTTCAACATGCAGCGCGAGCTGCCCCCGATGACGCCTCTCACGGCGCCGAAGGCGGAGAAGAAGCCCGCGGCCAAGAAGCCCGCGGCCAAGAAGCCCGCGGCCAAGAAGCCTGCGGCCAAGAAGCCTGCGGCCAAGAAGCC
>CAYZJR010000006.1:0-103525 GCA_964478655.1 uncultured Candidatus Obscuribacterales bacterium
CTGCATCGACGATTGGATGAGGCCAACGCGATGATAGAACAAGCATTTGCTCAAACCACGATTGCCGATCTTCTAGCTGATCCCAAAAAGGGAAGCGTTTACACATTCCCGCTGCGAGCAGCAGAGGGAAAGACCGCAAAGAAATCGAAAAAGCGAAAGGCTTGACTGGGCCTTCGAGCTAAATCTGGTCTAACTCACAGGAAAACCGCGATCGCGCATGAGTGCATTCGTATCCACGTCGCGCCCGCGGAAATTACGGAATGCCACCACAGGATCAACCGAATTGCCTACCGCGAAAATCGTGTCGCGGAATCTATCGCATGTCTTGCGATCGTAGAAGCTGCCAGCTTCTTCAAACGCCTCCGAAGCATCAGCCGACATCGTGTCCGCCCAGATGTACGCGTAGTATCCGGCTGAATAACCATCATCTGCAAAGATATGTCCGAACGCCGTCGGGCGATGTCGCATGACAGTCTCTTTCGGACAGCCGATTTCTTCCATGGTCGCGCGTTCGAATTCGTTTGGATCAATCGACTTGTCCGGCGTCGACGCAAGGTGAATCTTCATGTCGTAAAGCGCAGATGCGAGGTACTCCGTCGTGTTGAAACCTTGATTGAACGTTTTAGATTTTTCGATCTTCTCAACCAGTTCCTTCGGAATTGGCTTGCCGGTCTTGCAATGCAGTGCGAACTTCTGAAGCACCTCATTTGTCAGCAACCAGCGCTCATTTACCTGGCTCGGAAACTCGACGAAGTCGCGCTTTACGTTTGTTCCTGCGAGCGTGGGATATCGAACATTCGATTGCAATCCATGCAGTGCATGACCAAACTCATGGAACAGCGTATTCGCATCATCCCAAGAAATCAAAGTCGGCTCGCCCGGTGCACCTTTGATGAAATTTGAATTGTTCGAAACGATTGGCAAAATCTCTTTGAGAAACTTTTCTTGCGTGCGGTACTCATTCATCCATGCGCCGGAATGTTTTCCTTCTCGCGCATACGGGTCGAAATACCAGAGCCCGACTTGCTTTCCGTTGCGTTTAACTTCGTAGACAGTCACATCAGGATGCACAACCGGAACGCCGTCAAGCTTCACCATTTCAAGCCCGTAAACTTGGTTTGCTGCCCAAAACATTCCATCCAAAATCTTGTCTAGTTGCAAATACTGCTTCACTTCATTCTGATCGATCGCATACTTCGCAATCCTCACTTTCTCCGCATAGTATCGATAATCCCATGGCTCAATCTTTATTTTCGCCTTCTCTCCATCGGCAATCGCTTGCATGTCAGCGACTTCTTCTTTGACGCGATTCACAGATGCCTTCCAAACACGCAGCATCAAATTCATAGCCGCATCAGGCGTCTTTGCCATATTGTCGTCCAACTGCCAATGTGCATGCGTGGTGAAACCGAGAATCTGCGCCCGTTCCGCTCTGAGTTTCAAAATCTCGCTGATAATCTTTTTGTTGTCGTATGAATCATTGTTATCGCCACGACGCGTAAATATTTGCCATCCTTTCTCGCGGAGATCTCGACGCGATGAGAAAGTAAGAAATGGCTCCATTGAAGAACGCGTATTCGTAATCACCCACTTCCCTTTTTTGCCGTGCGACTCCGCCAATGAAGCCGCTGCGGCGATCATGCTGTCAGAAAGCCCATCCAGGTCTTCCTTATTCTCCAAAACGAGCGAATAGTTTTCTTCATCATGAAGCTGGTTGTGCCGAAAACTTGTGTAGATTGTTGCGAGCCTCTCATTGATTTCACGCAGCCTCGTTTTCTTCTTCGCATCAAGCCCCGCTCCTTGCCGCGTGAACAGCCGATAGTAAACATCGACAAGCCGCTGCTGTTCTGCCGAAAGCCCGGATGTGGTGCGCGACTCGTAAACTGCTTTGATGCGCTGAAATAGTTCATCATTCTGAATGATTTCATCGCTAAACTTCGCCAAAATAGGAACCATCTCAGTCTCAATGCTCTGCATCGTCTTGTCGTTCATGGTTGACGTATAGATGTCGAGCAACCGATGCGCATTCGAGAGCGGGCGCCCAGCATCTTCCAGCGCGCCAATCGTGTTTTCAAACGTCGGCTTCGCGTCTTGGCTGGTGATCGCCTTGATCTCCGCACGCTTGAGATCCATCCCTTTCAAGAGCGCATCTTTGAAGTCCGCTGTCTCGATGAGGTCGAAGCGCGGAATGCCACCATGCTCGCCCGTCCAAGTGTCGAGCAGCGCGCCCAGTGAGGCGGTTTCGGCGAGAGACTGTTTAGAACTCATGAGAAAACCTCCACACAAAGTGAGTAGCGCGGCACCGTGTTTTAGAAATGTTCGACGTTTCATGGGATGGTAATTCTCGCACACTAGGCGCGCGGAAGCTATATAATCTTCTCTCGTTGTCGGCGCGTGAGGTTTTAGGATGGGCAGTAGCGAGACGTTGAGAAAGCAACTAGCTAAAGCCGGCGTTGATGTGAAAACTTTTGACAAGGTCGAATTCGAGTTGCTCGAAGAAGAGGAAGATGAGTTCGAGGAAGAGGATGAAGATTGCGACGACGATGACGACGAAGAAGATGATGATGATGACGACGATGATGATGACAACGTTGACGAAGTGGGAGAGGAACAGAACGGTTCATCTGGCGCAAACGGTGGCTTGTTCGTAGTCAGAGTTGCTGCGAAGAACGCGATGGATGTGTGGTCGAAGGCGCGTTCTGTCGTCGACAAAACCGGATATTGGCCGATCATCTCTGATGAGGTTGAGCAACTAATCGAGTATTTTGAACTCGATCTTCTCGAAGAGGATGTGCAAGACACCGATCAAATCGTTAAGCTGAGTGAGTTGATCGATGCGCGAAAAGTGCTCGCGAAAAGGTATAAGAAGAATCTAGAGCACTACGATACTAAGGAGGGGCAGTGGCCTTCTCATGTTAGGTCAGAGGAAAAGTATTCACCAGCTATGGTGCAGTCTGAAGAGAGCATTTCAATTTTGTTTTGTTCTGCACGTGAATCATGGCGTGTTCTTGCTGCGCTCAGATGGAGCGGCTCCAATGATGGCATGACTCCGGACTATCACACAGCGTTCTTAAAGCATTGGCACCAAAAGTATGGTGCCGAACTTGTCTGCGCCAACATGTCTACGATGGAATTGAAAGTTGCGAAACCTCCCGAGACAAAGTCCGATGCGTTGACTTTGGCGAAGGAACAGTTTGCATACTGCCCTGAGATCGTAACCCAACGCGAGTCTCCGAAAACAATCGCGGCTCTTGCCGCTGATTTGTACAAGAGTCCGCAATGGTGTTTTTGGTGGAACTAATCACTTAGAGTCCAAGCAATTTCGCTTTTGCAGCCTTGAACTCTTCCTCGCTAAGAATGCCTGCCTCGCGCATCTGCACAAGTCTTTCCAATTCCTTTGCGAGATTTCCCTTGTCGCCGGTCGAGGATGAAGACGGCTCTGTGTAGCACTTCTCCGCAACGTTCATCTTATCCAACAACACGCCGCCGACACGCTTGCCGATTTTTGTTCCGATCAAACCGCCGACTAAGGCGCCAGTGAAAGTTCCGACTACAGGAATTGGCAGAATGACTGTTCCCAACTGAGCTCCGGCAATCACTCCAGCACCCGCTCCTGCCATCTTTGCCGTCTTGTCGTTTTCTGCTCTGGCTTCCGCCGCTGCTTTCATTTGTTCTTCTTGCATTTTCGTCACCCATCGAGTTGTTGTTCCGCTGCACTCTCCTATTTAAGCGGCAACCCCTATCGATTTGTCGGAAACGCAAACAGTTAAAAAACCGTTTGGCGTGGGTACCCCAAAAATCTTGGACACCTAGTGTTTCTTTTCCTTCTCCGCGTCGAAGTAGCCCATCTCAGGGCTATTGTTCACATCATCCATATCAATGTTGCATTGAGGGAGATTCTTGCGAAGTTTCCCCGCGCGTGCAGCAGTTAGCCCGATTGCACCGTGCAGAAACAGAGTCCTCGCCTGTTTCAGAGAACACACCGCATCAATGCCCTCATCGGTAAACGTAGCGCCAGACAAATCTATTTGTATAACTTTAGTGTTGTCCTTGAGACCTTCGACAAATTTGTGTGAGTGTATTCCACGAAAACCAATCGTGTGGCTCGACAGCCTTTCCATCGCTTGCAATGCGACTTCCGGTGTGACTGCCGTTCCCATAAACGCAAGTTGCGGAATCTCCTTGAAGTTACTCATGTAAGGCAACATAGCATCGTCGACATTAGGACAGTTGATGAAAACCAGTTGCTTCAGATTTGGAAATGCTTTGTACAAGTTTTTCAATCCGTTGGAAGTAAACATCGCACCTTTGAAGTGCAGCGCTTCTACAGAATGAGGACCAGTGAGCGCCTCCATTGTTTCATCATTCACCGAATTGTCTTTTAAAAACAATTTTTTCAAACCGTCGAGCTGTGAAATCGATGCAGACATTTTTGCGTCGATGTCAGAATCGATAATCTCGAGTTCTCTGACTCCGTGTCCTTTGACTGCTGCAATGCCTGTTGCTGTTATCTCAGATTGATTGAGGTACAACACAGGGAGCTTCTTATGCGTCTTTGCAAGTTGAATCAAGTTCTCATCTTTAACGGGACCATTTGCTTGCCACGACCCATCTTTAAAGCTCATCTCAGCAGTGAGTTCTGCTGGAAGAATGCTCTCGCGCTCGACGTGAGTTCGCGCAGTCGTCGCGGCATTCGTCTTCTCCAAGTTATCAGACTTTTGCTGCTGTGGCGCATCTGACATAATCATTGCCAATGTAGCAGCCAAGCCAATTACGACGATCACGATAATCGCTATTAGAATTCCAGTTGAGGCGCTCTGCTTGTTAGACAACTCGGGGCTCCAGAATCTCTTCTATTTATGCCCAGAAGTTGCGAAGTTTTGTGCGTCGCCTATTGCTGTGTGCCATTCTCAGCCAGCAGCGCTTTCACGGTCTCCAAAGTATCTGCTTCCTCTGCCGGTTTGTCTGTGCGCCATCTCGCCATCCGCGGAAATCGCACGGCGATTCCAGACTTGTGTCGTGTGGATTTTTGAATTCCTTCGAACGCGAGTTCAAACACTAGCTGCGGTTTCACAGTGCGCACTGGTCCAAACTTCTCAATTGTGTTTTGCCGCACGAAGAGGTCGACTTGCCGAATCTCATCATCGGTCAACCCCGAATACGCCTTCGCAACAGGAACCAACGTGTCTCCATCCCACACCCCAAACGTGTAGTCCGTGTACAAACTCGCACGCTTGCCGCTGCCGCGTTGCGCGTAAATCAAAACTGCATCCATCGTAAAAGGATTGACCTTCCACTTCCACCAATCGCCGCGCTGCCTGCCGACTTTGTAGGGTGAGGATAGTCGCTTCAACATCAAACCTTCAACGTTGAGCGCGCGTGCGTTGCTGCGTGACTCAATAAGTTCGTCCCATGAATTTGCATCTAAAGTCGGCGAGATTCTCAGGCGTTCACTCAATCTTTGGCAGGAGGGAACAGTTGAGTGCATGTCGCCCTGTTGAAGAGTGTAAGCACTGCAACTAATACCTTGAAGAAGTTTGAAAAGAGTTGCTCGACGCTCTAAAAGTGGCTTGCTGCGAATGTCTTCGTTGTTGATCTCCAGTAAGTCGTATGCCATCAAAATTACAGGAATATCCGTCAAGATCTTCTTCGTCAATGTTTTGCGTCCGATTCGCAATTGTAATTGTGCGAAGGGAAGTACGTTTGCCTCTTTCCACGGCAGAATCTCGCCGTCTATGACCGTTCCATTTGGCAACAATCTTGAATCTTCCAAGATTTCGGGAAAGCGATCTGTGATCAAATCTTCGCCACGCGACCAGATAAACGTCTGACCGGCGCGCCGAATCAACTGCGAACGAATTCCATCCCACTTCCACTCTGCTTGCCATTCTTCGACGTCGCCGAGCGATTGCGGATCTGCATCAAGTGGATGCGCAAGACAAAACGGATAGGGTCTACTGATGTCGGAATCTTCTGTCTCCGGCGCAATTAGACTTTTGTAGAAGTCTTCTGTTGGCTCCCATGTGCCCATCATGCGATGCGCGATAACAGCAGGATCGAGCTTGCTCACTTGACTCAACGCGCGTATCACAAGTTGCTGCGAAACACCGACGCGGAAGGCGCCGGTCAAAAGCTTGTTCCAGATAAACCGTTGCGCTTCGTCCAACTCACTCCACGCTTGCAAGATGCTCTTAAACTGCGCTTCGTCCGATGCGCCGCGCAGAGGCAGAAGTCGTTCTTCAATCCACGTATGTAGAGGAATTGTCGAGGACTTATCGCCAGCCGGCAGCAACAGTGCGATCGTCTCTGCAACGTCACCGACGGCATCATATGATTCTGAGAAAAGCCACTCGGGAAGACGCGCCGCCGCGATCGCCATTCCGACAAGCTTTGGAATTTGCACAAGCTGCTTAGGTTTTCTTCCAGTGAGGAAATAGATCGCCCACGCTGCATCGGCCGGCTCAACTTTCTCGAAGTAGTCGCGCATGGCGCCGACCTTTTCGTTGGTCTTCGTCGTCTCGTCGAGCGCCGTGTAGAGATCGGTGAAGGCTTTCATCGCTCAACCTCGCTTGCATGATCGCTCTCGCCCGCGTGATCGCCCTCGATCGCTTGCTCGTTTTCGTCTCCGCTTTCACCGTCGTCAGCTTCCTTCGGCTGCAGCTCTTCCATTTCTCCTTCAAACTGCGTCACTAACGCGCTCGCCTCTTTGCTTTTTTCATTCAACCATCTGACTAATTCCGCAGTATATCCATGAGTGACGATCACACGACTTGCACCGGTCTCCTCAATCACACTCAGTAACCCCGGCCAGTCTGCGTGATCTGACAGAACAAATCCGCGATCAACTGACTTGCGTCGGCGAGTTCCTCGGATGCGCATCCACCCAGATGCAAATGCCGTCGAGACAGAACCAAATACTCTCGTCCACGGAGTTGCTTGCGCCGACGGTGGTGCCAAAATTAGACTGCCACCGAACTTGGTGCCCTTAGGCATAGAACCGACATGCTTTGTCTCCGGTAAATTTACACCACAGCCTCGGTAGACCATCGTTAGTCGTTCCACAGAACCATGAGTGTAGATTGGACCAATCGATGGGTCTATGCCACTCAAGATGCGTTGCGCTTTGCCTAATGCATAGCCAAATAGCAAACTGGTTTTGCCGTTCTCTTTGTTGTTCCGCCACCAGTCATTGATACTTTCAAACACGATCTGCGAATCGTGCCAGCGAAAAATCGGCAGACCAAAAGTTGATTCAGTGATGAATGTGTCGCACTTTATTGGTTCGAGAGGCAAACATGTGCTGTCGGGTTGAACTTTATAGTCGCCGGACACAACCCAAACTTCACCATTACTTTCGATGCGAACCTGTGCCGAACCCAAAATATGCCCAGCCGGATGCAGAGACACGCGCACCGAACCCATCGTGATTGTCTCGCCATACTCAACTGTTTCCACTGTCGCCACTGTCGAGTCCGTGTCCAATCGCGCTTTCAGTAAGCGCTCGCCAGCCGCCGCGGTGAGATAGCTTCCGTTACCGGCTCGTGCGTGATCCGAGTGCGCGTGCGTGATTACCGCTCGTTGTACGGGCCGCCATGGGTCAATGTAGAAGTCGCCGGCTTCACAATAAAGCCCGGCATCTGTCAGCTTGACTAGGTCAGATTTCATCACAGTTTCTTTATGCCATTCATTCCCAACTGTCTTTATATCACCAAACGAAAGCGCCCTCAGAATTCTGAAGGCGCTCTCGGTCGTTGTTGGATCGATCTCTCGATCTCTTCGTTTGTCCCTGGTCAGTTAGTCACGATCGCGATATCTGTTATATCTGCCGTCACCGCGACCACGATCGTCGCGACGGTCGTTATTGTTCCATGCTGTTCCGCTCTTCCATTTCCAGCCACCACTTCTAGCGCTGTTAGATGAGGCGATTTTGATATCGGAATCAAGCTTGTTGTAATCATCAACCAACTCTTGTGATTCACGCCAGCTGATGCGATTGTTCGCAGTGAATCTATTCTGCTTGTCTTGAATCGCTTCCAATTGGTTTCTCAATGTACGCGCTTCAGACCAAGTCAATTGTCCGCCACGAACGCCCTGATCGATTGCAAAATCGAGTTGCGCATTTCTGGTTTGCAAATTCGCACGCAACAGCTGTTGGTTTTCTGGTGAACCGTTTCTACGACGAGCATCTCTGCCCATGTATTGGTTGAACCATGCATTGCCGAATTGCGATCCATTTGCAGTGTTGGTGACGTTGTTCGTCAATGATGTTTGCAGTTTCGATCCGAAATTCATCAGTTCATTGAGCATGGCTTGAACTTCGAAATCTGAGTATGTGCCATCGGCAAGATACTGAGACTTCAACGAGTTGATGCGGGCAAGGTCATTTCTCAAATCTGTCTCTTCAGCAGGAGTGATCTGACCTGTTGTGACACCAGCGGAGAGATCATTCTGCAATTGAGTTTCTCTTGCTGTGAAATTAGCTGTGATAAGCGCTTGGTTTGCTGCAGGCTTCGTGCTTGTTAGCAATCCGCTGTTTGCGCCAACATAACCTTTCAGAATATCGAGAAAATCATTTGCAAATGCAGGAGCTGCTGCGGTGCACGACAGTGACAGTGCACCAATTGTCATAAGTAGTTTTTTCTTCATAAGAACGGCTTTCCTGTAGTCAGTAGCAAGGGGTTACACCCCTACGATGCTTCAACCGTTGAGATTGTTCCATACAAATTGGTGAAATCGTTCCCATTTTTGGAATGTACCTTGACAGGGGGATGCGCCCGTCAATTCATAACTGCGCGAGGCTTTCGCCGATTTTTGCTACACTATCGGCGAATAGTTTGAGTTGTCATAATGGTTTTAAGCCTCTATAGAAAAGCGCTCATTCTCGTGGCAGTCCCTCTTGTTTTCGAGTTGAGTTTTCTTGTCACACTTGGCTATCTGCTCGAACAAGTCGAACAAGAACGCGCTCGCGAAGCACACGCTCGAGACGTCGGTGTGCATCTCTCAAATTTCATGCGATATCTCCTCGATCGCGAGTCGCTCGTAGTGCTTCGGCATATCACGCACAATAAAGAAACGTTCAGACCACGCATTAATCAAGTCACTGCCAAGATTTTGGAAGAGTATGCGCAGTTGAGCGAGACCTGCGTGACAAATGAATATGAAAAAAAGAAACTACAAGAACTTCGTGATGTGATTCGCGAGTTCGATCAGCACCTTGATAGCGCAGAAAATGCAATGGAAGCTGGCATTCCTCCTATAAGAAGCTGGGCGGTTCTCAAAAAAACCATAGATCGAATGCACGTGGTCATGGAGCAATTTATTGAGGAACAGCAATCAGTGCAGCTTGAGCAAAAGAATTTGTTGGCTGCGTATCGAGATCGCCTCAAGTTACTAATCGTCTTTGGCTTTGTAGTCAACATCGCGCTCGCGATTGGTTTGGCGCTATATTTCAATCGTGGAACTCTCAATCGCCTCAAAGTCCTCATCGAGAACACCAACAAACTGTCGAAAAGAGAAAAGCTTTTGCCGCACCTGCAAGGTGACGACGAACTGGCGCGGCTGGATTCTACCTTTCATAAAATGGCGGAAGCGCTTGAAGAGGCAGAAAAGAACCGGCAAGAAGTCGATCGGCTGAAACAAGAATTCGTGCAAATGGTGAGTCATGATCTGCGTTCTCCTCTTACTTCATTGCAGTTTTTCCACTCGCTTCTTGCTGAAGGCGAGTTCGGCGGGCTCAATGAAGATGGGCGCAAACGGCTTAGCGCCGCGCAAGAAAATCTCGACCGTCTTATGAAGATGGTTACTGATCTCATATATGTAGAGCGACTAGAGTCAGGAACAATTCAACTCGACAAACGAATTGTCGATCTGGATACGGTAATCGATGTTGCGGTTGCATCGACTGCTGGGCAGGCACAGATGAAGGGCGTTTCAGTGGATGTGCTCGCGCACGATGAAATCAAAATCGAAGTCGACAAAGATCGATTGATACAGGTCGTCGAAAATCTGGTTTCGAATGCCATCAAGTTTTCAAATTCAGGTTCGAATGTCTTGATCGCTCCAAAGGTTTTGGATGACATGATTGAGGTGAGTGTAATCGATGGTGGCATGGGCGTGCCGAGCGACATGCAAACAGCAATCTTCGAACGATTTCGACAATCCCGGCAAGAAGACGCCGCCAAAGGTGGATTCGGTCTCGGGCTCTCTATTGCAAAATCATTGATTGAGTTGCATGATGGACAGATTGGAGTCGAATCAAGCGAAGGTCAAGGCAGCAGGTTTTGGTTTAAGTTGCCAAAGTTAAAAACAGATACAAAGGAAACATGATTCGTAGCGTGAAACGCGTAAGGGACAACGCAGGAGCAAGCCGAAGTGGCGAAGATTCTCGTAGTTGAAGACGATCAGGAGCTTGCCACACTCGTTGAGAAATGGCTTCGCAACGAACATCACGTCGTTGAAGTAACCTTTGACGGCGCAGATGGGTTGTCGCGCGTAAGAAATTATCAGTACGATCTCCTAGTTTTGGATTGGAACCTCCCCAACGTCTCAGGCATGGACATACTCAAATCGTATAGAAGTGCTGGCGGTGCGGCCTCGGTTTTGTTTTTGACAGGGAACGATAAGATCGACGATGTGACCGCAGGTTTGGATTCCGGTGCCGATGATTATTTGAAGAAACCATTCCACGCGCGCGAACTGACCGCGCGAGTCAAAGCGTTGTTGAGGCGATCGCAATCGTCGTACACTGGTTCTGTTTTGCAGGTGGGCAACATCTCACTCGATGCCGCACAGTATCGCGTGACCGTTGATGATGCAGAGGTGCATCTTTTGCCGAAAGAGTTTGCGTTATTGGAGTTTCTTATGCGCAATCAGAATCGCGTGTTTCCACAGGAGCTGCTGCTAGAACGCGTGTGGACAAACGATTCAGATGCCACTGTTAATGCGCTTCAAAGTTGTATGAAGCGGTTACGCAAGAAGATCGATTGCGAAGGCAAACCGTCGTTGATCAAGAACATTCATGGCGTTGGCTACAAGCTTTCCGTTGATTGAGCCTGCATAGCGTTCCGCCAAAAATCACTCCAGTTCCGACCAAATTCACCGCGGTTAAATCCCATTGGTGCCGCCTGATGCCCATCCGGCAAGATTTAATGCGATTGAACCTAATTTGACAATGTTCTGAGCCGCTTTTGCCATTGAGAGCGCCTATATTAACTGCCAACCCACCCCCAACTAACAGCCGACTCCGACAGTGCAATCACGTCGCGGTGTGTTGATCATCTGGAGATTCGAAATGGTTGAACTGATAAACATGGCGAAGGATGTTATCGCAGTCAACAAGCAGTCTGGTGAAGACTCGCTTCGTGAGAAGCTTTCGAGAGAAGCTGCTTTGTTTGATGGACTACCTGCCAACGCAATTGAAGTAGGAAAGCAATACATCAAAAATGCACCAGAACAAGTTGCGCAATCTGCTGCTATAGGATTTGTCCTGGCTGCGGGACTCGCGGCAGTCACCAAAAATCCAGGTCTGTTGGGCAAACAAGCGCTTCCATATGTGCGAGGTGCAGCTGAAAATGCACCGGCAGTTTTCGGAGGAATGTTTGCTGCTGACGTTGGCGTACGAGTGGGCGCACCGATGATCAAAGCTTGGCAGTCGCCGGCAGATCTTCAAGAAGCGAGAAAAGACCTCGCTATCAATTTAGGCACAGGAGCTGTGGATTTTGGCGTAGGTCTAGTGACAGGCACCGCCGGACTTGCTGCAGCTTGGAAGGCGACCCCGGCATGGGTCAATAAAGCACCGGCGTTCGACCCGAAGCCGTCAATCAAGCTTGGTGAGCCGATCACCGAAGCAAGCAAACCAGACGCCTTCATCACACAGCGTGAAAATCACGTCGCTCCTGATGTCATCACGTTGTATGAACGGTCGTTTCCAAAAGAAGAGAGGCAGCCCGTTGCTGAAGTTGAGGAACTGGTTAAGTCAGGCCGAATCGTTGTGCATACAACTCGCGATGCAGCAACCAATGAGCTGAACGCATTTTCGTTTGTATCAAAACACGATGAAACTACATTCAAATTTGCGAATCTCGACTTTATTGCAACAGACCCCAACCTCTATTCGAAGGGAATTGGTTCACTGCACGCCAAACGATTGAACGAACAGTTCAAGAAAGAAGAACCTGAGGCTACTGGCATGACACTAGAGGTGGAGTCACCCCATGAAGCTGGACTCGCTGCCGACGTGTTGGCGACGCGCCAACGCCGCGCGAAGTTCTACGACCGGCTTGATGCTCCTGTCACCAACGTGAAGTACGTGATTTTGGACTTCGAAGATCCTGCGTACCGCGGACCCGCCGATTGGAGAGTTTGGCAGTACAAACCAGAATTCGACTCCGTGCTTGCAGCGCGACTGATGATGACTGACGAAGGCGGATACGGTCTGCCTGTGCGCAGCAAACAAGTCAAAGAATTCGATCGTGCAAACAACTTCTGGCAGCCGATGAAGAGAGAGAGCGCTGCAGTTCCGCTCACAACAGCTGCAACAGTCAATTTGATCAACAAATTCTCCGGATCTCGCGAAAAGCAGAATTAGGAGTGCATCGGAACGACATTGGAGACCCCGGCAAAACTTAGCGACTGCGGAGGACCCGTCTATGATGTTTGGACAATGGGATCTTGCATTTGATTACTTCTTCTTCGCGCTGATTGCGGGATTCATTTTGGTGCCTGCCATAAGATATTTCGCGCAGATGAAGGTATGTTTGCCGCCAGGCAAAAAGGTTGGCCCTTCCTATTGGGGCGTCTATGAAGGCGCCCCGATAAACGAAGAAGTGTGCCTCAGAACAATCGCCGTGCGGCAGCCCACATTCCAAGAAATCGTGACTGCAGGAAGCGCAGTGTACTCGAAAGGCAAACCGGTTAAGAGTCTTCGGCGGTAACAGAACTCTTTCCGAAGTGTCTGCCGGGCCGCAAAACGTCACTTTCCGCTTGAATGAGACAATATTTGGTAAACTGGCAACTTACCAAATATGGAGAAAGTCATCGTGCTTCACCGTCATCTTCTGACATCGGCAAGTCTTGCAATTTTGACACTCTCAACAGCAGTTGGCGCGATGGCGGCCTCGTCTGGTGAACTGCCGAAAGAAGTCCAAGAACATCTTGCGAAGAAAGACTTCAAGCAAGCTGCAGCCTTGTTAAGCCCCCTGTCAGACAAAGGAGACGTGACTGCGCAGATCGTGATGGCGACGTTCTATCGATTCGGATTGGGCGTTCCAAAGGACACAGCGAAGGCGATTGGGCTATATGGAAAGGCTGCCGAAAGCGGCGACGACGCTGCGCAATACAATTTAGGCGTCATTTATTTGACTGGTGAGGGAACGGCGCAAGATTTTCAAAAAGCAAAAGATCTTTTCCAGAAGGCCGCTGAGCAAGGCAATCCACTTGCACAGTCAAACTTGGCAGGAATGTATGTGGAAGGAAAGGGTGTTGAGAAAGACCCAAAGAAAGCCTTGGAATGGGCCATGAAGGCCGCAAAACAAGGTGATGCAATGGCGCAAAGCAATCTCGCGAAGATGTACAAACTCGGTATTGGAACTGAGAAGTCTGACAAAGAGGCATCTAAATGGTTGCGCCGAGCCATGCGTCCACGCTCGGTGAATGAGTTGAATGGAACTCCAGTTGCAGAAAAAGTGAAGTGGGGAGATGTGCAGTTTCCTACTGATGCTCAAGAGGAACAGTTGAATCAGGCCGACACTCTTCTTGCAAAGGCTAAAGCCTCTGCCGATGCGAAAGATTTTGATGGTGCGCTAGCATCAATTGATACTGCGATTCAAACTTGGAAGGATGTCTATGGAGCAAACGATCCGTGGGTGTCGCAAGGCCTTGGCTTAAAAGCGCAGTGCTATTTGGCGAAGAATGATCTTGAAAAAGCATCAGCTGCGCTCAAAGACTCTCTTACGGTTTTGGAGACCACCAAGATGGCAGTGTCTCCAAAGGATCTGTTGATGACAGTGAGTCTGTATGGAACCACGCTTAAGACTCTAAAGAAGGATGCTGAAGCTGAGGCACTCGGGAAGAAGTATCAAGGTCTCCTGCAAGCTGCCAGAGCTGCACAGCAACAAGCGCAACAGCGTGCTGGTGCACAGGGTGGAACCCCTCCGAGTGGTGGCACCGCCGGTGCGCCGTAGCTCTACTTACCGGATGCCTTTGGCTTCGCTTGTGCTTCCGACTTTGTTTGCATCGGCTTTGCCTGCGCTTCTCTAGCAGTTCTCATACCTTTCGCCATGTTTTCCAGCGCCTTTCGCATCTCGGCCGTGTCGTCCAGTCGAATACATTCATCGGCGATTTTTTGAGCTTCGGCATCACGTCCCGCACCAACATAAGCTCCATATACCATCAGCACCATGCTCGGAAGTGGATCGAAATCTTTCGATACCTCAGTATCTGGTCCCGGATGTTTCATTTGCTCTGCGCGTTTGTGCAGTTCGGCTACAGTAGCAAGCGGGTCTGGATACAAGTATTTTGCTGCATCGGCCCATCTAGATCCCGAGAATAGAACGGGTTCAAGCAGGGCTGTGTGTTTCTTTAGCAAGTCGAGATTTTTCGGATCGACTTTTATCTTGTCGAACCATGCGATAGTTGCTGCATTCTCATCGAGAACCCCGTTGAGCAGAATCCAATCATGCCGATTGTCGGCTTTATCTGCGGCATCTCGAACCTCGGCGATCTTCACTTTCGCTTGAGGAAACACTTTGATCAGCTCCTTCATTTCAAAAGGAACCAACGACAATCTCAAGTCTTTCGTATTGGGATCGCTTGTGCGAATGTTGCTCCAAAGCCAGATGTATTCGTCGAGTGTTTCCGCGTACTTCGTTGCCTTCTTCAATTCTCGTGCTTTGTTTATGTGTGACCAAACATCCTCGCCTGTTGATTGTTCCTTTTTCAATTCATCAGATGATTTGCCGCTCTTTGCGCCTTCGAGCCATTGCAATAGTTCCGATGAACCCATGAATCCAACTTGCCGTCCAAACTCGTTAGAGCCACCCTTAGGCGTAAACAACACCAAAGTCGGCATTGCCTCGACTCTCAATTCCGACGCAGACTTCTCGTCCTTATCAACGTCGATTTGAATCGCGATTGCATTTTCTTTGATCCACGATTGCACCGACGAATCTGCCCAAGTTGTCGATTCCATCTTTTTGCACGGTGGGCACCAACTCGCTGTGAAGTCGACAAGCAAGAGCTTTCCATCTTTCTGTGCTTGTTCCTTTGCCTTCGCGAGTGAGTAGTCGGAAAACACATCCGCGTGCGCCCATGCACCAGTCGCGCACAAAAATGCAATCAACAAACTCGTCCCAAATGTCTTTGACATGCCAATCTCCGATTCAACGAGATAATCATATCGCTCTTTGCAATATGGGTATAATAGAAAATATTGAGGAACTCTCCGATGTCAAACGCTGAACTAGACGACGACGGACTTTACCCAGAGTCTCCGCGACCCAAAACCCAAACCTCTGCTGATGGTGATTCCGGTGGCAGAGCCCGGACGCGTGTTGGTGGAGGAGATGCCGGAGACTCGGGTGATTCAGGAGGCGCGCATAACTTTCGCAAATTTGGGAGCTTTAATCCGCGTTCGGACGTTCCTGAAGGGGCGGAGTTCGTCGCACAGATGAATGCACTTTTTCCGAAGCTATCGCCAACCATGTCGAAACAAATTAAGAATATGTCTGATTTTAAGAATCTGCCTGAGGCTGACGAACAACGTATGCTCGAAAGGCTTCGTGAGAATAGTTCAGCGGGTGATGCGCTGTACACACTGTATAGTCGAAGTGAACGTTGGCGTGCGTGGATCGTTAAAGATTTTGCTCTCGATCTCGCTTCAACTTGTAAACAATCGTACGCACCGGAGCTGGCATCTCTTGTATTTGCGGAACTTTGTGCGGAAGCGCACGAGGCCTTTGCAAAGCATGTTCACGAGTGTCACAAGTTTGACGAGTTCATTGCAATTATCATTGACGCAATGCCTGGTCCATACAATCGATTCCTTTCTCTTGGATCATCAGAAAAACTCTACAAAGTTCTCAAATATAGAAGTGTAGAAAATGAGTTGATGCAGCACCGAGAAGAGAAACTAGCTGACGAGGAAATGGCTGATGCCATTAGTGTCTCGGTTGAAGAACTGAAAAGAATCAAGATGTGGAATCAAGAGTTCTTGGGAAAAACACTGTAACGTAATCTTCTCGGTCGCATTCATTTGTGTATAATGAAGATCTCTCACTATACGTGCGAGGCAAAGGAAATGATTCGCTTCAACACGGAAATTAAAAGAGTAACGCCGCTCGGTCTCGGACTTTGTCGAGATGAGCGGCGCGCGGCAGCGTTCTAGCTGCGTGCGTGAGAGCATAGATTTTAAACTAAGCAAACGAAGATAAGCGGTTGAATGCAGCTGGTGCTGCTGACTTGAACGCAATGTGTGTTCTAGTCTCTGCTCATTGTCTGTCTCAGCTGTGCGTCTATTGGGCGCTATGCCCTCCTGGCGCATGCAGAACGTGAATGCAATAGCAATTTACGGTGAACATGCAAAAAACAATCTGAGCCAATCAACATTGGCTCGTAGCTAAACACATCTGAACGCGTTTGCGTCTGGTCGATTTCATGCGAAAATTCGTATGCGCTATGATCAACGCGACGCGGCCAAATAAATTTTGGAGGAACCAAATCATGGCCCGCAAAAAGTTCGAAAGAACGAAACCAAATCTCAACGTCGGAACCATCGGTCACGTCGACCACGGCAAAACCAGCTTGACTGCTGCGATTACGCTCGTGTTGTCGAAGTACGGCAAAGCGACGTTTAAGCGCTATGACGAAATCGATGCAGCGCCTGAAGAGAAAGTCAGAGGAATCACCATCAACGTTGCTCACATCGAGTACGAAACTGAGGCTCGTCACTATAGCCACGTGGACTGCCCTGGTCATGCCGATTACATCAAGAACATGATCTCTGGTGCGGCCCAAATGGATGGTGCCATTCTAGTGCTCTCCGCTGCGGATGGACCCATGCCGCAAACTCGCGAACATATTCTTTTGGCTCGCCAAGTCGGTGTACCTTACATCGTTGTGTTCGTGAACAAGTGCGACATGGTCGACGACCCCGAAATCATCGACCTCGTCGAGCTCGAAGCTCGTGAGTTGCTGACGAAGTTCAACTTTCCTGGCGACACAATTCCGTTTATTCGCGGAAGCGCCTTGAAAGCACTCGATGGCGACCCGGAGCAAGAGCAGAACATCTTGCGGCTAATGGATGCAGTCGACCAGACGATTCCGACTCCACCTCGCGAAGTCGATAAGCCATTCTTGCTTGCCGTTGAGAGTGTCTGCACTATCACCGGACGCGGAACTGTTGCCACAGGCAGAGTCGAGCGCGGTCAGATCAAAGTTGGAGAAGAAGTCGAAATTATCGGAGGCGGCGAAACGCAGAAGTGTGTTGTAGCCGGTTTGGAAATGTATCGGCAGACTCTCGACTTTGCGATGGCCGGCGACAATGTCGGTGCTCTGCTTCGTGGTGTCGACAAAACCGAAATCGTTCGCGGTCAGGTTTTAGCGAAACCGAAGTCGATTGTCCCACACACCAAATTCGGTGCCGATGTGTACGTGCTGACAAAAGAGGAAGGCGGACGGCACACGCCGTTTGTTCGCGGTTATCGTCCGCAGTTCTTCGTGCGTACAAGCGATGTCACTGGCAGCGTGCTCCTGCCAGAGGACGTGGAGATGGTAATGCCAGGCGACAGCGTAAAAATCGTTGTCGAACTGGAGCACCCAATTGCTGTCGAAAAAGGAACCAAATTCGCTATGCGCGAAGGCGGCCTAACCGTAGGCGCGGGTATCATCTCCAGCGTCATCGAATGACTGAATGCACAAGTGAGTGAACATTAGATGCGTCGGCCCAGGTCGGCGCATCTTTGTTTTCTACTTCACACCTTGCTGTTCCACAATTTGATCGCTGGCGTATCTCTTTCGTGTGAAAGAATCGACATTGTGCTCGTGTCTAATATGAAGTGCTTACCCTCTGATGGAGGCAGTTTCAGCCATGTCGCCGTCAAAATTCTGAGAATATGTCCGTGAGCAAACAAAGCGACATTCCCCTTTGCTGAATTAGCTTTTTCGATCACTCGTTGGCAGCGCTGTGCAGCTTGGTTCATGGTTTCTCCGCCTGGACAATCATGCGACCACACTGTCCAACCGGGCACTTTCTCGCGAATCTGTGCAGTCGTTAGACCTTCATATTCACCGTAATTGAACTCAGAAAGATCATCGCAAGTTTTAATTTGTTGTTTCATTCCAGCAAGTGCAGCGGTTTCCTGTGCTCTGCCCAATGGACTGACCAGCACCAGCGAAAACTCCAGATGCGATGTCGCTCTTTCGAGCAAACGTGCCTGCGCTCGCCCGTTTTCGGTCAATGGAATATTGGTGCGCCCAGTGTGCTGTCCGCTAATCGACCATTCCGTTTCACCGTGCCGAAACAGATAAAGTGTTGCTTGATCCGAAATTTTCCTCACCTCTTTTAACGCTAATAATTTGAGATGAACAACTCTTTTCCAATTTTGCTTTCACGCTGCAAATTGCAATTGTTCATTCCATATTGAAGTGACCAATTCTTGATGTTCGCCCATTTGTACATTTTTCGGATTTCCGCGCAGTCGTCATAGGTGATTAGGAAACGCTGCGATGATGCGGTTTCCTTCAAAGATGAAGCCAGTAACTCGTGATTGAACTCATGCAGGCTCCCGCTGCGACCGTACAGTTTTGTCGCAGTGAAATATGGCGGATCAAGAAACACAAATACATTTTCTCCGGGCTCACGAATAACTTCTTCGAAGTCACGATTTGTAATTTTGGTCTGAGCGAGCGCCACAGGCATCGGCGCTAGGCGCTCAATTGAGGATGCTGTGAATCGTCTCAAACTGGCTGCTTTCGAGAAGCCACCGGCGCGAGTCGTGCCAGAGAACGTCACTCTATTGAAGAAGAAAAACAAAAATGCTTCACGATACTCTGAATCCGGTTGTTCGCCACGAACTTTCAGAAAGTAATCCTTTATCTGTTTCGCCGAACGAAATCCCGATCGCAATTCTTCCAATTCATGTTGCAGTTGCGAGCATGTATTCGGATCTTGAACGGCGTTCCAAAATGAGATCAGCTCTCTAAACTTGTCGTTGATCCAATATGATTCTGCGAAGCCCTTAGCCTTGGCGTGAAAATAGACACTGCCTCCGCCAACGAAAGGTTCTCGATACTCGCCGGCAGATGGTGGGAAATGCTGCGATATCTGTTCGATTGCGCGCTGCTTGCCTCCTGGATATCGCAGTGGTGAGCGAAAGCGAGTATTGACCGATGTCGATTCACCGTTTGGAGAGTCGACATCTGACTTGCTAGCACGTATGGCGGTTCGAGGCATATTCTAATAATAAGCCTTTAGTAGCTCAAATCAACCGTAAACGAGTTTAAACGCAAGATTCGGAGTGTCTTGTCGATGCATAGTTGCTAGATTGGGAACATTGTTGATGTTCGAAATTTCGGAGGGCGTATGAGCGCTGTAAAGTCTGGAAGGAGCAAAGTAGAGGAAAGAACAGCGTCCCTTAATTGGAACGCAGTCTGTGATTCCTTGAGAGCTGAAGGCAACGCTGTCATATCTTCGCTGTTGACAGCTGATGAGTGCTCCGCAATTTCTAACCTGTATAACAGTGACAACTTGTTCCGAAAGCGGATTGTAATGAAGCAGCATGGCTACGGAAGCGGCGAGTACAAGTACTTTGCCTATCCACTGCCTGAGCAAGTTGCTGCGCTTAGATCCACTGTGTACCCGCATCTCGTTGATTTAGCCAACCAATGGAATCAAGAGATGAAAATCGCAGTTCAATACCCTGAGACGCATGCGGAGTTTATTGAACGCTGTCATCAAGCCGGACAAGTCAGACCGACGCCTTTGATCTTGCAATACGAAAAAGATGATTTCAACTGCCTTCATCAAGACCTTTACGGTGAGCATGTGTTTCCACTGCAGCTTGCAATTCTTTTGTCAGAACCTGGAAAGGACTTTACAGGTGGCGAGTTCATTATGACCGAACAGCGGCCAAGAATGCAGACAAAACCAATTGTTGTGCCGTTGCGACAAGGTGATGGTGTCATTTTTGCAGTGCACATCAGACCGGTTAAAGGTACTAGGGGAAGCTACCGCGTAAACATGCGCCATGGTGTCAGCAAGCTTCTGTCAGGTCATAGAAAAACAATGGGCATTATTTTCCACGATGCCAAATAGCTCGCTAACATTTTGCGCGCCACGACCTCTTTTCCAATGTCCGAAAGTTTTCCGTCTTAGAAATGAATTTCAAATAGCTAGCAAGCTTCAGCAACTCGTCATCTTCGATTGCGCCTAGATAAGGTCTTACATAGATTGCGTTGCCGAAATTGCGATTTACCTTTCTTGGTTCATCTTCCAGAATCAAAACCCGATTTAGGTCGTAACCTTGTCGTTTCACTTTTCTAAGATCTTTTAGAAAAAATTCTTCCTGCAAGGTGAAATCAAATCTGCGAGTGCATCGACTTCTATCCCAGATGAACAGCAGCTGTGCGGCGTCGACCATGAGTTTTTCCAGAATTATGTCGAGATAGTCTTTCGTTGCAGAAGACCAACATGCGAGATCGTAATCAACGCTTACACTATCGAAGAACTCACGCACGTGCGGACGAAGATAGATGTGAAAAATCTCCGCGCGAAAGTCTGCGGCTCGTTCGAGAGGCTCCTCGCGCCCGTGGATAAGAGTTTCATCGACGTCCAAAACCAGAAGTGGCTTACTCATCGTTCTGTCTGTTTTTCGGGGAACCGAGTCTTGATGGCTTTCATTTATTGTCACCAGCTAATCCGGCCAGCGATAAAATGGTCTGAAACTCGATGCATCTTGCCAGGTGACGGCAGGTTCCACCTTCTTTTGCCATTCCAAATTCTCACTAACTCTGTGATTCGATCTTAGATCAGCCAAGCATCTTGCAAACGTCGTTTCATCATTCGCTTCGAAAAACGTCAGCCTGCGCACAGGTTGCGTCCCCACGCTCTCGTATCGACGTGCACTAGCCCATGTCGGAATTTCCGCGATTTGCAGCGGCAAGTATGTTTGCTCATACCAATTCTGAAAATCCTTGTCTAGCTCCTCTTTCATTTCTAGTTGCCATAAAAAGAATGGTCGACCAGAAAACGCACCATCAGCTGATTGCCGTTGATGCGACCAAGTGTGCTGAAAGTTGATTCGCGAGAAATTCCGAAGCGCTTTGTCTTTCCATTCGCGGAACGTTTTTATCACGTCGACTACTGAGGGACGTTCAAATATCGCGTTGACCGAACCCAATGCATCAGCACCATTAAGCTGATAGATAGTTAGAAACTGCTTGTTGTACCAGCGCAACGACGCACCGACACCAAACTCTTCATATCGCCGAATGTTTTTGATTTCGGGCGACTCTTTGTGAAGGTGCGGAAGAAACTCACGGTGATAAAACCTGTTGAACTCAGTCTCTGCATCAGGATTGACGCTGAAATTGATGACGATAAGTGGAAGCTCCATCGTTTTCCCTCACAATGCCTATTCATGACCATATCAGCTTTGCAAGCGAAAGTTTCGAATAATCTACCAAAGGGTATTTATCTATTTTGGCGATGCTGGCGGTGCCCTCACGTGTTCCTCACGAGTCTGCCGTAACGTGAAAGTGTCGGCACCCCACATGTGACGACAGCTACCCCTACCGACAGCAATCAAAGGATGCTGACTCCATGACAAAACCATCGTTGCAAGAAGTTCAAGAGCTTATGATGCGCCTGTGGAGCAACGCGAAGGATTTCGAAACCTTCAAATCTACTGGCGAATTGCCTGGTGTCCCGAAAGAGTTTTTAGCTGGTCTCGATCCCGAGCGTGTCGCAATGTATCACCGCGATGTTATGTCGCGTCGAATGCGCTTCACGAAAGGCGCGTACACATTGACTCTGCGAGTTATTGGCGCTGACAAAGACAAAATCGTCAATCAGTATTGGGATGAATATGCGAGCTCGCACTTCAACCCATTTGAAAGTCGCGATACTTTTCCGATCTTTTTGAGAACTAAAACTGAATTGATGGAAAAATACAAATACTTGGCGAATCTCGCAGAGTATGAGTGGCTCCGATATATTGTCATCGGCAGCGGCGCTGATATGGAAGTTGGGCAGGAACTGGATGTTGATTCTGCCGAGACCCGAAAGCAGTATTATCCGGTTGTTAATTCAACGATATTGCTGAAGAAATTCGACTATCCTGTCGATAAGGTCGCGAAACGAGTCGCCGGAGGCCGCTGGCGCCACTACAAGTACAAAGTGAAAGACTACTTCCTAGCAGTCTATCAAGATCCTGATGACAGGGAAGAAATTCGCGTTCAAGAACTCGGAGAAGTCTCGTTCAAATTGCTTGAATCGGCGTTAAAGAAGAAATCTTTCGAGCAGCTAGTTGCCGAAGCAGTCGAACTGATCGCTGAGCAAAGCGCCGAAGAGACGACAGATGATGTCATATACATGTTCCAGCAATTTGCTCGGTGTGGAATCTTTCTGGGACAAAAGGGTGTTTTCACGCCGGATGAGTCCTCACAGGTTCCCCACGCTAATTCAGTAACCTAGAACTATCGCCGTTGAGAAGTCGCAATCGCCAGTCAGCAAGGAGTGAAAAGACAGACTATGCGAAGCCAATTTGTAGAAAACAAAAAGAAAATGCCAGTCCTCGGTGTTGGTTTGGGTTATCGTCCTGAAATCGCCGATCAAACTTTGGAAAACCGCGGAAAGATCGATTTTCTCGAAGTGATTTCCGAGAATTACATCAAGGCTGGCGTTGTTCAACGCAACAACCTGGCTCGTGCGGAAGCTTTTCAAATTATTCCTCATGGTGTTGAACTGTCGATTGGCTCAACAGGCGAGATTGACTATGAGCACTTGAAAGGACTCAAAAAGTTCCTGCATGAGATCAAAGCACCTTGGTGGAGCGATCATCTTTGCTTCACTGGTGCAGATCACAACAGACTTCACGATCTGCTTCCTCTGCCGTTTTCGAAAGAAGCGGTCACTCATGTCGCAAACAGAGTGCGGAAGATTCAAGAATTCATGGAGATTCCGTTTTTGCTCGAAAACATCTCAGCATATCTGACTGTTCCAGGCAGTGAAATGACAGAAGCTCAATTCATCGCAGAAGTGTTGGAAGAGGCGGATTGCGGAATGCTTCTAGACGTTAACAACGTTTACGTCAACTCATACAACATGAAGTTTGACCCTTTCGCATTTGTCGATCAATTACCGATTGACCGGGTTGTGCAGATTCACATCGCCGGACACCGTAAGGTGAAATCGATAATAGTCGACACGCACGGTGCGCAAATCATTCAGCCTGTTTATGACATTCTTGCTCACGTCTTGCAAAAGACTGATGTAAAAGGCATTTTGTTGGAACGCGATCAGCTCTTCCCGAAATTCGATAACATCCTGAGCGAGTTGGAACGCATTCGAGAAGTCGCGCGAAAAGAACAACCGCAGCTCGTGGAATTCGTTGCTCCAGTCAATAACAACCATGCTCCGGCAGTAGTGAAATAAGTCACTGTTTTCGGATCTGCCAGGCGAGAATTTTGTTTGCTAAGTAGAATATGACTTAGTCGACAAAACAATCGCCTGGTTTTTTATGGTCTTGCACATACCGTCTGAAGAAGACATTCGCAATTATGAATCGTCGCATGCGGCCATGAACACGGCATGGAAAACTGCTTGCAGTGGGCGAATTAGTCCTGCAGTGATCGCATACAACGAAGTAAAGCCCGGCAAACTCGTAAAAGTGGAATTTGTCTGGTCTAGTGAGGATAGCGCTACAGAAAAGGCAGGCATCAGGGAACTTCAGAAGCTCTCAAACCGCGACGGTCTAGTGAATACGTCCGACTGTTATGCCGAAGATTATTGGATAGGAGTTCCCGCTAATTTTCAAGAGAGATTTTCCAGTTCGTGGAGCTCCGCTCTCAAGTCAATTGTCGACGAGCAAGAATCCGACAACGGCGTGAGCCGAGGAAATTTTGCAAGCCGATTGAAACAAGCTATTGAGCCATACACGAAGCAGCTACCCGCAGACTTCCCAGGCATGGCGCCGGTCCTTTTTTCATTGGCAGAGTTTCTGCGCAATGTTGGCGAGTACGCAGAGCACGACGAGATCTTTCTGCGCGCGTTGAACATCATCGAGTGCTCATACAGAAAGAATATGAAATGCCATGCAGCCCAGTTAGGCAAAAGGCTCAACGAACTTGCGAAGATCTATTTGCTGCGTGAGGATTTGAAGTCTGCAGTAAGTATCAAAAGACGGCTGGAACAGTCGAGAAATTGCAGCGAATTTAAGTCTGAGTTGCGCCTGAATTGGGAGCCATTCCTGGACTTTTACGATCGAAACAGTCGAGTCAATGAAGCGATTCCGTTCTGCAATGAGGAAGTCGAGAAACTCATTGCCGACAAAGCCCCGTTGCATGAGATCGCGCATTTTAAACAAACAGCTGCGGAAGTTTTCGTTCACCACAAACAATTTCAGCAAGCCATAGATCTTTTCGAAGAACTGCTTGAATTCTTTCTTTCGAAAAAGTTGGCGATTTCGGCACATTCGTATGGTCGCTTTTCGACGTATAGACGCTTTCTAAAGGAAGAGGGACGTGATGCGGATCTTTCGCGACTTGCTGAACGCCTTGCTCCCTTAAAAAAGGCGGCGACCACTGAGGTGACTCCAGAGAACTCCTATGGTTATGTAGACCGCGATGGGCATTGGAAAATTCCTCAACGCTTTGCTTGGGCTTCTGACTTCGAAAACGGCGTAGCGCGAGTTAAACTTCACGAAGATCCTGATCGAGAAGATCGACGATCTCGGCTTATTGATACCAATGGTGATGACCTTGGTATCGACAAGGATTATGTATACAATGTCCCTCTGCCCGACGGCTACCGTTTCTACGCTCGGTTCAAAGAAGAGTACTTTGAAGGACTTGCTGCAGTCGTTGCGCCGGAGAGTGAGGCGGCCAAGTATGGACATGGCTATCCGTCAAACATTGGTTATGCCAATAGAGCTGGTGAGATAGTTATTCCACCTAGGTTCTCGTATGCAGAACCCTTCCAAAATGGAATTGCAATAATCGCGGTCGGAGGACGGATGGAGGCTGCGGGCTGTGTGATTGATGTTAGACATGCGAAGTATGGTCTAATCAGTCACTTAGGCGATTATGTGATCAATCCAGAGTTCAAGTCGCTGAAATTCGCGAATGAGGAAAGGCGTTTGCTCCGTTTTCAACGTGAAAATAGCGGCGGTATCATTGACTGCAACGGAACGATCCTGTGTGACATTGAAGGTTGCTGCGATTTGTACTCTCTAGAAAACGGCATGATATCAGCGGAATTCACTAATGGAAAGTACGGATACATTGATGCTTCCGGAACTCTTTCTATTCCTCCCAAGTTCGATTTTGCATTCAGCTTTTCTGACGAACTAGCCCTTGTGCGACTGGATGGCAAATGGGGTTACATCGACAAAAGTGGAAGCTTTGCAATTCCAGCGCAGTTCTCTGAAGGACATAGTTTTGATAATGGGATAGCAATTGTCGGCATCGATGTTAATGGAGTCGAAAAATACGGATGCATCGACAAATCGGGACAATTCGTTTTACCGCCGATTTACGACGACATATGTCAATACTTCAATGATGGAGTCACAAAAATCACTCTCAACAATCGCGTTGGTTTGATTGATCGTAACGCAAATGTGCTCTGCCAGCCCAAGTACGATCAGATTGAGGGCTTTAGAGAGGGTGTCGGAATCTTCTTTCAAAATGGAAACGTCGGAATTCTCAACACTGCAGGACGTGAAATTCTTCCTGCAAAATTTAAAATGGTTTCTAGTTTCCACGAAGGTTTGATGGCTGTTGCTGTTTGGAAAGGACTTTCACTAAAGTGGGGATACATCAATGAAGCCAGTGAGTTTGTAATCAAACCGCAATTCCGATCGGCAGAACGATTCTGCGATGGAATTGCCCTTGTAGAGTCAGAAAATAACAAGTTTGGATACATCGACAAAACTGGTAAGTATGTGGTCACTCCGCAATATGACCGGGGCGCTTCGTTTGTAGATGGTTTTGCACGAGTCGGAAAATTGATTCACAACACAATGTACTGCGGTGTTATTGACACCCGAGGGAAGGTAATTGTACCGGTGGAATTTGAATATGTAGGCGAACTCTCGGATGGATTGCGCTTCGTAGCAAAGCGATGCAATTGGTTTCGCGCAAATCGACACTAGACTCAATTTCAATGTTCTGCTAATCTGGAATATGTAGAAGTTATAGGCGCACCACCATGTTAATGAACATGAAAAATTGTGGATTTCAGTTAGCGAAGCTATTGGCGCGCCACTCCAGTAGCCGCTAGGCTACTGCATTTAAAGTTTAGAACTACATAGAATTTGTTGCTCGATTGGATGTGATACCACGCGAGCACAATGAGCGCATTGCACTCAATTACATCGGCACTCGGAGAGATGGCCGAGCGGTAAGGCACCGGTTTGCTACTCCGGAGTACCTACGGGTATCGAGGGTTCGATCCCCTCTCTCTCCTTTCTTTTGGGACTAAGATACACATTAACTGGCACTTTTGCCGGAAGCGTTCGTCACCTGATTACGGTGTCCCCGTGAGTGTCAAAAAATGCCAACAATACAGGCTACGCAGCAACCATTGCAGAATGGCAAGGTTCGCATGTTCAGCATCTTCGAAAATCGCCGTTACGCCCTGTATTTCACAGGTCAGCTGATTTCCCTAATCGGAACCTGGATGCAACAAGTCGCCCTCAGCTGGTTCGTCTACTCGATGACGAAGTCCCCGTTTTGGCTGGCAGCCGTGGGAGTCGCGGCGCAATTGCCATCGCTGCTGATTACGCCATTCGCTGGTGTCATCGCCGATCGATTCAATCGAAAAAAGATAATCATGATCACTCAGATCTGCCTGATGATCGAAGCTGCCCTGCTCGCCTATGTTGCATGGTCAAATCACGCCGAAATTTGGCAGCTCATCGCCCTCGGCGCGTTTGCTGGAATCGTCACGGCGTTCGACATTCCAACAAGGTCTGCATTTGTTGTTGGGCTCGTTGAAAAAATGGAAGACTTGCCCCAGGCAATCGCCATGAACTCCACGCTGATGAATGTGACGCGGCTCATAGGTCCTGCCTTAGCTGGTTTCCTGGTAGCCGCCGTTGGCGAAGAACTTTGCTTTCTCCTCAACGCACTCAGCTATGTCGCAGTGATCATCGCGCTTTCCTTTATTCATGGAAATTTTGATCCAGGAGCGAGAAGGAACAACGGCATGTTCGCCGAGTTTAAAGAGGGTTTTGAATACACGTGGAAAACCATCCCTGTGCGCGCATTGATTCTGTTGCTCGCATTTTTCAGTCTCGGCTCGATGGCGTATGCCCTGCTGCTTCCAGTTTTCGTAAAACAGATTGGCGGCGATGCCAACACGCTTGGATACTTGATGTCCGCATCGGCATTGGGCTCTTTGGTTGGAACATTGATGCTTGCAAAACGAGCGCAAATAGTTGGTTTGGGCAAGTGGATCGTCACGTCATCATATTTGTGCGCAGCCTCGCTGTTTGCCCTTTCCTTCGCGCATAGTTTCTGGTTTGCCGCAAGTGCGCTACTGTTTGTCGGTGCAACGATGATGATTCAAATGTCGGCTGCAAACACAATTCTTCAGTCCATAATCGACGAAAATAAACGCGGACGCGTGATGAGTTTCTTCACCATGGCGTTTCTAGGAACCGCCCCAATCGGCAGTCTCATCGGCGGCGCTGTTGCAGATCGATTCGGCTTCAACACGACGCTAACGGGCTGCGCGATCTACTGTCTGCTTGTCGCAATAATTTTCTCCATGCAGGTAGGAAAAATTCGTGAAGCCGCAAGACCAATCTACATTCAAAAAGGTCTGCTCGAAGCCGAAGAGGAAATGGATATCCTCAAAGTTTAGTCGAAGCTCTTTGCAGGCAACTTAACCTCATTTACACGGATTTTGCATCATCACGATAAAATGTCTTGGACTTTTGTTGTGAGGCGAGAATGTCCAACAGATGGAAACTCGGTATTGTCATGATGTGCGCGGGAATGTTAAATTCCTTCAGCGTGAAGCCGTCGTTTGCTGCAACAGATGTTCCAGCGGTTCCAAACAAAGTGCCTAATGTTGCTGGCTTTGCTGCAGGTGGATGGAAAATCGAATCACATGCCGACGGCGATCTGAATAAAGATGGGCGCCCCGATGCCGCGGTAATTCTGGCGTTCCCCGATGACGGTTCTCCAATTGTTGAGCGAGTGATCGTTGTCGCATTTAGAGATCCCGCCGGCAAGTTGGTGAAGAACAAAGAGAATAAGTCTGCCGTTGCTCTTTCTGGTGGAACACTCACATCATCGCCTAAAGTCTCCATCAAGCACGGAGTGCTTATTATTGACCACAGTCACGGTGGAAAGGAAACGACAAACTACGAACACAAGTATCAGTGGCGCGAAGGCAATTGGGTTCTCATCGGATATACCGAAAATACGCACAGCGCGAAAAGTAATTACAATCATCGAAGCCTGGATTTGAATCTGCTTACCGGAGAACTTGCGAGTTCTTTATCGAGCCAGAAAAAGTCGCTCTCTGAGCGGTTTATGGAAGTGCGTTCGCCGCTGATTCAGACCGATCAACCAACCGCGGCTGATTGGACGTCTCCGTCAGTCTGGCTGAAAACTGATGTAAAAGATTGTCCGGTAATTTCAATTCGTTCCGTCCATAATGCCAAAAAGCTTTTCATACGAGTGCAGTATGAAGGCAGCAAGAACATGACCAAGAAGGACTTGAGAGTAGTCGATACAGGCGGTCGACCTCTGGTTCCGGAGTCACTGAATGTGACACCATATGGATATGTGATTGCATCTTACGATTTGGAATCGCAACCACTCAAAAGATTGGTAGACGCAACCAGCAAAGATGAAACGAAGGGAATGGTTTTGCGATTGAACGTTGAGATTAAGGGAACGGCATGCAACTGCACCAAACCAGTCACGACTGCTTCGAAGAACGATCCCGGTGCCATACTTTTGACGGCATTGAAATCATTGCCCAATTTGGATGATGTGAACGTGCGCGAGGGGCATTCTGTGCACCCACCCCTCTATGATTTCCCGGCGAACTGAACGTCACTGGAAATCCATCCTCAGCCTGAATCTCATGCCCCGAGAGATGCCGCGGGGCCTAAAACATTGACAAAATGTGTCCTTCTGCATATAATGGAATTATAGATACAGAATTCCAGAATAGGAGGGCAAGATAATGTTAATCACGAGACAAACGACCGTACAAAGCATTTTGGATGCTCGCCCCGAAGCAGTGCAATTATTTTTGCAACATGGAGTCGATGTTCCATGCGAGTGCGACGAATCCATTCTTGATACCGAACTCGACCTTTGCGACAGCATGTGCCATATCGACAATCTTGACGCGCTGATCGCAGACTTGCAAAAGCTCTTTGACAGCTAAAGGTAACGAACAGTGTTTTCGCAAAGTGTTGATTATGCACTTAGAGCAACAGTTTGTCTGGCAATGAATGCCGATAAAGTTTTGACGACTGAACAAGTGGCGCAGATAACGAAAGTTCCTGCGCCATATCTTGCAAAGATCATTAAGTCACTCAGTAACTCTGGCATCATCAGCTCCCAGCGCGGCGTCAAAGGTGGCTCGAAGCTTGCAAGAGCGCCTCAGCTGATATCTGTTTTGGATGTGATGAACTCCGTCGATCCAATGAAGCGCATCGATTATTGCCCATTGAATTTACCGAATCACGGAATCAATTTGTGCCCGATGCATCACAAACTCAATGAAGCAATCTCTGTGGTCGAGCACATTTTGCGCGAATCGACAATTCACGATTTGATAACAGAACCTACCAAATCAATCCCGATGTGTTCCAGAAATCCGCGTGACTCGACCAAGCGATCAAAGCAATGACAGTCCTGCTACTTGTCTGCTTTTTTCTCTTCCGGCATTATGCAGACCGGTGCGAGTTCCTCGTGGAAAGCGCCGTTCCACTTGAACATCGGTTTAATCGTCACCTTGCCGGTCTTGTCGATATAGCCCCACTTTCCGTCGACAAGAATTCCTGCGTAACCTTCAGAGAATGGGTCGGCACCATCAAACTTGGAGTCAATAACTTGCTTGCCGGTGAGGTTTATGTAGCCCCACTTTCCTGGTGTCCAGCTGCGAAAACCGTGTCCAATGTCTTTCCATTGACCGGTTTGCACTGCCGCTAAACCTTCAGAAGGAGCATGAACACTTGCAAACTGGGGTTTAATTGCCAGCATTCCTTGCTTGTTTAGGAAGCCCCATTTGTCTGGAATTGTAGTTCCTTGATTGGCGCCGACTGCAACAGGTGCAATTCCGTCGTTGAAGACTCCGGTGCTGTTAAAGCTTGAATCGATCACGACTTTTCCTGTCTTGTCGATGAAGTTCCAATGGGCACCATCGGCGGTGTAAATGTCTTCGGTGACGTGAAGTTGCAATGTGCCGGTATGTTCGTGAATGAGCACTGCAGCCCGGTCTCCGGAAAAGCGACAAGCTAAATCGAACTGCGGTTTTATTACCCACTTCCCAGTTTTGTCTATGTAGCCGTAGCTTCCTTCGTAAGAGACCGCTGCAACCCCTTCGAAGAAGTTGTCAGCTTTTGCGAACTTGGGCTCAATGACGGTGTTTCCAGTCTTATCAATGAAGCCCCAATTACCGAGAGGCATTTTTACCGCTGCCAAACCTTCGCTGAATGCGTGCACTTCTTCGAATTGCGGCTTGATTACTTCTTCGCCCCTTTTGTCGATGAATCCCCAGCGCTCTTCGGTGTTATCGCCTTTTGGAACCTTTACTTTTACGGCAGCCAAGCCGCCACTGAAATCGCCAGCACTCAGGTACTTCGGTTTGATAATGAAGTCGCCGACAACATTCACAAATCCCCATTGCTCGTCTTCAGCTAAACCAGGTAGGCATGCCCATGTCGACGCACAAAACAAGGCGGTGCTCATCGCACCAATGACATGCGAAAATTTGGTTTTCATGCAGCTTCCTCTCCTGCGCATAGTTCTTAATCAATCCGAGCTTTCGTAACTACGACTAGAGTCTAAAAATTAGTCTGTGAACTTTGGAACCTTGTCATCTGTTTTTATATATGTTCCTAACAATGAAACTCCCATGCCGCAAAAATAAGAATCTTTGCCAGAGATCTCAACTTTGTTCCCATTGAATTTCATTGAGATATTACCTTCCGCGTCTTCTTTATGTATTGCGATCTTGTCTTTTACCGCGGCGGTTCCACTCGCTTCTCCGGTATGCCCACCGTTTGTCGCTTGAACTTGAAATTTGATTTTGCTTCCAGGCAATTCTTTCACCATAAGAGTAGAGTTTACGAATTGAGATTCATTTCTCTCATATGTTCCTGTAAGAATTGAAAGGTTGAGAGCCTTTGCAGTGGGCTTCTTCGCCGCTGGCTTTTTCGGCGTCCAGTCTGGCTTGTCAAAAGACAGTTTCTTGTCACTGAGCGTCTCATGATTAAAGTCTTTCATTTGTTGTGGAACTTCTTTTTCATTCGACGCGCCAAAAATATGGAACACTTGATCGTCTAAGTACCCAACACACAGTTTTCCGGTTGCCAAATTGATGTTGAGGCCGGAATTCATAAAGCCATTCAGTCCGCGAACAGTGGCGCCGAGAAACAGATCGTTTCCGACGACGGACGGCTCGCCGACTAGCTGCGTGCAGCTCCAATAATTCTCGTCCTTGTTGCCCATAAGCGACCTAATGCCGCTTTTTACTTGAGGGTCGTTCAATATTTTCCATGAGTCAGTCTGCTTTCTGAAGCGCTCAAAATCGCCCGTAGATGCTGACGTGGCTGGCTTTGATTCCGGTTGCGGAGCTGCATGCGCCACTGATAACGCGCAGAAATTGATTGCTGCAACCGCCATAACGGTGAGTTTTATACTTGTGTTTGATGCTGCCAGACGCATGAGCATTGTTCATCCTCTCAACTGTTCAGAAAGGCTGAAAGGGTCAACACAGCAGACCTTTCGCCTACGGCAAGCCAGAGTACACGATTTTCACACCTAGAATGAATTAATTTAGAAAGCACAGTAGAAAACACGAATTCCGCTGCTGCTTACTAAATCCGAATAGCTCGAAACGCATTGCCGCTCGCAGCATTCCAAGGAGTGCCAGACAATGGCAGATATTATCGATCAGATTCCTGAAAGTCCTGTAGTTGAGGGGGCGAGCGTTTCCGAGAAGTTGGCAAGCGATTCCTTTCCAACGGAAAAGAGTCGAGCCGCTCAAATCGAGATTCCCAAGGAAAGCCAGAGTGCGCACCTGCCTGGAGTAGAAATCGTTGACGCAGCTGCTGCAGAAAAGACGTCGGTCGCGGTTAATCAAGCGGAGCAAACTAACCCCGAAGCTAGGTCCGCCAGTCTTGCAAGCACCCAAAAAATTGAAAAGGCCTCCGAAGATATTCATTCTGCGCTGAATGGATTGTGGCGTTCCGACAGCGACTACGAGAAAGTCAACAAAATGCTGCAGGGCATGAGCGACAAAGAGCGTGAAGAACTCAAGCGTGTCTACAAAGAAAAATACGGATTGGAACTTGGCGATGAGTTCAAGGACCGCGCGAAAGATGCTCAGCAAGACAAAGCGTACAACCTGCTCAACAGAAAGGAAGGGCATGCCGATGATGCCGGCAGAATTCATACTGCATTAGTGGAACGCAAGCAGTGGATCGAAGGTCGCTCAGATGCCAACTGCGAAAAGGACATTCGTGACACCATCTCGACAATGAATTCTGAGCAAATTGCTCAACTCGATAAGATTTATTTTGATCGCTACAAGGTGCACCTGCGTGATGCCTTGATTAACGACGAAAAACTTTCGCAGAACACGAAAGATTATCTCGAAGTTTACTTGAAGGGTACCGACAAAAGAACCACCGAAGACACGCTCTCTCTTGCCGATAAAGCGCTTAAAGACAAAGACATTGAGAAGTTCGGCGAAGTTATGCGAGGCGCCTCTCCTGAAGCCAGAAAGAAATTCATGGAGAACGACGGCGACAAGAGAATGAAAGAAGCCTTTGAAGGACATTGGTACAATGCGCTACCGTATTTGGTTCCACTGATTCCGGCGTCGGCCGGCAAAGGCTCAGATTCCAACGTCACTGACAAAGAGCTGAAGCGTGCCCAAGACATCGCACGCGATGGGCATATGAGCACGGCAAACAAGATTCGAGAGAACACTGGAGTTGTTTCCAACTCCGATAAAGCGATTGAACTTGCAATCGAAGAGATGTCGAAAGAAGAACGAGCCGCTTTCGTTCGTGGTAAGAAACTGGTTGCAAGCAATGCTGATGAGTCCAAGCTGTCTGAAGAAGACAAAAAGGCTGTCAAAACATACAAAGAAATTCACCAATCCATCGAAGATTCAGCTCCGGTCGACTCTGCCAAAAAGGCTAAGTGGGAAGATCTCATTGAACACAAAGGCGGCTCACTTGTCGGCAAGATTTCTACACATCATGGTGTCATTTACAACGACAGCAAAGGCGATGTGACTAAAGAGATTGAGAACATGTCGAAGGCTGACTGGGAATATGCCAAGTCGCACCCAGAGTACCGCGCTGAAGTACTAAAGGCGCTCACTGACCTGAAAGGAGCGCGTGTTGATCAATCTGATATCGACAGCGCTATGAAGCTGTACGATCAGAAAATCGCTGCAAAATCTTACGAAGAATCGAAGAACACAGGCACCAGATCGCTCGCCGAAAAACTAGAAGACGACACGCACTGGTACAAGAACGATCGCAAATCAATGGTCGAAGCTCTCACGCATATGACCAAGGATGAACAGCAGAAATACCGCACTGATGCTGAGTATCGTAAGAAAATTGATGCACTAGTTGCAGACAAGATAGGCGACGACCCTGCAGGTGTTGCTGCAAAGCATATCCTCGAAAAAGTTGCCAAAGGTCAATCACCTGAAGCGGACCTTATAGTTAAGATGAACATGCGCGCGCAGGAAACCCAAGAAACGAAAACCATGACTACTGCAGGGCTGGCAGTGCTCGGTGGTCCGGTTCTCGCGCCGTCAGTGCTCGGCGACGCTATTTTAAACGACGGCAAAATTCACCAAGCTTCGATGGATGCTGCCTTTGGTTCTCATTCTGCGAGTCCAATCAGAGACATGGAGGAAGAGTTCAAAAAGAATCCAGCATTGCGAGAAAAGATTCTGAATCCGAAGTCTGAAGAAGAAAGGAAATTCGCACAAGAGTTTGAAAGATCCGCGCGGCTGGCGATGGGCGATGCTGATTACGACAGATACGCAAAACCGCTGATTCAGACCGGGAAGGTTCCGATGGAATTGCGGATGCAGCTCGACAAGGGCGTCATCAGCAACGACAAGGATGGAACCTTCAAAGACATCCTCAACGCAACCCCGGAAGAACGGCAAAAGATTCTCAAAGATAAGGACTATCAGGAGAAAGTTCTCGGCTATCTTAGTGATGATGATCGAAAGGTCGCATTGAGCATCTTGGAGCAAGGAAAGGCACAACCGGAAGACAACATTCGTGCAAAGCTGAACCATTGGGGCGGTTCTGCTGAAATCATGAGCACCTTGCGAGAGTTGAAGGATAATCCGCAAGAGATTGAACGCTTGAAGGAACAGTATGCGAAAAAGTATGGACATGATCTGACTGCGGATTTGATCGACAAGTTGAGCGGCGCAGAAAAGATTGAAGCCGAAAACATACTGAAGCGTCAGGCAACAACGGCACGCGAAGCATATAATGACGCTCGCGATCAAGTTTATGACAGCTACGACGGCGTAGGCAAAGCGTTTGTGAACAATGTCTGGGATGGAACCGGACACATGACAGAAGACAATCTCAACCAGTTCTCTGCGAAAATGTCTGAGTTCTCTTCGAAGTTCAAAGAGCTTCCGCTTGCACAACAGAAGGAACTTTCTGAGCGGCTGCACAAGTCTCTTGATGCGTTCATCGAGTCTAAGGGGGCTGCGGCAGATGCGGTAGTGGATGTCGTGATTGCCGTTGCAGCGGTGGCAGGAGCCGTCTTCACTGATGGTATCAGTTTGAGTCTTCTGCTAGCTACCGGCGCTGGTGGCGCTGCACTGAAAGTTTTAGTGAACTCGGTAATCATGGGTTCGGACTACGATTGGAGTGCTAAAGGTGTAGGCAAAGATGCTGCGATAGGCTTCGTCAACGGTTTTGTTAGCATGCTTGGGCCCGGAGAAGTAGGCGGTCTCTTAAAGGTCGGCGAGACTGCGGCGAAAGCTGCCACTAAGCAAGCTCTCAAAGAAGGCGCAGAAGCGCTCGTCAAAAAGGGAGCGCAGGAAATCTTAGAGAGAGAACTGCAAACTGCCGTTAAGCATGCGATTGTGAATGGGAGTTATGAGGTTCCTGAAAAGGCATTGCAGAAGATCGTCGCGCAGACCGCTAAAGAAGGTGCTTCTGACGCCGAAAAGGCTGCTCTTAAGGCGAGTCTCAAGAAAGCATTGCAAGAAAATCTTGACAAGGACGCGCAAGGTCTTTTGAAACGTCTTGCCACCGAATACGGCTTCAATATGGCTGGTGGCGCCCTTGGTGGCGGAACAGCCAATGCACTCGGCGCAACGATGGAGTGGGACAATAGCAAGAGCATTTCCGACAACATGGCACGAATCGGAAAAGCCGCAGCTATGGGCGCCGTATTCGGAGCTGCTGGTGCAGCAGCATTCACAACGGTCTTCAAGGTCGGCGGCAGCATGTACCACGGACTTGTCGAGTCTTTCAAGCTCAAACCTGGCGAGAAACTGAACGCCCAACAGCTTGATAAACTCGCGAAAGAAACTGGAGTCAAAGACGCTAAGTTTCACTACAACGAGAATGGTGATCTGGTGCTTGAAGGCACAGTTCCTGACCGTCCGGCGATACTTCCTACAGAACCCGATCGGCATGCAATTCTACCGCCCGAGCCAGATAGAAACGCCGTTGTGCCACCAGAGCCCAAGCCTCCGGTAATCGAAGGACAACCCATCCGTGTTATTGATGGTCAAAACAAACCATCGGTAGATCCGCATGGAGATACGATTGTGCCTCCCGAGCCAGGCACACACGAGCCGCGTGGTGGTGATGCAAACAACTCTAGAAGAATTGACGATGATTTAGAGGGGCCAAAAACTGAAGTCGATCCGATCAATGCTCCTCAGACTCAACGCATTCTCAATGATGTTCCGCCCGAAGTTCAAAAGGTCCTTGACCGTGCCGACATTCCACCTGAAGAGCGTTTCGCCGTGATGCAGCGAATTCGCCAGAACGAAATGGCGAAACCTGATGCAATTCGAAACTTCGCAAAAGAGGGAACCGAAATAGTCAATGGCTGGGACGACGCATCACAGCTGTTCCACCGTGCGCATGCTAATGAGCCAGGGTTGTTGGCGGCGCAGACTGATTTCGCTCACAATGTTGCCGACAGATTGCTCGATGATCTTGTTCGAAGTGGAATGAGTAAGACCGATGCATTTATGCTCATTAACAACCCACCGAAATTGAGCAAACTCACAATGCACGAGGGACCGGTAAAAGATTTCTTTAGAAAAAACCCCAGTGATTTAGCCAAGCTCGATCAACTTACTAACGCTTTCGAAGTCAGGTCCAAATATAGCAAGGCGATAGCCGATAGAACGGCCGAACTCCAGTCCATGATGGACAAATTCGCGCAGGAAAATGGCCTTCCTAAAGCTCGAATTATACTCGCTGAAGCTGGAGATCTTGGGAACGCCAAAGGACTGTATCACGACGGTATCGTTCGACTGAATGCACTTGAAGCACTGTCTGCGAAAGATCCTGCAAGCTTGCTTGACACTCTCTATCACGAGTTCGTTCACAATCAGCAAGACAGTCTAATCATTCGGAAGTTCATCGACCAGTTCGAAGCTTCGATGGGACCTGGCTACAAACTGCATCAGCCGCCAACACCATACGAACTCGAAGCAATTCGTGCGTTGTATAAGCAGCGCGGACTTGGCGGTGTTTCGGATCAACACCTTGGTGATGTGATCGCAGCGCGCGGTGGCAGAGAGTTGACTCAGGAGCAAGGCAAGATTGCTGAAGCGCTCATGAAGGATTGGTCACGAGGTGATCTCCCCTCATACCATCGCTATTGGGACAACATCAACTTTATCGATCAAGAGCTGGCAAACATTTCCGAACACAGCGGTGTTGCCAAAATTCTCGACAGACTGGCGAAAGATACCGATGGTAAGTGGTCACAGTCGTTGTTCGGCACTAATCCACCACCTGCAGAAGTACAGGCAATTATTTCGAGGCTCAAGAATGGCAGCGGTGTCGACACGATCGATGCACACCAAGCGCTGCGCCGCGCAATAGTGAAAAACAGGCAACAGTTGATGGAAATGCAGCAAGCGCTGTACAAGGACTATATTTCTTCAGCGCAAGAAACAGAAGCTTTTGTATTGGGAACAACAGCAAAAGTCGAATCTCAAAAGGAACTGCATGGTGCGTCGACAGATCGCCCAGGAAGAACTACTCTTATCCAGGGTTCTGCAAATGATGCGCATCTTGCGAATTCAGGAACTGATGCGCCTGCACCTGTCCAGAACACATCTTCTGAAACTTCAGTTCCGTTTGAACCGGTGAAACCACCTGTAGTGCCATTCAATCAAGCCGGGCGCACGACAATTCCTGGTTTGCAACCGAGGGTTCCGCGACCTACATTTCCCGCGTTAGGTGTAGATAGACCGACAATACCTTCTGCTGCCAGCGATGAGGCTCCGCCGCCCTCGACGCGGCGCGAAGGATCTGGAGCGAAGGACGACGAACTGCCTCCAACGCGTCCAGAAGGTGCGGGAAAAAAAGAAGACGAACTGCCGCCTACTCGCCGTGATGGATCGGGAAGCGCATTTGCACCCATCGACATGTCTCCACCAGCAAATGAATTTCCCGACTTCGCAACTCTTCTTGCGATGTTTGAAGAGCCTGGTCGGCAGACTGCAAGCTAGCCGCTACCATTCTCGACTCGCGGCGGCGAATTAGCTGTCTGGAAGTCGAGGCGAACCTTGAACTCTTCATTGACAATGAGCCGCGCGCTGTACGTGCCCTCACCGGACTTTTTCTTGAAGTCAGTGATCTGCTCTGTTGCTTTCTTCTCAACCAAGTCTTTGATGTGTTGGTCTGTGAGTTCTTTACCAAATTGCGTTCGCCAGATCGTGAATGTGCATCCTTCGCGCCATCGATTGCAACCAGCTGCTTTTGTTGAATTGCGAACCAGTCCGGCCTTGCACTGCGGGCACTGCCCAAAGACGCTCGGCGCGCCATTTGCACCCGTCCCATTTGCAGCCTGAGACTCCAATCTCACTTTGAAATCGTCAGACAAAACCAACTTCGACTCAAACTTTTCCTTGCTGTCTTTTTTCTTGAAGCCTTTGATTGGTTTGGTGACGCGATGCTGAATCAGCTCTTTCATGTGCGTCTCGGTTATCTCTTTGCCATACATCTCGCGCCAGATGGTAAATGTGCATCCGTCCTTCCATCGATTGCATCCTGCACCTTTCGGCGTTAGTCGAATGAATCCAAGCTGGCATTGTGGGCAAGTGCCCAAGCTTGTTTCACCCTCGCGCGGAACGGAAGGAATTGATGCGGCGCTACTCGAAACATCAGGCAATATGCGTTTGACGAAATCTGCGATGTCACCCTCGAATTTTTCGATTGGCAGTTTGCCGTCTTGCATGTCGGCAAGGCATTGTTCCCATGAGGCAGTCAGCGCAACATCCTTCAAGTTGCCGTGCACTTGCTGAATAAGCGCCTTTCCTTTCTCGGTTGGCAACAGAAACTTCTTGTTGCGCTCAATGTATCCAGAACGCAATAACCTCTCGATAATTGCTGCTCGTGTTGCGGGCGTTCCCAATCCACGCTGTTTCATATAGGCAGCGAGATCTTCGTCGTCGATATCTTGCCCAGCGTTTTTCATCGCAGTCAACAACGTGCCGTCATCGTATGGTTTTGGCGCAGTGGTCTTGCCCTTCTTGAGCTCTTCTTTGAGCTTATCGACTGCTTGTCCTTGCGAGAGTGGTGGCAGTTGTTGCGCGTCTTCGTCAGCGTCCTTCCCTTTGTCTTGATCCTTCTTCTTCCCTTTTCCACCCGCTTCTTTCGGCTTATCCTCCGCGCCGGTCGAAGCACTCTCTTTCTTATCATCTTTCGTTTTCGGTTCGATAACAGTCCAGCCCGGATCTTTTATCACGAACCCTTTCGCTCTAAATGAGTGGTCCGAGATCTTGATGAATGCTATCGTTTCATCGCGAATTTCAGGCGGCAAGAATATGCACAGAAATCTCAACGCAACGAGTTGATAGATGTTGCGCTGGCGCTCTTGCAAATTGCTCGGCGGCGTATTGTAAGTTGGAATGATCGCGTGGTGATCGGTGAGTTTCGTGTCATCTACGTATGCTTTGCCGAGTCGCGGACGAAGCAATGAAGCAGTGATGCTTCCTGGAACGATACCTTCTTTTTTGAATGTGTCTTTTGCAATTTGACTTGTTGTTGGTGACTTGAGAACAGTCGAAAGAATTCGCGGCAGTTCTGCCACCATGTCATTGGAAATGTGTCGAGACTCAGTTCTTGGATAAGAGATGAGCTTGTGCTCTTCGTAAAGGTTTTGCGCAATGTCCAGCGTCTCTTGTGCGGTATATCCGAAAAATTTGTTGGCATCTTTTTGCAGCGTCAGCAAGTCATACAAGGCCGGCGCTTTTGTCTTCTTTTCAGTTGTGTTGACTGACTGCACTGTTCCTTGTGGAACAGGCGCAATGGCATCGATAATCGCTTGGGCTGCGGCTTGGTCATGGAGTCTGGTTTGGGGTTCTTCTGTCGGCGTTACATATTTAGCGGTGAACCCTGGAGCGAAATTGACTAAGATTTCGAAGAATGCATTTGATTTAAAACTATCAATTGCGATCTGCCGATCGACAATTAGAGCCAAAGTTGGTGTTTGCACTCGACCAATGGTGCACAACTGATTGTTCATTGACGTATAGGCGCGAGTGAAATTCAGCCCAACAATCCAGTCTGCGTGCGCGCGGGCAGAAGCTGCGTCCGCAAGGTTGTCGAATTCGCTTGCCGATTTCAGGCTGTCGAATCCTTTCTTGATAGCATCTGATGTTAGAGAACTAATCCAAAGGCGTTCTACAGGCTTCTGGGTGCCCGAGAGCTTATAGATAAGCCGAAAGATATGTTCGCCTTCTCTTCCGGCGTCTGTTGCGCAGACAATTGAATTCGTCTTGGGGTCGGAGAAAAGTCGTTTTATGACATTGAATTGGGTCGTTGTCTTCTCGGCGACCTGGTACTTCCAGTCGGTTGGAATCATGGGAAGCTGAGCCATTCTCCATGGACCGCCCCAAGCCGGATTCATCACTTCAGGCTCAGCGATTGTCACCAAATGCCCGAAGGCATAGGTCACCGCGTACCCGTTTCCTTCGAAGTAACCGTCCTTCTTTTGATTCGCGCCGACCACAGCAGCGATGTCTTTTGCGACGGATGGCTTTTCTGCCAGGACAACTTTCATTTCGTGTTTCTCCGAAAGCATATTTTTGCCGATCTCGCAGGAAACGTAAAGCTCCGAAAAGCCCATTGAGAGCCAATCTACTGATGGAAGAACGATAAATTTGCAGGTAAATTTCTTTATATATATTCGTTGTCGTTCTATTGTGATTCATCGGTATAGACGGCGTGAGTTTTTGCGGCGATATATCCGCCGGCTATTCAAAGGGGTGTTCCGAAGGGGTAACACCAGGGCGGATTTTTTTTCTGGCGCGTGAGTTAGAGATTCAACGCTGTTGCTGTCTTGCCTTTCGCATGAGTTGCAATAGCTGTCGCTTTTCTGACAGGTTGAGTTTGCCATCTCCGTTTTTGTCGAACTTTTTCAAAACCCGATCTCTCATTTGCCCACGATTATCATTGCCTTGTGTGATACCGGATTTGATGCGTCCCGGCCCTGGTGTTCCCAATATCACTCGGCGAACAAATTCATTGTCTGAAAAGTCGCGATCACCACCGCCCATTAGCAAATCGCTGATGCCTGCAGCCTGCCTCACGATCACTAGATTCTCACTCGGTATGATATACAGCCGCTGATTTCCAGCTCCTGCTGCCATGACCATGTCGTTGGGCACTCCCTCGGTTCCATATTTAAGATCTGTCGCAGCGGTGAGTGTTCGCACGCTTGCACGAAGCGCATCGTCGATCGGTCTGTTGAGCCACCACGTGAGTCCGTACATGGGATTACCGGTGGTGCCTTCGAAGAGCACATCGAATCTCTCCGGTGAAATTATCTGTTTCCCGTCAGGCGCTCTTCCCTTTAAGCGAACCAACTCACCGAACTTCGCCCACTCCCTTGCCGTGAAAGCAGCGCCCTGGGGCAATAGCGGCATGCCATCAGCCCCTTCTCGCCACTTCCCAACTTTGATCCCGGCTGGATTGAGCACACGTCGTTTCAAATAATCGACCTCTGTTTCATGTGTTTTGCTCAGTTTTCGTCGCATGACTTCACCGAAGATCTGGAATGGTTCCGCACCATATTGAAATTTTTCGCCGATTGGTGGTACTACTTCTGCCTTGATTGCTTCAGCATATGTCGGCGCTCTTCCGACACTGCCTTTCACACCGGACGTGAGGGTGAGAAGTTGTCTGATGGTTATCTGCCGGCGAAGTGGATCTTTCTTCCATTCGGTGATCGTGTCTGATACCTTCTCGTCGAGCGTCAACAATCCATCTTCTTCTGCGGCTATTGCGACGACGCCGTTGAAACTTTTGGTGCCACTTGCAAGTTCGTGTGCGTAAGTGGCGGAACCGCCGTTGGGGTAGTTCTCGTAAACGAGCTTCCCATCTTTCATCACGACCATCGAGATTCCTTTATGGCTCGCGTTGTATTCGGCTGCTAGTTCGCAGTTTTCGCGTGCACCGGATGTTTGATTGGAACGGTTTGCAGTAGCCGCCGGCGCCGTGTCTGTTGGTGCTGCGATGGTTGAATTGGTTGCAAGCGAGAGTATAAAGAGTGCGACAGTGCCGACGCTCAGGCACCTATCGTGCCAGGTTGGTCTTAATTGCATATTGCAATCTCCAGGCGGTGATGTTACCTCATACCCGTATCACTCAAAAAAGTTTCGGTCGAATTGGAGCTTTAAGACTTATCGACGAGAGCCATAAGCTGATCGTTATAGCGGGGTCCAGCGGTCTTGCCTGCCAAAGTGCTTAACTCTGCTAGTTCTTCTTTGCTCAGTTCAATATTTGCTGCGGCGCAGTTTTCTTCCAAATACTTGACTCTCTTTGTGCCAGGAATTGGAATCATGTCGTCACCCTGCGCAAGCACCCATGCCAATGCGATTTGACTTGCTGTAGCGGAGTGACGTTCGCCAATTTTCTTCACCTCTTCGACAAGATCAAGATTTCGTTGGAAATTTTCGCCCATGTATCTCGGGTCGGTTTTCCTGAAATCATCATCAGGAAGATCGTCATAACTTTTGATTTGCCCACTCAAAAAGCCACGGCCCAAGGGCGAGAACGGCACCAGCGCAATTCCCAGCTCACGCATTGTTGGAAGAACTGTGTCTTCGAGTCCGCGTTCCCAAAGCGAATACTCTGATTGCACCGCTGCGATTGGATAAACCTTGTGTGCTTTCTGAATTGTCGCTGCGCTGGCCTCTGAAAGTCCGATATGTTTGACTTTGCCTTCTTTGATCAACTCAGCTAATGTTCCAATCACATCTTCTATTGGAACCTCCGGATCAACTCGATGCTGATAAAGAAGATCGATCGTTTCGATTTGAAGCCGCTTAAGAGAACCCTCTACTGCTGCCTTTATTGTTTTGCGACTGCTATCGACTTTGAATGGTCGAGGTGTTGTTAGATTGAATCCGAACTTGGTTGCGATGAACGCTGAATCGCGTTTGCCTTTCAGTGCCTTGCCTACAAGTTCTTCATTGGTGTAAGGACCATACACTTCTGCTGTGTCGAAAAAATTGACACCAAGCTCTAGTGCTCTGTGCATGACGCGAATTGATTCGGCTTCATCGCGTTCATCAGCGCTTCCATATGATTGGCTCATGCCCATGCATCCCAAGCCGAGTTCTGATACGGAGGGTCCACCTTTTCCTAGGCTTCGACGCTTCATTACGTTCCTCCTAAAGTGCAGGGGCTATTGATTCTAGTTTCGATAAAGTGTACTGAGTGCTGATTTTATTTCTGCTACTGAATTCCAGCGCTCATCAGGGTTTTTGCGCAAGCACTTTCTTACAATCTCGTCGATTTCTTCAGAGATGAGTGACGCAAACGGTCCGCGTCGGCAAGTTTCTGCTTCTTCATAGATGTGCATGGCGAACGTGTGAGTTGCGTTTTCTCCCTTGAAGGGTGGAACTCCGCAGAGAATCTTGTAGTACATGCAGCCGAATGAATAAATGTCTGAGCGATGATCTAAGTCAATACCTTTGCACTGCTCGGGGCTCATGTATAGCGGGCTACCGAAGACTTCGCCTGGCTGCGTCAGGTTCGGCGGCTTTTTGTCGTGGCATTTATTGCACTTCGCGATGCCAAAATCAAGAAGCTTCACCGACTCGCTTAGCTGCTCGGAGTCGAGCAATTCGAGGCTATCAGTAAAGTTACTCAGCATGACATTGCTCGGTTTGATGTCACGGTGAATCACGTTGTGTTCGTGCGCAAATTCCAGCGCGTCCAGCACACCCAGCATTGCTCTGTACGCTTGCAATTCTGACAATCTGGAACGCTCGAGCACGTAATCCAAATCGACACCATTGAGCAATTCGAGAACCAAATAAGGCCTGGCTTCCGGAATAGGCATGGTGCCTCCGTCTGCTTTATCAATAGAGCCCTGCAGAATGCCGAACGAATACAAATTCACAATGTTTGGGTGGTTTAAACCATTGATGATTACTGCTTCTCGCTTGAATCGTTCGATGCTTTCTTCGGTGTTCGAGTAATTAGAGTGCAGGACCTTTACTGCGACATCCAGATCGGCCTGCCTGTGGCGAGCCTTGAACACCGTGCTCAACCCGCCAACGCCGATTACCTTTTCGAGAACAAAACGCCCCTCGATGGCAGCACCTACGAGCGCTTCGCTCTCTTCTAGAATTCTGGACATACTCACACCTGGACGATCAGGGAATATCAAGCAAGCTTATCATTTACCAGAAGGTGAGTGAACAATAACACTTGAATTCTTTACTTATATGGTAGAAGACAAAAAGACCCGATTGTAGGAACAATCGAGTCTAATCGTGAAACACAACCTTTTGCTATGGTGCTGACGGTGCCGGAGGTGCTGCAGGTGCAGGAGCCGACGGCGCGGGCATCTCTGGAGCTTCAATAGTTGTATTGTGCTCAATCACCTTGGGTGTATTGAGTGATCCGGAGCTGAATCCATAAATTACAAACCCAACTACTGCCATGAGGACAACGGCTAAGAATACTGCCATTGCGCTGCTACCACTATCACTAGAGGTAGGATTTACGATTGTCGTCATTTCCCTCTCCTTTATCTTTCCTTCTAATCTCTTTAAAGTGGCGATTTATGAGCCTCGCCAATCTTGGATGCAGTGAAAGACAAAATCATCCTCGTCCGGTTCCGTAGATTGATGTTTTGTTTTGCAATGAAAAGGCAGCTCAGCAGTGGGTTTTCAGTGTTTAAGTGACATGGGGGTTGGAACTTTCATCACACGAGCCCGTCGGGTAGTGCGTTGAGTGTGAAGGAGAAACCATCATGGGTAAAGCATTAGTGCTTTGGTTGGTCGGTGTACCGCCAGTATTGATTGTATTCTTGTGGATGTTCGGATTCCTCAATTAAGGAAGCCGCTCGACATTGCATGTAGCCATTCTTGAGCTAGCGCGGTAAGATCTTTCGACTTGAGTCAAGGAGGAAGATCTGATGGCTGCTCTTCAATCGGCGGACACGTCCAAAATCACAGGTAAACCTCAGGAACTGCTCTCTCAGTTCGAAAAGGGAATGGGCTTTGTTCCTAATGTTGTGAAGCAGATGGCAAACTCTCCGGCAGCGCTGGAGGCTTTCTTGACATCAAGGGATGTGTTGTCCAAAGGCTCTTTGGATGCGCAGTTTATTGCGATGATTGGCATTGCGCTTGCTGAAACTTACTCATGCGAGTATTTGCTTGCCGCAAGAATTGCAATGGCAAAGAAAGCAGGCATGAGCGATGAAGAGATCAAGCTCGCTAAACAGCAAAGTTCGAAAGATCCCAAAAAAGATCAAGGTTTGAGCTTCGTGCGCAACGTTGTTGTTCGACACGGAGAAGTGCTTGGGTCGGATGTTACCGAGTTGAAGACAGCTGGTTATTCTGATGGCGAGATAGTGGAAATCTTGGCGCAAGTTTCGCTCAATATGTTTGTCTATTACATGATTCAAGTTGGGCAGCCTGAGCTCGATTTCGATAAAGTCCCGCTGGCATTTCCTGTATAGTCGAAGCGCTTTGCGCGCAGTCAATTTTGAAAAGCTGATTCTCGATGCGCGGGTTGCGCACTAGAGCGATGATTAAATTGTCTTCGGACTCTGCAGCTCGTCTGGCAGCATCCGTGAGCGTTCGCAGTATTCGAGAACGATTTCTGCGATCTCATATACTGCGTCGATGTTGTCCAGATTGTGCACCGTAGGCAGTGGCTTGCTCAAGCGATCGCGAACGACTTCCAACTTGTTGACGATCTTCACGATATCGTCCGGCTGTTTGAGTGGTTGTGCCAAACCGGTCTTGATGAGCAACTCGACGGTGCCGGCTTCTTGTGGCATTGGAGGTTTTATCATGTCGATTGCCATCGGCAGTCGTCTGGCAATTGCTTCGAATGTCGTCAAGCCACCTGCCTTTGTTACGAGGAGGTCGCAAGCGTTCATTCCGTCTGCAACTGAGTTTGCGTAGCCCAGGACTTTCGTACGAAGTGGAGATTTCGTAGCTTCTTTCAACATCTTCGCTTTTAGCTTCGCATTTTTGCCGCACACGAAAATCACTTGCACCGGTTTTTTTACTTGCTGCAATGCTTTGTAGATTTTTGGCATGTTCCCGCCACCTGCAGAACCAGCGCTAATCGCAACTGTCAGTTCATCGGGGTCAAGACCGATTCTAGTTAGGAGTTCTACGCGCGATTCGGTCGGAGGCTTGATAAATTCCGGCAAGATCGGCATGCCTATTACTCTTATGGCGTCAGGTTTCATTCCGAGTTCTATTAGTTTTTCATATGCGAGATCATTAGGAGCTATCGTCAAATCGGCATCAGGACACGCCCAACCGGTCCACAAGTTTGCATTTGGATCAGTCAAGACCGTAATCAGTTTCACCTTCTTGTCTAATCGCAAGTCCTTCAAAGTGCGCGCCAAAAAGTGGTTTACCATTGGATGAACTGACACGATTACGGTTGGTTGCACATCTAGAAGCAAGCTCGATGTGTAATTTTGAGAGAGCCGATATCCAATTTCTGACTCGTTTGGTTTCACCCACTCGATCAGGTCAAAGTAGTACTTCATCCAATCTTGATGGTCTTTGAGCAGGCGATTGTACATGTGCGTAAACAGCCTGTTTATCGAATTACTCTCCTCGATTATGTCGCGCGAAACAATCTCTGGAGCTTCGCATTTGCGCTGGGAGCACAGCTCCAAAATGGCACGCTTAATCGCTTCAGCGGCAGTTCTATGACCTGCCCCCGTGTTCGAATAGACCAGAAAAACCTTGCCTTTTCCCATGACTGGATTATACCCAGCTCCCTCAATATTCTTGAGTTTGAACGATTTGGCGCCTCGCCCCATGTTAAGCCCGGAAATGTGTTTCTGTGGGGCTTTTAGGGAAGTTTAACGTGTGCTCCTTGGCAATTTGAAAGGTCTACGGGATAATGCCAGTCCCCGCCGAGAGAACCGGTTTGTGACGCCCTTAACGACACCAAGAGCTGAACCGCAGACATCGCACTTCGATACGTGCGACACCTCCGACTATCGCTTTGTTGACACGCTTGCTCCATCGCCTCCGGATCCGAGTACCGGTATTAGAAAGACGTTGCGCGCCTGGTATCGCCCGTTTGTAATGGCGCATCGAATTCCAGTCGTAAAGCGCGTTTGGCTGTGGGTGGCAGCAATGGCCGTCTATTCCTTCCTTGTCTATGAAATCGCCGACAAGATTCCTGCTGGTCTGTTTAAGGACTTTGGAACGGTCGGTGGCTCCACTGGCATCATACTTGGCTTGCTGCTTGTGTTTCGCACAAACTCAGCTTACGAGCGCTGGTGGGAGGGTCGCAAACTCTGGGGACAATTAATAAACGATTCGCGCAATCTCTGTCTGCAGGTGCGCGCGCTAGACACTATTCTTCCTTCAGACAGAAAGCGTTTCGGCGAACTGATAATCTCCTTTGCCTATGCGCTCAAGCATCATTTGCGTGGAACAGCTCCAAGCACGCCGCTGCCCGGAGTCGGGCGTCCAGCCGAGGCTGATGCGAAGCACCTTCCTTTGTTCGTTGCCGGCAAGATTTACGACATGCTCGCAGAGTGGCAAAAGGGCAAATTGGTCGATGGATTCGCGGCCTTGACGCTTTCGAATTTTGTCGCCTCTTTCATCAACATTTGCGGTTCGTGCGAGCGCATTAAGAACAGCCCAATCGCCATCTCCTATCGTGCTTTCATGCGACAGGGAATTGCACTGAATTTGTTTTTCCTGCCCTGGTATATGTCCCAGCAGTTCTCTCTTGGTTGGAGCATGCCCCTGGTCTTAATCTCCACATATTTCCTTATCGGCATCGAACTGATTGCAGAAGACGTAGAAGACCCGTTTGGCTACGACGGTGACGATTTGCCTCTAGACAATCTTTGTGCCACGCTGCGGAATAACGTCAGCCGAATAATGAAAGTCGAGAATCACAGCATGTTCACGCAGTCAATTGCGCTTCCAAGGCTCGACATTCTCAAAAACACATAGAAGTTCATAGAAGAAGCCTCTCACCCCGAAACATATTTCGGGGTAGCGTTTACTCCCGCATCTAAAGTGGCATTTAAACCTCAACCTTCAGTTACTTACGGCGCGCGATAGTGAGTTCCACAAAGAGAGGCGGTTTATAGCGATGACTACTTCCCAAACCCAAACCAAATACAGACTGGTAACTCGCAGTGATTTTGATGGGCTCGTTTGTGCTGTGATGCTGAAGCATCTCAATATGATTGACGACATCTTGTTTGTTCATCCGAAAGACATGCAAGATGGAAAAATCGACATTAGCGATCGCGATATCACAACAAATTTGCCTTATGTCAATGGCGTTCATTTGGCTTTTGATCATCATTTGAGCGAAACGATTAGAAACAAGGACAAAAAGGACAATCACATCATCGACCCAGATGCCATGTCGGCTGCACGTGTTGTGTGGGATCACTTCGGCGGCGAAAAGACGTTCCCTTCAAGGTGGAACAGAATGATGACCGAAGTCGATAAGGCCGATGCGGCGCAATTTTCTGTCGATGAAATATTGAATCCGAAAGAATGGGTGCTGCTGAATTTCCTGATGGATCCTCGCACAGGCCTCGGTCGGTTTCGAAACTTCCGCATATCAAACTACAATTTGATGATGGATCTGATCGATTACTGCAAAGATCACGACATATCGGAGATCATGCAGATTCCAGACGTTGTTGAGCGCGTGCAGTTGTACAACGAACAAACAGAACTCTTCAAAGAACAAGTAAACCGATGCTCGACCATCCACAAAAATCTAATCGTTCTCAACCTAAAAGACGAAGAGATAATCTACGCCGGCAACCGATTCATGATTTATGCAATGCATCCTGAATGCAATATCTCAATGCATATTTTGTGGGGATTGAAAAAGCAAAATACCGTGTTCGCCATCGGCAAATCAATCGTCGATCGCGGTTCGAAAACCAATGTTGGTGAGCTTTGCCTGAAGTATGGCGGTGGCGGCCACGAGAAGGCCGGAACATGTCAGATCGACACAGACAAGGCCGACAAAGTACTGGAAGAGCTGATCGCGAAGATCACTGCAGACGGCTAAGAAACAGAATCGTCATCATAAATAGAACCTTAAAACTGTCGCGAGCACGGTTAGATCGCTCACACCTGCCGATACAAAGGTTGATGATTAGTCGCCAGCAACGGGCTTCACAGCTATAATCGTGGCGCCTAGTCTCTAGGTTTCACTGATTGATGACTGTGTAGGAACCATGCAAGTAATCGTACCAATCGATGACAAACCAAGTTCGCAATTTCTGATTGACGCATTAATCGGAATGAAGTGGGTTGAAGGAACAGAAATCATTTTGTTGAGCGTGCCTCGTTCATCAGAAGACCGCAATGCAGTCGAAGCATCGCTCAACGAACTCGCTACAGAACTTAAGTCTCTGCTTCGTCATTGCCAGTTTTCGGTGATCGTAAGAGACGGCGATCCGAAGTCTGAAATTTTAGAGCTTGCTGAGGCCGTAAAGGCAGAGCTGATTTTAATGGGCTCGAACTGCAAGACGGGTCTCGACCGGCTGCTCTTAGGAAGCGTCTCTCAGGCAGTGCTCAACGGCGCTGACTGCCCCGTGCTTATTACTCGACCAGACTACGATACGACGCGAGATGCACAAAACGGATTCACCGATGTTCTTGTTGCAATCGATGATTCAGTTTATTCCGAAGCTGCAATTCAGTGGCTCGCGAGCTTCCGCTGGGCACCGCAAACAAGATTTGTTGTGGCCACTGTTTTGGAAGGCGTTCCCAGTACTCTTGCGTCAATCGATCGTGTGGACGAATTCGAGGCTGCCAGTATTTTGATGCCATACAAAGGTCTAATTAGTGCAGCTCAGAAGATATTGAGCACGCAGTCCAGGAAACTCTCAATGCTCCTACGCACTGAAAATGTCTCAATCGATCTCGGTACCGGAAATCCCAGTGACGCAGTTGCTGAGCTTGCCAAACTGCACAGCTGCGATCTGATAGTGATGGGTTCACATGGACGGACAGGGCTCAAGAAGCTGATTCTAGGAAGTGTGTCGCAAGCTGTCTCACAACAAGCTCCTTGTTCTGTTGCCATCGTCCGTGGTATCGCACCGAGAGACAAGAGTTGGCAGCGCACCGGAGTTTTCAAAAAAGCGACTGAGCTGACTCCGGAAGATGCAAAACCGCCGGCCGAAACACCGAAGAGAAAACGCCGCTCTGACAACATTCCGCACGTTATTCCAGGCGGTATGGGTTAGAACAGCGTTTTTGCATTCACTTGCTACCGTGAGATGGCGGGGAGCAAGTTGGTCAACTGTTAGTTGTTTTGCATGGCGATGTCGCCGTGCGATGGATAACCCGAGTACAAGCGATTGATTGTTGCAACGTCTCTGGAAGACAGTTGTGGACTTTGTCTGGGGTTGACTGCTCGGTACATAATGTCACCGTTGCTCGGTGAGTGCCCTTGCAAACCATAAGCATGTCCGACTTCATGCAGCACGATTCTCCACATTTCACCGTCTGCAACTTGCTGACGGTTGATTAGTGTTTGAATTTGAATGTGGGCGAAGTCGATGACTCCCATTCCAGTTGCTCTGTTCATGCGCACTCTGGTGCTGGTGCGACCCGCTTCAGGGGAGTTTTCCGGTCCATCGAGTTTGGGAGTCCAGGTGAGGATGACATCGGCTTGGCGCTCGTTGTCTACTTCTTTCCAGGAGAGTTTGTTTTTGGAAGCGCTCGCCCACTCATCAAATGAACGCGTGACGATCTGTTTGAATGAACTTCTGTAGCCCGGAACGCCGTTGCCATCACTGATGAAAACCTTGAGAGGCAGGCGATCTTCATCCCAACGAAGAATCCCACCCTCGGCGATGGAAGCCAAATAGTCGGAACCTGATTGAGCGAACGGCTCGAGTTGCGGAATGCTTGGTGCGACTGCGATGTTCGGTGCCTTGTGTCCAAACATGCCGCCCGGCATTCCACGCGTCATTCCACGCGCCATTCGAGGAGACATTCCTGACGGAACTGCGCGATACCTGCTGCGAGCATAGCGCGGAGCTGAGTAGCTGTCGGAAGGAACAAGATAAACTTGTCCTGGAATTGCGTTAGCGCCAGAAGGACTCCAGTAGATGCTTTGAGATTCAGAGGGACATGCAGAGCTTGCTTGTGGAGCAATTAGACTTGTGATGGAAGTGGACGCGAGAGCAAGAAGCGTGGCAAATGTCGCTCGCCACACCTTGTTGTTGAGTATGTTGGGCATCGAGTGGGACTCCTTGGATTTAGGCGAACAACGCTGCGGCCAGGGCTGGGAACATTAGGTACTTCCGCATTAAGCAGAGGTATCTGTAACCAGCTCGAGCACACAATGAGCGCTAACGACGCTGGGCACTGGTGGAAGTTCCCATTTATTTTTTCCCGGAAAAAGATTTTTTCGCTTGATTTACAGGGCTCAATTCGAAAAATAGAAACATATCGTTAAACTGCAAGTATTCAAAACCGGCATGAACACAGGCGATCACAGCAGTAGATTTGGAAGTCGAACTCTTCGCTGGAAGATCTGAAACGCTCGATACTTAGTAGTAGTACGGAGTTTGCTTTGTCCAGACGCTAGCTTTGTATTTGCTATGGAGCACCTGGTACATTTGCTTGGACAACACTTTCGTCGCATCATTGGTGACTCCGTAGCGCGTCGCCTTTACTCCAAGATGCAGTGCTTCCGGCACTCTAGGATCTGCAGGATGCGCCTTCGCGTAAGCCAATACCACATGGGCAAAGTAGTTCGGTGCTGCTTCGACTTTCTTGAGTTTGGCGAGCTGTTGCGTTACTTGAGATTTCTGCGCTGCAGTTAGAAATGCTGGGTCGAACTTCTCGATTGGAGTTTCCGAGTCATACGGTTCTTCCACTTTCAGAATCGGAGCGTCCGACCACCACCAACCACTTCCATCCCCGTACTCGTCGTCGTTGAGCGGACCCCACGTGACGTTCGGTTCAGCCGAAGAGTACTTCAGCATGAGGAAGACAGCAGCGAACTTTCTGGCTTCAGGTGTAGCAGCACTAAGATACGCGTCAATGAACTTTGCTCGTGCCGGTTTGAGCGACTTGACGATAGGCCCAAGGAGTTTCGCCTCAGCCTCATCGCCTATCAATACTGCACGAACCCACGATGTCCATGCGAGATTGTTTTTGAGATCTTTTGGCAATTTTGGATTTGCCGCAATCTGCCTTAGCATGCTCACCGGTAGTCTGTTTGCAAGAACATCGGCGAGCTCTGCGGTAAATTGCGGTGTCGTAACCTCTGGTTTTCCCGTCTCTTCAATCTTTTGTGCTTCGTCTGGTATTTCTGCTGTTCCGCCGTTACTGCACACCGCCAATGGTGCTTGCACTCCGAACTTGACCAGCTCGTCAAGATTCCGAGAGAGCGGAAGGCGTTGCAACTTCAATTTGTTGAGAGCGCCAGCAGGTATATCTGTCGGCGGTGTACTCAGCATCTTGTCGAGTATGGTGCGCACAGCGTCGCCCTTTCCACTATCAATATCGAGTCGATTCGCATGATAGAAAAGTGTCCACTGAGCTTCTTTGCTCTTCTCTGCCCTGGCAGCAGCAACCAGTTCTTTGAGTGCGGGGCTTTCCGAGTCAGCACCCATAATTGCTGCGACAAGCCACGGTGTCGAGTGAGTGTTTTTCCAGCGTTCCACTGCATGAGCAGAACTAGCATCGTCAGAACTCTGGAAGTCGAGAATCCAGTCAACTATTTCAATTTCTTTGAGATCCTTTGGCGCCTTTTCGTATGAAACTTCAACGCTCTCATCGCCACCGGGCTCGAGAATTCGATCGAGTGTCTTTGTGATTTCATTGACGTTTTGCTTATCGATTTTCTCTTTCACTAGGCGCTTTAAATGCTCGGCAGGTTCAACGCGTGCGGCTATAAAATTCGCTAAGTCTGTCAGGTCCTCTTTGAACGCTGCATATGATGAATCTGCATGCAGCACCTTGATTCGATCGCCCGCTTCTTTTAAGAGAGTCAAATCAAGTTTGTCTGCAAGCGTCGCCTTCCTAATCATCGCGCGCACTGCAAGATAGCCAGATGTCTTGTTCCACCGAGAGTCTTGATCCACGGCAATCGCTTCAAAATCCTTCCGAGCTTGATCAAAGTTCTGCGCATAAAAATTGGCCGCTGCGATTTGATAATTGCGTTCCTTCATCAAATACGGATCAGAGCCTGCAGGCAATGCTTCAGGAATTGCAATCGGCGGTGCTTTCTCTGAGTACCGTGGTGACCCACAATTCGAGAAGACCTTATCTTGCGCATCGAGCCACTCTTTCACTTCTTTTGAGCCGACACTGTATTTCGCAATCATCTTTTTTAGGCTATCTACGGCGGTTGCGAATGAACTGGATTGTGCATTGCAATAAAGCTCATACGAGTCTTTGCCAACACTTCTTTCCGTGTCGATTTCACTTACCTTGGAGGCACCAGGGACGGTGGCGCGGAGCTTTATCCATTCGGCGGTGTTTGGATTGCATGAATAATCAGAGGCGTTGATGCGCTCATCCCACAAAGCGACAATCCCTTCTTGCTCTTCCTTTGTCAATGGGTCTCCTGACAAATATCTGTGAGCCGCCAAAAGATAAGAACGCGCGTAAGTTGACTCGAGTATCCCGAGTTGCCCCGCCGCAAACTTCTTCAATGGCATGTCAGGGTGAGTTGAGTAAACAAAGTAGGGTGCTGTTCCAAAAGAACAAGCTTGTGCCGGCACGTAATTCATGTTGAAAGTGAATAGGAGCGACAAAGCCAGTGCAATTGCGGGTTTTCTTTTCATGGTTGTTCCAGTAGCAAACGTGCGGATTGAATCTTCTTTGGCGTCCAAGGCGTTCGAGTAAACACATAGACGCGCACTGGAATTTTACGACGCTTGGAAAGCGGAATCATTAGCTCGTTTACTTCGGAATCTTCAAGCGACAATCCCAACGATTGTGTGCAACGAGGGTCGAAAAAGTCCCCTTTTGTACGAAAGTGCAGCAAGACCTTCTTGCGGTCACGCCCCAGGCTGAACATCATTGGTACAGACTCGGTTATCGGCAGGTCTTTTATCCAGTTGTCGAAGAGACACCAGGATGCAAGTGCTGTTATTGACAGGGGAACCTTGATTTTTGAATGAACCTGTTCAATCAGCCTCCGATAGAATGATCGTTCTGACGCCAATGCATCGAAATCGATTTGAACTTGCGCAGAGTTTGGAGCTTTGCTCGCTTTGACAATAATGTCAGTGAGCCTATCCAGCTGCTGCTGCGAGAAGGAAACCGGTCGTTTGTGATCGACATCAATGCGTACAACGGGAACAACTTTTGTGTTTGGCGGCATCTTAAGTGGTTGATTTCGCCATTGCCAATTTACTTTGTCGCCTTCCAATTGTGTATGACAAGTCAGAAATGCCACACCGAATTCCTGTGGATCAATTGATGACAAGTCCTCCGCTCTTTGCCATGCCCACAACACTTTGTTTGGCAACAGACCGATCGCATGCACGCCGGTCGAGTTAATTTGAAGAAGTGCAATTGCTGCAAATAGAATTGCAACGGCGCAGCCAAACCCAATCCGATTTACTTGTTTCTGAATCATATTGCGTTCAGTCCGACATGAAGAGCGCGGCAGCCAGTATACTTTAGCTCGGTTTATAAGAGGGCTTTCTCATGAATCGCTCAGAGATGATCGAGAGAATCAGTAATCGTCACACCGCCTGGGACATGGTCATCATCGGCGGAGGAGCAACCGGGGTTGGTGTAGCCGTAGACGCGGCTTCTCGTGGGTTTGACGTTGTCCTCTTCGAACAGTTTGACTTCGGCAAAGGAACCTCAAGTCGTAGCACGAAGCTTGCACATGGCGGAGTTCGTTATCTCGAACAGGGTAACGTTTCGCTGGTCATGGATGCGTTAAAAGAGCGTGGATTGATGCGCAAGAACGCACCCCACCTCGTGCATGATTTGCCCTTTATCGTGCCGAATTTTGACTGGTGGGAGGCACCATTTTATGGTCTCGGTCTTAAAGTTTATGACATGCTCGCCGGTAAGTACGGCTTCGGAAAATCGCGCTTGCTTTCGAAGTCGGACATCCTCGAAAAAATTCCGACCGTAAAGGTTGATGGATTGCGCGGTGGCGTTTTGTATTACGACGGTCAATTTGATGATTCGCGCCTGCTCATCAATCTGGTTTCTACCGCAGCAAGTGAGGGCGCAGTCTTAGTCAACTACACGCCTGTTGAGCGAATAACCAAAGATGATGAAGGTTACGTTGATGGCGTAGTCGTATTGGACAAAGAATCGGGTGAAAAACTAACGATTAAGGCACACGCTGTTATCAATGCAACCGGAGCATTTACTGACGGAGTTCGCCGCATGGCGGAACCATCAGTGCAGCCCATGATCTCGCCAAGTCAGGGAATACATCTCGTTTTCGACCGATCAATTTTGCCCGGAGATGCTGCAATTATGGTGCCGCACACCAGTGATGGGCGAGTAATGTTTGCAATTCCATGGCACGATCATGTATTGGTTGGAACAACCGATACTCCCATCAAAGAAGCTACTCCCGAGCCAATTCCCTACGATCACGAAATCGAATTCATTCTCGAAACGGCGGGCAAGTATCTGGAGCGTAAACCAACACGTGACGATGTCCTCAGTGTGTTCGTCGGTATTCGTCCACTGGTCAAAATGCAAGGCGCAGCCAATACTGCAGCACTTTCACGCGACCACACGATTCATATCGACAACTCCGGGTTGCTAACCATATGTGGTGGCAAGTGGACAACCTACCGACATATGGCAGAAGATTGCGTCGACCATGCAATTGTTCTTGCACAGCTTGATGAAAAGCCGTGCCCAACTAAGGATTTGAAGATTCACGGCTATCTAGAGGATTGCGATTCGTTGGGAAGCCTTGCTGTATATGGGAGTGATGCTGAGAAGATTCAACAGCTTGTTGCTGAAAATGGCGATCTCGGGAAGAAGCTTCATCCGTCCCTTCCATATATTGCAGCTGAAGTTATCTGGGCGATGCGGCACGAGATGGCTCGAACAGTAGAAGACATACTCTCCAGGCGGATGCGTGCACTTTTCCTTAACTCCAAAGCCGCAATTGAAATGGCACCAGCGGTGGCTGGAATCATGGCTTTAGAACTGAACAAAGATGATTCATGGAAAGAGGAACAGTTAAAAGCATTCAAAGAACTGGCACAGCAGTATGTTTTGCCTGGCTCTGCGTCGGTTGTTCGGTGAATTCTTAACAGTTTCTAACCTGTTGAACTTTTTGACTACCTCGAGCGTTTAGAAATATAGGCGCCCCACTGTGGTCTGCCAAGTGCTAACGGGAGGAATTTGTATGAAGACCAGCCAAAGATGTGCCGCGACGTTGTTTCTCAGTGCAATTGTTGTCGCTGTTTCTATTTACATTCCGACCGATGCCCAAGCCCGTGGCGGCCGAGGAGGTGGTGGACGCCGGTGTGGAGGTGGTGTAGGCGCCAGGATGGGCCAAGGCGGTTTGGGTGCTCGAATGGGTCAAGGTGGACTGGGCGGGCGACTCAATGGTCAGCTTGCATCAGGCGGTGGTCAGCTAGGTGGCGGTCAATTAGGTGGACTGGAGTCCGCGGGTGGGCGCTTCAGGCAGAGTGCCAACGGACAAAACTTCGGACAGCGCCGAGGATGGAGAGATCAAAACGCAGCCCATGGGCAAGGCTGGCGTCGAAACTCGGCTGGTGAAGGCAACCAAATACAAAAAGCTGAAGCACCTTCGGCTCAAAATACGGTCAGACAATATTCGCACCATTCAGAGGGGACCACAAATAAAGGTGGTGAATACGATCGCAGCAAATCGTATTCTTATAGTAAGGAAGATGGACTGACCAAAACAGTTTCGACCGAAGGTACGAATGCACGTGGTGCTGAGTACGATCACAGCAAAACGGTTAACTACAGCAAAGAGGATGGTTTTTCGAAGACAGCAAGTACTCAGGCAACTACAGCTGCCGGTGGTCAGTTTGATCGATCAAAGACAGTCAGCGCCGCAAATGGCGAGGGATACAACAAGACTGTCAATACTGCAGGTACTACTGCGGCCGGTGCGACCTACGACCGTACAAAAAATGTTAGCGCCGGCAATGGTGAGGGCTACAACAAGACCGTTAACATGACAGGCGACACCGCTAGTGGTGGTAGTTATGATCGCGACAAAAACGTCTCTTTTGGACAGGGAAATGGTTACAACAAGAACGTAAACCAGACAGGGACCACTGCGGCCGGCGGTACATACGATCATGCTAAGGACGTAACTTATAACTATCAGGATGGTTACAAGAAGGATACTTCCACTGCAGGAACAACTGCGGCAGGCCAATCGTATGAGAAGGGGCATGAAGCAACCTGGACGAGAGAAGATGGTTGGAATGTTGAAAAAAAACCGTAGAAGCTAATCGACTTCGTAAGTTTAGGCACCGCCAAGCATCGTGCAAAAACACGATGCTTGGACCGTTTTCAGAGGATGTTTTTGACTTCTCGACCTTCGTGCTAGAATATCTTAGTGCTAAGATATTTGGAAACGAAGATGGAAGAACACGAATTTCGAATATTCAAAAGGTAGCGTCGCTCATGGGAAAATCAGATTCGATTCATACATGGTTGCTGCTCTGGAAGTCGACTCGAGCAGTTGAAATATACGCTCAGCGTAGTATTCAGTGTCTTGGATTGGGGTTGAGTGACTTTGCTGTACTTGAGGCTTTGCTGCACAAAGGTCCGCTCTTAATTAACGCCATAGGGAATAAGGTTCTCCTAACTAGCGGTTCAATGACGTTCGCCGTAAACCGTTTAGAACAACAAGGATTGGTGGAGCGGCACGTCGATCCCCGCGACGGAAGGGCTCGCCTGGTGAATTTGACTCCTAAGGGAGAAAAACTGATAACAAAGGCATTCGAACAGCACGCAGACGACATCAACGACTTAATGAGCGTTCTGTCTGGAAGCGAGCGCGACCAGCTGATGCAATTGCTGCGAAAGGTTGGTAAGAATGCTGCTCATCTTGCAGCGCTACCAACGAAAGGTAAACCGAAAACTCGGAAGGGAGGCTGAAATGAAAACGAAGAAGGTAGTACGAGTTTACGAACACGGTTCGGCATATTGGGTTGGAGATGGCTTTCCTGTGCGCAACATGATTCCGACTTCCGGACTCAGCGCTGATATCGATCCTTTTCTTATGCTCGATTATGCAGGACCGCAGAAATTCGCGCCGACAAGCAAGCGTCGCGGTGTCGGCGAACATCCTCATCGAGGATTTGAAACAGTCACTATTTCTTATCAGGGTAGTGTGGAGCATAGAGACTCCGCCGGTAACTGTGGTCGTATAGATCCTGGTGATGTGCAGTGGATGACGGCGGGATCGGGGGTTGTGCATGAAGAATTGCATGCCCTGGAGTTTGGTCAGTCAGGTGGCATCTTCGAATTGATTCAACTCTGGATAAATTTACCGAAGAAGAACAAGATGGCAACACCGCGATACCAAACTTTGCTGAATGTCGATATTCCGAAAGTAGATCTCGGTGGATCCAGCTTTGCTCGCGTTATATCTGGTGAATTGCATGGTGTGAAAGGAATCGCAGACACATTTACGGAAATCAACTTATTTGATGTCGTGCTGCGTCCAGGTGAAGTCGCACTCAAGGTTCCATCGAACTTCAACACTGCGCTTTTTCTTCTCGACGGAAGCATACGACTCGGAGATACTCAAATCAAAGGCAATTCCAAAATTTTGCTGCTGGACTCAGAAGGCGATACGATCTCAATAGTTGCTGATACGGAAAGCAAACTGCTCATTCTCAACGCAAAACCGCTGAATGAGCCGGTCGCAAACATGGGCCCATTCGTCATGAACACTCGTGAAGAGATTGACCAGGCTTTCTCTGACTACAGAGAAGGTAGAATGGGTCACCTCCCTGCTAGGTAAAATGCCGATGATTATTGATTTTTCTGCTGTGGGTCCAGAAACGATATACAAAATTCTCATTGGCAGCGTTTTGCCGAGACCAATTGCATGGGTATCGACTGTTGATTCGAATGGTGTACCAAATTTAGCGCCGTTTTCCTTTTTTACCGTTGCCTCTGCTAACCCTCCTGTGCTGTGCTTCTCGCCGGGAATGAAGCAAGCGCTGGTCGATGGAGTAATGAAGCCCGTCCCTAAAGACACCCTGAGAAACGTTCGAGAAACGGAGGAGTTTGTTGTAAATGTCGTGAGCGAATCACTCAAAGAGAAAATGAATCTCTCCAGCGGCGAGTTTCCACATGGTGTCAGCGAATTCGAAGCCACCGGACTTACGGCTATCTCATCGCATGTGGTGCGTCCCCCGCGTGTGAAAGAGTCATACATAAACTTCGAATGCAAGCTTCATCAAATCGTCGAGTTTGGGGATCATGCTGGTGCAGGTTCGCTCGTGCTCGGACGTATTCAATGTGTGCATTTGGACGATTCGGTGTATCGAAACGGGCACATTGATTTGGATGTTCTTCAACCGATCGGACGACTATCAGGAAGCAAGTATTGTACGATTAAAGATACTTTCGAAATGTTGCGCCCAAGAGTCTGAGCATCTGAGCAAACTCAATGTGTTTTCTGTCAAAGCTGATGTTCATGTTCGCTTCGCTGCTAGTTTGCGTGACATTCTTGTTCGCTCAACAACCATCAGTCGCAGGACCACACGAGAATTCCAAACTTCTTTCGACGCCTCCAGTTGCGGTCAGCAATACCGAAAGAACTACCGGAAAAACTGCCAGAGTCTGGAAGGTGAAGCAATCGAATTCTTGGGGACATTACACTATTTATGCGGCAAACAACGTTCTGCGCATTGATGGCTCGACCGGTGGATCACTGATTGCCAAAGCACCAGAGTGGAAGGTGATTGTCTTTCATCCAGAAGACAGACGTATGTGTTCAACACCCTATTCACAATGGGGAGCGGGTCGAGTTACTAATTCTTTCAATGTCGAGCGAAGCGGAGCGAAAGCTACTGGCTGTACAGTTGCGGGCATCAAAGCTTTAAGGTACAGCTTCGACCTAAATCGTGAAATTGAACAAGAAGATGGCGGAATTTTTCGTTCGACCTCCAAAGTCCAGCTGCTCAGAACGCACCTGACCATAGCAAGTGATAACCATGGGTTGCCGAAACAGGCAATTGAGATATGGCGGCGATTGTTTGAATTACAATGCAAAGATGCCATTCCGTTAGAGGCTTTCTCGGACAAAAGATTTGGTGGAACTACTTTTGCATTTCGCACACTATCTCAATCAACAGAAACTGTTCCTCTCAAATTCTTTGATTGTCCAGTCGGGTTTAAGGAAGGAGGAACAGCACTTTCTGTATTCTTTGGTTCATGCATGGAGGATGCAGCGTCACTCATGCTAGACATGAAATGAGTGCCCATGAATTTATTGCCGCTTTATTTTTGGGAATTTGCTCCTCGACGTTCATTAAGCCAATCTCCAGTAGAGATGTGGTGGTAAATATTTGATGCCACTGCGGCGGCCAAATTGTTGTAATCGTCTGTCCAAGTCCCCATACCTTCGTCGGTTTTAGACCTTCTCAACTTTCTCTGTATGTTCGGTTGTTCTTCCAATAGCTGGGAAGGAAAGGGATTCGTTTTGATGGCAATGTATCTCGTGAAACCGCTGTCTATCGTTACAGCATTTAACGAGAGCTCTTTTGCGATGTTTGCGATCACGGGTTCGAAATTCACGTAGCGGTTCGACGCGTGAATCAGTAAGACCCCATTTGGTCTGATGTGCTTGAAGTAAAGCTGAATCGCTTCCTTGGTAAGAAGGTGCACAGGAACAGCATCTCCGTTGAATGCATCGACGACAAAGAGGTCATAGTTGTTCGGTTTTTGAGATTCGAGTTTTATTCTTGCGTCGCCGATGATGACACCGACTTTCGCAGGTGTATCGGAGAGAAAAGTGAAGTACTTGCGAGCGACAGTTTCGACATCTTTGTCCAACTCATAGAATGTGATTTCGTCTCCCGGATTTCCATATGCTGCAATCGTTCCCGTCCCCAATCCGATAACCCCGATTTTGATTGGCGCACCGTGTGCTTCGCTCCGAACATAGGGCTCAATTAGTGCCAGACCAGAAGACTTGCGATAATATCGAGAAGGTTCCATTCGTCTTGCTGGAGCAGTAAACTGACTGCCGTGAATGATACCGCCGTTGGTGAGGTCTACCGTGTCGGCTGTGCGTGTGATGCTTAGGCAGCCATAGAAGTTTCTTGTGCGTGCAATTAAACTGGTATTTGACGCGAGCATCATTAAACCCGTTTTCAATGCACACAGAGTGATAAGCAGCATGATCAAAATGCTGTTGATCCATTTGTTTGGTAGCAACTGCACACCGTTTCGCACTGCCTGGTAATAGCAAAAACCTAGCAAACAGAAGACGATAATCTCTCTTTCTGCGTAGAAGTTGAACATCATCGGCGCTGCTAGGTTGATGAAAAGAGAGCCTACAACTCCGCCGAATGCAATTGCCAAATAGAAGGTAGGAAGGTATACGGCGGCGGGTTTGCTTCGAACAATCTCACTGTGCAACGCCATGCACGCGCAGAATATGAAAGCCAATACACATGCGACATCGATGGGCAGCCAGTTGTGCACGAACGGATCGACAAACCATAGAAGTGGCGCCACATAAAGATATTTCGCAGAATCCGGAGGTCCCTTCTTTCTGAAGCAAATGATGAAAGTCAAAAGATACACGCACAACGGAAGAACCCAAAGCAACGGCACGGGAGCGACATCCTGTGTTAGATAAACGGTATATGTCAGCAGCGCGCATGAACCTAATGCACTGAGAGACACCCATTTTGCAAACGCACCGATTGTTGGTTTTGTTCCTTCCGTTACAGCATCCTCTTTTTGCGGCTCTGCTTCAGTCGAGGTGATGTTTCTTTTGCCAAGCAACCCACCGGTAATTGCTGCGCATATGGCGATCAAACCGGCAAGAGTCATATACAGTGCTCGCCAAATTTGAATTGAGGCGTTGACGCCAAAGAATGGTTCTATTGCAAGTGGATATAGAAGGAGTGCGCTCATCGAGCCGATGTTCGATACGCTGTAAAGGTGGTATGGATCGGCGCGAAATCTTCGTGCATACCAGGCTTGCATCAAACCGCTTGTCGCAGACATCAAACAGCATGCAATGCCCAAATGAATGGTTAGAAGCTTTAGCAGGGCAGAGACGGGGCTCGCATCGTCACTAAGCCAATGTGTGGCGTCAGGAATGGTCAACACAATTGAAGATGCGACGGCTGCGACTGCAAAGGCTATACATTGAATCCTGATAGGCAGAAGGTTTAGCAGAAACGTCAGCGTGTACCCGGCCAGCAATGCTGTTTGGAAGAACAACAGACAAACGCACCAGATGGCAGAGGCTCCGCCGAATTGAGCGGTCACAATTTTGCCGACTAATGGCTGTATTTGAAACAAGGTGTAGGCGCCCACGAACACTGCGGCTGTGAAAGCCTGACCTAGCAGTTGTGTGTTTTGCCGACTACCTGCAGACAAGATGCGAAGAACTCGATGGGTTCTGCCAGGGAGTATCGTAGTTGATTTTGCATTACTCGGGGATGAAACCCGAAAATAGAATGCCCAGAAATAAGAATGCCTGGCAATTTGCCAGGCATCTGGGGTGTCTTGAATAGCCCGTTGTTAGAGCCAGCCTACGTTATCGCGGGAGACGGCAGGCAGGTTTCTGGAAGAGCGGCGAACCGGGACTAGTTCACGTTCTACAGCCTCTTCTTCGACCATTTCGACATCGGTATCGATGCCGTATTCCGCCATCCACTCAGCTCTGAGGGGATTAAGCTTACCCAGATGATAACAGGCAGCGATTTCAAGCTGGAGTTTGGAGTTAATGTTGTCCATTGAATGTACCTCGGAGCCTGTAAAAAACAGCAGCGGTCGGCGTCTTTACGCCTTTGCACTGGGTGCTGACCTTGCTGATCGCGGGGTTTCACCCCGCCGAGACTCTTATTCCCCGGCCTACCAACCTTTAATCGCGTCAGATAAATTTTGCTTCGGAGCCCAACAGGTGGCGGTTTTGCCTACCATTGGTCCTGAGGAAGCCCAGTTGACCGGCAGTGCTCGGCGATTGCTTCTCTGAAAGTGGCGCCGTATTCCTTCAGCTTGGCTTCTCCGATGCCAGAAATACGCTTCATCGCCTCTAAGTTGGATGGGCGGACACGCGAAAGGTCCCGCAAGGTCGCATCGTTGAACACAATATATGGAGGAACGCCACGTTCTTCGGCAAGTTTGCGGCGCAACTGACGCAATTCTTCGAACAAGTCTTTGTTAACGCCTTCCCAGCCCTCTGAATCGGCCTTTGAACGCCTGTTCTGTTCACCCTTTTTCTTTCGCACAGGCTGCATCAAGCGAACTTCGCTTTCGTCCTTCATGACTTCAATGGAGCGCTTATTGAGTCTAATCACCGGCACGGCGTGACCCGCAAACGTCTCCACTTGCGTCTGTAGAAGCGCACCTTGACCAATGAGCTGATAGATCCAGTCTCGAATGTCTTGCGTCTCGCAATCTTTGAGCAGTCCGTATGTGCTCAGCTGATCGTGACCTTTCTCTTTGATGCGGGCGATTTTTTCACCGCGCAGTACGGAGGCTATGTAGCCAATTCCATATGGGTCTTTTAGCCGGGCCACACAGGACAAAATCTTGCGTGCCACAGTCTGGGAGTCGGCAACAACAATGGTTTCTCCAAGACAATGATCACAGCAGGAACAGTTTTCTATTTCGTATGCTTGCCCGAAGTAATTGACCAGTGAGCGATGGCGACAAACTGCCGAGCGGCAATAACGTTCCATCTCATTGAGACTGGCGAGAGAATTGGGCAGATGCGACTCCTCTGTTTGAGACTCGCGAGCTTGCTTCTCCATCAAAGATTTCCATGTGAAGAAATCAGCCCCGGAATGCAACAAGACACATTCCGCTTCAAGCCCATCGCGACCGGCTCTTCCGGTTTCTTGCTGATAGTGCTCCAGTGACTTCGGCATACCAGTGTGCAACACATACCGAACGTTTGAGCGGTCTATCCCCATGCCGAATGCCACTGTAGCAACGACGACATCGCATGCCTCAGTTGCAAAAGCATCTTGCGTAGCTGAGCGTTGATCCGCGCTCATTCCGGCATGGTACGGAAGCGCTTTGACTCCGGCTTGTGCTAGTTTCGCTGCGAGTTCGTTCACTTCGTTTCGGCTGATGCAATATATGATGCCGCCTTCACCGCGATGGCGCGCCAAAATTTCGGTGATCTGACCTAGTGAGTTCGAACTGCGTTGCGCAACTCGATAGGTCAAGTTTGATCGATCGAAATTACCGACGAGGACTTCAGGGTCGCGCAGCCCGAGTTGGGTCAGTATGTCATTGCGAACTCGTTCTGTCGCCGTAGCTGTGTACGCATGAATCGAGGCGTCGCGAAAGTTGTCGCGCAGGTATCGCAACTGTCGATATTCCGGTCTAAAGTCGTGTCCCCAGTGGCTAATGCAGTGCGCTTCATCGATTGCAAATGTTTTGATTCCAACGTCTTTTAGCAGAGCTGAAAATTCTGGCTGCACCAGTCGCTCTGGCGACACGAACACTAGTTGCGCTCGCCTCTCTCGAATCTCGCGCTCTACGGCTTGGCGCTCTGCCAACACTAGCGTCGAATCAAGCCTTACTGCATTTATTCCAGACGAACGCAAACCATCAACTTGATCTTTCATCAACGAGATCAAAGGAGAAACAACAACGGTAGTTTCTCCCCGCACCACAGCTGGTGCCTGGTAACAGAGAGACTTTCCCCCACCAGTTGGCATGACGACTAATGAATCACGGCCTTCGAGAACGGCACGAATAGCCGGTTCTTGCAGAGGTCTTAAAGCCTGAATGCCCCAATGCCTGGACAAAACGTCGGCGAGTTGGGGCGAAGAGACTTTGTCCGAAGAAATGGACTGCGAGGGGGTTCCAATAGTTTGCATGCAGTCAGGTTATCCAAGTCACGAGGAATTGTCGATGACGCATCTCGATATCCCCGAGGGTTGAATTGGATATATCAACGCTTCAATGATACGTGGGCAAGCCCTGACAAGCACTGTGCACATCCACAAGTGCTTTGTTAATTATTGAACCTGCTCAGAATTTAGTAGCGGTTGCTATTGCGCGGTTTTGGTTGTGAAAGACCAACCTTCATTTCGCGACCGGACAACTGATGTCCATGTAGCCCTTTGATGGCTGCTTCTGCCTCTGATTGTGATTGCATCTCAACAAATGCGAAACCACGCGATCTGCCTGTGTCTCTGTCTTTAGGAACGACTGCAGAAGTGACGTTGCCGAACTGGCTGAAGAGCTGATTGAGCTCGTCTTCGCCAACGGTGTAAGAAAGGTTTCCAATGAAAAGCTTGTTGTTCATTTATCCTCAAACTTCGACCCACAGAGCTCATCAACAAAATTCGAAATTCGAAGTTGAGAACAAAGGCCAGAACTGATACCCGAATATTATGCCACGCAATACCGCAGGATATACATTTACACTCCGATGCGCTTAAAATTAAACTTCCTAAACCTGAAAGGGCTCTCGTAGCTTGTAATGACCCCTCTTGAGCAAAGTTACATGAAGAGATTCGCCAGCCTTTTTGCGATTGTTTTTCTGATCACTGCATTTCCTGCCCCGCCTGTGCAAGCTGCAGAACGTAAACCTAAAGCCAGTTCACAAGGATTGAGTGAGCTCAAGACTGCTCTGAAATTGCCGTCTTCATGTAAGCAATTGTCGCTCGACGTGCTCACTGCTGATGTCCTAATTAAGCATGAAAAGCGGGACAGCATCGAGATCAAAGTGAATTATCCGAAACATTGGACAGTCGATGACAGTGGAACAGTTAAACAAACTGAATATGCAAAATGCACTCCTGGCATTTATCGCACGCAGAACGGCAATAACTATATGGGCATGGGTACCGTGCCTGGCGATTGCAAGATCAACATTTCCGTCGACGGCATAACGATAAACGGAAGATCTGTTCGGCTCGAAAGAAAGGTTTCAAAGCCGGGCCAATCAGGTGTCGAAATGAATCAGGAAGGCATTTTCGTCAATGGGCGAAAAGCGGCACCTATGACTCCTTTACCAGGGAATGACAGCGAACTTGATGTTATTCAAATTCTTGTTCCTGAAGAAAATCGTGCTTCGCTCAACTTGCAAACGCACTCTTCCTTTGCAACTAAGGTCGACGGTTGGGTCGGTACCGAATTGAGGGTCAATGCGACCGGAAGAGGAACCGTAGATTTAAAGAACGTCACTGCACCTTGTGTTTTGTCCGCAAGCAACGGAGCCCATATAAAGGTTGAAAAGCTTGAGTGTTCGTCGCTTGTTGCGGAAGCGGCCGTGCAGGGCGACATTGAAGTGAACACACTGAACTGTGCGAACGCCTCCGTGCGTGTTAGTGAAGCTGGCTCTGTTCACCTGTGCGAAGGCAAAGTTGATGTTTGCGAAGCGCAAGTTCGAAGTCAGGCGCAGTTCACTCTCGGAGAATCTCGCGGAAACGACCTCTGCATCAAGAGTTCAACTGTGAATCTCGATGTTAGTGGAACAGCCAAAACCTTTTTGATGAATACCGAAATTACCTTCCTTTCAATTCGAAGATCCGACGCTGCGAAGGTTCATATTGCAGGAACAATTGCGCGCATCGAAGAATCGAATGGAGCTGAAGGAAGCTTGATTTTCACCGACCTGAAGAAGGTGAAGGTCGAATCATCAAATCCATAACCAAGGTATCACCAAACAATTTGCAAGGTGTTGAATCGTCTGCAATTCGCGATCGATTAGCGATTATGCTGTCTTGCATGAAAAACCTGCCAAACATTATTACCAGCATTCGTCTCATTGCGGCAGTCGTATTGATTGTCGAATGCATGTTGGGGCAAGCCGTTCCGCACTTCCTTGCGCTGTTCATTGCCGCAGGAGTGTCAGACATGCTCGACGGATTTATTGCGCGTCGCTTCAACTGGTGCACCGATTTTGGTGCGCGACTCGACAGCATCTCAGATCTCAGTCTCTACGTTTCAGTCTTTATATTCTTGTCGCTAAACTGTGGTGCAGACGTCGGAAAGTGCGTTCCAGTCTTGATTTGTGGAGCTGCTGCGCAAGTCGCTCACCTGATCCTGTCATACCGGAAGTTTCAACAATTTCCTGCTTACCACAGTACATTTACTCGATGCATGGCTTATTTGATGTTTTTCGGATTGATCGCCTATTGGACAACTCGTAACGCCACTATCCTTCCTGCACTTGCCATATTTTGGGTCTTGTGTTCGCTTGAAGGCATGATAATTACAGCGATTCTGAAACGGCCAACTATCAATGTTTCAAGCATTCTAACCGCGTTGCGAATTGAGTCTCGAACGCAGTCGCACATTCACCCTCACCTGATTGCTGATACAATACCTCGCACGATCGACGCATCAGCAATAAGGTGATTTCGTGACTATTTCAAAAGCACTTGTTCGCAGACCCGGCAAGAATTTCTGCGAAGGTGTAACTGAGGCTAATCTTGGCGCTCCCGATTTTGACCTCGCAATCTCGCAGCACGAAAATTACTGTCAGATGATTGAAAGTTGTGGTGTTGAGGTGATATCACTTGATGAAGACTTGGAACATCCTGATTGTTGTTTTGTAGAAGACGCCGCCATTATTGTTGGTGATACGGCGGTTGTGACGCGGCTTGGGCACGAGTCTAGACAGGGAGAGGAAGCGGTTGTTGGCGAAACACTTTCTCGCTACATGAAGATAAAACGCATCGCCTCGCCGGGCACCGTTGACGGTGGCGACATAATGCGGGTTGGAACACACTTGTTCATAGGTGTTTCAAAACGAACGAATGATGATGGAGCACGTCAATTGACCGAAATAGCTAAGAGTCGCGGGATGAGCGCATCTTTGGTACCGGTCGAGCGTTTCATTCACCTAAAGACTGCAGTCAGTAACATTGACGACAAATGCATTATTGGCTTGGACGAAATTGTGTCTCTTCCATTTTTCGCAAATGTTCCGAAGAAAATTATCGTTCCTCCTGAAGAGCACTGTGCTGCCAATTGCCTTAGTTTCAACGGTAATGTTTTGGTGCCTCATAACTCTCCTAAGACAGTCGCCATGCTGGAAGCGCATGGTTTGAAAGTCATGACGATCAATACATCGGAGTTTCAAAAGATGGATGGCAGACTAACTTGTCTGTCCATTCTTTTCTGAAGAGATTCGATCAGAAATAAACTAGTTTGCGAATTGCCCGATCAACTTGGTCAAGTTACCTTCGTCCAAGGGCGCGCCGCCGTTGTACAGGACTGTTCCTTTATCGTCGAGAAACACAAGGCGTGGAATACCTTTCACGCCGTAGCGTTGAACGATTTCAGCTTGACTTTGATCGTCGATGTTTATTTCTTCAAATTGCACACTTCTGAACTTTGGTTTTGTTGCGCCAAGCACGGGCGCAAGAATTGTGCATGGTTTTCACCAATCGGCATAGAATTCAATAACCTTTTTCAGTTTGCCCTTGATTGCAGGCGACGGTTGTTGTGCACCACCCGAAGCGGATGGCGAACTTGCGCTGGGAGGCGCCGCCGCAACAGGTCCGCCGGAGATTCCGCCAAGTTTGTCCAGTTGCGCCAATCCAGTCTTGGCTTGTGACGCCAGCTTTGCATCAGCGCATGTTGACACGAACTGAAACTCTTGCCTGGCTTGTGGATTGTGCTTCAACGCGAGGTGACACAATCCCAAGTAGTACCTGACTAGGGGATTGCTCGGATACTTGGCGGCATACGGTTCGAATTTAGATAGTGCCTGTGCGTATCTGCCGGCATTGTAGTCGGCTTGTGCCTCCTGAAAGCTTGCGGGGGCGCCGTAAACTGGCATCAGCGAAAATGCCGCCATGGTTGCAAGGGTTATAGCTGCGGTTCTGACAATTTTTCTGCGCATTGCCAAAGTCCTGTATGTTGTCAATCGCCTCTAATCCATGTTACCGCCTTTCACGTCGATTTTCCTGAACAGCTTGGTTGCCCCGCAAAACTTGTAAAAGAATCGGGGGTGCCGTGCTAGAATCCTGCAACCGAAATCAGGACTCAAGAAACTCGGAGATCCCACCCGCACAAGGAGGTTGTTGCGATGGGCCACATCATTGAAGAAGCGAAATCCGGTCGTGCAAGTTGTCGCAGTTGCAAGCAGCCGATTGCCAAAGGTGAACTTCGATTGGGCGAAGAGGTGCCCAATGCGTTTGCCGAAGGAGAAATGACCTTTCGCTGGCATCATCTAGCGTGCGGCGCACAAAAGAAGCCAGGCGCTTTAAAAGAAGCTTTGGAGGGTACCGAACTCGAGGTTCCTAATAAAGAGGAACTATTGCAGACTGCCTCATCATCGAAGAAGACGGAAAAACCAACATCGTATCCTTATGCAGAACATGCACCGACTTCTCGATCATCATGCATTTCGTGTGGTGAAAAAATTGAGAAGGGCGAATTTAGAATTGCGGTTGAAACTGAGTTAGACACAGGATTTTTCCAACGCAAGGGTGCAGGATATTTGCATCCTGGATGTGCTACCGAACACACTGAGCAAGATGGCGAAGAGCTTTTCGAGAAACTGAAAGGCAATAGTTCGACATTGAATTCAGGTGATCTCGAGAGCCTCGAAGAAATTCTTCTGGAAGCTTAGATTTCATCAGCTGCAACCACAAACAAAGAAGAGAGCTAGTTGGGCGAGCTCTCTTCTGTGCGTTGGCTAAAAACTAGAGAATCGGTTACATCTTGCTGTTGCCGAGATCTAGACCGCACAGCGGATCTCCGTTGTTGCAGCGAGGATCGAACGGATCTGTGATCGGTTTTTCCTTCTTCTTATCATCGATGATGTCGACTTTAGGAAGACCGGCCGGAGGATTCTTTTCGAATTTCACTTGTCCAGCTTGATTGATTGTCGTCACACCGTTTTCTGTAGGAACGTGCACACCATCCTTATCTCTGGTAAAGAGCACTTTTCCGTTTTCGGTGTAGGTCGTTTTGATCAATCGACCTTCCGCATCTCTTTCTTCGTTTTTCTGAGCGTTTGGATGTTCCGAAGAAAGGCTCACCATGTCTTTTCCTGGGGTATATTCAATACCGTTGTTGAACTTGTATGTCTTGCCGTCGGTTGAAACACCGTAGTCTTCCAGTTTGTCTTTGGTTACTTTGCCGGTCTTTTGTTTGGCCCAAAGATCGCCACCTTCAAGTTCTTCGTTTGACTTAAACTGAATCTTTCCGTTCGGCTTTTCGATGTATTCACCATCTTTGGTGTAAACGTGAACTGTTTTGTCGGCGTCCAGTCTTGCTACAACTTTTCCTTTTGCATCCTTGAGGATGGTTCTGTGCTGTTCGTCAGTACCAACGGATCCGCCGGGTGGGGGCTCCATTCCGAGGGCAGGACCGCCTCTATTGATTTCGACGCCGTTTGGGTAATGAGTGAGGGTGTTGTCGCCTTCGCGCTGACGATGAACATTGAAGTGGCTCATAGGGGCATGAGGTCTTTGCGCATCATCGCTTAGCGCCTGTCTTGCCGCCGCCGCGGAATCACTTGCTGCGTTACGTGGTGCATCCACTGAACTTTCTAAGGCTGGGTTGGACATGGTGTTACTCCATAATCGAGAGAATCTGCATTTTTTTGGCGGCTGCACGGACAGAATAGGTTCAGCAACGTGAAAAAATCGTGCAAACCTATTAAACGTAGCACCCGGTGGGCTTATCGTCTTATCCGCCCCTTCTGTTGCGAGCTGATTTGCCGCTTGTTCGTCTCGCGTCGGCTTCCGAAGCTTGCTGCGTGAAATATGGAATGGACATCAAAAGATCCGCTTCGTCCGGTTCTTTGTCGAGACCGATTTTTCTTGCATCGACAGCGAGTCGTTGTTCACCCAGGCGCTCAAGAGACTGAGCGACATCGTAAAGAAGAGTGTGATCTTGCGCCCGACCTTTTGCAGCCTCTGCAAGCGCTTTCTTTGCGCCTTCGCGATCTCCGGATTGTTCAAGTATCGTTGCTAAATTTGCCCAACCCTTCATATATTTCGGGTCTATTGCGATGGCCTTGCGAAAGGCTATCTCTGCTTTCTTCAGATCACCGTTTAGAGTTTCGGCAGCGCCGAGGTTGTTCCATATAGAGGCTCTCTTGGGAAACAGCTTGGTGGCAGTCTGAAAACACTTGATTGCCTCGTCGTATCGCTTCAAATCGAGCAGAGCGACACCAAATGTGCAAAGAGTTGCTTCCGACTTTGGTGCCATCTGCAACGCTCGTCTTGCAACTTGCTCAGCACGTTTCTTTTCACCCGATTGGCGATACGCTGTGGCTAAGTCGCACATCAAATTGACGTTATTGGGTTGTAGTCTAATCGCTTTCTGAAGACAATCGATTGCCTTGTGAGACTCCCCGAGTTCACTGCACACGACTCCCATAAAGAACCAGCCATCCATGTTGGAAGGGGCTAACACCGTCACACGATTGAATTCTTCACGTGCTTCTTTAAGTCGCCCAGCTTCAAGAAGTAGTTGCCCTAATCCCAAATGCGCACTCAAATAGTTTGGCGCAATTTTTATTGCTGTTCGATAGAAAGCCTCAGCTTCTTTTGGCTGACCTTTCATCTCCAATATGACCGCCCAGTTCAAGACATTCTGAGGTTTGTTTGGGAACAGTGTGAGAGCCATTGAAAATCGTTCTTCCGCGGCTCGCAGATCATCCTTCTTTATTGCGATAATGCCGAACTCCGTCCAAAACTCGCCTTTTGGATATGCGGTGACAAGCTCCACAAACAGTTTTTCTGCTTCATCGATTCTGCCTTGCTTGAGCAGAATTTTTGCAAGTTGATGCTTCGCCTCTTTATTCTTGCTGTCGCAACTCAATGCCTTTTGAAAGCGCTGCTCAGCCTCTTTGAAGTTGTTCGAGTCGATTGCGTGAAAACCTAGCGCTACCCAAACATCGGCATCGTTCGGTTTTAGTGTCAGTGCCTTTTGATAGCACTTCAAAGAGTTTTCGCGGTCGCCGTATCTTGCATAAACATCTCCTAGAATCAACCAATTCGTTTTCGTGTTGTCCGAAGCTACGAGCTTACGAAAACAATTGATGCAATTTTCTCGGTCGCCCTGTTCATCGTAAAGCTTGGCGAGGCTTGCCAGTGTCTTCAATGATTTTGGATTTTTGCTCAGCGCCAACTCATAGTAGAATTTCGCTCCACGAAAATCCTTGATGGCGGCGCGGCATGTCGCTATTCCTTCGTATCCGTCTGGATAGGCCGGATACTTATTGATGATGTCGCGAAACTTACTTTCAGCTTGCTTAAATTCGCGCCCTGTGAGCGAGAACTTTGCCGACTCAAGCGCTCCAAGCAGATTTCGATCGTACACAAGATTGCTGGAACGTTTTGATTGAGGCGAGGAACCATTGGAGGACTCGGCTCTTGCTGCGGTTTGAAGCAAGCCCTGCGCTACGATGAGAGCTCCACAGACTATTTGCAATGCGCGAGCGTGAGAATTCAAAAGTTGCTCCAGCAACAAGAAGTGTCTGGCACTTCCGCTGCATAGACGGGTGTCAGAGTGTTATACCCTAAGTTGAGACTTTATGGCATGGGAAAATCCCGAATGTTCTCGACTGTATTGGGTTTCCGGGAGAAAAGTGACAATTGGGGGACAAAAGTGTTAAGAAAATTGTTGAACGCGCCTCACCATCAAAGTGCTTGAGTTGATCAGCTTTCGAGTAACTACCGCGATTCTCATTCTGGCATTGACGATGATGTGAACAATTCTCACTGCCCACACTGTGACGCCTAGTGATAGGTGGAGTTCACAGTGAAGTTGCTGGCAAACCAGCCAAACACCAGAGCCGTAGAGCATGCTCCAAGCAAGAATTGCCGAATATCCGACAAATGGTGTGCCACCAGATGCGATTCTAAGATACCAGCCAGCTAATCGCTTGGCCAGTGTCCAAATAGTCATTGATTTTCCTTCTAGCAAGGCACGCAATGGCACACTCCATGCTTTAGCAGGAGCTGCGTGAATACTTAGAGTCTAAGATGCAGACGCGTTTAAATTGCAGTGATCAGATCACTTCACTAACTGTGGATGAATTGAAACTCACACGCGCTATTTCAATATGGCGTTGATATTTTCGGTTGGACGGCCAAGCACGGCGCGATCGCCTCGTTCGACTATCGGGCGTTGAATCAGGTCCGGATGTTCCACCATGAGATCAATCAATTCCTTGTCGCTAAGGTCAGCTTTGGCTAGACCAAGCTCTTTATAAATGGATTCGGTAGTTCTCAAAAGGTCTCGTGCTGGGATGCCCATCTTTTTGAGCAGTTCTTTTAGTTTGTTTGCGCTGAGCGGGTCCGTGTAATAGTTGATTTTGTCGAATTCGAAACCATGTTCCTTGATTAGCTTTAGTGCCTCTCGACATTTGGAGCATGTTGGTTTCTCGTAAACGGTTATTGTGTCTGTTTTGCTCATCGTTCAATCTCCTTAGACACTGCCATGAAACTTCGCTGTGATTCGTAAAACTAGATTTCTCCGTGCAGCATCTGCAATAAGCGATCCAAAATACGCGCCCCATCTTGTCGAATCCCATCGTGATCGTATTCATTGGTGATCCATAATTTTGAACTCGCGATATTCCGGGCTGAATGCTCCGTGTAACCTGTTTCAACATACATGTCATCGTAGTAAACTGCCGCGACCACAGGAACCTTGTTTTCCCTCAGTTTGTCTACATTATAGAGATCCGGCCAGAATTGATACTGCGCTAAAATCTCTGCTGATTCTTTGAAGGGAGCAAGAAACTTGAAGTCTTCGAACATCCACGGATAGATCATTTCACCAGTGAAGTAGAACTTCGATGCGTCCTCATCAAACTCTTGAAACTCCGCCTTGACACGATCTGCTGACCACGCGGAAGCTCGACGCTGACAGTAAATAGCTTCGTGCAAGACTACATAAATGGGATTTGTCTCGAAGTGAGAAAGTTCTTCAACGCTGCGCAGAAAACTGTAATTCAGTTCCTTCTTACCGTTGACTTCAATAAATGCATCCTCGATCAAAAAGTGCAGCTGCTCCATTCCCTGCTGCATACCGAACATAATTCCCAGCTGCTGAAATCGTCTTGGTGTAAGAGTTCCAGTCGAAGGAAGCGCAACCTCTCCTTGCTTTAGCACGTCTACAATTTCTCGAATGCGTGCTGCATCATCTGGGAAGCGTTGGTAGAATTTCTTGTTTTTGTCCACTACTCTTTTATATGTTGCTCTATACACGTCATCAGGTCGAGCGTTGAGTGGTGGTATGCCACCAGTTATGATGGCAGCCTCCAAGCCTTCCGGCGCCGCAGAGAGATAGTGCGTCAAGCAAAAGCCGCCATAACTTTGACCGAGACCCGTCCATTTTTTGTCCGGACCAACTAGCTGTTTGCGAATCTCCTCCGCGTCCCGAACAATGTTGTCCGCGCGGAAATTCATCAAATACTCAGCTTGCGTTGTCGCATCAGAAAAATTCTTTAGTGTTTGGTAGTTGATTGGTGTACTTAGACCCGTTCCTCTTTGATCGAGAAGAAGAACCCTGTAATCCTTGACTGCGCGCTTAAGCCAACCATCTTTACGAAAAGGCCTTGGCGACTGAAATCCCGGACCCCCCTGAAAGAAAATCAACCAAGGAAGGTCATCGACTTTTTTGTGTTCTGTTGACGAAACCTCGCGCGCAAACACCGTCAGCTTAGGACCACTTTGATTGTTGTAATCGACGGGCAACTCGAATGTATGGCTCTTCAGGACCAGCCCATGAAGCTTCTGTGTGGCGACGTGCATTTTTGTCCAAATAAATAGATATAAAAGGTAGAACCAATATAAGTACTTGATAACGTGTTGCGGCAGCATTGGGCATGATTGTAACGACGGCAGTTTCGAGCATTCTCATGTTGGGAACCAAACTGCCGTATCCGTGTCTCCTCATGCGAAAGGCGACAAAGTGCATGAGCGCAAGCTCATTGCATCAGGATTCTTATGCACAATATTCGAAATATCAAACGACTATTAGGTATTGTGCTAATCGCGCTGTTCTCATCATTTGCCATGTGTCAAACATCGGCATACTGTGCGGAAAAGGGAGCCGGCAGAGGCGTAGGTCACTTCTTCAAAGGAGTTGCCTCGTTTTATGCGTCCAAGTTTCACGGGCGCAAAACCGCCTCTGGAGACATCTATGACCAGAATAAACTCACTTGTGCTCACCGAACTCTGCCGTTTGGAACCAAGCTTCTCGTCAGAAATCTAGATAATGGAAATGAGTGCGAAGTGGAGGTGAACGACAGGGGGCCATTCGTCAAGAAACGCGTTTTGGATTTGTCCAAAGCCGCCGCTAAGAAGTTGGGTGTGACAGGCCTTGCACATGTTGTCTGCACCAGCGGACAGCGAGTGGCGAAAGGTGTGGCTTCAGGTGGAACAAAAATGGCAAAAGGTGTTGTGAAAGGCGTAGACAAGATTGTTAGCGACGATGATGAGAGACTTGTTGCAAGTCTTGAAAGAACTCATCGATCTGCTGCCATGGTGCCGACTGGCACGAAGGTGAACAAGGAGTCTGCATCTGATTCTGTCGGAACAGTTAGTGATTAGACAAGACAATAAACCATGCGATATCTAGCCCTGGCAACGGACTATGATGGAACCATCGCGACGCACGGTAGCGTTGAGCCCGCGGTGATTAAGTCATTGGAAGCGCTGAGTGCATCAGGCAGAAAGCTAATACTTGTCACTGGACGTGAGCTTGTTGATCTCTGCCAAGTTTTTCCTGAGTATGCAATTTTTGATCGCATCGTTGCTGAAAACGGTGCGGTCGTGTTCAACCCTAAGACCAAAGAAGAGCGCTGTCTTTGTGAAGAACCATCTGACGTCTTGATCACCGCGTTGCGTCAACTCAAGATGGAACCCCTTTCCATTGGTCGACGCATTATTGCTACCCATGTACCCAACGATGTTCCGATGTTGAAGAAGATTCGCGAACTCGGTTTGGAAATGCAAATTATCTTTAACAAAGGTGCGGTTATGCTCCTTCCCTCCGGCGTGAACAAGTGGACGGGGTTGCAGGCTGCGCTTCTCGAGCTTGGACTGTCCAATCACAATGTCGTCGGCGTAGGTGACGCCGAAAATGATCACGCCTTTATGAGTGCGTGCGAATTCTGCGCTGCGGTCAGCAATGCACTTCCGGCTGTCAAAGAACGGGCGGACTTTGTTACCGAAGGCGATAGAGGCCGTGGAGTTATTCAACTCATAGAAAAGTTGCTGGCAGACGACTTAACGTCGATGAGTCCGTCAAGGCATTTCATCACTTTGGGCAAGAAATTGGAAAGTGGAGACGAGGTAAAAATCGATCCGGGCTGCACTGGAATTCTCATTTGTGGTGTCTCCGGAGGTGGCAAGTCGAGCGCCACACTCGGTATCATCGATCGGCTCTCGAAAGGTGGCTACCAGTTCTGCCTGATCGATCCCGAGGGTGATTATGAGCCGTTCGACAATGCGATTGTGCTTGGTGATACTAACAGAGCACCAATAATGGAAGAGCTCTTTCAATTGCTCAGTAGTCCTGACAGAAGCGGCATCGTCAATCTCCTGGGTGTGCCACTGGAAGACCGTCCAGTATTGTTTACAACCCTTCTGCCCAGACTATTAGAACTGCGTGGAACGTATGCTCGACCTCACTGGATCGTCGTGGACGAGGCTCATCATCTGTTCCCCTCTGAATGGCAGAAAGCATCGATCATCAGCCCGAAAGATCTCAGACCGATTGTCATGATTACTGTTCATCCAGAACGAGTTGCTCCTGAGATTCTCAAGTCAGTCGATGTTGTGATCGCAGTTGGCGATCGACCTGACGAAACACTGCGAGGATTTGCTCGAAGCTGCAACATTCGATATAACGGACCGGCGCTCAACAAGCGGCTTCCTAAAGGACAAGGTTTAGTCTGGTTTAGGCAAACTGAAGATCCTGCCGAAGTAGTTGAACTAGAACTCTCTGACATCGACAGAATTCGTCACAAACGGAAATATGCTGCCGGCGAGCTGCCGGAGCACTGCAGCTTCTATTTCCGCGGTCCGGAATCACGCCTAAACTTGCGCGTGCAGAACCTGACCCTCTTTACACAAATAGCTGATGGAGTCGATGACGATACATGGATGCATCATTTGGCTCAGCGTGACTATTCTCGATGGTTTCGCGAGATCATAAAGGATGACGAGTTGGCAACTGAAGCAGCGAAAGTCGAACTCCAAAAGGACATATCGCCTAGAGAAAGCAGGGCTCGCATCAGGGCGGCCATTGAAGAAAGATACACGGCGCCAGCCTAAACAGCACATCTTCGGGAACCAGCTCAACCTTCGCGCAGTCTATCTTGCACGTGGAGGCACAGTTATGGCTTCAGATTTTATCCCTCCAATAAGTCACACTCCGGTGTTGAGTTTCCTCAAACTGATTCTGCCAATCGCGCTCAGCCAGCAGCATATGGAAGTTCGAGCATCAAGAAATTGCATCAATACCGTACGCAGCCTTGCTGGAAAACAAACAGTGATTTTGGTGAATCATTGCGACAGATCAGATCCTGTAGCCGTTTTTGCTTTGTCTAAGCTATGTGGTGAAGATTTCTACTATCTGGCTGCCCGTGAGCTTTTCGACAGAGAGTTTGGCAGCCGGGGATTCTTCATGCAACACAGTGGCTGTTATTCGGTAATTCGTGGTGAGCCGAAAGACGAGCTATCCAAAAGGGCAACGATAGAACTTGTCGCTCGCGGCGATCGAAAGCTCATAATGTTTCCCGAAGGCGATGTCACAGGGCGAGATGACGCAATCTTGCCTTTGAAAGAAGACGGAATTCGAAACATTTTCGAAGCTCAATCGCAGCTTCAAAACGACGGTGGCGAGTCAGTGTATTTGCTGCCTTTGTCGATCTACTATGAGGTGAAGCCGGATGCGCTAATGCCGCTCGACAAGGCGATCTTCAAGTTAGAGTCGGCGCTCAATCTCTCGTGGCAACGACTCGATTTGGAAGACAGGGTTGTTCGGATTTTGAGTTGCTTTATCGACCACCTGGAAGAACGATATGGTATTCAAAGTTCTTCCAATGCTCCGCATCTTCGATTGCTTGAGTTGTGCAAACGAGCCTCCGAAGCCATCGCAAGAGCCAATGGTGTGCACATAGGCGCTTCTGGCTCAGAGGCCCGCTACTTGTACTCGGTCAAAGGACAACTGAGAAGGTTGAAGAATCGAGGTCCAATCTTCGGCAGCCGGTTCGGTGAGACTTTAAAAGACGAGATTGTTGAACGCGCGGCGTCCTCGAGGCGCGATTTGAAGAGATTGCAAGAACTCCTGATATTGGCAAACACTGTGCAGCAAAGACCTTTTACAGTGGATTTGGCTTGGAGAATAGTAGATCGTTTGGAGTCACTCGTTTTTGGCAAAGCATCTGCCAAAGGCACACGCGTTGCATGGTTTGAATCGGCGCAACCGATAAGACTATTGGATTTGTGGCAAGAGTATCAGATCGACAATCAGAAGGGGCTGGAACATGCAATATGGCTCGTAAGAACAAGTATTTACGAGTCGCTGCAGATGTCGAAAAATCCACCGAATCGAGAGAAGACATCGGTGGCGGCATAGAGCTTCGGGTCGCTTAGAGTTTGATTTGACTAAGGCTTAGGCATAGTCGAGGCATCTGGAAAGGCGCTGTCTTGCTGCGGCACCGCTTGCGAATTGCGCTGCCCCGGCATGGCAGTTGCGAAGTACAAAAGCGATAGAACCGTCGCGATCAGAAGTATCCAACCAGGAATGAGCGAGGGCAGTGATGGTGTTTCTATGCCGCTTGGCTGCGCAGCATCACTCACTTCATTTTGAGGCTGAGTATCTAACAGTTCCTTTTGCATCTCAATTCCACCGTTTGTGCAAAAACTGGACGTCTTGCGCACTTACGTGTCCATCACCGTTTCGGTCGCACAATCGAAACATGCGCCGAATCTCGGAATCATCGAATGTTTGTCCACGGCGATGTCTAAAGGACCAGTCCCTGTTTGCTGCTCTGAAGTCAGACCAACTCCACTGCCCATCGTGATTTGCGTCCCATCTTTTGAACCAATTGTCAAAAGAAAACGCAGGAATTACTGATGTGCTTGCTGCAATGAGCAGACAGAGAATGTTGGTCACATAGCTATTCATACGGTTTTCTCCGTTGTGTAGAACAAGATGAGTCAAGGGCGATTTAGTTCCCGCATTTTAGTTTTGCATGCAAAAAGGAAGAGCACAGATGTGCTCTTCCTCACCCTCTACGTGTTCGGATGAATACGTTTTACATTCCGTGATGGTGTCCAATCGACACTACGGAAACCGGTGTGGCTTCTTCAAACATGATCGTCAATGGCTGACTTGCAGTCAGGATTGAACTGTCACGGGTGAGAACTACCACTTTCGGGTTGCTGTCAGCAACGGCGCCTAGTCCAACGTGAGCTGGAATTCTTCCATCGACCAACGGTTGACCATTTGCAGATCCCGCAGGGATTGCATAGGTTGATACCAGATATGGTTCAGATGGGGCTGCCATCACTGAGTATGTAGTTACCAGAGATGCAGTAATCGGCATATCAGATCCGCTCGGGGTCATTAGCCTATCGAACTTCACTGTGTAGGTATCCGGTCTGATTTCGGCAACCTTACCGATTACTTTCGTACCGGCTGGAATCGCATAGTTACCCAACACTACTTGCTCGTGCACTACGCCTTCAACTATATCTGCCGACTTGATGGTGGCAGGACTGAGCGCGCTTGTCAGCACGATCGGAAGAGTTGTGCCAGCAGGTGCGTAGAGTTTTCTTTCTACGACTGCTACGTTAGCTTCTACTTGATGTGGATTCTTCAACGACAAGAGATAGCTTTGTGTACGTGCGCTGTCGGAAAGGAAATTCTTGAGGCTGCTCGCCCATTTGTCGGCGAGAGCATCTACCGAAAGACCTTCTCTGTTTGCGCTATTTGCATCAACAGTTGCAACTTTCCGTCCGTCCAATGTGATCACTACCGCGCCGTTCAATCTTTCGATTCTTACGGCTGACGGAGAAGTGTCGCTGGCGAGAACCAATGCATTATCGAGTGCATCTTGAGCTTGCCATGCACGTTGTTCAGCGGAGTAGCCGAAGGCATCCCCCAACTTGAACGCTGTCTCTCCGTCGAAGGTCACAGCATTGCCTTCGTGGAATCCAGCCATTGCTGCCGGTGCGCACATCGCTACTGCAATGCAAGCGGCGATGAACATATTATTTCCTTGTCTAGACATAACCGTAAACTCCTTGTCGAAAATTAGAGGGTAGATTGCCGTGCGAAGGCAATGCTTGTAGTTCCTGAAAGTTGCATCATCATGGGCTCACCTGATGGAACGAGCAGACCCGGATGACGCTTGATTACCATGCGTCTGAACGCTGTTTGAGTTTGTTCGTCTACTGGTGCAGTCTTCCAACCGCCGACGATGACGCCATTTTTCGGAGCGAGGTTGATGTTGACATACATCGCATCATCTTTTTCCATCACTACTGAGTTGACGTGTTCTGCTGTAGTCGGTTTGATGTGAACCATTCTCCAATCATTGAGGCCACCGTAGATGTGTCCGGTGATTGGAATGGTTTTGCCGTCAGGCAATCTGATTTCGTAGAACGAGACTGTGATTCCGTCTTTTCCAGCGAATTTGTTAGGTACATAAAGATTGGCATCTTTGATTTCGCCAAGCACTCTCGAGCCTGCTGGAATGTAGCTGTCGAACTTCGGACGAAGAGGCACATCATGAGTGATCACTGCTTCTACATGATCTCCAAGACCTGCTCCATCGCAAGCGATAGGTGCTGCCAGAGAGATTGGCATAAGCATTTCAGAAGGACATACCGCTACTTCACCAGCCTCAAGCGTTTCTGCTACGGCGACCTTCTTCTCGAATTTGCCGGTTAGCATAGAAATGTATTTGTTGACTTCATCGGTGTGTGCGAGACACTGTCTGATGCTGTCAGCCCATTTTTCAGCTAGTTGAAGCTGTGTCAATCGTGCACGAGCAGCGCTGTTTCCATCTGCTGTGACGATAAGGTAGTTATCCAGTGTTACTACTGGATTACGATTGAGAATTTGCACTTTTACGGCAGAAGGCGTTCTGTCTTTTGCTGCAACGAGAGCATCGTCGAGCCGCTTCTGGACGATTTCAGTGCGTGTCTTGGCAGTCATTTTGTCTGCATTGGAATCAATCGCAAACAATTCTCCGCAAGCTGTAATCACAGTTGTGCTGCTTGCTGTAACTGCAGCTTGTTGAGCTATAGCAATCGAGCATGTAGTAGCTATGCCGACTACTGCAATTGCTAAATAAGAGATTCCTGATCTCGATTTTTTGTCCATCGCGTATCACCGATCCTTAACGTGTTGGTTGCATTACCTGGCGTGCGAGACGGACCTAGTAGAGTTAGGTTCCCAGCTTTGTGCAGAAGAAAGAATAGAAGTGTTTGTTCGATGAAATTGATGCTTTATGAAGAGTCAGTATTGATGAGCATTTGCGCAAACTTGAAGTTTGCAGTTTTCAAATCACTGAGAAAAAACTTCGATTCAATTGCAAACAAAATGAAACTAACCTTGTATCTTCGCGTCCAGTGACTATCCATATATGAGGCCGCAAAAAAAACGTGAAGACTGCTGGTTCTGGCGCCGAACTTATATATTGGTTTGCGCCGTTCGGATTGGCGAGCAGAAGTTTTGTTCGGTGTTTTTCGATCACCGGACTGCGCGATTTGCATTGGCAAGAGTTTCGCGCGTATTGTCATTGGTTAGGACAAGAGTCGCTTCACTTCGTAGTTCTGTCAGCTGTATTTGTTTCGATTGCGTTGACAATTCAATGTGTCATTGAATTGAAAAAGTATGGGGCAGAAGACTTAGCTGGTGCAGTAATTTCTCTCGGACTTTTGAGAGAACTCGGACCGATGACCGTGAGCACTGCATGGTGCGCACGCGTGTCTGCGTTTATCAGCGAAGAAGTATTGCTATATAAGGAACAATATCTTTCAGCTGAAGTGCCTTCGAGTTTCATTCTCACAAGATATTTGGCCGCCGTAGCCATGTCGATTCCACTCAGTGGATACGGACTGGTTGCTGGCTTCGTAACAGCTGCATTGATTGCGCCACTGCTTGGCTGCAGTTCAGTTAGTGATTTCCTCGAGCCGGCTCGTCTGTCGATAGACAATAAAGATCTTGTGGTCTACTTCGCGAAGCTCATATTTGTAAATCCAACCATTGGTGTATTTCTTGGTATAGCTTCCGGCTTGGCTACAAATGATGTACGACATGCTGCATCAAATGCTGTGACAGGGACATTCATAGGTTGCTTTATCTTGAACTTGGCAGTATCCGCTTTTGCCTATCTCACTGGAGAGTAGTTTATGCCCGCAACTTCTGAAATTGTTTCACCACCTCGGCGTAAGTACGAAGTAACTGATACGTACGCAAACGGCTCACTGGGCGCGTTTACAACTATCGCCCTACTTATTCTCTTTTGGGGGTTATGCTGGTTGAAGGGCCACATTGCATGGCGGCAGCCTCAACATATAAATGTGGTATTTCATGAGGTCGCTGGACTCAATGATAATGCCGGCGTATTTGTCGACGGCGTTCGCGTCGGCTTCGTCGATGGTATCGAATGGAAGAATCGGCGGCGGGTCGTTGTGCGTACAAGAATCACAACACAGGGAATCACGATTCCCCAAGGATCGAAATTTTCAATACTTGCCAATGGAGTTGTAGGCGCGAAGTATGTTGAGATCTCTATGCCTGAGCCTGATCCGAATGTTCCGTCAAAAAAGATTGCAGAGAATGCTGAGGTAATGGGTGAAGATCCTGTCCGTCCTGAGCTTGCAGTAAACAATCTGGCCATCGGTTTGAGTAAGATCGACATGGACAAATTGGAGAGAAACTTAGAGGCTGACCGAGCTCGCCTTGCGCGAGCAGCAGATCAATTGTCTTTGCTTTCCATAAAAGCAATTCCGGCGCTTGAACACGCAATACCTTTGGAAAAAGAGGTTACTTTGCTGTCCAAAGATGCTCGGGTTGTCTCGTCGAAGGTGGCTAGGTTGATGGACAATCCTCAACTCACATCTGATTTGAAAGAAACCGCGGAGAAAGCTCGGGAAACTATGATGAACGTTCACTCCGTCGTTCGCGAGCTGCGTTTGACGCTCGATGATAAGAGTGTTCGGACTGACATTGTGACTGCAATTAGCAAGCTTAACGCGGCATCGGAGCATATGGAAAAATCAGTTGCCATGATTCAATCAGTGGTTGGAGACAAGCCGCTGAGAGATGACCTGAAACGAATCTTGCAAGAGACTCGCACGACGGTTAACCGAGTAAGCGAAGTGCTCAAAGACCCCGCCTCCGACATGCAAGGAATGCTTAAACAAACCCGTGACGCTGTTGAACATGTTGATCTCGCTGCCAGGCAAATGAATCAGATTCTCGACAAGAGACACCCACTTTTACACATGCTGATTGGTCGCCCAGGACGCGTTAAGGCTGACGAAGAGGCGAAAGACAAAGCTAAGAAGGAAGGGAAACGAGAAGACCGCCCGCAAAAGGAAAGCGAGCTGAAATAGACGATTTGCTGGTGGGAACTTTCCGCTAAGAGTGGGCTCTTCCAGAAGGAAGTATTGTGCGGTTCATTGTTGAGGTTGTTCGATGAAAACTACTAGACCAACTACTCCTATATGGGAAGAGTTTGATGTCCTTCCGGAAATAAAACCTCTTGATGTTAACGTCACTTGTGATGTTGCCGTGATTGGAGCCGGAATAGCCGGAGTCTCAACTGCGTACATGCTAGCAAGAGAGGGCGTTCAAGTTTTGCTCGTTGACGACGGTCGCATTGGCGGTGGCGAGACGATTAGAACTACGGCACATATTACGTGCGCCCTTGATGTTCCGTTTACTGAATTAGAGCGCATGCATGGCCTGGATAGAATGCGCGATGTTGTGCGCAGCTTGCGCACTGCGATTGATGTATTTGAAGAGAATGTCGCGGTAGAGAAGGTCGATTGTGATTTCAAGCGACTCGACGCCTACATTTTCCAAGGAAAAGAGACTGAAAAAGATGAATTGCTAAATGAGTTGGATGCAATGCAGCGACTCGGACTCCTCGATGTCGAGTGCTTGGATAGGACTCCTTCAATCCTGAAAAATGGCGCATGCATTAAAGTTCCACATCAAGCACAGATTCAGATTTCAAGCTACCTTGCGGCGCTCACAGCATCGATTGTGAGACTCGGTGGGCAGATCTACTGCAACACGCACATTCGAAGCATCACAGATGGTGACCCGGCGGAATTGACTACTGACACTGGAAATACAATTCGAGCGAAACACGTTGTTGTTTGCACGAATAGTCCAATCAGTAATGCAATTGCAATTCACACAAAACTGGCGGCATATAGATCTTATGTGATTGCAGCGGAATTGATTTCGAACGATTTTCTTCCGGGCCTCTATTGGGATACGGAAGAGCCGTATCACTATTTCCGCACCCAACGTCTTGGTTCGAAGGAAATGCTCATTATCGGCGGCAATGATCATAAGACAGGACAAGCTTCTGACTTTGAGCAGCGTTACAACGATCTCGAAATGTGGGCGAGGGAAAATCTGCCACGACTGGGACCGGTTGAGTATCGATGGTCTGGACAAGTCTATGAGCCAGTCGATGGTTTGGCGTACATCGGCCGAGATCCGGGACATGAATCGAACGTGTACGTAGCTGCCGGCTTCTCTGGAGTGGGTATGGCTCAAGGTACTCTTGCAGGTCTGATACTTTCAGATTTGATCATGCAGCGACCTAATGAGTGGTCCGACATTTACGATCCATCACGTAAAGTGTTGGCTGCTGCCGGACGATATCTGAAGGAAAACGTCAACTCTGTAGCACAGTATGCTGATTATTTGAAGCCGGATGATTCTTGCTGTGTTGAGGATATTCCGGCAGGCGAGGGTGCCATTTTGCAAAGTGGCATGAAGAAAGTTGCGGTGTACAAAGATGAGGCAGCAAGAGTCTTTACTTGCTCTGCAATCTGCCCTCACCTCAAGGGAATTGTCACTTGGAATACGAGCGAGAAGAGCTGGGACTGTCCTGCACATGGTTCGAGATTCACTGCAACTGGTGAGGTTATCGACGGACCTGCAAACTGCAATTTAGAATCAGCAGAACTTAGTTCTGACGCGACTACGATGCCGATATTCGACATCACGTCCACACCGCAACCAGAGTCGTAGCTGTTGCAAGCGATGAATCCGTTGGATTCATGACGCTACCGACCTAGTCCGAAGGAAAAAAGAGAGAGCTCGGAATTTCCGAGCTCTCTTTTGTTTGTCCCTTACCAGACTCAATTACTTGCAGCAAGGATCGTCGAGCGATTTGCAAAAATCATCGAGTTCTTTCTCAGCTTGTTCTTTCGCATATCCATATCTTTCTTGGATTTTGCCAGCAAGCTCGTCGCGTTTACCTTCGATCACCAACAAATCGTCGTCGGTCAGTTTGCCCCATTTCGCCTTTGCTTTTCCTTGCACTTGCTTCCAGTTGGCTTTTACTGTATCCCAGTTCATATTGTTCTCCTTGTTTGTGATGAATCTAGTTACTCAGTTCGAAAAGTTCAGGTTTTCGATGGTCTGTCAACTAGCTTACTTTGCGATCTTGCTTGACTCCTTCTTCAGCAGCTGTATGAATGTCGTTTGCATCTGCTGCCTTCATGATTTTTTCGGACATTTCGATTTCTTCTTTATTGTCGCAATGCACCGAGATCAGAATTTTGCCTTCACGAAGTTTGCCTTCGTATTGCTTCGCTTCGTACTCGGGAATTCCAAGTCCGATAAGCCCGCCCGCGGCACCACCGGTAGCACCACCCACTGCGGCACCACTGAGGAACGCCATGATTGGACCAGCAGCGATGAAAGGTCCCATTCCTGGAAGGGCGAGTGCGCCGATTCCAGCTAGCCAACCCAACGCTCCGCCTGCAACTGCTCCGAGACCGGCTCCGGTTGCGGCTCCTTCTGGAGCTTTGCTATGTTTTTCAGGTACCAGATCTCTAATGCCGCCTTGATCGGGCATCAACACTGACACGTCACTGTTCGTGAACCCTGCCAATCTGAGATTATCAATCAACGCCTCTGCTTGCGTTATATCTGAAACAATACAGAATACAGATTTAGACATTTTCGCCTCCCTTTCTATTGAACAATCTTTAGCTCATTCAGAACGTTGTCTTTGCCTGCGAGTTTCTCCGCAAATGAGCTTATTCTGGCTTTCTCTGCGTCGTTCTTCACTACGCCGCGAAGCGTTACAACGCCATTGATCGTAATGATTTTTACGTTTTTGGCATCCGACGATAACGATTTGTCGTCGACCAACTCTTTTCGCAAGTTCGCCGTGAGATCAATATCTTCTTTCTTGTTTGATTGAACTTGCGGTGTGGGAGCTTCTTTTCGGTTGTCTCCCAAGTTCTTTCCAGTGTTGTCTTCTTTCAGTGCCACCGTCTTATTCAATTTTTTAAGGATTCTGCTAACGTCTTCTTGAATAGACTTCTGATCGTTCTCTTTCAAGGTTCCGTTATTCTTCGCTTTCAACTTATTTTCTTTGGCGGCAATTTTCTGCTCTTCGGAGCGCAGCTGTGACGCACCCTGAGCAGATATGGTTCCTGCCTTTTCTGCATCACCAATTTCTTTAGTGAGATCGACTTCGCGATCTGGAAGTTGCCATACATTCGCCAACGCAATGTTGGCATTCGTGAGCGCCACAGCCAGTCCCAGACTGAGCGCCAGTAGACATTGGTGCCTCATATTTTCATCCCCTTTATGTTTGGCAATTTGTAGACCAGAGTATTTAGTCGCTGGTTCCACCATTACGTTTGTATTTTTCGTAAGCACTCTCATCATCGCCCTTGTCATCGAGCAATTGAACGAGGTCATCTGCGTGTTCTTCTTCGGTTTCCAAAATTTCTTCGATTAGCCGTCTTGTTGTTGGATCGCTATTGCCCAGAAATTGAATTATTGAACGATAGGAGTCTACTGCAATGCGTTCAGCGATCAGATTTTCCTTGATCATTTCTTGCAGGTCTTTCCCTTCCACGTATTCGGCAAGACTGCGTGATGCAAGTGTTGCAGGATTTAAATCTGGCTCTCCCCCAAGTTGTGTAATTCTCAATGCAAGCTTGTCTGCATGGGCTTGCTCTTCTTGAGAATGTTCCATAAATTCTTCTGCGATTGCTCTGGAGTGTACTCCGCGTGCCATGAAGTAGTGTCGACGATATCTCAACACGCAGACTAGTTCTGTGGCTAAAGCTTCGTTGAGCAAATTGATAACTGACTCTGGGTCTGAATGATATGACTCCGTAAGTGGACCACATTCGACATGAAGTCGAGCTTTACTGCGAAGTTCTGAAACATCGCTTTTTGGTTTCTGCATGTTTGGTGCCCCCCCCCAATTCTTTCGCTAACAGGCTTAGGCTGTTGCTGGTTTTGTTTTCGATTTCGATTTTGACTTCGACTTGCATCCGTCTTTTTCGTCATCGTTTGGTTCCAACTTCTTTTCAATCACTTTTATGATTTCTGCTGCCAATGACAAAACCAAAGTCGATGTGACCGCAAGTACTAGCTTTCTTAGAATCATCTTCGTCACCATTTATTATTTCCGGTGCTTGGACAGACCCGGCGACGTGTAAAAGGTTCCCTGCGATCTGTGCATCGCTCTATAAAAAGGATTCAAGAATTGTGGGGGAATTTGTGTGTACTTTTTGGCACTGATGCGCTTGATTTTCGTCTATCAATTGCCCCGCAATAATGAGGAAGGTTGATGGAATGAGAATCGAAGAGCGGCTGCGAGAAACGGACCCACCTGAGATTGAGAAACCAACACGAAAAGACACGGTGAAGTTTATTTTGGAAGAAGCCAGACTTGTGTTGCCTGGTATTCAAGCATTGTTTGGTTTTCAGTTGATCGTTGTTTTCAATCCTGGTTTTGAAGCAAAGCTGCAGTATCCAGAACAAATCATTCACCTCATCGCAATAGGGTTGACTGTTGTTGCGATTGCATTGCTGATGGCTCCTGCGGCATACGACCGTCAAACTGGTCCATGGACACTGTCAGATCATTTCGTGAAGCTTTCGACGAAATTCGTTGCGATCGGCTTGATTCCGCTGATGCTATCGATGTCTCTGGATTTGTATTTGATTGTCAAAGCGGTAACTCACAGTTTGTGTGCGAGTGCCTGCGCCGCTACTGCTGCATTGCTATTTTTTACTTACTTCTGGTTTGTTTTACCCTTAAGAGATGGACAAGAGTATCCAGCACAGCACTAATCAGTTCGAGGGAACCAATGTCAAAACCGCCGCGTCTGCGCCGGGGATTGGACGAAAGTCGATCATTTAAAAGTGGAGGTGCTCACCATGGCAGACACAAGCATTACAAAGGTAAACTCGCATTATTCTCCTAAAGGGAAAATGGGACAAAAATATCTGGCATCCGGTGTGCGCAGCTCTATGCGAATCTGGGAAAAGGAACCACCCTGCGAGAAGAAGCCCGAGTCCAAAAGAGACTATGAAACAGTTGGGTTTGTTCTCGAAGGTCGTGCGGAACTCCATTTAGAAGGTCAGACGGTGCTACTTGAGCCTGGTGACTCATGGGTTGTTCCGGAGGGTGCATCGCATTCGTATACGATTTTGGAATCGTTCACAGCAGTAGAATCCACCAGCCCGCCGGCGGGTGTGCACGCACGTGACGAAAAGTAGAGTATGAATAAGGACGATACTACAAGGAAGCGAGTCACGAAGACTAGAAAAACGCGTGCGAAGAAGGATGCATCCGAGTCGAAAATATCGGCTGCTCAGAAAGCACGAGATGACAAGCAAATCAACGACCTCAGTAATGCAGTCTCGTCCTTTGAGATACGTTCGATTCTTAATTCTGATAAACTCCGAAACACGCCTGTTGAGCGCGCTTGCGAGCGTCTCTCTATGCGAAGCAGTCAATTGGCCGGAAGCTCATGGGGCTTCGGTGTTGCTCTTCTAATTGTTTTGGTTTGGGCAGCTTCCGGTCCGTTTCTGCAATTCTCTGAATTGTGGCAATTGACAATCAATACAGGCACAACAATCATTACGTTCCTAATGGTCTTTTTAATTCAGCGCGCTCAGAATAAGGATGTTGAAGCTATCAACGTGAAACTCAACGAACTTATTAAAGCAATAAGAGAAGCCGACAATGAGTTGCTTGATGCTGAGCAACTCACGGAAGATGAGTTGAACAGGATCAAAGATTTGCAAGAAAATGTTGTGCATGACCATCATCGCAAGAAGGCGAAATCAGCGTAGAGCTTGTTTCGCGATTCCAAGCAGTTCACTTAACTACGCCAACGGGAACCATGAGTTCGAATCTCTGTCTACCTGACACGACCGTGAGTACACGGCAGAGTGGAGGTATACATGGAAATTCTCAGTTTTATCTTTTACTTGATAATCGCGGCAGCCTGCGCTTGTATTGCTGAATGGGTCGTGCCAGGTACCATCCCTGGTGGCTTCATCACCTCCGCAATTGTTGGCGTAATTGGAGCCTGGATTGGAGTCAGCATGATGGGCAACGTCGGTCCAGCCTTGGGCGGCGTTTCGGTAATTCCATGCATCGTTGGCTCGGCTGTCTTTGTCTTTTTGCTTTATTTGATTTCTGGCGGGTTGAACCGCAAAGCCATTTAACGAACGGCAGCTGAAACAAAGTGACTGTTCTTGAAGTGGTAGCACGCGGTCGTAGCCCACGACGCCAACCGCAATACGTGGGCAGAAGGAGGACATTGTTATGAAATACACTAATGTTATTGTCGCCGCCAGCTGTTTAATTTCTTTAGCTGGCTGCAGCGCACAAAATGCGCAAGTATCAGAACGTATGAAAGATATCGATCGACAAGAGTCGATTCAAAAAGATCAGGTTGATCAGCGAGCTGAGCAGTTGAAGACCCAAATTGATCGAACTGCTGCAGAGTCTAAGCAAGCCTTAGATGCATCGAAAGAAAACCTCGACCAGCAAAAAGCGGCGATCGATGATCAAAAGAAGGCAGTTGATGATCAGGCTAAAGCCGACAAAAAAGATGTCGACTCTCAGGTCGAAGTCTCCAAGAAAACTGTTGAACGAAATGCTGAAGTTGCAAAAATGAATGTGAAGGAGCAAGCGGCGAAGACCGAATAGCATTCTGATTCAGCTGGGATTACCCATTAGGTAACGTGAAGGTGGAGCATTGCTCCACCTTTTTACTATAGGCATATAGGGTTTTCGCCATAAATACTGGATTAAGGAGCACCGGTGATTTGGAACGAATTCAAGGCTCTCATTGTCTAAATTAGTGTTCTCGGATGGAAAGTTGACAGGGTTCAACTTCTGGAGGAAGCAATGAAAATAGAAGAGGAAACGGTAGATGTAGTGGTGACCTCTCTGAAGGATGTTCCTACCGAATTGCGTCGAGCATTGAGAATTCAATTTAAGGAGTTCATTCACACTATTGAAGACTGCATGTTCGAGGCTGCATCACAGTTCAGTCCTAGTGCCAAAGTAGTTGACTTGCACTCGTACTGGTCGCCAAAGAGAAAAGCATGTTAGCAAAGTCGTTGAAGATTCACGGATTTTTCGAACGATTTGCGTTTATGAAGAGTTAGTTGATGTCTCATCCTGATTCTGGTCCCAACTATGACGTGTGGTCACTAAAACCCGATGCAATCTACCCATTGTTAATGGTTTTGGGCGCCCACCTTTCAGGCTCGGAACTTCTAAGCGACAACGAGTTGTTATCCGTAAAGGCTATGCTCGTTGAGTATGCGGAAGATTGTGAGTCAGGTAATTTAATTACGCTCGAAGAGAACGGCGGCACCGACGGTGGTTGCGCAGAGGATGTCTGGATTGCGGTTGGAAGGCTGCCCAATGACGAGACAGTGGTCTGGCATAAGACATTACCTTGGCCGACTGCGCTCAATGAGTTTTATAGTAGATAAACGTTGAAACCGATAGTTCAATTGGGGAACTGATTCGGGGCGAACGCGTCGGTAGTGCAGCAATACTGAGGAGAAGATGATGGACGCAATCACCTACCTGCGAAACAACGAAGACACTATCGCTCACAGGCTGTCAGCGACAGCTAAGCATTATGCTGATTGGACTCAAGATCGTGTGTTCGAAGAGGCTAAAAAGTGTTTTGCTGGTCTTGCAGAGCACTTCAAGAAAGAATCTATGGTTTGGAACACCGTACGCGGCTTGCAAAACGATCTTGATGCTGTGGTGCAAAAAGCAGAAAGCCAAGCCGAAGAGATTGAATCTGAAGTCGGGCGTCTCGTGATGATTCACGTCGATGAGCCTGGGTTTGAGCAAGGACTCGAACAGATTGCAAGTAAGTTCGAAGAGCATCGTGCGTTTTGTGATAAAGAGCTATTTCCAAAAGTCGAGAAAGAAATATCTCAAAAAAACATGGAGCGTGTAAATGCTCAGTTAGAACAAGTCATTTTGGATTAAGACACGGAGTAGATGGTATGCGACAAAGTGAAGCTCACCAAGAAGTTGAACATCTCAACGCGCTTCTAAAGGGTGAATTGGCAGCGATAAACAGCTATAGCAAAGCTCTGGAAGGTGTCAAAGACCCGAAGCTCCGAGAGACTCTCAAGGATTGTCAGACTTCGCATCAAGTGCGTGCTGAGAAACTCGAGCGCGTAATTTGTGAGGATGGAGAAACTCCTGAATGCAACACCGGCTCGTGGGGCAGCTTCGCGAATTTCGTGATCGATGGTGCTAAAGCTGTCGGTGACAAGGCAATTCTCGCTGCAATCGAAGAAGGCGAAGATGTTGGTTCGAATGATTATGAATGGCGCTTGGTCTCGATGCACGGTCCGCGCCGTTCTTTTGTTAAGGAAGAACTACTTCCAGAGCAGAACGCAACACATAAGACCATAAGTGAGCTAGCCAACAGCAACTTCAATGGTGCTTGGCCTCCGACGCCGGAGCCCGAAGAAGAAGTGTGATTTGCGATGAAGGATGTCCGCGGGTTATTAGGAAGCAGGGTTAGTCGACGTCACGGACTTCCTGTAGAGTGCGCAATTCTATTGCTTCATATTTGGCTCCCATTAACAGTGGGAGCCATTGCATTTAGCGGCGAGCACGGACAGCCTGCTAAGGCAGGAGAACTTTCGACTAAAGCTGTGAGCAAAACACAGCGTCCACAGACCACAACTTCAGCAAATGCGCTCAGCGCTGATGTCAAATCCTTCGAGGCTCGATACCACAAAATTTGGAAGTACGTGAAGAAGCATTTCCTCTACGCCAAGCGGCTTGCAAACTGGCACGAATGGGAACACCGCTTTGATGGAAAGCTGAAAGATCGCAAAGATTTCGACAACGCTGTAAGTGCCATGTTGGCATCGTTGAATGACGATTTTACATACATGCGATCGAAGTCGATTCGAAAGGGAGTTGCATCATCTGCGGTGCCCTGTGCCGCATCTCAAGATCTGGAGTATCGGATGCTCGATCGATCAATAGGGTATCTCAAGCTGAGGGCATTCTATGATGACGGCTTGCCAGAGAAGATGATGTGCGCATTGGGATCTATGAAACATGCAAAGTGCTATGTACTTGACCTTCGAGACAATAAGGGTGGTGTAATAGATATTGCATTCGAGGCTTTTGGATTACTTGCCAATGAAGGCGTCTTCACAATGTACAGGGGCAATAACGACTATGTTCTCTATGACAATCAAGACATGCTTCTTACGACGGAAGCTAAAGTAAGAGTACGGCCGGATCATTCAAGGATTGTGGAAGGACGACTTCCTAATCTTACGTTAGATAAACCAATCGTAGTTATAGTTGATGAGAACACACGTTCTGCAGCAGAAATGTTGGCAGGGGCTCTTCGCGATGAAAGAGGGGCAGTCGTAATCGGATCGCGAACCTTTGGCAAGGGTATCCTGCAAGATGTTCTTCCTTGCGATGAAGAAAGTGACATTAAGGTTACTAGTGCACGATTCTTCTTGCCCAGTGGCGAGTTTATTCATGAGTTGGGCATTACGCCTGACTATTACGTAGCATCTGATCAGAATCAAATTCCTAGTGCAGTGGAAATTGCTCAGACTTTGACGACTCAAGGAAAAGAAAACCCACCGTTGTAGGTGGGCTTTCACTTAGTCATTCATATTTAATTCTACGGCTTCTGCAGATCACTTTTTCGACCCGGACTCAACCTTTACTGTTTTCGGTTTGTCTACCGGCGGTTTTCGCTCGATTAGACCGCAATCCGGTTCACTGGTTGGCTCTGGTGTTTGCTCAACTCGCACCGCATAGCCGGTCTCTGCTGAGACGACCAGGGCTTCAATAACTCGCATATCAGCAAGACCTTCGTAACCGTTTGGACGAGGTTCTTCGTTTTTGACGATGCATTCCGAGAAGTGATTCAATTCCGGTGCGAACTGATCTGACTTCGGAATCGTGTGCCTTTCCGGCTGTCCGTCTTTCTTTGTGACAGTGTAAGTAAGCTCTTCCACATATTCAAATGCGGGCTCGACTGCGATATCACCTTCGGTGCCTAGGACACGATATCGAGACACTGCATGTGCACCGAAACTCGACAGGAATGTTGCCATTCGCTCGTCGGGAAACTTCATGATGACGCCTATGGCTTCTTCGATTTCTTTGAAGCGCTCATCGCTTCCTTGTGCCATCATTGCTTGTACTTCTATTGGTTCGGCTCCAAAGATATACCGTGCCGCATTAATACAATAGATTCCGATGTCCATCAGCGGTCCGCCACCAGTTTCGAAACGTGTGCGGATGTTGTCTTCTTTCACTTGCAGTGTAAAAGTCGAGTTGAATAGGCGAGGGTTTCCAATCGCTCCTGACTGAACCAATGTTGCCACCGTCATATTGGCCTGTTCGAAGTGAAGGCGGTAGGCGATCATCAACTTGACGTTGTTGGACTCGGCTGCATCAATCATGCGTTTGGATTCTTCAACGGACATGGCCATTGGCTTTTCACAAAGGACGTGAATACCGGCCTCTGCCGCACGAATTGTGTAATCCGCGTGAAGGTTGTTTGGCAATGCGATATATACCGCATCTATGTTTCCGCTACGCAAGCACTTATCGTATTCTTTGTAAGTGTAGACGTTCTTTATCCCGTAGTGTTTTGAAAGTTCTTTGAGCTTCTCCTCATCGTCTGATACGAGCGCGGTAAGCTCAGATGTTTCTTGGGCATGCTTGAAGGCAGGCAATACGGCAACTTGTGCGATGTGACCAAGCCCGACCACTGCATAGCGAATTTTGCGTTTTGACCCACTTGTGCTCATAGTAATTCCCCTCTCTCTCTCCAAGTTGTGGACAGAGGGTGGTTTGGTTTGTTCCGCTGAAACCGCCTTGTATAGCTAAGCTCAGCTGTACAAAAGAAGTCCTAGGTGCAAAAGCGCGATTTTAAAAAGGGACACATCTCAGTCGACTTTCTTCGTTGAAAGAAGTTTTTCGAGGTCGTTCTTCTTGGACAAAATGTCACTCCATAGATCGCCTACTTCGGATAATCTCTTGGGCACGGTTCTTATTGTGAAGTCTTCCGGATAGATATCGCCGAGTTCGTTCCAACTCACCGGAAGCGACACTGTTGCGGTATCGGAATTGCGGGGCGAATATGGTGCCGCAAGGGTTTTGTGTCTCGCGTTCATGTTGTAGTCGAAAAAGACTTTTCCAGTCCTTTTTTTTACAGCCCAATCTATTGAGACTTCATCCGGGCTAAGTGACACTGCATGTTTTGCGATTGTGGCTGCGATTGCGCGAAGTTCTTCATTCTTGTATTTTCTGATGACCGGAACAAAGAGATGCAAACCTGTTTTGCCGGATGTTTTGACGTAAGTGACAAGATTTAGATTATCCAGCATCTGTTTCAACATGAGCGCGAGTTCGCGAACTTTCTGAAACCCTTCTTTGTGTAATTCCGGCTCTGCACCCTTTGCTTCCTTTCCACTGTATTGATATGGATCCAAGTCGAGAATAAGGAAATCAGGATAGTTGAGGATGGAACTTTCAATGTTCTTGATGTTGCCTGTGAAAAGAGTTGAAATTCCCTTAGCATCTGGGTTTGGATCTATGCGGCTATGTGAGGTGTGCAGTTCGAGAGCCGCCATTTGACCGCACCAAAGAAGACTGAAGAGATTGTTGCATAGAAGATATTGTTCGTCGCTCCGATTATGTTCGGAAAAATATTTGATCGTCTCCATATATGGTGGCAATTTATTCTTCCAATGTTTCTGGAAGAATGCTTTTCCGTGCACGCCATTTGGGTATCTGATCAGCGTGAGAGGGCGATTTTTCAGGTGGGTGAGCAGAAACTCTGAGGTCTGACAGAGGTAACGAATATAGTCCCGTTTTGTAACAGGCCCTCCAGTTTCTGCCGTTCCTGGCCAAAGCTCTTTATTAAGATTAGACAAACTAATACTTAATTGATCAAACTTCAACTCGAGCTCGTTTTTATCGTTGTCGAGTGTTTCAATGATTTGATTTGCGAGATCTTTTGTCATTTACGTGGCCTCGTCGTCTATTTTACACGCGCCTGGACCGTGGCTGAAATAGGGCGGGGGAACCGCTCTCTTACTGAACCGTCAACAAAGGAGTATTCGAGGAGACTTAGATATGGCGCGAGCAATGTGGTCTGGCGTAATTGGGTTTGGCATGGTCAGCATTCCGGTAAAGTTATACGCCGCAACTGAAAATCACAATGTCAGTTTCCATCAGATTCATTCTGAATGCAAAACGCGGATAAAGGAGCTCCGATGGTGTCCATCTTGCGAGCGCGAGGTGGAGTGGAAGGACATCGAGAAGGGCTTTGAATACAGCAAGGGTGAATATATTGAGGTCACAGATAAGGACTTTGAGAAGTTGCCGCTTCCGAGTAAGAACGTTATCGAAGTGACTGCGTTCGTTCAGAGCGGCGAGATTGATCCGATTTATTTTGAGAAGAGTTATTACTTAGAACCTGACAAACAGGGGAAACGGCCCTTCAATCTCTTCCTCGAGTCATTGTCAAAAAAGGATATGATCGCGATAGGATCAATAACTTTGAGAACGAAAGAACGCCTTTGTGCATTGCGACCAATTGGCTCTACTGTTGGCCTTGCAACACTCGTATATCCCGACGAGCTGCGAATTGATCCTACTGAAGAGCTGCCGACGCAGAAAGCCACGAAACAAGAATTGGATATGGCCTCGAATCTGATAGATCTCTTGGCTGAAGAGTTTGATCCCTCGAAATATCGCGACAGATATCGCGAGGCGTTGATGAAAGTGCTCGATGCGAAGCTTGATGGAGAGCCGGTTAAGGTATCGCGTAAGAAAGCAACGGGCGGAGAAGTCGTCGATTTGCTCGAAGCGCTCAAGCAGAGTATTAGTGGTGCTAAATCCAGTGCTAAGAGTGGTACCAAAGCGTCAAGAAAACGTGATGCCGAAGAGCCGCTGGCAAAAAGTCCTCGCTCCGGCAAAACGAAGACACCACATGCGAAACCACGCAGAAAGGCCGCTGCAAAGACCTCGGGGCGGAAGCGCAGCGCTAGCTAACTAGCGAGCGTGATCGATCACTGTTCTACGGGAGATTTGAACGGCTTGGGTTCTGATTGCGTTCTTTGACGCCCCAGCTCCCAAATAGTGTCGCCTTGCACCCATGTTCCATCTTCTTGTAAATAGCTGTGACTCGCTTTGTGATGTCGGTTAGGCATCATGTACGTGAAGCACAACGCAACCATCACAATGAATGATGCGAACATCGCAATCATCATCACACTTGCTTTGTTATCGAAGTTCATTCGCATAATAAGGCTTCCTCGTTGATACTGAATTTTCACTGTGGCAGCATTGCTTATCAGGGCGATAATCAAGCTGCTTTGAGACCCGTCTTTTCTACAATTTGTGGGTAGACGCTATGCACCGGTTTAATTACAGGCAGCAATGTTAGTGCCCGGTTGACTGGACCTTTGGATTTGATCTTCCCTTGCAGCATGGCCGCAGGGACATTGACTTTGCCGAGCCAAAACTCGTGTGCCAGATCTGATTGCATTGATATTTCGATATCCGGAGTAGTTTCGCAATCACCTGGGATGATGATCAGTTCACCTGCTTTTGAGCCGTCGACAGTCAACTGTCCTTCGGGATTTACGTACGTGAATCGAACAATCAGTTTTGTCTTCAAAAGCTTTTCTGAAACCTCAGGGTTGTTTTTGATCCATGACCAGAGTTCTTGCATAACTTCGTAGAGGTGGTCGGTATTTCGAAATATTGCCATAGAGTGTTCCTTTCAATAGGGCTTTCGTTATTTGGACGGTATTGGTGAGATCCCCATGTGCACTGGTTCTACCGTCGAATCCGGCTTGGGTTTGACTACTTCAGCTAATCCACCGGAGCGCAAATTGATTTGATTACCTGGACGAACGTCAATCATGCGTTCAACCAAAATCGAAAGAAGTGCGCAGAAAAGCAGTGCGGCTATGAAAATTAGTAACGCGCTCCATGCGCTTATGAAATGGTGTTGGACACCGTTTGCACTTATATAGGTCTTTTGAGTATTCATTTTTGCCCCCCACTTTTGAGCTGGCAATTCGAATGCGTTACATGGTCGGGTTTTGCAAATCGTTTGATTTACAGCCCCGGTCTTGAAATGTATATGTGTAACGAGAATATCGACCCCAATGCGTCCTGAAAGTTCCTCCATAGCCATGGGGGCTCTCTCTGCTGCTCACCGTAAGCTAGCTCATCTGGGCAATACCGCGATTGTTGGAACATTGTGAAGAATGTGCGCATAGCATCATGCAAGCGAAAGCCCTCAAATCAAGACTTGAGGGCTTCTCTAAATGGATTGTTTTACCTTAGAGGGTGCGTAGATACGCAACGAGATCTGTTTTCTCTTGCTGTGTCAGATTGACCTGAAGAACAAGGTTGAAAAACTCAACCGTATCTTCCAAGGTGAGCAGTCTGCCGTCGTGCATGTAGGGTGGACTGTCTTTGATTCCACGCAGGGGGAATGTCTTAATTGGTCCATCAGCCGAAGCCATCATGCCGTTTATCATCGTCGGCTCGTAGAAGCGTTCGACTTTTAAATTATGCATGAGGTTGTCGGTGAAGTATGGAGCAGTGTGGCAAGTTGCACATTGACCTTTCCCGAAGAAGACTGTTTGTCCTCTCATTTCGGATTCGCTGGCTTTCTTGGGATCTAACTTGCCGAAGACATCCAATTTGGGAGCTGGCGGGAAATCAAGCAAATCTTGGAATTCTGCCATGAAGTGAACTTGGCTGCCTCTTTCCAGTGGATTCACGCCCTTTTTAGCGGCAATTACATGATCTCCGTCAAAGTAGGCCGCTCGCTGCTCGAATTCAGTGAAGTCTTCAATTGATTTCAAAGCGCGCTGCGATCCAAACAATCTTTGAACGTTGACGCCTCTAAGTGAAGGGGTTTCAATTTTGTGACGAAACTCTTGTGGTCTGATGTCACCAACCAAGTGAGTCGCGCCGTTTGTGTGACCGTTTGCATGACAGTCGAAACATGCGACACCACGGCTTGGTACAACAGTCCTGCGATCATCTGTTTGGTTGAACTGTTGTTGTGGAAACGGTGTAACCAGAAGTCTCAGTCCTTCTAATTGTTTGGGGTTGAGGACGCCGTTGAACAGTTCGAAGTAATTGTTGATGGTTACAAGTTGACCTTTAGATACGTCACCCAAATCTGGTCTTGTAGTGAGAAAGATTGGTGCGTTGAACTGTGCAAGGAAGTGTTCGGGGACATCGAAGTCGAGATCGAATCTGGTCAGATCGCGTTGTTCTTGTCTCTTCAATTCGTTGATTGTTGACTTTGGAAAGAGCATCCCGCCTTCTGGGTGGTTTGCATGCGGAAGTGGATAGAAGCCTTTAGGAAAAAGATTCTTCGCGCGAATCTCTTCTGGAGTCATTGAGTTGAGAGAGTCCCAAGTAGAACCGGAAGTCAGTTTGACTCGCACACCCTCTTGAATCGCCTTGCCACCAGTCATGGTGACGCCGCTTGCCGGGCGGTTGGCGAGGTCATATCTCTCGGCCAGCAGCGTTGCTTGTCGTGCTTCAACTCCTTGCTTTTCGCCCTTCATTCGAGCGAGAACTGCATCGAATGTTTCTTTGGAGATCACAGGCATGTAGCTATTTTTGAGAGCAGGTTCGTTTGCGTAAACGATTCCAAGAACGAGCAACATCGAAACAAGTGTTGCGCCGGATACCATAGATACCTTCAAGAGAATCTTGCGCATGATTTTCTCCACAAGGAGGTACGACAAAGGTCTACACATTCAATCACGGATGTGCGTGATAGAACAAGGCTATTGGGGCTTGCCATCTTCGAATCGGAAATTGAGATGTAGCGAGCTCTACTTTATGACCGGTTGAGCTTGCAGTATCGCTATGTCGTCGAGCAACATTTGCTCGTGTCCTTCCGGTTTCACATTTTCGTATGTCTTAGCTATGAAACCGTTGTGATCAACAACGAATGTAGAGCGGTTCCAATACTTCGTTCCCTTCCAGTCGCTTTGGCCGACACCGGCTCTGGTTAAAAGCTCGCCGCTAGGATCTGCCAAAAGATCAATTGTGAGGCTGAACTTGTTGCAAAAATCTTTGTGTGACTCGACGCCATCAGCACTGATACCGACGACGGAAACATTCGCCTTTTCGAACTTCTCTTTGGTCTCTGAAAATCCTTTCGCTTGGATCGTACAACCAGGAGTGTCATCTTTAGGGTACACATAGAGAACCAGCCATTTGCCAGCGTAATCTTTCAAAGTCTTCGTGGTTCCATCCTGATTTTGCAGCGAAAATTCAGGAAACTTTTCTCCGGACTGAAGCATTGTCTAAGCCCTCTCGAAGTTATGCGAAAGGACCATGTTATCAGCAACTAACTGTATAGTCGCCTGTTGAAAACCGTTAATCTACAGATTACTCGTGCCGCTCAGCGTGGCTCTTTGCAAATGCTTTTGCTGGGCGCGATGGATCTGATTTCGCAACCCAATCTCCCAACGTTCCACCTGATTTCCAAATCAGTCGCGGCATATTTTGTTCCAGTGCATACACCGTGTACATGTGGTATTTCTTGTCATCAAGCTTCTCGTGCAAGAACGCCATTTCTAGCACGCCATCACGGTTTGCATCGATTGCTTCAAACCGCTTTGTCGATTTACCTGTGACCGGATTCACTGCCACGACGTACTCGTAAGGCGGAGTGTATTCGATGAGAACAACTTTTCCGTTTTTCATCCACTTCATCGCGGCGATCCACTTACCGTAGATGATGCCGGTGCTAAGTGTGTAGTTGCCTGCTTTGTAGTTGACCCACTCGAGTGACTTTAGGAAACCATCGTTCCAATATTGAGGGTGTTCGACTGTCCAAGATTTGCTTGTTTCATCGCTATTGGCGGAGTCGATGTCCTCATCATCCTTGCTTTGATTCTTGCTTTTTACCGCGTGATTTAGCTGCTCGATTAAGGTGTTTGTTTGAGTGCTTGTCTGAGACTTCGGTGCGTCGACTCCATATGCGTGTTTCGTTGAAAGTCCGACGCAGAGCGACAATAAGGAAGTAAGCATCACTACCTTCGATAAGAGATGTCGACGTGCTTTCATGGTCGGGTATTCTTCCATTTGCTGCGGCAGTCTGTGTTTCCAGAATACGGTATCTGGTTCAATTATTCCCCTGGATTCGAAATAGGAAAGCTCTATGGTTTTCCAGGTGGACAGGCGGGGCGTAATGATCTTGTCCAGCAAATATGATAGAAATCGAACTCTATATGTATAGCGGGGTATCAACCATGAGATTGTCCGGAGTAGCGAAACTCTCGGTGGCCTTTTCTTTGTATGCGGCGCTGACGTTTGGTCAGATGGCATTGGCACAAGACGCGACGGTGTCGATGGTGACTTTGAAGACGACTGTCGGTCAAAACGGTCAGCAACTCGTCATTACTCCAAAAGGTTATGCAGTGCCACTTCCGGGGGCCGGAGTGAATGGAAGCACAGTGCAAATTTATATGGGTTCGCAAGGCGGATATTGGTATGTGGACCGCACTGGCAACACTGTTGATCTAACTGGTTATGTACAACAATTTCAACAAGCAGGCGGACAAGCACAGCAAGTCCCGCAATACGCGCCAACCAACAGCGGGAGTCAGTCGAGTTCGGGCTCGTCCGGACGAGGCGCAGGTTTGTTGGGAACAGCAGCAGCTGCCGGTCTTGGCGTAGCAGCAGGAGCAGCGATTGCCGATTCGAATAACTATTATCCGAACGTACCCTATGGAACACCGCTTATTTACGGCGCCGGCGCTCACCCGTATTACTACAATCCGGGTGGCAATAAAGTGTATGTCAATTCAGGAACTAACGTGAATGTGAGCGGCAATACCGTTAATGCTACTGCTACGGCTACATCGACTACTTCGAACACGTTCCAGAAGCAGCAAGAATGGTATAACCGAGAAGTTCAAAACGGTTCTGAGAACGCCAGAAAGTGGCAGGCAAGCTCGCAAGCTAATCCGTTCGTGCACGCACAAGCGAATGCATTTGGCGGTGCGGATGCCGAAGGGCGACGTGGACGCTTCGGAAGGCGAGGCGACGATCAAGCAGGTCAAGCTGCGGGAGATGCTGGCGAACGAAGACGCGGATTCGGTCGCGGAGACGGTGACACTGATGGACAGGGTGCCGGCCGTGGACGCTTCGGTCGCGGCAACGCCGATAGCGACGGGCAAGCCGGTGGACGCTTCGGTCGCGGCAACGCCGATAGCGACGGGCACACCGGTGGACGTGGACGGTTTGGTCGTGGTGACGGCAACTCGCAAGGCGATGATGGCTCCAGACGTGGAGGCTTCGGACAAGGTGATGTTGGTCAAGGCGATGGACAGGGTCGCCGTGATGGCAGTGCGCAACAAGGCAGCGGTCGACGTAGTGGCGGACGCTTCGGAAATCGCTAGTTTTGGGGCATAGAAACATCAATAAACGAAGGGGTGCTTCTGCACCCCTTCTCTGCGTCTAAATCCGGTTGCGGTTATGACCTTATCGACTAGCTAGCCTTGCGGGTTTGCCTTGTCGCGCGTCTTCGCTTCGAGGCGGCACTGCGTTGACCGCTAGTAGCCTTCTTAACAGCGGATTTGGCGCTGGCTGCTGTTCGTTTGGCAGCTTTCTTGGTCTTGGTTACTGCGGATTTCACAGCTTTCATTCCAGCTTTGGCGGCTTTCGCTCCCGCTTTAGCAGCTTTAGTTACTTTCGCTTTAGTAGCTGCAACTTTTCGCTTCGTTGTTTTCGCTTTCGCAGTAGACTTCGATTTTGCTGTTTTCGATTTCGCGGACTTCGATGATGCAGCTTTTGATTTCGCTGGTCTTTTAGCTGCAGTCTTCTTCGCTGCACTCTTCTTCGCTGCACTCTTGGTTGAAGTCTTCGCTTTCGACGCGCTCTTTGTTGTTCTGCGCGCCGGCTTCTTAATCTTTTCGGAAGCCTTTGCTTGGCTTTGCAGCTCTTTCTTTTCTTGTTCGAATGCGTCACCAAGAGCATTCAAATCAAGTTCTTTCTCTTTGAGTTTCGGAAGTAGATTGTTCTCCTCTTCTCTAATGTGATGCTTGATCAACTCTCTGAGCACTTTCACTTTGGCGTTGAGCGCTTCTGCCGATCCATTAAAGTTGCGGAGATCGTTCATTACGAATTTAGCGACGTTGTGTTCTTCCATCGCTTCGGTTGTTCCTTCCTTATCTAGTTCTCCTAGTTGAGAATACACATGCTTTTCTTCCGCTGCGGTGTGTAGGTCGAGTTCAGACAAGATTTTCTTCAGCACTGTCTTTCGCTGCGCGCTCGATTCGCTTGATTCGAACTCCTTAAATAAGTCCATCACCAATCGATGATCGGCCTTCAGCAAATCGATGACATTGCCCGAATTGTCGTCTGATCCCAGGAATGTGGATTTAATTAGATCGACCAAATTCTGTTGACTCATGTTTTCACCCCCTGTGACAAGCAATTGATGCAACTCACCAATCACAAAAATTGAGACACTGTAGAGGTGAAGCGGTTCCCTGCAATATCGAACTCAACAGCGTTCGCTTAGAATATTTGAAGTGCTGACAACTCCATAAAGTACCCGCAAAATAGGACTCTGAGGTGATTGAAAAGTTTAGAGTTTCTATTTGAAAATAAAGGTTGAGAGAACAGAAGTTTTC
>CAYZJR010000007.1:0-40822 GCA_964478655.1 uncultured Candidatus Obscuribacterales bacterium
CCCGCTGGCCCTGCAACTGATGATCATCATTATCTTCGCCAACATGTACAAAAGTATTGCCACCACGCTGGACTACCAACTAACCGCGCTGCGGGCAGTCAAACAAGTTTTGGTGGTCGCATCCACGATGAACGACTTGGGCAAAGGAATGATCGATGTCTTTGATGACGAAGGGTCGGGATTCAAGTATGGGTCGTTGTTCGGTCAGCTGGAGGAGTGGAACAATGAAGTATTGGCCCTCAAACAGATCGGTCCTCCATTTGCAGATCTTGCAAAATGCACGAGTGGACTCAGCAACCGCATGCTCCACTTCAGCACGTCTATGTTAGATGGCATGGGAAACCACCAGATGCGAATCAGTGACCCTAAAATCTTGAGTAGATTCAACACGTTTAAATCGGATGCAATTTATCAGATGGACTGGCTGCAGCAACAGGCGTTGTCACCGCCGGCTAAGTACGCAATGGTAAAACCAACTGAAGCACGTCCCGTAGTCTACAGTGCAATCGTGCTGACCATAACAATCAACATCATTGCTGCAACCTTGCTAGGACTCATGGTTAGGCGTAGCGTCGTCATGCAAATCACACGGATGGAAACGAACATTCAACGCCTGGCAAATGATCTTCCGCTCTTGCCACCACTTCGCGGAACCGATGAAGTAGCAGCTTTCGACCGTTCCTTTCACGATATCGTCGACGGTGTTCGCGCTGCCCGCTTGGAGCGCGAAGAGTACTTGGAAATCATGAGTTCATCACTAAGAAGGCCGTTGTTGGAACTGGATGTGTTTATTGCGCTGGCTCAGACACAAGCATTCGGGGAACCCAATTCGAAGGGCGAGGCATCGCTTGCTGCAGCCGCTCGAACCTTAAAGCGCCTGATTGCTATGCTCAACGAACTAATTGATTTCGATCATATTGATCGAGGAACCTTATCTCTTTCAGAAATTGATGTTACGCCAAATCAGTTGATGAACGACGCCGTCAATTGCCTCAAGACAGGGGGCGGGCAACAGGCTTCGATTGTGGTTGTTCCGCTGCAAGACGAGTTGGAATTTTCCGCTGACCCGAATCGCCTGACACAAGTTTTGATCAACTTGCTGAGCAATGCGCTCAAATTTTCTCCTTCAGACAGTCAAATAACCCTGTCGGTTCAACAAAGTCCTGAAAACACTGTCTTTTCTGTTGAAGATCAAGGAGAAGGCATTCCGAGTGAGCTGCAAGACCAGATCTTTGCCCGCTTCGAACAAGTAGATCAAATCAAAGATAGCAAGAAACAAAAAGGCTCCGGCTTGGGGTTGTTCATTTGCAAAACAATTATCGAAGCGCACGGCGGTGAAATCTGGGTCGAGAGCACATTAGGTAAGGGATCAAAGTTTAGCTTTTCTGTTCCAAGTAATAAGAATGGCTAATGGCTATAAATGCGCTTTTGCCTCCCGATGCGGATTTCAAGCGGAACGATTGGGCTCGGCGCTGAGAACCGTGTTGTTTTCTTGGTTGGGATGGTTGTGGAAAGAAGTACACAAGCGCGGTAATTGAACTCGCGAAAATCCTGAATGCGGAACCATTCTGACACTTAATTTTCGAGCGCTTATTTACTTGCTTCCACAAACTAGTTGCCTGAACCAAGTACACAAGCGCGAAAAACAACAGAACCCAAACCCAGTTACCGTGCGCCATTGCGGCGGGCACAGAGCCGCGCTTGTATACTTCTTTCCACAAAAATCCCCTACGCATATTGCAACACATCGACGAGTCGCAATTCGAAAAATTTATCTTCGAATTTCATCTCTGATTGAACTTTTTGCACAGCTCGAACGTTTTTAAAGTAGTCGGCTCTAAACGAAATTCCCAGCTTCCCACAAAAGGAGGTAGATCATGAAGTTGGAAAATGAACACCCACACGGGACTATTCCCGACTTTTGGGACCGCGCTCAAGATGATTTCCAATGCTACGACTTACTCAAAGCAATTCGCTGGCCTAACGGTTTCATCTGTCCCAAATGTGAGGGAGAGAAGGGATACTATCTGAAAAAGAAAAAGCTCGACACCTTCGTGTGCGCAAATCGCGCTTGCAAATATCAGTGCTCGCTGACTGCGAAAACAGTGTTCCACGGCACTCATCTACCGATCAGAAAGTGGTTCAAGTTGGTATACCATTTGTTCAAAGATCAGAGCGGCTGCTCTTCAAACGCAATGGCAAAATTGATCGGAGTTTCTAAAAAGACAGTACTTAGCATGACCAGCAAGCTTCGCGCAGTAATGGAAGATGCAAATGCAGAACGATTCATGAATGCGTTGTTTGTTGCGATGGAAACATTAGTGAAGCCACAGGGAAAACCGGCGATAGAAGCAGACGTCTTGGTTCTGAAAGAAGAACTTGTCATTGCCGACGGCTATGACGGGGAAGACTATTGCAAGGGAGAAGTTACAAAAAAGGTCGAGCGAAGAGAAATTTACAAGGTCTATTTCCGCGATCCAAGATTTCGCTCAGACAAATCTCCCGATGGACAACGGCAAAATGTCGAACTATTGGAATCGAATCCACAAATAAGCAAAGTGCTGGCCAGCGCAACCACTCATCTCAAGCGCTTCCTTCTAGGAACACACCATCGATACTGCACCAAGAAATTTCCGCTCTACCTGGCAGAGTTTGTTTATCGCTTCAATGAACCAAATCCTGCAGTAATGTTTCGCAAATTTATAGGCGATTGCATACGATTTGGAAAACGTTAGCTGTGCCTCAACTATGAGTCAGTTGCGCGCGCCTTGTAGGAAAGATAGATGCGCTCTAGAAACTGCTCTGGATTGCCTTCTTCAAGCGGTTCGTTGAGCCGATTGCGGAAATGTTCTTCCAGTTTCTTTGCCACCAATGGTCGTTGCGATTTTGCCAACGTTTGTCTTCGCTTCAAGAAACTAATAAGAATCTCGTACTCTTGCGGGGAAACACGCCCAATATCCAGGAGCCCACCTGCTTCCGCGTTGGTAAGAAGCGCGACTTGCGGCGCTCCGATTTCTGCGGTGCGTTCCCTGATAACCAATGTTCCTGCCGCCAAGTCTCCAAGACGCCGTTCATTTTTGTCGATCAGCATGGACAGCAATCCGACGCATCCAATACCCTCGTCGACGACTCGCAATAAGTTGCGAATAAATACTGCTCCAAAAGAAACCGGCTGACCGCTTTGATCGATCACTCGAATCTGCGCCACTCGCTTACCTGGCGTCTGCCCCTGCCACTTGGCTTCAAAATAGACGAAATAGAAAAACATGAGAAGGAAGCTCAAGAAGATTCCCACCATGACAATGCAGCTAAAAATGACATTTTTCGTGTCGTTCGACATCGCGGCAGTGTTTATCAGTAACGCGACGATGCCGCAGACAATCCCTATCAGGAGCATACCAGAGTACGTAATGGCGGAGTCGATTAGGGCAGCCAGAATTCGGTTGCCCATACCGGCAAGTTCCAAGTGTAAATCCACATTTTCCGGGGTAGAGATCGAATAGTCGGGTTGTGGCATAGCGATTGGTTCTAAGCGTCAAACATGAATGTCGAGAGATGGGTTAATACCAGAAGACCTTCCTGGGAGAAACTGGAGGAACTGCTTCGACTCGTCGACCAGAGCGGTGTCTCAAAACTCGATCGACAGCAATTGCAGGAGTTGGGTCGCCTCTATAGGACAGCATCGGCCGACCTATCAAGAGCCAGAGCAGCGAAGCTCGGGCAAAACGTCCTGATTTTCCTCAATAACCTCGTGGTTCGGGCGCACAACCAAGTCTATCAGACCAAACGGAACCGGTGGGGCGACCTCGTCCGGTATCTACTGGTGGGGTTCCCTTCTTGCGTACGAGCCAATTTTGGCTATGTGTTTGTCGCCTTTTTGATGACCGTTATTCCTATGTCGATCAGCTTCGCGATGACGGTTAAAGACAATCAATTCGCTCAGTTGGAAATGGTGAAAGGACAGCCGCTGGTACCAGAACAAGTGTGGTCCTCAATCGAAAAGAAAAAAATGTGGACTGACTCTGCACAAGACAATAGTCCTGCAGTCTCAAGTTTGCTTTCAACAAATAACATAAAGGTTTCAATCAACGCATTCGTTCTCGGTATCACATACGGCATCGGAACCGTTCTTCTACTCGCCGGAAACGGACTTCATCTCGGCGCGGTATTCGGGCTCTGTTATAGCTACGGCATGCTCCACAGCATAGGAACCTTCATTTCAGGCCACGGCGTCTTCGAGTTACTGGCAATTTTCATATCGGGTGGTGCCGGCTTGATGTTAGGAAAAGCATTGCTGTTGCCCGGACAGTATCGGCGCGTCGACGCGCTTAGAATCGGCGCAAAGACGGCAGGTTCTATGTTTGGTGGATGCATAGGCATGCTTTTGATCGCCGCATTGATTGAAGCTTTTATTTCACCCCGCACAGATTTGGCACCAGAAGCGAAAATGCTTGTGAGCCTGGCGACAGCGATGCTACTCATTTTGTATTTTGGATTTGCAGGGCAGAACGGAGATAGGCAGTCATCGAGTAAATCGCCTCTTGCAAAATTACCGGACTCAAAAGCAGCCGGCGCAAGATAGCACGCGAAGCTGGGCACCATATTAAGTGCCTTCCAAAACAACAATTCACACATGACGACAATTCCGGTACAATGTCTGACTAGGTGGGTTTCGGCTCATGGTGGGGTTTTTGGCTATATAAGTGCGAAAGCCGTATATGCGCCGATTATGTATTGAAGGTTCTGCCGAATACAAATGAGTACAAATTGCGTTCGATGTAAAAGGAAGTCGCCGCCGGGACAGAGATTGATTCGATATGCGATGTTGTCTGCAGCTGTCGTTTTAATTCAGTCCACATGCCTGCCGCTTGGCAATCAATATGCCACTAGCCTTGGACAAAGCAGCCAGGTAGTTACTATTCCGCCACCATTCTCGCTGACGAGCCAGTTCGCTGAACTTCGCGAAAAAATGAAAACAGCAAGCGATCTCAACAAAAAATTGAAAGTCGGTGTTTTTGCTGTCAATCCTGCAACGGGCGCATATGTAGACCTCGACGCCCAAAGAGCATATCCGGCAGCATCGATCATCAAAATACCTATTCTTGTTAGTCTGATGCTGGCGGTCGACAAGAAAGAAGTAAGTCCAACGCAAATGTTGACGGTGCGGCAGGACTTGGTTACTGGGGGTTCCGGGCACCTACAGTGGAGTCCGATTGGCACCAAATTTAGTGTCAAAGACGTTGCACGCTTAATGATTGTCATCTCCGATAACACCGCGACAAACATGCTGATTGATTTGCTCGGCGGCAAGGAGAAGCTCAATCAGCAGTTCGCAGGTTGGGGGCTAAAGCAGACTCGAATAAACAATCTGCTTGCTGATTTAAAAGGAACAAACAAAACAAATCCCTACGAACTCGTCTATTTGTTGGGGCGAATTGATCAAGGCGAAATACTTTCACCTGCTCAAAGAAAATGGATGTATCAGATTCTCGAAAAGACAAAGACAAGAACGCTGTTACCCCAAGGATTGCCTCCTGGTGCAAAGATTTTCCACAAGACAGGCGATATCCAGAGCATGGTTGGCGATGCTGGAATAGTTACCGCTGTGGACGGAACGAAGTATTTTGTAGCGATACAGGTGGAACGTCCCAGTAATGATCGCCGTGCCAATGAGCTTATTCGCAATCTTTCGAAGATGATATACCAACAGTTCACGACACCAGTGAAACCTACTGTCGCGCCATCACCTTCTTCAGGAACCATCGGAGCACCAACGACCGGAACTACCGTCGCACCGGATACCTCGCCTGCTGGAAGGGAGGTTCCATCTACTCCTGTGGGTCCGCTACCTACAACCCCTGCGGGTCCGTCACCAGCAACAACGTCACCCTAGGGCGGACCCGTATCCCAGCCCAGAACAGAGACACCATGGGTGCCTAAATTCCTTGGAAGCGGCTTGTGGAAAGAAGTACACCAGCGCGGATTGCTCACTTCCTAGAAGCCTTGTACTGCCTGGGTTTAGCGGCAACTCCTTTCCGCGCTTGTATACTTTGTTCAGGCAGCTGGCTTGTGGAACAAAGTACATAAGCGGTCCGAGCGATCGTCCCAAAACGACGTCCAACTCAGAACTTTTCCGATTTCAAGTAACCGCGCTTGTTTACTTTTATCCACAAGATCAAGCCTCCCCAAAAAGACCTCCATCGGCATCTTGATCGCCCCTCCCCTTGGGAACCACCGTACGTACGAATCCGCTGGCACCATATTCGATACCAGCCGGGAAGAAGAAGCCTTACCTTCTGGACAAACGACGGCCGTACACCATGACACTGTATTAGGTGCATCATCGCACCGTTTGAGGGAAATCGATTAAATGTATGGGCTCCCGAGATGCCATCTCAAGGTCCTGGGTAGAACAGAATCAAGAGCGAGATTCCTCAAGCAACAGCGAAGATGCGTAGCGCAAGAGTAGCAATAACAGCCGGCATGATACTTGCTCATGTAGCGCTTCGCTCAGGGCTGCTCCCTCCGCAGGCACTCGCCCTTCGGGCTTCGCCCGTGACTGCAGTTGCTGCGACGGCAGTTCCTGTGACTGCAGCGACCCTTGCGGCGCTCTCCCTGTTGCTTCCCCAACCATCATTTGCCGCAGAAGGCCATTTTGCAGCAGGAGTCAGGCTCTACAACGAGAAAAACTATACCGCCGCCATAAACCATTTCGTTGAAGTCACAAAAACTGAACCTCGCAACGCGACCGCCTACTACTACGGCGCCAACTGCTACTACTCACTCGGAAAAAAAGACGAAGCCGTCAAGTTCTATTGGTTCATCGTCCGGTCCTTTCCACAAAGCAGAGAAGCAGCTCAAGTAAATGAATTCCTGCGCCGCATAGATCCAAACTATTCTCGCAACTCTTCCAATGCATCAGCAGGTTCCTTGCCGACTCTGACAGCCTCGGCCTCACCAGCTGCAGTTCCGGCGCAAACAAAATCAAGACCGAGAAAGTCAAAAGAACAGATGATCAATCAGATGATCAAAGTGGTGAAAGCACTTAAAGACCGTCCGAACGTTTCATCGCAGTTGCTTGAGAGGGTAAAGTCCGCCCTAAGAGCCTATCCCGATGAGTTGCTCACAATCTTGTGCAAAGAAGACTGTCTGATCTATATAACTCCGACTATGATCGACAAGGATCCAATCCTGCAAAACACAAAACCGGCCGGGTACGAGGAAGGAACAACCTACAAAAACTGCCCCGGTAGGTTCGACGGCTACAACATAATCTTGTGCGAATACACGCTGGAAGATGATTTTGACGTGCAACCCGCACGCGACCCAATCGGAACCCTCCGCCACGAACTCGGTCACGCAGTAGACGCGTATCTCGGCCAGATATCCGAGACCGAAGAATTCATACACGCATATCGATTGGACGTCGGAGAAATCGACGATGAGGTCAAAGCAAAAATTCCCTACTATCTGCAAAAAGACGTTCGCGGTCCGCGCGAGACATTTGCAGAACTCATGTGCCAACAATACGGCGGCCGAGAGGATAAGTGGCAAAAGCAACGCTGTCAGCTGGTTTATGGCTCGTTCAAACGCGCGGTGCAAGTATTGAACGCGAAAGTAAACTCGCTTTCAGAAAAGGCCGCCGCCGAACGTGATGACGACGATGACGATAGCGATAAGGAATGATTCGCGGTGGGTTCGCTTATTCGGCTCTTGAACCGGTTCCCAGAAGTGGGCTGCTCAATGGCGCAGTGGTGGTCTGAACCTGTTGAGGCTGTGCCGGAATCTGCTGTGGCAGCGACGCCAATGCGGCTTGAACTCCTGATGGGCTGTGACGTTTCACTTGACCCAATAGACGTTGTCCATTGCGCACTATCGTTTGCGACTCGGTAACTCGTTGAGCCAAGTTGACCAGGTCATTGTCGATTCGGTTCAACACCGACTCAGCATAATGATCGGCACCTTCGCGAACGCGAGCTGCATCTTCCTCGGCTTCAAGTCTGATGCGCTCTGCTTCAGCCAGAGCTTCGCGGCGCATTTGTTCGACTTCACCGACGACTTGCTTGCGAATTCTTTCGACTTCAGCCTGAACGGCCTTTAGCAACTCCGACTCATGAAGCATGTTCTCAGCTTGGCGGCGCGCAGTCGCCACGATTTGCTCAGATCGACGTTGTGACTCGGCTATGATTTCGCCGCGCTGCTGCAGAACTTCTGCGGCTTCGCGCAGTTCTTCCGGCAAGCGCGCACGCGCCTTATCGAGCACATCAAGAAACTCGTCTGCATTGATAAACTTAAACTTATATACACCAGCAGCGTCATCAATTAAGTGCTCGAGCAGATCGAGATGCTTATAAATGGTTGTTTGCTTATAAGTTGCAGCTTGTTGTTGCTGCTGCTGTTGTTGTGCTGTTGGTGGAACAGTGGTGATTGTGGTCATTTGGTGCCTCTGCTCAAATGCTCTTTCAGATATTCGTTCACTGGTTTAGGAACAAACTGAGAGATATCTCCGCCCAAGCGGTGGATCTCTTTGACTGTCGAAGAACTTATAAAAGAATACTCGGCTTTTGTCATGAGAAACATAGTTTCTAGTTCAGGAAACAGTTGTTTATTTGTTTGCGCCATAGACATCTCAGCCTCGAAATCCGAGATGGCTCTAAGGCCTCTGATGAGAATGTTGGCGTTATTTTCTTTTGCATAATCGACTGTTAATCCTTGGAACGCGTCTACTCTCACCCCTTTGAGCTCTTTCACCACATCTCTGATCAGCCCCTTTCGTATATCGATCGGAAGCATGGGTGCTTTGCCGGGGTTTGAGACAACGGCCATGATCACTTCGTCGAAAAGCACACTGCATCGCTGAACGATATCGAAATGGCCATACGTCATCGGATCGAAAGAACCAGGATAAATGGCCCGTATCAATGTCGTCTCCTCGACTGTGTAGCGACAAATCCCGATATACAAATTCGATGAATTTGAAATATCGCGTCCTTGCCCACAGACAGGGTACTTGCGACCTTTTCAAGATGCATGATAACGCGCTAATACTTTGCGAAATCAGAACACAAATCAAAACACAAACCAGAACACAAACCAAAACACAAATATTGACTGTTGGAAGTGCCTAGCTGTTGTGCACGTGTGCGGAAGTTTCCGCAGGCGCAACGACGGACAGCTCATCCGCAATCGCCACTTCAACGTCTATGGGCAGGAATAAAGTGAAAGTCGACCCTTCGCCCAGTGCAGACTCCACTGTGATTCGTCCACCGTGCTTCTCGACGATTTTTTTGACGATTGTGAGGCCAAGGCCTGTTCCTTTTATAGTATGAACTTTTCGTTCAACTCGATAGAACCTGTCGAAAATATGCGCCAGTGCGTCTTCCGGGATTCCAATTCCCGTATCTTTAATCGCAATGGATATTTCGCCTTGCTCCAAATGCAAGCGAGCAAAAATTGTAATGTTGCCACCAGACGGCGTGTACTTGATGGCATTGCTCAAAAGGTTGATAACGACGCGTTCTATCGATTCCTCGTTCAAAGAAATCAACGGCATGTTCTCATCGACTTTGAGTTCCAGCAAGATGTCGCGGTCGCGTGCCATCATATTCAGTGACCGCAATGCACGTTCGCAAGGACGATGCACTTCGGTAGGAACCATCTCCAGCTCCCGATCTCCCTCTTCCAGTTTGCTCAGTTCCAGCACGTCGTTGACCAAATACATCAAACGGTCGGCTTCATTGTCGATAATCTCGAGAAACTCGCGATAGATTTCCGGGTCGAGTTTTTCGCCGTGATTGCACAATGTGTCAACGTAACTCTTGATCGACGTAATCGGCGTGCGCAGCTCATGCGAGACGTTGGACATGAACTCGTTTTTCATCTTTTCGAGTTCTGCTTGTCGCGTAATGTCGTGCATGATCATGACCGAACCAAGAAATTCTTTATTCAAAATAATCGGTGCGATGTGCAGTCGAACGACTAACTCAGCGAGGTGAACCTGCTGTTCCACAGGCTCCAGGCTGCCTGGAGAGACCGTATCGGTGAACGCTTGCACCACCTGGCAGATTTGCGGAGAGTCAGGACCTTCCGTGCAAAACACCAGTGGTTTGCCGAGCAACTCTTTCGCTTCTTTTGCGAAAAGCTGCGTTGCAGCCAGGTTCACGATTTGCACTTTGTTGTCGCGATCTAGCACCACGACGCCATCGGCGATGGACATCAAGACGAGTTCCAGCTTGTTGCGCTCAGAGATGTACTTGTTTCTCTCCGCCATTAAATTGTCGACATTGTGTTTGTCGTAAAGTTGAAGGCGATTCGACATATAGTTGAATGCGTTAACCAACTGGTCGATCTCACGCCCAGCGCGCCCAGTTTTGATTTGATAGCCGAAGTGCCCTGCGGCGATTTCGGTGGCGCCTTGCGATAGGGTTCGAAGCGGTGTGTGAATCAAGGCGTAGTTCGCCCAAACGCCCAATGCTCCCAACAAACCGACCAAGCCGAAGACGCTCATGAGGAAATAGCGAGTTTCTTTGGGCGTTCCCAAAATTGTGAAGTCATGGTTGTCCAAGCCAACCCAGCAAATGCCGAGATCTTGATTGTTCCGCCTCATAGGAACAGCAATATTGGTAATCGACCGATAATTCGAATCTGGTGTGGGATACACGCCAGGAACCGAATAGTTCGCCGGATTCTGCCTGAATATCGGATAGATTGAGGCTCTTTCTGACTGCGGCGTCGGGTCGAGCAGCACGTTTCCGTCTTTGTCGCAAAAAACCACGTACGCCAAAGCCGGCGTCTGCCCACGTTCGGTCAAAATGTAGTACTTCAGCCCTTCGAGATTGCCGGTATGGGTGAGAGCTTCGGCGCCGCCACGAGCGAGTGCATGCGCCATCGCCAGTCCGAACTGACGCACAGATTGGTCGATTATCGCCTGGGTTCGGGCGACCCAGAGCCAAGCCGTGAATGTCACCAACGCGGCAATACAGGTCAAACCAAGCACCAGGAGCTGTTTCTGAGCGGAAACTCGGCCCCAGAAATGCCTTATGCGGGCAGCAAACTTAACAATGGGATTCACAGAAATGGGGAAATCCTCGGACTGCAGGTCTTAACACCAATTTTAGCCAAAATTCTTATATTGACGAGAAGAAGTTAAGCAAGCGCAGGTGCAGACATGACGGTTCTCACGGTTTAAACCGGGGTTGTCAAGGGAAGAATATCGACAAGGGGCAAGAGGGTCTCACGAAAGGTACAACCACAGTGGCGACCTCTGCAAAACAAAAGGAAGCAACAAGTCTGCTCGCAACCGGTTCCGAGGCTGAAATCTCGGAGATTGTGCGCAAGCACATGCCGCTGGTCAGGCAGATTGCACGCCGATATAGTCAGTTTCAACCCGATTCTCTGGAAGATCTCATCCAGGTCGGGTCAATCGGACTTTTGAAGGCTATTCGTTACTACGACCCAACTCGGGCTCGGTCTGCCAGCTTCAAAACCCTGGCCACTTGTTACATCCGCGGCGAGATTCGGCACTACCTTAGAGATCATTGCTCGATTGTGCAGGTTCCGCGCAAATTGACCGAGATGAACTCGCAACTCAGCCAACTTGAAGAGCGGCTGACGCGCAATTTGAGTCGTACACCCAGCGTTCGTGAGCTGTCGGAGCATTCGGGAATTGCAGTTCAAGACATTTTGGAAGCCCAGCAGTCCTGGGAAGCTCGCATCCATTACGAGTCTTTGGATGCAGGAACGGACGATGACGAACGCGACGACAAGCGCTGTCTTTCCGAGTTAGTGGCTGATAGAAAGTACCAAGACTCTCTTTATGCCAGTGAAGAGCGTGAGCTCATCACGCAAGCGCTAAAGCGCCTCGGCGAGAAAACGCGACAGATTGTCGAGTTTGTATTCTTCTACGATCTCTCCCAAAAGGAAACAGCCTATGTGCTAGGGCTCTCCGAAATGGGCGTTTCAAGGGCGGTTCATACTGCTCTGCGCAAACTCAAAGAGATTCTTCAAAGCGAAACGTGCTGAACTAGTCCCCAAATCTATGACAGTCGACATTGAAGAAATCGTAGCCATCGCCCTTGAACGGCAGGCTTCCGATGTGCACTTCAAAGTGGGCATGCCGCCCGTCTTGCGAATAGACGGAAATCTGTCGACGCTTACAGAGTTCCCGCCGCTTCAGGGCAAGCCGCTGGAAGACGCGATCATGAGTCTTCTCGATGAGCGGCAAAAGCATCACTTCCAAGAAAACATGGAACTCGACGTCGCCCTCAACTACGCCGACTGCGCAAGAGTGCGTCTCAATGTTTACAGCGATATGGATTCGATTGGATGCGCGATGCGACTTGTTCCTTTTGAAATTCCGTCATTAGATGCGCTCGGAATGCCTGATGTGGTGGAACGATTGACACGTGTTCGCTCAGGTCTGGTGCTTGTTGCCGGTGCAACAGGTGCGGGGAAATCAACACTCTTGGCGTCGATGATAGATTGCATCAATCGCCGAGACTCGCTGCACATCTACACCATTGAAGATCCAATCGAATTCGTTCATCGTCCATTGCGATCAATAGTTACTCAGCGAGAAGTCGGCGTAAATACGAGATCCTTTACTACAGCTCTGAGATCGGCGCTACGGGCCGACCCCAACGTTTTGTTGATCGGAGAACTGCGGGATCGCGAGACTGTTCTCGAAGCACTGAAAGCAGCTGAAACTGGACTTCTAGTATTCTCAACGCTGCACACGTCTTCCGTGGTCAAAACCATTCAAAGACTTCTAGGAATGTTCGAACCCAGTGACCAAGCAGCGGTTCGCATGCAAATTGCATATTGCTTGCGGGCGGTTATCTGCCAGCAGTTGGTTCCCACGGTTGATAAAGGCAGACGGGCTCTACAAGAAATCATGATAAACACAGAGGCGGTACAGGAAGCAATTCTGTTTGGAGAACTCGACAAACTCACCGAGTACATCCGAAACGGCTCTCACGTCGGTATGCAACTGATGGACGATGCCGTCTTGCGGGCTTATCAGCAGGGTTCTATCAGCAGCGAATCCGCCAGCCAATTCGCGCTCAATCGCGATGATGTCGAACGCGCCATGCGCGGTGCCACCGTGTAGGCGCAGCGATGTAACGAAGCACGGATTCGTGCTTCAAATCCAAAATGAAATGCAAACTAGCTAAAGCCGCTATTCATCAGTGTTTACGATTGGGTTTTCAAGCGGCGATTTAACGTTAAATCGCGAGATACTCTCCGGTGCGTTGTTGACAATCAATTAAGGTCTGCTAACATTCTTCACTTGTGCCTGGCGACAGACCAACAACAAGTCAAAAACCAGAGTACGACAGAGTTTGGAAGCACATCGCATATTGGACAGATAGAAAATGTTCTGCTCTACAGAAGTACCAGTCGAATTGGAAGAACTGGATGACTATTTGAAGACCATCTTGAAATTCAAGATTCGCGAATTCATCCACATGAGCCCCTTCTTCGAAGGCATTCCAAGCATCGACGTAAGTCACTACAAACGCCATGCTGCCGAGTCCACAGAAGTCATTCGCCCGCTAGGATTGGCGAAGGGATTGAGACTCTTGGACGACTGCCCCAACCGTCACCGCGTCGTGGGTCATCGCCGCCCAGCCGCACGCCAAGTCATTATTTAGACAAGCACTTTCAGCAAAAGCACTTTCTAAGAGCGCGACAGCTGCGTCTCGCCGAGCGAAAATTGAGCTCGCAAATTACTCAACTGGGGCAATTTTTTTTGCACTCGAGTTGCCTGAGTAAAGTACACAAGCGCAGAAAAGTATGCCTGCAGAATAAAGCTCTGTCTGCGTTTCCGGGCCAGATATTCTGCGCTTGTGTACTTCTTTCCACAAAAGTACGACTCAAAATTTGACCCCACGCGACTGTAAACAGCCGGGTAGCCAAGAGAAATGTCTACATCAAAAGAGCCAGTGCGGTGCAAAGAAAGAGCCGGAACGAACGAATGTTCAACCGGCTCTGGCTTCCTGTTATGGTCGGGGCGAGAGGATTCGAACCTCCGGCCTCACCCACCCCAAAGGTGCGCGCTACCCCTGCGCCACGCCCCGACAAGTGTGGCTTCGCTCATTATATATGATCGGCAAAAGAGGCAAATCGCGATGATGGCGGCGATGGAGGCAAAGCGCGATGACGGCGGCGATGGAGGCAAATCGCGATGATGGCGGCGGTGGGCAGCAATAATCGGCGCTGGCAGCATTGGCGGCAGCAATCAGCCAATGAAGGCGGAAGCGATGTAGAAGCGACTCAGCGGCACCCACGCTGGCGCGGCAGCGTCGGTGCAGAGATTCCGGTTTCCGACAGCCTTTAGTTGGTACAATGCAATCTGATTTGCTTACTGACTCTGGCTGAGTGAATCTGCAGTTCGATCAACAAAGCGTATTTGAATTGCAACCGGGTTGCACATGAGGCTTTCAACCAATTAGATCCTTGGAAATCAGCGTACAAGATATCTTTCCTTTTCAACTCGATCAGTTTCAGCTGGATGCAATCAAGCATCTGGAAGAGGGGAAAAGCGTTGTCGTTTGCGCGCCCACAGGAGCGGGAAAGACCGTTATTGCCGAATACGCGGTTGAGATGGCCTTGCGCAGCAACAAGCGGTGCTATTACACAACCCCGCTGAAAGCACTGTCCAATCAAAAGCTTTTCGATCTAAGACAAAAGTACGGCGATGACAAAGTCGGACTTCTCACCGGCGACGTTTCCATCAATCGCGACGCGCCTATCGTTGTGATGACGACGGAAGTGTTCCGCAACATGCTGTACGGGACAATTCTCGGCGATGTCGGTAAGAACCTTCGAGATGTTAAGTATGTCGTACTCGACGAATGCCATTACATGAATGACTCTGAGCGCGGCACAGTTTGGGAAGAGTCGATCATCTACAGCCCGAAAGACATTCAGCTGGTTGCTTTGTCTGCCACCATAGCTAATGCCGAAGAACTTACTGTGTGGATTGATGAAACACACGGTCCGACAGGGCTTGTTTTGTCCGATTTTCGCCCTGTTCCTCTCAGATTCTATTACTTTGGCGATCGACATATCTATCCGCTTTTGAGTCCGGGCAAAGTCGTAAACTCGCTTTTGAAGAGCAGATTCGGCAAACAACGGCCCGTTCATCGCGATCGACGCCGACGTTCATCAGCGGCCTTTGCCACCAATCCCGGTGACGTGCTTGCCGTCCTTGCTGCTCGCAATATGTTGCCGGCAATATACTTTCTCTTCTCGCGACGCGGCTGCGAAGAAGCAATGAAACGCGCTCGCGGCATTCCGCTGGTAAGCAAAGAAGAGCAACAAGAACTCGCCAAGGCGGTGGAAAAATTCACGAGCGAAAATCCCAATCTTCGCAACCATCCGCACCTTCCGTATCTTCTCGAAGGCATGTCCGTGCACCACGCCGGGATGTTGCCCAGCTGGAAGGGAATGGTGGAGAAACTGTTCCAGAAAGGACTGCTCAAAGTAGTTTTCGCTACTGAAACGCTCGCAGCCGGAATCAACATGCCGGCACGTTCGACAATCATAAGTTCCATCTACAAGCGCGATGATGAAGGTCACAGAACGCTGACGGCATCGGAGTTTCTGCAAATGTCCGGTCGAGCAGGACGGCGCGGCATGGACGAAATTGGTCACGTCATCGTTTTGCATCACCCCTTCGAATCAGTTGAAGACGCCGCCAAACTTGCATCGTCACCCGCAGATCCACTAGCAAGCAGATTCACACCGTCATACGGCATGGTGCTAAATTTGCTGCAGCGACACACTTTGGACGATGCGCGCGACTTGATCGAGCATAGCTTTGGTCAATTCCTAATAAATCATCAACTCGAGCCGTTGTACGAACAAACGATGGCGTGGCAAAGAGAACTAGAGCGCCTCGTCAATCCGCTTTGCCCAGGCGAACTCGGCGATCTGCCGTTGTATGCGAAACGCTTGGAAGCGATTCGTGCAAAACACAAGCAACTCAAGTCGATGGAGCGCGGCTTGAAAACGACACACAAAACCAAGACCCAAACTGCGGTGGAAGATGCTGCTGAGTCTGCGTTGACTGAAGTCCGTTCCGAAATAAATGCAAAGCTCGCAGAGGCTTACTCCATGCCGTGTCATGGCTGCCCTGTTCAGAAGCCATGCAGCAAGCAGACCGAACGAGTTGCACAACTCGAAAAACGCATCAAAGAAATCAATAAGCGTGTCGAGCGCGAAACAACGAGATACTGGCGCACATTCGTAGCTCTGACTGACATTCTAAGAATGCAGGGCTGTCTCGATGGTTCCAGCCCGACGAAACTGGGGAGAATGACTGCTGCAATTCGAGGAACCAATGAATTGTTCCTTGCAGAAGTAGCTATCAGCGGCGTCCTCAATCACCTTAGGCCGCATGAAATGGCGGCGGTTTTGACAGCGCTGGTTCAAGAAGAAGGCAGACTCCACGACGCACTCAGAGTGCGCGTCAGCCCAAGCGTTGACTTGGCACTGCAAGACGTGCACCACCTGGCGCGAAAGCAAATTCGGTTGCAGCGAGAATTTGATGTCGATATTCCGGTCGAGTTCAGTCCCGTGTTTTCAGGTTTAACCGAGATGTGGGCCCAGGGAGCGACTTGGGAACAAGTCAGACTGATGACCAACTACGATGAAGGCGATATTGTGAGGTCATTCAGGCGAACTCTCGACTTGGCACGTCAATTTATACGCGCAGAAGGAATGCCCCCGGAGATAGTGGAACTCTGCAAAAAAGTAGAGATTGCAATCAACCGCGATGAAGTTAACGAGGACGTTTAACCGGGTTAGGGACAATGACTCGCATCGGCTCAGTCCTAACTTCGCTTGCAGCCTGCAGTTGCTTGGTGGCGTGTTCACAAAAGGTCGAGACGCCGTTCAGCCAGCTCATCGAACAGGCTCACGCCGCCACCGCGCGCGGTGACTTGACAAATGCAAGAGCCAAGTTGAACGAAGTTGTCACCCTATCAGAACAGGCTGAAGATGATCTCGCCACAGTGCGCGCTTTGAATGATCTTGCTGAAATTGAAAAGAAAGAGGATCATGCAGAAAAATTGAGATCGTTATACGAGAAAGCCGGAAAAATTTGCGACATCCATGTGAGCATCTCTGACACCAAGTCTGACGAAGACTGGCTGAGAGAGGCAGTTCGAACGTGTTCTGGACTCGGCCAGGTTTATTCGAACTTGGGATCTTTTGCCACGGCACAATCGTATTTTGAAAAAGCGATTGAGTTTGAAGAGCGCATCGACATGCCTGCAGAAATGCGCAAGGTGCAAAAGGAGTACGACCAACTTCTCAAAACGACAATGCAAGAGAAGCTTGATGTGGACATTGCCAACAAAGACGCAATGGAACGCAGCAAACGCAAACGCGAAATTCAAGACCAAATAAGTAAGTACATCAAAGAGTCGCCCAAGCGGCAGCCTGCGGAAAATCAACGAATCCTTGAAGAACTCAGCGCAAAACTGCGTGCAGCCCTAGGCGTTCATGACTACTATTACCTCAGGTCGCGCGAGTTGTTGTATTCGTTCTACTTTGACAGCGGCCAATATACCAAGGCAAGAACCCTGATAGAGCGGGATCTCGACACGTTTAGAGAAGACGAAGAAAACTATTTGAGTGGCAAGAAAATCGATGAAGAAACGGTCATGCGCATTGAGAGGCTGGAATCTCAACTGGCACTAATCTCTCCCTGCTACGTCAAAGAGAAAAAATATGCAGATGCAAAACGAGTGGTCGATCGTCGAATAAAAATGCTGGAGCGCCTTCAGCTGCCGCAGTGGAGCCAGTTGGCCTTAGCTTACAGCGAAAACTCAAATCTCTGCGAGAATCTGGGAAAAATTCCTGAAGCCGTCGATTACTCGTTGAAGGCAATTCAGCTCTTCAATCGAGATCCTAAGTTTTACAGGGTCCATTTGCGAGAGCGCTATCGCGTCTTGGCTTTCTATTACGCAAAACTGGACAAACCAAAAGAAAGTGCCGAGGCCGGAAAGAGGTTTCTCAGCTATGCCGGCAATGATCGTCTGTTCCCTTTTGAAATCCAAGCATTGTTGAGCGCTGCATCAAGCATGCTCAAACTCAAACAATACAACGATGCCGTTATTACTTCCGAAAGAGCCGCGAACGCTGCGCTTCAACTTGACGCAAAAACCGAAGACCAGTTAATGCTCGATTACATTTTGGAAGCGTCAGACATTTGCTACACAGCAAACGACTGCAAGACGGCAGAAAAGATTTTGGGACGCGCGGCAAAGGTCATGGAACCTGCACAGAAGTTCCGCTTGTCCAATATCTATGAACACCTGGGCGAAATCCGCGCACGCTGCAAAGACTGGCAGAACGCCATTCCTGCCTACAAGAAAGCCATCACGATACGCAATGCGCACTATCCAAAAGATGCAGGCTTCGCCGGGACCAACAACAAACTAGCTTACTGCTATGTCATGCTGAATCGATGCGAAGAAGCCGTTCTATATTTCAAAGATTCGGCACAAGCCTGCAAAAGGCTGCAAAACAAAGAACCCTATCAAAGCACGTCCTTACAGTTGGCGGAACCGCTTCGGATGTTGAATCGCAGAGCCGAGGCAAGAGTGGCATCTCTTGAAGCGGCAAAGTACTCGCAGCCGAAATCAATTAATTCGATGCGGTATGCAATGTCGGGATACTGCACTGCTGTTGGAGACTCTTTAAGTCTCAATTTACATGACCAGGCGCTGAAAGACTACACAGACGCCAAAGCGTTCTATGAAAAACACAAAGCGCAGCTAGATAAGTCAGATGAGACTTACGAGAGTGCTTTTTGGTTGGGAGCAGACGCGAAGTACCTTCATCGCTATGATGAGTCGCTAGGCTATTTTCAGAAATGGTATGACCTGAGCAAGAGTCGCGGAGAGAGTGCACTTCTTGCAAGGTGCTTGGCGAACATGGCATTCGTCTCTGAGAAATTAGGAGCCACAGAAAAAGCAAAAGAACTCAAACGTAAGTGCGAAGCAATGAGAGTTCGGCTGAAGCTCTCCGTCGATGATGTCTACGAGAAGCAGGGATGATTCGATCGACGACACTGTTGTCCCATATGATTGCAAGCACGATTTTGCTTTGTTCGCTCTATTCTTGCGCGCAACCGGAAATGGCATCAAAACTCGAATTGCACATCGCCAAAGCAAAAGAATTGCAAGCCAAGAAACAAGTCGACAACGCAGCAGAGGAGTGCCAGAAAGCAATCGCTGCCGCCGAAGGGGACGACGATATTCGGCTGGTCGAGCTGCTGAACGACCAGGCAGCTGTCGAGTCGGATTTGAGTCCAGCGAAAGTGAAGGCAACAATAATGCGTGCGGAGGACATGTGCGATCGCTATATGGCCGGTCACGAGGACGAAGCAACGAAAGAGTGGCTCACGCAGTGTGTGCGAACTTACACAAAAATGGCGGAAGTTCACCGCGGGCTCGACGCAATCGGTATGGCGAAGGCTGTGTACCAGAAAGCAATGAAAGCCGAAGTGAGACTCGGAATCAAACCTGAAGACAGCAAGCTTCGTGCCGAATACGTCGCGATGATGCAAGGACGCTCGAAAGAGGGCGACGACATAACGCTGCGAAACGACGCAGAGTCAGAAAGTAGACGCATGGAGTTTCGAAAGAGACTATTTAGCGTGAAGGTGAAGCCCGGTGAATCTTGCAATGCTGAGGAACTGACGAAGCTTCATGAGGAGGCCAGAAAAAAGTTCGACATTGAAGACACAAACTATCAGACCGCATTAAGACTGGTTCTGAGCTGCTATACAGCCAATAAGATGTACGACCGTTCCATCGTGCTGCTGACAAGGAACGCGGAACTCCTTCAACCTGCAGAACGCGAAGTCGACTCGGAAAATCCAGCAGAGGATGTTGTTGTCAGAGCAGAGATGCTCATGCACACATATTTCGAGCTGGCCACCGCATACAGGCGCTCCGGACGCCTGCACGACGCCAGAAAAGTCTTCAACAAACAAATAGAACTCGCTAAAAAATTGAAATCGAAAGAGCTAGTTTTTGGTTTGTATGGATTGGCTGAAATCGAGCTCGAGGAAGGCAATCCAAAGCTCGCAGCAGAACTTTGTCAGCAGGCAGTGACTGCTTCTAAACAACTTCATGCCAAGCGCGACGTACTATCTACAGTGCTTATACGCCTGACGATTGCATATGCGCGTTGCGATGAAATTGAAAAGGCCAAGACTGCATTGAAAGACGCCGAGAACAACTCGTCAAAATCCAATATCGGTCTGGCCGGTCCTGCAATGGAAATTGCAACGGCGTTAGCCAGGATGGGCAGATATTTGGAGGCGATGGAGATGGATCGAATCGCACAAAAATACTTGGCGAACGGCGATAACCCTGAAGCATTGGCAGACGTCTCTCTCCAGATCGCGGATATCAAGGCAATTCAAGGTGATTTGAGCGGGGCTGAAGCGGACTATCGCGCAATCGCAAAAGATTCAGCAACGCGCAAGGATATTGCGCGCGAGGTGCGCGCCTTGTCCGGTGTCGCAGCGGTTCTTCGAGATCGGCATCAGTTCAAGGAATCCAACAAAGTCATGCAAGAAGCAATTTCGCGTGCCAACGAAAAGAAGGACTTTTCGATCAAGACACTCATCGATCTCTATCACACAGATGGTGTAACAAGATCGCACAGCGGAGATTACGCCGAAGCTCGCAAGTCGCTCGCGAAGATGGTTGAATTGGAACGCAGCCTAAAGAGAGGCAATAAGCGAATCGCAATGGCAATAATGCAGCTCGCTTCCGTTAATGCTGCTTCGAAACAATCAGGTCCGGCTCTACGCAACGTCGATGAAGCGCTCGGTTTGCTTGATCAGGAAACTGCGAAATCCAGACCACTCGAACATCTCTATACAACGACGATGGCCGTGAGCGTGTGCCACCAGTGCGGTGCTGACAAACGAGCGCAAGAGATTTGGAAAAAGGCACTGACATACTTCCGCGAAAACGAAGCTTCCATCAAGGAACGGTCGCTCAACGACGCATATCTTCTATGGCTTGCGGACAATGCTCGTTTTGCAGGCGATTTGCAGAGCGCAAAGAATTTCTATGACGCATACTTCATTTCTCTGCACCAGCACGATGCAGTCGGAACCTATACTATGTACATCCGTTATGCGGAAGTCTTGCAAAAACTCAAAGACAAAAGCAAAGCTCGAAGAATGAAAGATATGGCCGAAGCCTTGCGTCTAAAGCTGGAAATTCCGAAAGACGGTGACATAGACTCGCCGTACACACAAGGAATGAAGTTGAGAACTCACTAAGTTCCACAATGAGCGTCGTCGGAGCGACTTAATCATTACTGCCTCAGATCACGCCCGAGCCTTCAATTTCTTTTTGCACAGTGAAAGGACTTGATCCACCACTTCTTCAATCGACATGTCATCGGTATCAATGGTTATCGCATCCTCAGCCGCTCGCAACGGGGCGACTGCTCTTGTCGAATCTTGATAGTCACGCTGTTCTATCTCTTGTTGCAACACTTGCAGGTCGACGGTTACGCCCATCGAAACGAGCTCCTTCTGGCGACGGAGCGCGCGCACCGAAGGCGATGCAACAAGGAAAATCTTGATGTCGGCATCGGGCAAGACGACGGTTCCAATATCTCTGCCGTCAAGAACAGATCCGCATGCTCCTGCAATTTGTCTTTGGCGTTCAACCATAATTTCTCGCAGCGCAGGAATCGCGGACAATGGACTGACCAATTGAGTCACCTCTTTCGATCTTATTTGAGTTGTGATGTCGACATCATCCATATAAACGCGTATGCGTCCTTGTGATTCAACGTCAGGCGGCCACAAAACCAAATGCGACTTGCGAACAGCCTCAACAATAGCTCCGGGATTGTCGATAGACAGGTTGTTCCTGATCGCCAACCACGCCGCAGCCCGATACATGGCACCGGTATCGATGTATAGATAGTTCATCCGCAATGCCACTTCGCGCGCCAAAGTCGACTTGCCGGCGCCGGCAGGTCCGTCAATTGCAATTTGCAGCTGTCGCTCGTCTTCAGGCTTCTGTGTCACACAGCCTCCTTCAACTACGGATTCTCGCATTATTCACCTTCCAGCTGAGTTTATGAGGACTAGGCGCAAGCGTTTGGCGCTTGACGTTGGTTCGGGCAGGAGCCAAATAATCCCACATTGCAGTAGCCCATGAATAGCTCCATGAGAACGATTCTGCAAATCCGGGTCGCACATAAGCCAAAATTAGAGAAGTCAGCATGTAAATCACAAACGCGCCGGCGGCAGGAACATACGGAATTCGCACCCCCCGTTTCGGAGGTTGGGCAAGTTGCCGCAGACGACTGCTGTTTTCTTGCACCGCCTGTGGTGACACGGACCTGACAGGCGGAAACGGCGTCATCGGAGTCACCTTTTGCGGCGAAAAGTCCATTTCCGCATCGTCATCATCATAGTCGTCGCCATCAGATTCGTCATCTCGGTCGTCATCTCGATAATATTGAGAGCGCTCTCGATGCCTCTTCTGCGCTCGTTGTCTGTCGCGAGCAGACTTGTCTTGCTCATCGTCTTCAAAATCGTCTTCAAAGTCTTCTTCGCCTGCTGCTGGATAACCGCCTGAAAGGAACGGTTCAAGCATGTTGAACGCGGCCTTTTGTGTCGTTGCGGATTGAATGATGGTTGCAGGAGGACCAAGTTTCGGTTGCGATGGACCTTGAGGAACGTCGTCGAAATCGCCGAAGAGCTTGTCCAAAAGCCCCTTCTCGTCAAACAGCCCGGCAGGGGAATCAGGAAGGTTGGGGAGCAGGGTGATGATTCGTTGAAGGTCAATGTTGAGTGTGGTTCCCAAATCGAGATTGTCGTTTGGACTAACGCGAAGCAAAGCAAAACTGCAATCTAGACGGTCCAGCGTGGCTTTCAGCGCGGGATAGCCGAGTATTCGATTTTCGCCGACTGAGGCCGCGACGATGTGACGTCCGTCAGACAGGAGGATGCGGCCTGTGAAATCGTCACCCCCTTTGAGGGCGGTTAGACGCAAAATCGTTCGCCCGGCATGAGCCTGATCGAAAATTTGTTGAAGCACCTGACGGATGCTAACTTCTTGACTTAAGCGTCCTTCGAAAATTACGTCCACTGACTGTTCCTAAGTAGCGCATTCGAGTTTGACGGCCCGATCCATGTACAAAGAAACATCTTAACCAATCAGGGCGCTGACTTGAAGACTCGCTTCCACCACGGCATCGCGAGGAACTCCTGATACTGACGCTTATGCTCGGTAAGCGCATCCTTCGCGAGTGACAGCTCCTCTTTCAGAGTTGCGGTATGTTGCGCGTTCACTTCAAGCAACCGCATCGAGTTTTGCATTTGCGCCAGAAGCCTCATATCTTCAAGATGCGCTTTGCGTTCCTCGGCGAGCTGTTTTTGACTGTCTGCAAGCTCTCGCAGAAGTCTCTCGACCTCATCAGACCGGTCAATGACAATCATTGGCTGCTCGATTGGTTGCAGCTGCTGTTTCGCTTGCGATGGAAGACTTGGTGTTGCTTGCGCTCCGGCTTCGGGCTTGAGCAGTTCGTTCCGCATTGCTTGCTTCGAAGAACTGATCAAGCGATCAATGAAGAACTTCGCGGTCTCTTTGACTTCCATTACCGTGTCTTTGACTTCATCGACCGTGTCTTTATATTCAGGAACTGAAGGTGCATTTTCGCGAATTCTTACTCTGAATCCTGGTGGCGGAATGATACGCCATTCATCGCGTCCACTGATTCTGAACTTCCTGGCGGTCCATCCGTCGGGCAGTTTCTTGCCCCACTTGCCGATGATGCCTCTTTCAAGTGCTCTAACCGAAGAGCCAAGAACTTTTGCGGCGTCCGACAAAGACAGGGCATGAGAAGCCGATTGCACGACAATTGACTCAGACGGGTCATCGAACAACTCGCCATCAAACAAGGAGTCCCCGAGTGATTCCTCTCGGGACGCGGATTCCAGAGTTTGTTCATCATCAAAGCCAAAATCAAATTGGGTTTCCTGCTCTTGAGCTTTCGATTCTTCAGCCATTTTGCGACACTCCGCCAGATTTCGGACACTCAATTTTAGCCGCGCTTTCCGCTATGCGCGCTTCCGGCAATCTGAAGACGTATCAAATCTTCTTGAAAGCCCCGCTGGGCCAGTGTACTCACTAGTTGAAAAGGATTAAAGATGCTGGAGGGCGATTATTTTCGCGGTTTTCGCGAGCTCGAGGGTGGTCGATTTTTTGAGGGACCCGTTTGTGGAAAGAAGTATATAAGCGCACGGACCAACGCCCCAAAACGCCAACCAGGACTTGCTTTCCTTCTGGCTTTCTGCGCGCTTGTATACTTTAATCCACAAGTTTTCATTTCCGAAAATGAGCTAGCCACGGGCAATCCGAGCAAAGACGAAACTCGAAGGTAGCAATTGTGTCGAATCGCCGGACGAGCAAATAGCGAAAAAGCCCCCCGCCGAAACGGAAGGCTTTTCAAATAGTGGAACGCGATGAATCTACTTCAACAGTCTCGATTCGACCGACTTCCAGTCGATGTTGCTGTGGAAGGCCTCGATGTATTTCGGACGTTCCGCAGGTTTGTAGTCGAGCAAGAATGCATGCTCCCAAACGTCCATAACCAGAATCGGAACAAAGCCGGCGATGTTGCCTTCTTCGTGCAGAGTGATCCAGTGGTTGGACAAGGTCTTGGTGAACGGATCTTGATACAAAATCGCCCAGCCAACACCGCGCATTGTTCCGACCTTGAAGAAGTCATTCTTCCAAGTCTCGAGAGAACCGTAGGTTTCAACAATGGCCTTGCCCAAAGCTGATGTGTCTTTGAGTTCGCCATCGCCACCGGCTTTCAAATTGCCGAAGTAATATTCGTGCAAACGCATTCCGTTGTACTCAAAACCGTAACGGCGCTTGAGTTCGCTGTACTCAGGTGAACCGGACTGTCCTTTTTCAGTAAGGTCGATGACCTTTTCGTTCAGCGTATTTGTGTTTTTGACATAACCAGAATACAGAGCCAAATGGATTTCTAGAGTCTTGTCGGAGATACCGTTAAGACCCTTGAGATGCGAGAAATCCTTCTCTGCATAGGGCTTGTACGAGATCTTTTGCTGTAGCATGTGATTCTCCTATGCAACAAAGTAAGTATGCTTGCGCAACTGCTGCCAGATATATAGGGCGATTTATATACCATAGATCGTTTTTCAAGGGGGGATTATCTAGATTAAGTTGCGGCGAGCCGGCTTCTCATGAGCCCGCCCACAGCAAAATCGATTCTTTCGCGACAAGTCAGGTATCGCATGTGGTGGCGTACCCGGCGTATGAACTGGAGAATTTCGCCGACGAGGCTAACTAAATGTTTACGCCAGGATTGGTGTTGCTACCACCACCTTGCGAAGGTGGGCGCGTGTTTGGCACCAAGTCCGCAAGTCTCTTTCGTGGTTTTTCTGGCGGAGGTGGTTCAGGCGGTTCAGTTGGTTCACCGGTCAACTCCTGCTGGATGATCGGAACATCCATCGTACGCGAACTCGCCTCAGCAACCGATATCGGCTCATGCGCAAAATGCGGCAGCGCGGAAACGGTTGGGGAAGTTTCAACTCCCAAGTCAGGCTCGTTTAACTCCATCGTAGGTGAAGGTTGATGATATGGAGGCGCAGCGTAAGCCGGCTGCGGTGGGGGTGTCACCTGCTGTGATTCATAGTTGAATGCAGGTTGCGGCGGTGGCGTCGCTTGCTGTGATTCGTAGCTGTATGCAGGTTGCGGCGCTGGCGTGGCTTGCGATGCGTCCGGGCTGTATGCAGGCTGTGGTGGTGGCGTAGCCTGCGAAGGCGGTTCGGAAGCTACAAAAGCGGGCTGCGAGCCTGTCACTTGCTGGGGTGTTGGAACTTGCTCTGAATCAAACGAAAATCCGGCGGTCGACTCGGATTGAGGCGCAGATGGAAACGGCTGGGCGGCAGACTGCTGCGACATAGGATGCATGGTCTGCGCAAAAACAGCCTGAAGCGGGGACTGCGACGGTGTCGACGGACCAGCCGATGTTCCAGCTGGAACGCTCGATGGTGACGACCAGTCCGTGCCAGTAGGCATTGGAGTACTAGGCTGTGGTGTACCAGGAAATTCCGAAACGGACGAGTCCGAAGCAGGTGCTCCAAAACCTGACAAATCCGGCGCTTCGGAAGGAGCAGCAGGTGCAGCGGGAGCCATCTGTGCAGCGGGAGCCATCTGTGCTGCAGTTGCTTCAACTGGTGTCATCGGCTGAGCCGCAGGCATCTCAGCGACAGTCATTGGTGCGGCCGTTGCGGCCATCGGTAAGGACGTTCCGGTCATTGGTGCGGCCGTTCCATCAAAGGAAGTTGCAGCCGCTCTAGCCGGATCAGCAGTGTGAGATTGCGCGGTGCTCACCGGCACTTGATTCGGTCCAGTGACTGGACCACTTGAGAGGTTCCATCCAAGCTCCAAGAACGCACTGTCCAGCGTGCAATTGTTCTTGTGACAAACACCAATTGCAATAATGCCTTGTTCCGATTTCAAATATCCTTGAGTGATCAAATCATTGCATGATAACGCCGCAGTCAATAACGGCTGTTCCAACTTACCTGACAGCATCAGCATCTTGCCCATCAGTTCCGAATCGCGCGAGCCGACTTTGAGTGCATCTTCAATGTCTTTCGGTCCGATGATTCCAGCAAGCTGCAGGAATTGATACAACGGAATCGGATCAACCGGTTGCAAGACGTTGGGTTGAAACTCTCTGGCCGCCTCTTCCGGCGTGATGCCTTTACTGTTTGCATTGGCCAAAGCTTGCCCGCTGTCGGACTTTTTCAAAGTTCCGCTTGCCACCATTGCCTGAATGGAAAGCGCCGATGCGAGCGTGTTTTCATTGGTCAAACCGAGCTTGATAAGAATCTGTCCGACTGGTTGCTCGTTGATCAGACCGAGTTCGACAACATGCATAAGCTGACTTTCGTCTAGCAATCCTGCAGAAACCAACAGTTCACCCAACCGCACCGTCTCGTGCGTGGGAAGTTGCATCATGCCCGATTCCGCAAGCGACTGCTCGATCGAGATCTGGCGATCGCGGCTTGCTTTCAAGCCGAGCAATGCTTGCTCTCGCGTCACTTTTTGATCGCGAAGAAGAACCTGAGCATTGAGTGACGCGGTCAGTAGTTGTTCGTTGATAAGACCCGTCACGACAAGGACTCTGCCCAACGGCAAACCACTGGATACGCATTGCTTGAGCGCACCATCCAATTGTTCTGCCGTGAGCAAGCCTGCTTCCACCAAGAGCTCACCGAGCTTATTGGTAGGAAGAGCATTCTTTTGGCTCCAACCCATATTGCTAAGAGCCTGCTCCAGCGTTACTCCATCTGCGGCTACGCCACGCAATGCAGTCAATACCGTGTCGAGATCGATCAATCCGTCCTTCAGCAAAGATTGTGCTTGAACGGCAGCTTGAAGATTGTGTTCGCTAATGTAGTTAGACATGATGAGCACTCTTCCAACAGGAAGAGCCTGATTCTTAGCGATGACCATCGCCTCTCGGAGGTCTTCGGGCTTGAGGAGTCCGGCCCCTGTCAGTAAGTCACCCAGCCTGATAGCTGAGCCATCTGTCGTCATCTTCTAACCACTTTCAAGTGATGCTCTGTCGTATTCATTTTCAGAACGTTCCTAAATATAGCGTAACCGCTCGACAACGATATGCCAACGCGCGCCCAATTGGCGCAAAACAGTACGAAACAGTGAGTATGCTCACTCAAAGCAAAAGCCAGGCACGAAGGCCTGGCTCATATCCGTAAATTCGGATTCCACCAATAGGTGGCTATTTTTCCCAAAGGGATCTCGATGAGATCAGGTTTTGGTTAATTGAATGCTCTTAACTCCTCCGTTATGAGCTTCCAACACTTCTTTATTTCCCTTGCAACGCATTCTCTAACCGCTAAAAGTGTTGGCTGGACTACATTAATGAAGGAATTTTGCTAAATCCCCGAAACGTGCCAGGTGGCAGCGAAAGTACGTATGTGTACGTATGTACAAACCGATCCCCCGGTGCTACAACATCGGTTGTAAAGGGAAGAAAAGCGGCAAATCTCTGCATATGTTGGATGTCGACAAGTATCTACTGAGCCTTCGCAAGCGAATGCTGATTCCTGTGGTTTGCGCCCTGGGGCTTCTGGCCTGGCTCATACTCTGTCACGCCCATTATCAGAGTTATTGGTTTGGAACCATTTATCGAGTTCAAACCACCGATTTCAATCTTCTGCACCACACTCTTCCGCTGACGCTGTCTGAGTACATTCAGTCAGGACGGGACGATCTCGTTCAAAAAGTACTGGATGCGAACTTTGGATTGTTTGGTCTTGTAGTCACAGACCCATCCGGCAATGCCATTTTGTACAAAACAAACAAGGTCTACAACAACCGAGAATCTTGGCAGCACAAAGCAAATCCGGAAGTGCTGATCAAAGAAAACGAGCCATATGATGTGCTCACCGATCCACCACAACTGGAGCCGATGTACGAGCATGTGTCGCCACGAGCTGACAAGGCCACTCAAGTAACTGGGATACCCAAAGGCAGAATTTTAGGACGCCTCTATTATCTGAGGGCCGACGCACCGACGTTCTTTGAAGACATTTGCCGCTTTGCATTGACCGGTTTCTGGGAAATGTCCGGAGCAAAACGCGGATACCTCTTCATAACATTGAGTATCGTAGGTTTCTGTTTGGTTGCAGTTCTATTGGTGTGGTTGAGAAAACGTGGGTTAGAGCTCAAACAGAAAGAGTTGGAAAACATTCAACGCGAACTCGACATCAGGAAACGCGCTCTCGAGCATCTTTCAGCCGAATTGACGACACAAAAGACACGCAAAGCATGGTTGGAAAAGGAAGCAGATCAAGCTTATCGCAGAGCTCTTGGGTTGAAACAAGGACTCGAAAGATTGCGCGACTCCCTCAAAGGTGCACAGCCACAGCAACAACCAGCGCCATACACAAATCAAGCAGGGGTCAAGGTGCGTCCACCAGTGCATCCACCTAGTGCACTCTTGGAAGAAATTGAAGGTCTGATTCCGGAGTTAACTGACAACGCTAAGACGCTGAAGAGCCAAGCTGGATTGCTGCATGATTACTGTGCAATTTTGGAACAGCGCCAAGCAGAGATGAAGAAGATCGTGGACAACGCAGGGTTCGCCGGCGAGAACGATTTGGAACTTCAGGCTCCATCGCAATACCCGAGTCTGCCTGAAAACCTATTTGACATGAGCCCTCCCAGATAATAATCAACCGGATTTTCAAGAATTATTATGTTTTTCATGGTCCGGCAAAGCGACGTGCTAAGCTTTTACTTGAGGCGATATCTTCTGCCCTTACCGCGTTTTGTGGCGAGTGCAGACGATGCTATTGAACTTTAATCCCTGATTTCAGGTAGCCCTGAACTAATGAAACCCGTTTCCGGCAAACGACAGGTGCTCTCCCTCCAAGCAGTGCAGGAGGCAAGTAGCGAGCCCGTTTATCGTCGCGGCGTCCAATATTACCGTCGCAAAAAAGTACTTAAGTATGACGAGGATGATGCTGGTCGTATTGAAGCGCTCGTCATCGGATCAGAACCGCAGCCGTACAAAGTGGTTGCCACCATAGATTCACCCGAACTTTTCAAGGCCGAGTGCTCATGCCCATACTTCGAAGAAGTATGCAAGCACTCTGTGTCTGTTCTTCTCACGCACATCGCAAAGGCGAATCCTGGTATTCGCTTTGATCTCAATGAGGGGGAACGGCCCAAAGATTCTCCAATGGAGCGGGGACCAAAAGCCAAGGATGTGCTTGACGATCCCAAGACAATGAATTTGACCGAGCCGCATCAAAGAGATTTCGAGCTCGGTATTCTCGTTTTGGAAAAGCCATTGGCTCTCATATTGGGAGTTCTGCCTGAGCAGCAACAAGGCAAAGTCAACATTCTCAAAGTTCCTCCAATGATTCTAGATACGCTCGAACCTGAATCGCGTATTTGGAAGCTGACAAAGTACCTTACCTCTCAACCACAACAGACCAAAGGCGCAGCCGGAGGGCACCGCATTCCTCGCAACGATGAAGGCGTCGTCATCGCGCAACTGAGCACTTGCGTGAAACTCGTAAGCGCAGTCGACCAAACCGAAGTAACCTTTTCAACGACTCAACTAAAACCACGGGCGGTGCTTTCGGAAACAGAAAGCGGCGAACTGATGCTACGACTCGAAGGGCTGAATGAGAACGGAGAACCCGTTCCACACCCTGTTTTCTTCCTCAGCCAATCATGTTCTTGGGTCCTTTCCGAAAACCAATTTTATGCAATAGACCTCAATCCACTGCACAAACTATTCCAATGGTTCGATGCTCATGGTCAAATGACCGTAAAGCTGGAAGTAGTTCCAAAGTTTCTCGCCGTCGATCTGCCAATTCTTGTTAAGCGCATGGCCGTGCGGCTTGACGAAACATCCGCTCCGTTCCCCATTGCTATCACCGAGCCACCACAGGTAGTTATCAGGCTTTCGGAAAGAAAGGCGGGCGCCGCGAGTGGATCAGCAAGTTCAACCGCAAGCGCTCTGGAAGTTTCGCTGGGATTCAGATATGGAAACCTCGTTCTGCCGTCGAAAGACGAGACCAGTGCAGTGGAATCAGAACAGTACACAAGAACAATTTCCGATTCCGGTCAAAGTGTTTGGGTCAAACGACTTTGGGAGCAAGAAAACCAAGTCAGACGATTCCTCTCAAACATGCAACCGCAAAGAACCATTGCAGATCGCTTCTTCTTCATGGACGAGCCGGCTCTGGACGCGCTTTTCTATCTATCTTCGGAACAATGCAGCGATTGGGACATTTCAGGATTTGAGGCGCTCAAAACATACCGTGTCAAAAAGAAACAACTTCACTTGCAAGCGAAATTGTCGCTCAAAAAAGATTCGTTCAAATTCGATTTCGATCTCGTTTGCTCATCCGACAGTGAAGAGATTCCGTTTGGACTTGTTCTAGATTCGCTGTTTAGAAATAAGTCTTACCTAAAGCTCTCCAATGGAGACCACGTCAGAATTCCGACCACGTCCCTGATGAGCCTGCTTAAATCGATCGGACAAAGCAAAGATACGTCTCGACCTCTCTATCAAGCGCTGGCAATCACTCACGCGCTCGATACACACGACATCGAAATCGAGACCGATGCAGGCTTCCAGGAGTTCATCCACAAGATTCATCACTTCAAGGAATTGGAACCCGCAAAAATCCCCAAAGAGTTCGAAGGCGAGCTGCGCGAATATCAGAAGGAAGGTTGCAACTGGCTTTCATTCTTGCGCGAATACGGACTGGCAGGCATTCTGGCCGATGATATGGGTCTTGGAAAAACCATTCAAGCGCTTGCCCTTTTGCTTAACCACTACAAGAACGGTCACAAGGGCGGCAAACGTGCGCCTTCGCTGGTGGTGGCACCAACTTCGGTTGTATACAACTGGTTGTCCGAAGCAGAGAAGTTCACCCCGACCCTGTCTACTGGTCTGTTCCTCGGACGCGATCGACAAGAACTTTTGACCCGACTCGAAAAGCAGGCCGCAAATCGTCCAGACGTGGTCTTCACCACATACGGTATTATCAGGCGAGACTGGGAAGCTTTGAAAAATATTCAATTCGAGTTTCTCGTCCTCGATGAAGCGCAGAACATCAAGAACCCCGAGTCGGTGGGCGCGATGGCAGCGAAAAGTCTCAAGGCGTTCCACCGATTGGCCCTGTCCGGTACACCAGTGGAAAACCGCCTCAAGGAATTGTGGTCGCTCTTCGACTTCCTCATGCCGGACTTCTTGGGCACGCACAAAGAATTCAACGACACGTTCGAACGTCCAATCGAAGCAGGCATCGACGGAGTCGGGCAGAAGCTTCGCAAAATCGTTCATCCATTCATTCTTCGTCGCCTCAAAAGCCAGGTCGAAAAAGAACTGCCCGATCGCACAGACATCATTCACCTTTGCGAACTGGAAGACGATCAACGCTCGCTGTACTTGGATGTACTCGATGAGTGCCGCCAAAAGGTCTTCAACGAAATCGCGACACGAGGCATAAAGCGTTCACAAATCTCCGTTTTGGCTGCACTTCTGCGCCTGAGACAGGTTTGCTGCGACCCACGTTTGCTCAAGAATCGCGAGCAAGAAACTAAGGAAGGATCTTCAAAACTCGACGCTCTGCTCAACATGATCGACGAAATTGTCGACGAAGGACACAAGATTCTTGTGTTCAGTCAGTTCGTCGAAATGCTGACGCTAATTCGCGCAGATATCGAGAAAGCCGGCTATACATATGAATATATCGACGGTCAGACACCTGCAAAAGATCGCCTGGAGAAGGTCAACCGCTTCAATGCCGATCCCGACATCCCTATATTCCTTATCAGTTTGAAAGCTGGCGGAACAGGATTGAACCTCACAGGCGCCGACTATGTCATTCACTACGACCCGTGGTGGAACCCTGCGGTAGAAAACCAAGCTACAGACAGAGCGCACAGAATCGGACAAACACGTCACGTGTTCAACTACAAGTTGATCACACGCGGCACAGTTGAAGAGAAAATTCTCGGGCTGCAAAAGAAAAAGAAAGAGCTGGCTGACCTCGTCATCGGCGGCGACGAAAGTGTTGCTAAGGAACTGACGCAAGAAGATCTCGAGTTCTTGTTCTCCTTCTAAGCACCTCGTGGTGTCTTTGGGCCGGCTTGAGAAAGTGACATAGTTCACACAAACTATGTGACTTTACGCACCGCAAAAAATGTGTATCGAACTCCCGCTCGTGGCATAAAAAGAACAGCGGCGATCGGCGGGCTAGCTTATCTATGGAACTCAAAGAAAAGTGCAAGCGGCATGCGTCTTCTGCTCTTAGCAGGGCGATTCGCTGCAAGATCAAGGAATCACAGAACATTGAACTCACTGAAGTTGAAAACTCGCCTTCATCGGCAACGATCAGCTGTTCCAAAAACCTCGCCAAAATAGTTGGCGATCCGTTCGCCGCAGAAAAGACTTGGATGGCTGCATGCACGGTTGCAGGCTCACAGTCGCTGGCAAAGAAACGGGCCGAAGAGCGCGGCTCCTGGTGGGTGTTTGCGACCTGCATCTCTGCAGTGACCGGTGCAATTTCGGCCATGATGTTGTTCCCCATCACATTTCTGTTTGCTGGGCACATCTCGGCATCTCTGACGGGCGCCGATTTGGATGCCTTCATGAGATCAACCTCCACCGCACAAATGCTGGGATTCTATTTCGGCATGATGGGAAACGCCGCCTTTTGGACCAGCGCCCTTGTACCGCAGAAAAGCTGGTGCAAGAAGGGCACAGCACTTTTGATCGCAATCTTCAGCACGCTCCTTCTAATCGGCGTGGTCTCAAATGCCTCGATAACTTCGGGCTGCGCTGCGATTTTAGGACCAATTGCTCTTGCCATTTGCTTGCTTTGCGACAAGATGGGCTCCCAGTTCAGAGCGAGCCTTCCGAAGTCGGTCTCAGTTTTCAAACTAATGAGATCAACATTCGGAGGGTTGGTGATGCCCGCGTTGATGACTGCAACAGCGATCTGTGTCGTTCTCGCCGCACCGAGCGGACATCACTCCAGCGAGCCTTATTCACCTGCGACTCCGAGCGCCTTCGGCTTTTACTCAATGGTGCTTGTTTACATGGCCACAGTCTCGGGATATTTCATGGCTCGTTGCACAAATTCGAAGTCTCGCTCTGGCTGCGCTTTCCTTGCCCTCGTCACTCAAGGTCCACTGCTGCTTGGAATCGGTTTGACTTGCATTGCATCATTGTGCGGCTTGTTTGGGCTCATTCCAAATGACCCAGCGATTCCCAATGGCTTGTGGTCACCGCTAAGCCACATAGCATCACTCTGTATCGTCGCGGCTTTGACTGTAGCAGGTGGTGTTTTGGGAGCCAATTGCAATCGATTCGAGATCGCTTTCCGGGCAGGCAAGAACTGCAAGTAAGCCGTCCGCACAAGATCTGAACACTACAAGATCTGTTAGTAGTTGTATCCCGCGTTGGAACTTGCGTTCATTTCTTCAACCAGGTTGCGATCAGCAAACACGTGTACGAGCACACATCCTGCAACGAAACCACCAATATGAGCGCCGTAAGCCACTCCGCCGCCGCCACCCAGTAGTCCCATACCTTCAATGATTTGAAAAAGAAACCAAATTCCCAATGCTGCAATTGCCGGCATATCTGTAACCATGCGCATCACCAACACACGCACCCTGCGATGCGGAAACAACATTATGTATCCGCCAAGGACACCAGAAATCGCACCGGAGGCGCCAAGCATCGGAATATTGAGATCCTGATGAGCAAACGATGTAGCGAAGACGTGCGCAAGTGCGGCAAGTACTCCGCACGTGAGATAGAAAAACAAAAACTTGATGTGCCCCATTGCGTGTTCGAGGTTGTCACCGAACACCCAAAGAAACATCATGTTTCCGAAAATATGAGCAAAGCCACCGTGCATGAACATAGACGTAATCAACGTCAGATAGACAGGTATCGGCGTGTGCTCAAGGCGCATCGTTCCTGTTTGTCCGCCGGAAGAGATTCCGAACGAACCCTGCACGTCATGCCCGGACAAAATCTCAGCAGGAACAGCCGAGAAAGCCATATCGAAAGCTTGATTACTGCCCATTCCCTGAAGGAACACAAACACTAAAATGTTCACCAAAATAATCAAAATATTGACTAGAGATGCGCGAGTTACGCCCGAATTGTCATCACCTATGGGAAACATTGCATCCTCTTTGTTAGGAACTTGGTGTCAGAAACTTTGTGTCAGAACCTTTGTGTGAATTAGCTGCCCGGGTCCCCTAGCAGTATAAACGGATGTTGTCCGCTATGCCGGTTCGTTCGCCGGAAATTTCAACGTGTCCGCAGGGATTTTTTCGGTTCCTAGAACCGCTGCGACTTGCAAGGACGCAAAAGATTGGTCCTTTACCCCCACATCCTCAAACCAAAAGACCGGCGCCCCCCGCTCAATCAGCTCGCATTGAAGGTCTCGAAGGCATGCTTGGTCATTCAAGTAATCATGCGGCGCCCGCTCTCGCGCAAGACAGTCGACCAGTAGAGTCCCCGCGGCAGTGCCGATCGCCCATTCTATGGGATGCAGTCTATAGGCACCATTGGTTATGTGCGTAACACCAATGTTCTTGCAGCCCGCCACCAAGTTCGACGCATCAACGTGAATCAGCGCCCCCAGCGGAACTTGAAATGGTTTCGTCTCTTGCGCCGCACCAGGCACTTCCTGGTGCCCATGAATGTCTACAGGGTACAACCCAATCCCGACACTGTCATCAAACAGCTTGGCGCGAGCACCAGGATTGGTGGCAGCAACAATGTCCTGTTCAGCAACTAGTTTATGAGGAACGATGCGGCGCGACTCGCGAATGTATGGATACTTGGACAGTCCATCCTTCGTTCCTAAGACTTCGAACGAAAGTTTGAGTTCAGGATAACCGAACCCGCCATCATCTCTCGGTGCTTCAGTTTGGAGCCAATACAAAAACCCAAGGCTGACGCACTTACCGAGAGCGAGACGATGTGCCATAGTTGCCGGTTCCGCGTCAATTATGTTATGTCCGCGCAAGTCATTACTGTCCCAATTAATCATCGAGATATCAAACATGTAGTTCGGGTCTTCAAACTTGTTTTTGTCGATCAACCTGCGATAAGACCAGAACGGAAGCAGTGTCGCCTCACTACCATCAGGCGATTTTCGTTTGGCTTCTTCGAACATTTTGTAGCCTTGGAAAGAGAACTTCCCGGCGCCATTAAATTCATCATAGTGGGGCGGTTTTTCAATCGTGTGATTCTCGCCAGGACAAAATTCCACAACGAAGGGATAGGTGAAATCCTGCACGTTTTCCGGATCTCCAACGATCGGCGCGTGCGGTTCATCCGCGAGACTTCGAGGATCGGAACCAGACCGGTATCTCAGTCCTGCCACTTCTAAAACATCACCAAGTTCGGTGGCATCAATTACATACTTTGGACTAAACTCAAAAACTTCGCCGGTATCTAGATTCACGGTTTTGACTGTATCCATGCGCTTTTTACCGCCTTCCGCTACGGTGGCATTCGCAGCGGCTATTTTGTTACGCATGAAAATTTTAAGCCTATTCGACTTGACTGCGTCGCTTAAGAATTCATCGATAATGGGCAACGCAACTCTCGGTTCGAACGCGAGTCTACTAACCCAACAACTTCCAGGATCGAGCCTCGCCTCATCTCGATGTTGCGGTTTAAGCTTGCGCTGCTTGCGATAGAATTCTCTTATTTTGGTTCGCAAGTCGAGATACGCTCCACATGCCCCGCTTGTCTCAACATACTTGTTCTCATCGAATGCCGAAACTCCTTGAGAAGTAATCTGACCTCCCAACCAATCAGTCTCTTCAATCAAGCAGACTTTGAGATGGCTCTCCATGTTCTTTTTGTCCTTCGCCCTCGAAGCCTCGTAAGCAGCCGCCACACCGCCAAGACCACCGCCGACGACCAGGATGTCGCATTCAATTTTGGTCGCCTTTTTACTCAGGTCAAAATGCTTGACTGCGTCCTCTGGCGCCTCGATTGAAACACTCTGAACATCAACCAGAGTAATGTGCGTATCTTTTTGCGGTGACATTGAATTGCAGGTTTCCGATTTCGACAATTACCTTTCCGCTAATTCTAGCCGCTCTCATTCTTAACGCTCAAGCGTTGCCATTATGCTATCTTGGCGCTCTGGGTCATCGATCTCTCGTTACGCACAGGAGCCTGCACGTGCCAACCTCCGTTGATCTGTTTGAATCTGTTTCCAATGAAGTAATCGAACGCGCTTCAAAAATAAAACTCCTATTGATGGACGTTGATGGAGTTCTGACAGAAGGAAAGCTCTACTATTTGAAAGACGCCGAAGGCAACCCGGCGGAGTTCAAAGGCTTCAACAGTCAGGATGGACTCGGATTTCACTTCCTCAATCATGTTGGAATCAAGAGCGGCGTCATCAGTGGCCGCGAGTCTTATGCCACCACTGAACGAGCGCGAATTCTCAAAATTGCCCATGTTTATCAAGGCTTTCTCGAAAAGGAAGCCAGCTACGACGAGATTCTTTCAATGGAGTCATTGACTCCATTGCAGACTGCATTTATAGGTGATGATTTCACTGATGTCGTCCTAATGAAAAAGAGCGGATTAGCAGTTGCAGTCGGTAATGCCAGAGATGAAGTCAAAAAGCACGCACATCTTATTACCGACGCACACGGTGGCAACGGTGCTGTGCGTGAGGTGATTGAGATTATTCTGAAGTCTCAGGGGCTTTGGCAAAAAATTCTAGACAAATACGGCGTCTGATTACATTCTTGCCGCCTCAACAATCCCTTCGGGGTGTTCGAAATTTTGAGGTTCTTTTTGTGGAGCCAAGTATACAAGCGCGGATCCTCCTAGGCGCCTAAGGCTTATCTCGACTGTGTTACCGGTCTGGACTGACCTGCGCTTGTGTACTTTGTTCAGGCACTTCGATTGTGGAACAAAGTACTTAAGCGCAGACGATCCAGCCTCGAAACGCAAGCCCAGACTAGCTTTCCAGCGACAAGATTCTGCGCTGGTGTACTTCTTTCCACAAAATCCCATCCCAAAAAAGAGACCACCGAAAGCTGCCACTCGCCGCCGCTACACACGGAATTCACGTAAACTGCAGTACCATTCGGGCACTTAAGCGAAACCGGACTTCTTAGTAAAAAGACTGTGGATTTACACAGTGACTTTGGCGCAAACGGTAGTACGCTAGGAGACCAAGAGACTTTAAATCTGCACCACACGGAATATTGACACGAAAATGTCATAACAAATCCGTAGATTAGCATCACTCCACTGAAGCGCGACCCGACAGACCACCTTAAGCAAGGTCAGGTGCGGCTTCGCCACGATTATTTTGGGTATAAGAACAATGGAATCGATTATTGACTGGAGACCCACCGTGAAAAGACTCGAAAGACGCGAGCGGTCAGCTCTGGATGAGGCATACCAATACCATCGAGCTCTGGACAAAGACGGATTGCCAGCCGACATCTTCACTCTTTCACGTTGTCTTAAAACAGTTTCTGCAGCTTTAAGAATGCCTGATGGTGAAGCGTTCAAACTAACGCGACAACTATGGCAACGCATGTATAACGCACTGTTCGATAAGCTCATTACTAACTTCCCCGGTCACATGGTTCTCTTGAATACAGCCGGCGAAGCACTCGATCAAAAGGATAAGTTTCCGACAGACGGCGTCCTCGAATTCCACCCGGAAGGATTGCGCCGTGACGATGATGCCTATCGCATCGAGATCAAGCATCTGTATCCGAAAACACATCACTGCCTGGAATCTGTATGGAAGCAAAATAGAGCGGCCGTAAAGAAAGAAGATTTCAACGCATCAGATTGCGGAGAGCAAGGATGCTTCCTTAAGCCTTTCATGGTCGGCGAAGAAGTTCTTGCCGCCGAGTCGACTACCGGCAAAGAAAAAGCCTACAAACAGTGGTGGGAACTGTATTGGATGGCCTACTGCACTCAGGATGGCGATGTAAGAATACAGTTGCAAATCCAGATGGAACAGTTGGAGTCAGTCTGGGGCAACCTCTTCTACTAACTCACCGGAAGTTGGATTTGATCAGCAGTGTAACGCGATTGGAATCGTCTGACCGGATCAATCAACTGGTTTTGACTTTGTTGGAAGAGATCTCGTTTCTGAGCTCGCAAAATTGTTGATGCGGCGAAACTGGCTCTGGCTGTTCCGAGTGCCGCCTCAAGAGTGGCTTGGGTGTTGAGAAGCCTGGCGACTGCCGCTCCGTCACCAAGCGCCATCAGCAGATTGAGAAGCGAAGAAACTTGACCGAGTCCGCATTCAATCATGGCAATATCGCCAAGCGAGATATTGTTTCCTGCACACTTGCGAACCACCGATGCGGCAATGTTTTCGGCTGAGCTAATCACAGTTTGCGCTTGTTTCTCTGCGAAGTCTCGTGCAGCATCCGAGGTGAGAAGCCGTCCATTCTGTGTAACTGTTCCATCCTTATGAAACACTGTTCCATCTGTGAAATGCACCTCGCCTTTGCTGTCGAGATGTGTTCCGTCAGCCAGTTTCACTTCGCCGTTGGACTCAATAACATCGCCTGTGCGCAACACTTTGATTTTGTTGTCCGGCGTTACCTCAACCTCATTGGTGCGAATCTCACCTGTTGCGAAATTGATCGTTTGAGTGCCGCCGTCAGGACCAGTGATCTGCGTCGTATTTGCCTTCGTGTCGAAGGTTTGTGTAGTTCCTTGCGACTCGATTTTTGGTTGAGTGTCGGAGGTTTGTTCACCGGTTGTGATTTTTGCCTTTTCACCATTGTCCGTAGGCAACAAGGCTTGAACCATGCCGTGGACGAAACTGAGTTCTGCACCATTGCGCAAGCTCAGAACGCGCGCCCCTTCGCCCAACCCCTCCAACATCGAAAGAGCTTTCTGGAGCTGTTCTCTGGTCTCTCCCTGGACCTGATTGATCTCCTCTTTCGTGACTTCTTTGAGCTTCTTCTGTCCCTTCTCAATGACATAATACTTGCCCAGCGCAGAACGGATGAGGGTACAACCCATCGGCAATTCCATCAATGTTTCGCCATTGTTCTTCAACAAGACAATGGTGCCATCAGTGTCCTTCATAACAAGACCATCTTCCAGAATTTCGATGTTCTTGCCGTTTACTGTTCGCGATTGCGGATTAGCTTCGTGAGCGGCTCTCCATTGATCGACGTTTTCAGGGAGTGTGCGCGCAACGTAATCGGTTCCTTTGACTTGCGCGATCATACCGACGGCTTCGCCGATGGATACCGCATCTCCGATCTTCTCACCGTTTGCTCCGACAAATTGCAGAGTGTCGCCAATCTTCACAACGCCTCCACCTGAAGAAAGGGGAACTTCGATACTCCCATCCGGCTTGCGATGCGCCTGAACAACACCATCGACCTTTACCAGTCGATCGCCGGACTTAACATCGGCGAGCAACTGCGTTTTCTTTTTCATGTCGAGAAATCCGACAACATCGCCTTCCTTTATAGTGACGATTTTGCTCTCGGCGTTGACGTGCACGGCACCTTTGTCGGTCACGCGGGTTTTGTTCTGCAGCCCCTCGATTGCACCTTTTGCAAATGCCGCGAAGTCGAGCGAACCATCAGGCTGGACGTCTGCTTTTGGCAGTTGCTTTTCTGCATTGGAGACCGTTTTGATCACAGCTTCCCACTCGTCGGCGCTGAGCTTGCCTAGCGATTCGGAGCACGTAGCCTTCTTCGGCTCTTTGACTTTGTCCTGGTAAATCTTGGCCTGCTCGTCCAACGCGTCTTTGAAGCATTTTGTGTCGAGGTCGAAGAGCTTGTTCGGCTGGCTGTCTACTTTTGATGCCAGCGACTGACTGGTGAGGAACGCCGCAGCGCTCGAATACCCCTTCGAGGCGAGGTACTTATTGATGCTGAGTGATTTGTCTTCTCTGATGGTAATTGTGTCGCCGGTGAGGGCATCTTCATAGATTTTGGCGCCTGTGCGGACAATCGCCTTGGCCGCAGCCAGTGTTGGAACATAGTCTGAAACTGTGCTGATGAAAGACAGCGCCTTGGAAGCCCAGCTGGTGCTTTCGGGTTTGTTGGCAGCTTGCTTGGAGGCGTCGGGCTTATTGGCGGAACCATTCTTTGAGTCGGCTGCGTTCGCCACTTTCGAGTCCGAAACTTTGGCATCGCCAGCTTTGGCATCGCCAGCTTTGGCATCG
>CAYZJR010000007.1:40922-103420 GCA_964478655.1 uncultured Candidatus Obscuribacterales bacterium
GCAGTCTTTGTTTCTGCGGGTTTGCCATCGCTCTTCTCGGCTAGACCTAGCTTTTCCTCAGCCAATTTGATCCCTGCCTGGGCCGTATCAACCGCCCAGTCTATGGAATTGGCCGCAGCCGCCTTTAATCGTCCGAGAATGGACTCAGACATAACACCACCAAATTACGCGCAGGAGAGAGACGCCCTATATATATTCAAAAATAGGACTTTTTGGACAAGGTCGACAGAAATCATCCGGAATTTGCAGAAACCACAGTGCCTGGTTAAAGTGCAATACTTAAGGCAGGAGCTACATTCACAGTTCAATGGCGAACCTGCTTTAAATGGCGGAACTGCCAGCCATGAGATTCATGAAAAAGAAAGTCAGCGCAACTTCGGATCTCACCGGATGCTACCCCGGTCGCTATTGGCACGCCATCGAGGACGACAAAATCTTCTGCGATCTCTGCCCACGAGCCTGCGTCCTCAAAGAGGGCGATCGAGGGTTCTGCTTTGTCAGACAAAACGTTGACGGCAAGATGGTTCTCACCACGTACAACAAGAGTACGGGCTTCTGCATCGATCCAATCGAGAAAAAACCGCTCAATCACTTCCTACCAGGCACAAGCATCCTCTCCTTCGGAACCGCCGGTTGCAACCTCGGCTGCCAGTTTTGTCAAAACTGGTCAATCAGCAAATCGCGGGAAATCGAACTCTTGAGCGAGCGCGCAACGGCCGAAGACATCGCTCAAGCCGCACTGAGATTGGATTGCAGAAGCGTTGCCTTTACATACAACGACCCGGTAATTTGGGCCGAGTACGCAATCGACACAGCAAAAGCTTGCCACGAAGTTGGCATCAAAACCGTTGCAGTAACCGCCGGCTACATCACACCAGAGGCGCGCCCAGAGTTTTATTCAGTGATGGACGCGGCCAATGTCGACTTGAAGGCTTTCACCGAACAGTTCTATCAGCGCCTCACCTTGTCTCATTTAGAGCCAGTCTTGAACACTCTCAAGTGGCTCAAACACGAAAGCAACGTTTGGTTTGAAATCACAAATTTGATCATCCCTGAAGAAAATGATTCAGAAGACGAAATCGCAAGAATGTGCGATTGGATCGTCGAAAATGTCGGCGATGAAGTGCCCGTGCACTTTACGGCGTTCCATCCGGACTTTCGGGTTCGCAACAGGCCCCCGACACCACAAGAAACGCTGATTCGCGCCCGTAAACAAGCGCACAAGGTCGGAATCAAATACGCTTACACAGGCAATACTTATGACCGTTCCACCCAAAGCACCTATTGCCCACAATGCAAACAATGTGTAATTGAACGCAATTGGTTCGAACTCGGCGCATACAGAATCAAAGACGGGAACTGCGACAAGTGCCAAACGCCCATCGCCGGAGTGTTTGAAGAAACGAAAGGTGATTGGGGGCGCAAAAGAGTGGCAGTCTCCCTATAGCCTAAATCCAGTTGGCAATTACAATAGGAAGGTTCGCACAGGTAATTCGATGACCAATCTGCCAATCACGCCTAGCTTGCCGCTTTTCTTCAGCCTCATCGCGATGTTTGCCTTCTCGTGCACTCATGCGCTGTGCGACTCACCTTTTGATTCAAATCTTGGGCAGTCACAAGATCTTGATTCACCGGTTTTGATCGCACAGTACTCGTCGTCAGAAGAAAGCACGATGACTGGCGCAGGAACAGCCGTTCCAGGGAGCCCCAATCCAACCACAACATCAAACAGCCCGGCGCCAGAACCAACGCCAAACACCACCACATCAAGCTACACACCCACCAACGCACCTGCAACATCTGACGAAACTGCCAAGCGTGCAGCAAGAGAGCAGTTGCAGCATGAGCGCGATCAGCAGTTCCTGAGACTGCTTCTCATCGGCGTTTTCATCTTCTTTGCCGCGATCGCTTTTGCAGGTTATCTGAGCATTCCACGTCGCAAGCAAGAAAGTGAGGCTGCGGAGGGAACATCAAGTGCCGATTGATAACATCTTGATGTTCATTGTTGGTGCGGTTTTCCTCGGTGGCGGCATCATCATGGCGAAGCAAGCATTTGACGATGCGAAAAACTTTTTGGAAGCAGTGACATTCGGCGTCCTGGGTGCTGCACTGGGACTGGCTTTGTGCATCTGGTCGATTTTCGGTTGTCCAGGCTAATCGCGAAGCATCGAAAACGCAATTCGCATCCATCCAAACGCTATATAACAGATGAGCCACCGCCGTTGTCATGCGCTGCGAACCGCTATTTGACAACGCGATAAAAATAGATTTAAGCACCGGATTGCCCCAGCTCCGCGCTCGTATCGGGCATGGCGACTGCCGCAGCAGCAAATGCCAGCAGATGACAAGTTAAGATCAAATGGTTCGACTGACCACTGGGAGGATCCCTCATATGGTGTGGGGAACCGAAAATTACTCCGCAATCGCACTGCCTAAGGGCGCCGTAATCTGGCTATTGGCCGCGGGTATGGTGCTTCCACTGTCCTTTGCTGAAACTATCCACTTCGTTTCAGCCAAAGCAGAGAGCGAAGATGCCAAAGTCGGCAGAGCCGGCAATTGGACGAAGAATGCGCAAGGCGCACCATCCATAGAGGCATGCAAAGAACGCCTTAAAAAGAATCCTGATGATGCAGAAGCAATCAATGACCTTGGCTGGGCTTATCGCCAGCATGGCGACTCGAAGGCTGCTGAAGAGAACCTCAGAAAGTCCATCAAGATCAATCCTGATCTTGCGTACGCACATTCGAATTTGAGTGTTGTGTTACTGGACAACGGCAAAGCCGACGAAGCATTGAAAGAAGCTGAGAAAGCCGTAGCGTTGGACGAAAAGCACGCTGTCTATCATGTTGTCTACGGCAATGCATTGGCTGCAACCGGCGACAACAAATCTGCAATCACACAGTATCAAGCCGCACTTGCAATCAAACCGAACTACGAAAACGCGCTCTACAACCTGGGTCGCGTTTTGGATCAAGACGGTCAAGGAAGTGAAGCAAAAGTCGCCTTGAGCAAAGCTTTGCAGCTTGATCCTCAAGACGACAGAGTGCTGAAGCTTCTCGACAAGTTGATGAAGTAGATCAGTTCGAAGCTAAGAACTTGCCACGAATTGTGCGCGCGGAAACTTGCCCTGGTGCAGTTCGCAGCGGACGAGTATCAATTCCAGCGGCCCAAACTATGAAGGAACAGTCGGGCGCGATGATCGCGGTTATGGTTCCCGGATACTCACGCCATGATTCCGGCGGAACCTTTGAAAAGCGCTCAGCATCTCCCTCCGTAAACGAAGGATCGAACAACACTTTCACCAGCGTTGTCGATTCTCCTTGTTTGAGTACAGCCGAGTTGTTGACTTTGAACTCGCTTTTCAATACTTCTTCTTGAAGATAGGGATTCTTTTCGCGAAGCGCCGTCAGCTTCTCGGACCACTTCGCAAGGCTTTCTTCACGAAGGATTATTGCTTGATCGTCGATCAAACTGGCGCGAACCAACCGAGTCAGCTCAACTTTCACCACTTGCATCTCTTGCCACATCTTCTCATCGGCAATGGCGGCGGCTCTTTGAGCAAGGATCATTTGACTTAGTATAAATGCGTCGCGCTTTCCGCGCGCAAACGCGGCACCATATGCAATACCATCACTATTTAAGTTGGCAGTTTTGATAGTTCCGTTTGCGACCCATATAAGGGAAGCAGACAGCAGGCACGCCATAAACCAGGCATGCTTTCGGCCCTTCCGCGAGAACTTTCCACTCTTGCGCGAAGGCTTTCCACTCTCGCAAGAATTCTGAAGCGCGGAAAACATCGAAAAACTCATCGCAGGACGCATTGAAAAACAGGGAAAAACGCAATTGCTCAGTTTGTGAAATCCGACAAGTGATTTCGAACTGAACTGAGCAATGTTAGCAATAAGTTTTCGTTACGCGATTTGCTTGGCTTAATAGCCGCGCTTGCTGCGAAATCCGGCTGTGGGTTAGCTACCGCGAATACCTTCGTACTCGTAGCTTTCCTCCAACTCTTCCAGCCACGTGCTGGGTACTTCTACTGAACTCTTGCGCTCCATAAGCGCCAATTCTTTGAGATCCCAAAGGTATTCAAACAATCCAGACTGGGAAATGGTCTTTGGATGACCTTTGCGGGTGTCATACAGTCGATTGAGACGATCTTTGAGCGTCGACGTGCTCACGGTTACGAGTTGCAGTCCTGTCGTTGATGTTGCCATTGGACTCTCCTTGTCGAATGCAGCGTTCGCCCCAAAGGGGCAATTCGTGTCCACAACTTTCTAGTAAGGGGTTGTTGGACCGGACTCTCTACTTACTCCTATGCCCGGTCAATTAGCATGCAAAAGCATGTCAAGAGGACAATTTAAGGCAATCTAAGACAAATGTCAATCAGAATCCAGAAGGCCCCAGCCGCCTGCGTTATACGGAGTGTTAAGGAAACCAAACCAGCCAAAAGCCCCATCCGTTGCCCAAAAGCCGCGCAAGATGCTAAAATTCGCGTTCTTACGTCGTTTGTTCCTTTGAATTCTTCAGGGGGAGGTCCCTTGTCCGAGGTTAGAGTAGCCGAAGGTGAAAGCATTGAAGCCGCTTTGAAGCGCTTCAAGAAGAAAATCCAGAAGGCTGGCATTTTGTCTGAGATCAAGCGCAGAGAGCGCTACGAGAAGCCCAGCGTGAAGCGCAAGCGCAAAGCTGAAGCCGCACGCAAGCGCCGCTCATAAGCACAAAGCATCTTCGCAGTGGTGACCACCTAGCGGTGGCACCTTTTGTGCATTCTGATTCTGATTAACAGATTTCGCATATACGATGTTTTGTTTGTGTCCGTTCGGCGAACGGACACCTTTGTTTTGCGCAGTCCAACGCACAATCGAGAGGACTGATCAAGCGCAAGTCTGCCTTAGCGCCACCGCATTTGATATCAGTTGCATTTACTGCTGATTTCCTTCCGTCACAAACACCACATTACAACCACCCCGCATAAACCAAGCTGGGGTCACTTTTTCTAGCCGGGTAGCTTGTGGAATAAAGTACTTAAGCGCAGAAAGGTGAAGCCGGAAAGGCAAGCCCGGTCTGGCATTCCAGCCAAGAGTTCGTGCGCTAGTATACTTCGCGCCACAAACCGAAAGCCGAAAAAAGGGCACACGTCAGTCTCGACTTTCGGAAAAAAGATGTGCCACGCAGCACGCACCGCAATTGGTGGCACTCGGCACCTACTCGTGCTCAAGCGAAGGCGAATGAAATCAATCGCTCAATGCGTTGCGAGCGGCTTCTCGCTCTCGCCTACCACAAAGACGTCGTACAGGTCGTCTACTGGCGCTTATCTTATGCTTATGCTTCGGCTTGCGCAGTCGCTTGTGCCACGAGCTCTTGCGAGACTGTTGGAGGCACTTGAGAGAGGTGCGCAAACTTCCACTCGTAGAATCCGAGACCTTGACTCAACGTTCTCAATTCGATGATGTAGTCCCAAATTTCAGCACGCGGAATGTTCGCTACGACTTCATCCCAGCCGGTTCGGTTTGGATCCGGACCATAGCCGAGAATCTGTCCTCGCATACCTGTTACTTGTCCCAATACGCCAGATGTGTAGGCATTCGGCACTCTGATTTTGACTTCAGTGATTGGTTCCAAAATGATAGGACCCGCTTTGGACATGCCATCACGCATGGCAAGAATGGCTGCCATTCTGAATGACATTTCGTCTGAGTCTACATCGTGATACGAGCCGTCAAAGAGATTGACCGAAACATCGACGCACGGATAACCAGCAAGAGGTCCTCTGCCAAGCGCTTCCGTTACGCCTTTTTCAACACCTGGAATGTATTGACGCGGTACAGATCCTCCAACAATGGATTCGCTGAATTTATTGCCGGCGCCACGCTCGAGTGGTTCGATTCGGAGATAGCATTCGCCGAACTGCCCTTTACCACCGGTTTGTTTCTTGTGGCGGCCATGAGCTTCGACCTTGCCGAGAATTGTTTCTTTGTACGCGATCTTCGGCTTCTTGCTGTCGAGTTGGATGCTGTATTTGCGCTCAAGACGTTGCCTTGAAAGCGAAAGGTGCACTTCACCTTGCCCGAACAAGCAGTATTCATGCGTATCTGCGTCGCGGTCTATCTTGAGAATCGGATCTTCTTCTGCTAACTTTCCAAGGAGTGTGGAGAGTTTCGCTTCGTCATTGCGGTTCTTTGCAGAGATTGCAAGAGAGTACAACGGCGGAGGAGTAGGCGGTGTGGGCATTATCGTCGTTTCCTTTTCGGAAACGAGTGTGTCGCCGGTTCGAGGTGTTTCCAATCGTGCGATCGCAACGATGTTTCCAGGGCCCGCAGATGGCATTGTTTCTTGCTTCTTGCCTACCATCCAATAGAGACCGCCTACGCGTTCTTTGCTTCCACCCTTGGAGCTGTCCACAAGCTGTGAATCTCCAGTGATGGTACCGGTGTAAACCCGCGCAAGCGAGATTTTTCCGGATTGTGGATTGATGTAGGTACGCAAAACTTGAGCGACGATTGGTCCATCCTCTTTAACTGTAAGGACCTTGCCATCGACATCTTTGTATTCTCTTTCGGCAGGCGATGGCGTAAGCGCGATGAGAGCATCAAGCAACGAGAACACACCAACGTCGGTGTGAGCAGAACCAATCAAGATAGGTACGATGGTTCCGGCGCGAACAGCTGCTTTGAGATCCTTTTCGAGCAAATCGAGCGGCGGCTCGTTGCCTTCCAAAACCATCTCCAGAAGGGCGTCATCGGTGTCAGCAAGACTCTCGACAAGCTTCTCACGAGCATCATCTAAATCTGCTTGCAGATCACCAGGAACATCAGATTTCTCTGGTTTACCTTGCGCTCCGTACTTGAAACCTTCCTTCTTCAAAACATCGACATAACCAGTCAAGCCAGGTCCTGAGCCGATCGGATACTGCATCGGCGCCAACGGTCTTGGTGTCTTGGTTCCTGGCATGTTCTTCAAGGTGGTCAGCGTATCTGCAAAGTTGAGATCCGGCTTGTCCATCTTGTTGACGAACACCAATCGCGAGATACCGATGTCTTCGGTAAAGCGAAGCAACGTGTCCATCTGAATCAATCGACCCGGATCCGGCTCGACGACGAACACTGCAGCATCGACGCCCATCAATGCTAGTTTCACTTCTTCGGAGAAGTCGACGAAACCCGGGCAGTCAAGGATGTTGAAAGTAACTCCTTGATAGGTCGTACGCGCCATCGATGTTTGCGTAGAGATTTGTCGAGCGATGGCTTCTGGTTCGTAGTCAGTAGTCATCGTTCCATCAGTAATCTTTCCGCGTCTCGAGATGGCTCCTGTCAAATGCAGGATTGACTCAGCGAGCGAGGTTTTGCCGCTTCGGTTGATGCCGATAAGGGCGACGTTTCTGATTTGAGACGCAGGAATAGACACAACTTTTCTCCTTGTGTTGGCAAGGGTTGGACCGGACGAGATTCTATGAATGTGTTAAAGCCTATCGAATTCATCGGGGTTTCAGCAACACCTCAGCGATGAATTAATCTAGTTCGCCCACTACTGCGGGCTAGACAGTACCGCGATTGAAAGTGGTTGGGTCACTTCAAACCTAAGAAGCAAATTGCTTCGCTTAGAAAGAAGTACGAACACAGCGAATGCGGTTACTCGTCTTCCTCGTAGGAGTAGCCCTCGATCTTCACACCCTTGTGAGTGTTAAGTCGTTGGTGCAACAGCTTTTGATCGTCTTTCAAGTCAATCTGCGAGTTGAAGATCTTCCTGATTTTCTTGCTTGCTTTACCCATAACGGGGAAGCGATATCCACGACCCGGTTCCCAAACAACCGTCGCAGGTTTGGTTTCATCACCGCCGGAAAGAACGATGTTTACTGCCTTGGAGCCTGGCAACCCAACAAGATCACAACCCAACATCAGACAAAACACGGCTGAGACGAAGAACAGTGGACCAATGATGATATGGCACAACATCCCTTCTCGCTGTTTGATAAGCGAGTTCTTGCCAGGCGGCAAGTGGATAAACCAAGGGGAAATCAACGTCAATGGCAGAAAGCCCGACCAGTACAACACTCTGCCGGTTACCGCCGCTGTCCAAAACTTATAGCAGAACGACAACCCAAGCAGAATCAACAATCCGCCAACCACCCATAGGGCTTGCTCAGGGAGCCTAAATAACCAAGGGAAAGATACGGAGGTTACAGAAAACGACATCTTTCAATTCACCGAGTTTTAGTAAGAATCTAAAGCCGAACCTAAATTTAAGTCTACACTGTTTCCGTTTTTTGAGCTAACCAAGTGGAACCCAGACGATACACAGGTGCCCTAGGCTAAAATATCGCTTCCCTCTCCAGGCAATTCAGGAGTTTCAGTTGACTACTTCAAGATTAAAGCGAGATTCTCGCTGCGGTGAACTCAGTTCTAACGACATCGGACGGCGCGTGACAGTCACGGGTTGGGTCAATGCCATCCGAGATCTCGGAGGGTTGATCTTTATAGAGCTTCGCGATGCCTCCGGCAGAGTCCAACTCGCCGCTGACCCCAACCGCAACAAAGAAGTGCACGAACAATTCTTTCCCCTGCGCAACGAGTTTGTTATTGCGGCAAGCGGAATTGTCACGCAGCGCCCGGAAGGAACAGCCAAGAACGACACAACCACCGGAAGCATTGAGATTTATCCAGACCAAGTGGAACTTCTCAACACTGCTCGACCACTTCCATTTCAGCTCGACCAGGCGAATCAAGTCGACGAAGCGCTCAGGCTCAAATACCGCTTCTTGGATTTGCGCCGCCCCGAAATGAATAAAAACCTGATTTTGAGACACAAAATTGTTCACGCGATTCGAGAGTTCCTCAACAAAGAACGATTCATCGAAGTTGAAACGCCGATTCTTTGCAAAGCGACTCCGGAAGGTGCAAGAGACTTTTTGGTTCCGAGCCGCTTGAATCCGGGCAGTTGGTACGCACTGCCGCAATCACCTCAGCTGTTCAAGCAAACTTTGATGATAAGCGGAGTCGATCGCTACTACCAGGTGGCACGTTGTTTCCGCGATGAAGATCTGCGCGCAGACCGGCAACCAGAGTTCACACAAATTGATATCGAGATGTCTTTCATCGACGAAGAAGACATCATGTCAGTCACCGAAAGACTCGTGGCAAGCGCATTTGAACCTGCCGGAATCAAGTTGAATCCACCGTTTCTCAGACTTCCATACAAAGAATCGATGGACAAGTACGGCAACGACAAACCAGATTTGCGCTTTGGAATGGAAATTCACGACCTTACCGAAGTAGCTAAAACCTGTGGATTCAAGGTTTTTAGCCAAGTGGCAACGTCAGGCGGCAAAGTGAAATCAATTTGCGTAGAAGGCGGAGCCTCCGGCGTCTCGCGCAAACAAATTGATTTGTGGCAAGAATACGCGAAGTCTTGCGGCGCCAAAGGACTAGCATGGGTAGCATTTGGAACGGACGGAATCCGCTCATCCGGTGTCGACAAACACTTCAGCCCCGAAGAACTTTCCAAGCTCAAAGAGCTCGCCGGCGCAAAGGACGGCGATCTGGTTCTCATCGTAGCCGACACACCAAAAGCAACCGCAAACGTGTTGGGCAGATTGCGCCTCAAGTTGGGCGAGGAGCTGGATCTCATCGATCAGAACAGCCACAAACTTCTCTGGGTCGTCGACTTCCCACTCTTTGAATACGATGAGGAAGAACAACGCTTGATGGCGGTTCACCATCCATTCACGAGCCCACATCTAGACGATCTCGAATACCTCGAAACCGAGCCGGAAAGAGCACGAGCCCGGGCTTATGACATTGTCTACAATGGTGTGGAAATCGGTGGCGGTTCCATCAGAATTCACAACCAAGAAGTACAGAGCAAGGCTTTCTCCGCAATTGGAATCGACCGCGCAACAGCAAAAGAAAAATTCGGATTCCTGCTCGATGCGCTCGAATCAGGCGCCCCGCCTCATGGTGGAATCGCACTTGGATTGGATCGCGTGGTGATGCTTTTGGCCGGCTGCAAGTCTATTCGTGATGTCATCGCCTTCCCTAAGACTCAATCAGGAACATGCCTGATGACGTCCGCACCATCTGCGGCGGCACCCGAACAACTCAAAGAATTGCACGTCAAGTCTGTGGACCCCCCAAAAGCCCAAACCCAATCTTCCGCGGCCAACGCTCAGGCAATCGCCGCCGAGTAAAAATTTGCAGGTGCAGACTCCGGGTTATTCCCCATAGGTTTTGAAAAGACCTCGTGCTAGAATGCGAAGAGCATTACTAGGCCTAGTACTACAGATTCAGTTATGAACTTCAAGTTCGAAGACCCTAAACGGTTATCGATTCTCCCAATTCACATTGGGATTGTCACCGTGACCGCGGCTCTTCTGATTACCACAACGCTGTCATCATGCGGAATGAAGTTCAAGACCTCGACTGAGTATCTGATTAGCGGCAACAATTATTTCAAGATGGGTGAGCGGTACTATGCCAAAGCTGAGACCGACTACCGTGAAGCTCTAAAGCGCGATCCCGAAAATGCCACTGCCAAACACAATTTAGGCGTCATACTGAACGAGCAAGGTCGTTACGATGAAGCGATCCCTATGCTCAAAGAAGCGTTGAAATCAGACGAAAAAGATGCTGTTGGTCACTACGTTTTGGCATCTGCTCTATCACATAAGGGGCAGTTCGATGAAGCAATGATAGAGGCGCAAAAGGCAACACAACTCGACAAGAGCGAACCGCTAGCCTTCCGCGCGCTGGCAGAGGCTGCGCTGGGCAAAGGTGATGTTCCTACGGCAATAGAAGCGTACAAGGCGATCGATCTTTTGGATGCAAGTGATGATGAAGACCATCACAAACTCGGGCAGTTGCTGGGAATGTCCGGTGACAATGATGGTGAAATTGCCGAACAGAAAAGAGCAATCGAACAAAACAAAAACAACCTCGACGCTCGCATTGCGCTTGCAAAAGCACTGCATCGAAAAGGCAACGTCGATGATGCTCAAGAGGAACTTAAGAGAGTTTTGGAAATAGCACCATCGAATGAAGAGTCAAAAAGTCTTCTCGATTTGATTGCAAAGGAAAGCTCGAGTGGTGCGCCACAAACTAAAAGCAAAGTAAAGGCCCAGCCCGATGGAGCGGGCAGCGCTATGATGGAAGAACCACCTGACAATCACCCGCCCACAGCACAGTAAGCGCCGCAAACACTTTCCAGAACAGCCTCAAGAAGGGCACGAAATGGGGCAACACAACAAAATAAACAAGAGATCGAGCCAGCCTCCATCAAAGGGAGCTGCGAATCGGCTTCCGCGCTCTCTTGAAGAAAAGCCGGAGCTCAACAAAGGATTTATCTGGGCAATCAACCTCTTTCCGTGCGCTGGGCTTATTTACGTGCAGGGGTGGAAAGCACTCAAATATGTTTACTGGATTTGGTTGCTCGAATTTTTCGTGTGGCGATTCGATTTCGCGGTCGTCGTATACATCGTCTCTTCCATTGCAGCGGTTGCTCTAGCATCCACAAAAGATTGGACAACGGTACTCGAAGACCGTTTCGCCGAGTTATATCCCGATCAAATTGAATACAACCAAGATGATGGGTCGCAGCGTATTCGGAAGGTTAGACGTTCAGACAGTGAAACGACGGTAGTTGCTTCGTCGGGTGTCGACGAGGCGGAATTTGTAGAATCGTTGAACGCAGATTTTGAGAAGGAACAGTCGCAGGCGAAGGATTTTGATTTCGTCAATGCAATGGCATCAGCGAAGACTGAAGCTGAAATGAATGCAATTAGAGGCGCGAAGATAAAATTAAAACTGAAGGAAGCGACCGACGCAGCCAATAGTGACACCACACGCAGTGCCGCAGCGTTCATGTCGACAATGAAAACATCCGCTCAATCCACCTCCCAAAGTGCACCACCGGCAGTAGCAGCTTCGAATGAGGAACGGACGGTCGATGATTCCGCCTACACGTTTGCGTCCGGATCTCAGCTCTCAGCATACAATACGTCATTCTCGAACATGCCCGATTTCTCAACTTCCTCGACGATGACACCGACATCCACTGCGATGCCTGGCAAGCTGGCAGAATCAGTCATGGCACCATATCTCGGCGCCCTACCTCAAAGTGGGACATCCACTAGCAGCTACACCGCTCCGCCGTTGCATAGCACAGAATCGTTTATAGCACCGCTGGCGGGTTCCAGTGGACAGCAAAAGCAGGGTGTCTGCGCAAAGTGCGGTGCGGAAAGAAATCCCAGTTTTTCGTTCTGCATTTCTTGCGGGCAAAATTTCTAAACTTTTTTCGGAGCACGCACTACGCCGGATTCGAAATCGCGAGACTGGCGCACGCCATCGTTTGACGCATTAGCACAGTGGTCATTCTTCGGAAAAAATTCCATATAACAAATGGAATGGAAAGTTCCGCTCCGCTTTGAACTTTTTTGCACCTTCAGACGTTATTGATCCAGAAGTCGGCTGAGAGTTTGCAAGACATCGCAAACCGCTCTCCGTAAAATCACTCACGTCGCGCCGTAAGGAGGGTGACTATGTTTGCACAAGTTTGTACCGGCGGAATTTCCGGTGTGGATGCCTTTAGGATTGAGGTTGAGGTTGACTGCTGTGGTGGCATCGGTCAAATACAGATTGTTGGACTTCCGGATGCTGCGGTGAAAGAATCGCAAGAGCGCGTACGAGCGGCGATCAAATCCTGTTCCTTCTTAATGCCACCCGGCAAGAAATGGATCGTCAATCTCGCTCCAGCAGATACGAGAAAGGAAGGGCCCGCATACGATCTTCCAATTGCTGCCGGAATTTTGGCTTCGACAGGTCTCATACCTCGCGACCATTTACGTGACTTCTGGCTAGTCGGAGAGCTCAGCTTAAACGGCACCGTGCGCCCAGTTTCAGGCGTTCTTCCCATTGCTATTCGCGCTCGCGATATGGGAGCAAAAGGATTGATTGTGCCGGAAGGAAACGTTGAAGAAGCAGGGCTAATCGACAATCTGCAAATTTTTCCAGTGTCGCACTTGCTGGAAGTCTGTCAAATACTGCGAGATCCCTCCGCCGGAGCTGTATATAAGAGCGACGCCCGGTCCAGCTTTCAGAAACAACTACAACACTACAGATTCGATCTGGATTTTCGAGATATCAAAGGACAACAAAGCGCTAAAAGAGCAATTGAAATTGCTGCAGCAGGTCGCCACAACATGCTCATGGTCGGTCCGCCCGGCTCCGGCAAATCGATGATTGCTTCAAGAATGCCAGGCATTATGCCACCATTAACATTCGAAGAAGCAATTGAACTCACCAAACTTTATAGCGTTGCTGGAAAACTAACAGACAAGGGATCATTTGTTCTGGAACGCCCATTCAGAAGCCCACACCACAGCGCATCAATGGCTGGACTGATTGGTGGAGGGAACTATCCAAAACCAGGAGAGATATCACTCAGCCATTTAGGCGTCCTGTTTCTTGATGAACTGACTGAATTTTCCAGACCCACTCTCGACCATCTCAGGCAACCGATGGAAGGTGGCACGGTCACTATCAGCAGGGCGACTCAAACGTTGACATATCCCGCATCGTTTATCCTGATAGGCGCCTGCAATCCATGCCCCTGCGGGTATCGTGGCGATAACGTGAAGTATTGCGTATGCACCCCCAGTCAAGCTGAAAGATACTGGGCGCGGCTGTCTGGCCCATTTATAGACAGAATAGATTTGATCGTCGCGGTCAGACGGTTGGGCGAAAATGACATATTGGGGATGTCAGCAGGAGAATCGTCTGAATCGATGCGACTTCGTGTGTTGCGCGCAGTCGATGCTCAGCGAGAACGGAACATCGTTGCACCTGCCCGAACGACTGCGCGCGAATTAGGACTATGTCGGGTCGGAGCGCATGAAATGGGTGTCGCTTGTTTCGACGATCTCTGCGGAGATCGCTCAACGGCAGTGAAAGCGGCCGTAAGAACACGAGAACAGAGTTTCGTTTTCAACGGTCAACTATCCAATAGACAAATCGCGAAACACTGTCAGATTGATGCGAAGTCGAGAACGGTATTAGCGGGAGCAATATCAACTTTGGGTCTATCAGCTAGAGCCTATGACCGGATTCTTCGTCTTTCGCGCACAATCGCGGACCTCGACGGCACTGAAAATATAACGCTGCCTCAAGTTTCTGAGGCGCTAATGTATAGAGACATGTTGAGAAAGCTTTAGCTCGCTGTTCCTACTGGCGATTTGAAGAACTGCTTGTGCAGCTGCTTCACTGCTTTGTCGGCATCTTCGCTGGATACAACGAAGCTCAGGTTGATATCAGATGCACCACCGGAGATCATTAGGATGTTTATGTCGCTTAGTGCGTTAAACACCTGAGCTGCAATTCCGCTTTTCTCTCTAAACTGGCGTCCCACGACTGTCACGATGGCTACATCGCGAAGGATTTCCACCTCGCCGAGTTCTTCGAGCGTGCGCGAAACTTCTTCGAGTGCATCAGTGCGATCTGTTGTGAGTGAGATGGAAACCTCGGAGGTAGCAATTAAATCAATTGGAGTCTCAAATCGATCGAATATTTGGAACACTTTCGCCAGGAAGCCGTGCGCCATCAACATTCTGGGAGAGTGAATGAACAAGGCAGTAATGCCTTTCTTCGATGCGATTGCGCAGATGAGTCCTTCGCCCAATGCTGGTCTTGCCTTGATGACAGTCCCAGGCACATCGGGTTTCATCGTGTTCAAAATCTTGACTGGAATATTTTTCTCGACCGCCGGTTTAATAGTCAGCGGGTGAAGCACTTTGGCTCCGAAGTATGCAAGTTCAGAAGCCTCATGGAATGAGACTTCCGGCAAAACCGTTGCTTCCGGAACCACCCGTGGATCGGCCGACATCATGCCGTCGACGTCAGTCCAGATTTGAATTTCTTCTGCGTTTAGCGCAACACCAAAAATAGAAGCGCTGAAATCTGATCCGCCTCTTCCCAATGTTGTGCTTGCACCACTTTCGGTGGCAGCAATGAATCCTTGAGTAATTACGGTCTTACCCGACTTCAAGCACGAGTTGAGAATCGAAGTCACTTGCTCGGTGGTTTCCTCCCACATCGGATTAGCTCTTCCGAAGTTGTCGTCGGTGACAACCAACTGCCGAGCATCAAACCAAGTGCTCTTCATACCTCTCGTCGAAGCGACTGCTGCAAAAATTTTGGACGACATCAACTCGCCTAAGCCGGATACGGCATCGAGAGAGCGTTTTGTCAGTTCACCTAAATACGAGATGCCTTTGTACAGAACTTGCAGGTCGGTGAAGTAGTTATCCAGATCTGAAAGTAGTGCATCTTTAGTCGCTTTGTCTTTGATAAGTGCGTCAATTGCAGTGAGATGCTTTTCCTTGATCCAGTTTGCCTTTTCGATCGCTCCATCGAGGTCTCTATCGACAGCTTTTTGTGCGCCGTCAATCAAAGCATTAGTTACGCCGGACATTGCCGACAAGACCACGACCGGCGGTCCATGTTTCTTTGAGACGTCCTCAACTAACTTGTAGACGCCATCAAAACGTTCTGCCGATCCGACAGAAGTTCCACCAAATTTCATTACGAGCATATTTCGAATCCCGAATCCTGCAAACAAAACTCACAGCAAAATGCTGCCCATCAAGATCGCCTAGTTGCGATCGAGACTCGTTACTTGCTGAATCCGACTTTCGACTAGCGTCTGAAAATGTCGGCGCCGAGGTTGCGGAGCTTCTCTTCAAGACCGTCGTATCCGCGGTCGAGGTGATGCAGCCCGGTCACTTCCGTGACACCCTCAGCTCCCAGACCAGCAATGATCAAAGCGGCAGCCGCTCTGAGGTCGCTTGATTTTACTTCAGCGCCCATCAGCCTGGGAACACCCTTGACGACAGCAGCGTTACCTGTGAGAGAAATGTCAGCTCCCATGCGACGCAGCTCAGGAACTTGCATGAAGCGGTTTTCGTAGATTGTCTCGGTGATGATCGAGGTTCCATCAGCAGCGGCCAAAACCGGCATGATTGTGGCTTGCAAATCGGTTGGGAAACCAGGGTATGGAACTGTCGTTACATCAGTCGCAAGAAGTCTTCCAGTCGACTTCACGCGCAATGTGTCCGGAGCGAAGATAGAAACTTCAGCGCCCATCTCGGACATCTTGCTGATTACTGAATACAAATGATGCGGGTTCATGCCGGTGATGGTGATTTCACCGCCAGTTGCCATTACGGCGAGCATGAATGTTCCGGCTTCGAGTCTGTCCGGAATGGTATCAACTACGGCACCATGCATTTCTTCGAGTGGAACGCCGTCGATGACGATTTGATATGTTCCTGCGCCTGTAATCTTGCCACCCATTGCATTGATGCAATCAGCGAGGTTGGTGATTTCAGGATCTTGCGCAGCGTTTTCGATGACGGTTTGGCCTTCTGCCAATGCCGCTGCAAGCATGATGTTCTCAGTTGCGCCGTTTGATGGGCGATCGAGATAGATTCTTGTTCCGACAAGCTTTTCGCAGCTGGCATAAACGTAGCCGTGATCGATGCGACATTCAGCACCAAGCAATTTGAGACCGCGTTCGTGAAGATCAATTCTTCTTTCGCCAATCGCGCAGCCACCCGGAAGAGAAACTTTCGCTTCCTTACAGCGAGCAAGCAGTGGACCTAGTACTACAAATGATGCTCTCAGCTGACTGACGAGTTCGTAAGGAGCTTCGATATCAGTGATATTGCGCGCGTCGATTGCGACTTCGTTTGGTTTGTCGAAAGAAACTTTCGCGCCAAGGTGACGAATGATATTCGCCATCATGTGCACATCGGTCAAATTCGGCACGTTGCGCAGAATAGTGACGTCTTTGGCTAGAAGCGCTGCCGCCATCATCTTCAATACGGCGTTTTTTGCACCATACACATGCACGCTTCCTGTCAGCGGCTTGCCGCCTCGGATAATAATCCGCTCCTCAGTTTCGGGCGGGCCGGATGCCGGCTTGTTGGGCGGGTCGATTTTTGATTCTAAGCCTGGTGAGAGTTCTGAATGCATCTTTTCTTATTGCCGCTTCTAGGGAGCTGGTTTTCCTGATGAGTGCTCAAACTCTGCGCATGCTCCGGAACGTAGAGTTTCTTTTTTGCGCATCCTACCGAGGATTGTTGGTTCGATATATGCGCATTTCTTCTTGTGCTGGAAACGCGGATTGCGCCCCACTACTTACTGTACAGCCTGAAAGTAAACCACGTGTTAAGGCTGTGGCCTTGCACATTAGCGATGTCCACCTGTCAACTATGTGATAGATAGCCATTCTCGAATAAATCCTCTCTAATGCTTCCAAAATACCCATGTAAAACTGTGGTTAAAGGTGTCGGTCTTCAAGAGGTTGAGCCCGCCGATGGGCTCGCCCCAAGCCTTTCCGAGCTCTTGAAAGCGGGTGATTTCAAGAGTTTGAAATCGGCTCAAAACTTCTTGACACTTCCACTACTGGAAGAGCCTGTTGTTTAGGAGCATTCGCTCATCTTAGTTCTGCTTGAGGTGGCAACAAACAGAAATACAAGCCGCAAGAATACGGAAGGTGTATTCTTCTTACAATCATGATATTCACTCGAGACGCCCGTCTTACTCTGGTTATTGCAATATGTGTACCCCTGGTGCACGGATGCGTTATGACCGAAGAAGTGAAACGTATAGATCGGATGAAAGAAGCGGAGCGACAACGCAACTCTTACAAAACTGGCGACCTGACTGGCGAACAGATATTTACGCGCAGCTGCAATACATGCCATCCCGGTGGCGGAAAAGGGATGGGTCCAACACTTGAAAATCTAAACGAGAAGTGGCCGGACGACGCGGCTCTGAAGAAGCTCATTAGAAGCGGGAAAGGAACGATGCCTTCGCAACCCCCGCAAGTGTTGAATGACGTGGAACTGGATAACTTGATTGTCTTCTTGCGAGCGATGAAAGTCGAATAGCGCGCAATCGCTGTTCAACAGCTGAGTTTGCCTGTCGCAATTTAATTGCGGACTACATCTATTTATTTAAATGGAAGAGTAACTTCGGTTGGTTGAACCGCAAGTAGGTGCAAAAGCCATAGCACCACCAGCACTATCATGATGTACGCGGTAATTCTAGTAAGTGGTGGAACCTTCGTCAGATGCACGGGCTCAATCGGACAATACTTTTGAAAGATCGTGCCGATTCTTTCTCGATCAGCAAGGTAAGGAAGCCATATCAATAGCCACCATATCTTTTTGCTATCCAGAGTCGGCTTATATAGAACGAGAATCAAGTCCGGACTTAGATAGACGCGCGTGACTTGTTCCCAATTCAGCGTCTTTCGCTTTGGCCAGTGTGGACCTCTGTATTTGAGCCCACGAGGACTCATCTGTAAGCCGGAAGGACTGATGTAAGGTCGCATGCCGATAAGTAAAGAAAGAAACGCGATAGTAATGAAGAACCCTTCAACGTTCCATAAAAGACTAACGTTGTTTCTTACGCTCTCAAGTCCCGGCCACAATGCTCTTGCCAAACCTAAATACGCAGCCGCAAGAATGACGCACATGAGCAACTCGCTTGGCTCACGATTCTCGAGAAAATTGTGTTGCGGTTCGCCTTCCTGATCGACAGGTTTAGGTACTGTCATTTTTTCTCCGCCGCGCCCGCCTGCGCCTTCCATTTTGTTGGCTCCCGTAGCTTATCTCTATTTATAGCTCAGCCGCAAGAGATATATCTCCTGATCGATTCGTGCCGGACTCCGCCATTTTGCCCTGCCCCTCCAGTGAACATCAGAGTTTGTCGGGACACAAGGGGATAAACCCCGGGGTGGCAGGAATTCAAATTCAATCTTGATGTGGTGATTCGGAATCCAATGAACTCACCAGATCTTCCGCTTTCTCGATCAACCGGACACTGTATCGATTTGCCAACGATAACTTCCCGTCGACGAGAGCGAGTGTGGTTAGGTTGTTTAATGCGCTGAAGACTTCATGGCGATTACGTGAAGAGAGGGCGCGACTCCACTTGATTCGTAAAAGTCTTTTTGATCTGTATTCCAATAACACGGTTGCAATCAGGAGCACCATGCACGGAATTGGCGAATAAAGCACTACGAAAACCAACCACGGATTGTCTCTAAAAGGTCTTTTTGCGCCCGACAACGCGAAGTCCTTCTCAGCCGACCCTACTTCCGGTGTTACGAGAAGATGGTAACAGGACGGAAAAGAGTACGGTTTTAACCAACCCTTCTCAAGTTTCAAGAACTCTCGATCTAGATTTCCGACTTGACGAGCCTTCTCAGCAAGAATTGAGTAGTCAAAGACGCCGGGATGATTGGCACACATTTGAAGGGCAACACCCAAGTTTTTCCTTGCTTCTTCGTTTTTGTTTAGCTCAAGTTGCACGGGAATTAAGGACGAAAGCAGCGTCCACTTCATTGGTGCGTCGTCAAGGAATTTGTATAGTGAAAGGGATTTTTGGTAGCACCGTTCGGCCTGGATAAAGTCACTGAGTTCATCCGACTTTGTTGCATATCGCAAGTACCTATACGCCAGTTGCCGGCTCCTCAATCCGTACACGGATTCAATGATCTTGTTTTGGCGTTCGAACTTATCGACAGACGGTAGCGATTCACACCTATGTCCATCGTCCATGGGCGGCGTAACAACTGAACCTTCGTAGGGATTTACTACAGCCTTGTAAACTTGCTCTGCTTGTTTCTGGCATCCAATAAAATCCAATGTGTGCGCGATCGATTCACCCGCGCTTCTGATTGACACATGTACACAGACGTACAGAATCCAAGGCAACATGATTACCAGGGTGGAGATCAGGAACAGTCGGTTCAATAGGACGAATTCAGGCATGTGCAAGTTCAGCGACTTGGACGCCTCGAATCTAACAGAGGAATTCACCCTTCCCACTTGGCTCTTCAACCGAGCACGCTCGAAGTAACAAACTCCAATGACAAAAATCATGAGAACGGGGACTGGGCCGAGCACAATCCCCAGATACGCTGTGTCATGCCAGCGAATATATCGAAACAATACCAAAGTTACAAACGGAAAAATGAATGCTACAGCCGCAAGCATGAAAAACAACCGTATCCATGGCAGTCTTCTTTGCGACATTGCATCATCCTTGAGATTTCTTGTCAGTAAAAATCAGATCTTCTTTAGTCTCGATCTTATCGCTCAAGCATCATTCGCACATGCGTGAAAGCACCCCTCGAAGAGCTGCTGACTGCTATTTTTAAGGCGAAGCGAAAGTAGTTGCTACTCCCGGCCGAATATCTCTTCGGTGGCGCGGCGGGCGCGGGTCTGGATTTGCGTTTTGTCCAATGGTTTGTCGGCGTCGCGGTCGCCATCGAATCGTTTGGGAGCGACGGCTTTGTAGAACTCCGAGTCGAAGGCACGGGTGCGGACGACGACAGGCATGGGCACGGCGTAGCCGAGGACGAGGGCCTGCTGTTTGGGATCCAATTGCGAAAGTACGGTTCGCAATGTTTGGCTGCCGGAAACCCCGGTGAAGACAGCGTCAATGTCTTTGTCGTCGTTCAGAAGCGCGGTAACGCGCGTGCCAATCTGGCTCAAAACTTCGGGGTCGATGCCGCTGGGACGCTGATCTACAATGAGCAGAGTCACCGAGTACTTTCTCATCTCGCGCGCGATGATACCGAATATGGTTTGACGCGCGACTTGCGGTGCCAAGAATTTGTGCGCCTCCTCGATCACGATCATCAACTTTCGTGGTGGCGCGGTGTTTTCGGGATCTGCCAGATAGAGTTCCGTGCGTCGAACGTATTCAGCGTGAATGCGGCGAGTGATTATGTTCGTCGCCAACATGTAGGATAGCAAGTTGTTCTGTCTTCCAAATTCGAGAACAATATGCTTGCCCAGGTGAATGTGCCGCAAAATTTCATCGACATAGTTATGTGAAACACGTGGTTTCAAATACGGTGTCTTCTGAACTACGGTGTTCAATCGACGCTGAAGGGTCTTAATCGCCGTCGGGTGCCCTTTGTGGACTTGCGTGAACTCGTCAATCTCCTCGCCGGACATATCCAGCAAAGTTGAAATCCAATCGGCTCCCAACTTTTCTTTGATGATGTAGGCATTCTCTATGGTGGCTTCAGAGAGTGCGAGCTCGGAGCGAAGCAGTTCCAAATCTTCGATTTCGATTTGGTTGTAACCAATGTTCAGCTCGTAGGCATCAGGAATGCCACGCGCTCGTGATGACTCTGAGTCGAGACTGAACACCGCGACTTGGTGCCCGAATAATTGCTTTAGCCCCTTTACGCGTGGAGCGGATTTACTTTCTGAAACTGCCTGCCAACCATACTCATTGTGCATATCAAAGACGAGAACTGATGCAATGTCCTTCGCAATTGTTCCGCACAAAAATATGCGAGTGAGAAATGATTTTCCTGTTCCTGATTTTCCAAAGATTCCATTGGATCGTTCAATAAATCGCGATAAATCAACACACACGGGCGTTTCCATATTGAGTGGGCGTCCGATATTAAAGTGCGTATTGGTCGGATCTTCCTCATCTTCTGACCCGAACACAAATGAGAAGTCATCCTTCGTCGCTTCGTAGACAGCCGAAAAATGGCTGGGCACAGTCTTTACCGGACGCAACTCAGGTTGATTGGTGTCGCTGTCACGTTCGAGCATGAGCATTGGTTGGAGTTGGACGGTTCCAAATGTGGCCGTCCCCGCCAAAACAGAGTGCACGAAACTGTCGAACTGGGGCGGGTCGTACAAGATGTTCGGGTTTGATGCCGACAAAGTGACATCGGTCAGCATGCTGAAAAAGCGCGAGCGTGCGCCTTCGACTACAACGAAGCGACCGACACGCAAATCTTCGACTGAGTGCGAGCCGTCAAGGCGCATTTCAAGACCAGCAGACAAAGAGCCCTGCGTGATTATGCCAAGATAGTTCGCGTTTTTCTTTGGCAAGATCAGTGACGTCTATTTGACGTCGAAGCCGATTGCTTTCGCGAATTCTGTAATTGCGTCATCGCGGCGAACCGGCTCGTAGACCATCTTTCGGATGACGTCACCTTCTTCTGAGCCGCGATATTCCGTCAATGTGTAGGTCACTGGTTCGTGGAGGCTCTTCTCAAGCCGAATCACGTTGCCACTGCCTGTCGTCGCACCAACTATTCCCCAGACACCTTCGAGCGAGTTGATTATGTCTTCAATGGTGTGCGGCCATTGCGCCCGAGTTGTAGTCGTCGTAATCATTTTGGAGCGCTCCTGACCTGGATGTTGCCAGGTGCATCATCAATTGAAAAAATCTGTCCGGAGAGGGACTTGAACCCTCACGGTTGCCCACACGCCCCTCAAACGTGCGCGTCTACCAATTCCGCCATCCGGACTGAGCGTGGAAAGGTAATTATCGCAAGAACCTTCAGTAAATTCAAAGGGCGGGATGTCAGAGTAGACGCCGGATTTCAGGATGTGGGATTCAAAGGGCGGGAACAGCAGCATTTTTCAGCCGGTTATGTTTGAATCGAATTGTCACGGAACTTTGCGCAAGGGAGGGGTTCGCGGGAATGGCGTCACTGGCGCGTTTGGGAACAATCTCCGAAAAGCCTCGTCATTTGAGCGTTGACCGCATTTGTTCTCAAATAATCACTCCAACTTGATGGCTAAGAGTCGGCATTTTTCAGGCTTTTGCGCCGATCGCACCTTAAAAAATTTATCTTCAACGCAGATAAAATCAAGGATCTTGGGAATAACTAATGGTGAGATTTTGGCAAGTTGCCGTAGGAGAGCGCGACAAGAGTATCCATCGCATATATTCCGGTTCTAGCATGGTAACCCGGGTTCATGATTGAAATGTTCGTATCAACAATCGCTCTGGATGGTCGCAACGGCCATCCTATCGTCATTTTGAACGATTCAACGAAGCGGCGCGCACTTCCGATTTGGATAGGTGTATTCGAGGCAAACGCGATAACCCGGGCACTTGAAAACGCGAAACCTGAGCGCCCAATGACTCATGACCTCTTGCTCAACATCATCGGCAACCTTGGCTACAAGGTGAAGCGCGTCGAGATCAATGAACTGAATTCGAATACTTATTACGCAACGATCATGCTGCAAGTAAACGATCCCGCAAACAAAGACGTTGTGAAAACAATTGATTCGCGCCCGTCAGATGCGATTGCGCTTGCGTTACGGGCGAAGGCTCCCATTTTTGTGTCGGCTCAAGTCGTCGCCGATGGAACGATTCCGGTTGACTTCGAGAAAGACGAAGCTGAAAAAGAAGAGTTTAAGAAGTTCATTGATGGCTTGAAAGCATCAGACTTCAAGAAAGCCGGCAGCGGCGACGGCGACTAGTTTTTGTGCTACGCCTTGTTCTTCGCCCGCTTCAATGCTGAATCGAGCGCAGTTTCAAGCGTCGCGATCTTTGCTTCGAGCTGCTTTACGCGATCTGATTCCACTTCAACAGCTAGTTTCGCATCTTGCGATTTCCACTCGAGCAGCTTCTGATCGACCTGCACTTGCTTGACTTGCATCTTCGTCAGCGAGACGGCAGCGAGTGCGCCTAATACAAATGTTCCAGCACTCACTGCTCCTAATGGAATCTGCAAAGTGGAACCAAATAGCGAAAGCGCGCACACAGCGCCGTTCTGCACTGAGATTACCAATACCGCAATTGCAAGCAACGCACTAATTGAGAGAAAAACGTATCGAGCCATTTAGTTGGTGCTCCTAATTGAGAGTGCTCAAAAGCTTTTGGAAATCATCCGGTGGGTTCGCTTCAAATTCCAGCAGGTTGCCGGTTTTTGGGTGCTTGAAGGTCAGCCTGAACGCATGCAACGCCTGCCCTTGCAAGCCGTGTTTCTTTCGCCAGGACTCAGATCCTGATTGCTTATTGTTATACACGAGATCACCTGCCACAGGAAAACCGATACTCGCCATATGTACACGAATCTGGTGCGTTCTGCCGGTTTTCAGCTTAACCTGAACCAGCGTAAATCTAGAAAAGCGCTTAATCACAGTGAAGTCACTTTGCGCCGATCTGCCGTTATCAACAACCGCCATCTCCTTACGCCGCACTGGGTGACGGCCGATTGGTTTGTCGATGGTTCCACTATCATTCTCGACAGTGCCCTCAACCAGGGCTTGATATAGTCGCCCGACGCTGCGCTGCTTTATTTGTTGCGCTAGATTCTGATGCGCAAGATCATTCTTGGCGACGACCAGGAGCCCCGTGGTGTCTTTGTCCAGCCGATGAACAATCCCTGGCCTCAAAGTACCGGAGATGCCGGAGAGAGAGCCTTTGCAATGGAACAGCAGGGCATTTACAAGAGTTCCACTCACTACACCGGCGCCTGGATGCGTCGTCATTCCCGCGGGTTTGTTCACAACGATAACGTACTCGTCTTCATACACAACTGACAGCGGAATGTTTTCAGGTTGCACGTCGAGTTCTACTGCAGGCGGAATTTGCACGGAAACAGACTCACCGCCTCTCAAGCGGAGGTTGGCTTTTGCGTTGTTACCGTTGACCAAGACAAGCCCATCTTCAATCAACTGTTGAACGCGCGACCTGCTTAGCCCATCCAAGTTTTGCGAGAGAAATTGATCCAGTCGCACTAATTCCGAACGTTTTGTTTCAGCAGACGCGTGCTGCGCCACGACTAGTTCGATGACTTCAAATGGCTCAAATGGCTCATTTTCAGCAGCTGTGTCCAATTCGCTCAAACTGTTCCTTCCCAAAACTTCTTGCGATAGAAAGATCGCACCGACACCATATACGGTTACACAGCCTAGGCACGATCCGCAACATCGTTGACAGATCCGTTGCTCGATCCATTTACAGAACCACTTGCGGCGCTATTGATTCCGCCGCTGGAATCGCCGGTTTTGGACTCACTTCCGGACTCGTCAGACTTTCGTGCTTGAGTCAAAGCAGCGATCACCATCAGGCCGATTCCGATATCGATCAACGAATCTGCTACGTTGAACACCGGAAAAGTCATGAAGGCAAATTCGAGAAAGTCGGTCACTCGACCGAGGAAGAATCGATCGACCAGATTACCGATGGCACCGCCGAGAATGCAGCCCAGTCCTATGCGCTCGAGATTCGTTGGAGGGTCGTTGCTAAGCTCTCTTTTTATGATCCATGCAGTGATCAAACCAGTCATTAGCATCGCAAGCATAAACATGAAGCCGCCATTACCGGCACCAAGAGAAAATGCTGCTCCGGTATTACTGGTCAAAGTAAAGTTGAGCAAACCGGGAATGAATTGCTGGCTCTGCCCCACTTCGAGCGTTGCGCGCGCCCAACTCTTCGACAAATAGTCCGCAGTAAGACAGAGAATTGCGACCAGCACAGTAATGAAGCGAGCGAACACGACTTCCTAGTCCTTCCTAGTCCTTGTCTGCGTCTCGCTTCTTCTTCAGATCACCTGAATCAATCTTGTCTTTCGAGTCGCCTTTGTCATTTGAATCGTCTTTGTCTTTGGAGTCGCGCTTTTCCTTCAGTTCGACTTTGTCTTTGCCGTCACCCTTGTCCGATCCCTTGGCCGCAGGTGTATCCGACTCCTCATCAGTTTTTGCCTTTGCCAAAACCGGCAAGTTCTCCGACTTTGGAACGACGTTCAATCGTCGCGTCAAAAAGCTGATTCCCATAAGTGAGTTCTTTGAGGCATTAGTGATGCCGACTGTGGCCATCAAGAGTTCATTGTGATTCGAGGTGTTTGCAGGAAGCATTCGTTCGAGAGTGTGCGTGTCTGAATCTATTGGTCGCCACGCATCATTCGGCGTTATCTGCGGATACTGCAGGGGCTGGCTTGTTATCGAGCCAACTGCGCCCAGCTCGGGAGGCAACTTCACTTCCAGCTTCGCAGAATATTGATTGCCGGATTTCACTTGCTCCGGCGCAATAAATAATGCATCGAGTTGTTTCGCTAAACCGAATGCCACTCGCACCTTTTCATAGTCGATTCTGTCGCCGACGATGCGCCAGGCTGTGCCGTATTTGCGCATGTATAGCTGGCCTTCGGATACTGAGTTGAGATCGCCTTTGGTGCCAATACCGGGCATTTCTTTTGCTGTGCTGCCCGTGGCAGTGTCCCGCGATTCGATGGTAGCGAAGTTACCTTCCACTCTTATTTGCTTGGTTTTGGAATTCGATCGAGCATCCGGATACGTTTTCCAAAATTCCTTTGTAAGTTCGGTGACTGCCTTTTTGTCCAAGCCATCGTTGTTTACGTAATCATCGGCGTAATTTGCCATCACGCCTTCGAGGTTGTGAGCGTTCCACTGTGTCTCGATGTTTTTCAAAACAGATTCGATTTCGCCGCGCTCTTTTGCGTATGCATTCAAGTCCGGATCAAGGGAGAACTCTTTGTCAGACGGCGAAGCGCCGGTTGCAGGTTCTATAGTCAAACCTGGAAGCGCGAGAGTCACGCTCATCGCCAAAGCAACCACCGACGATACCACCAGGGAAACCCGACACTTTTCGGATTTGCGTGCGCGAAAAAGAGGTTCGAGAAGTTTGTGGCTGAAAATTACTTCAGGCATATCGCCTTGTTTCCTCCCAAGTAAGCTGCACCCAAAGGGCGAACTGAGTTGACATTATAGCGCTCGCAAACAAAACAAGGCGCTTCTCATGGAAACGCCTTGCATTGCTTTACGATTCAGATCAGTTCGGACGGTGCGCTATTTGCACTGGACGCCCATAACTTTGTTCATCGCCTCTACGTTTTCCTTGATGGATTCGGCAGATTTATTGAGCTGTTCTTGCTCTTCAGCGGTGAGCTTGATTTCGACGATCTTCTTAAGACCTTCGCGGCCGAGGATTGCGGGCAATCCGACATAGACATCCTTCAGTCCGTATTCGCCTTCAGCGAGCACGCAGCAAGGCAACAAGCGGTTCTTGTTCTTGAGAATGGCTTCTACCATCTGAGCAACCGAGGCGCCCGGTGCGTAGTAGGCGCTGCCGGTCTTGAGCAGTTTCACGACTTCGGCGCCGCCATCGCGAGTGCGTTGGCAGAGGGCTTCAATCTTGTCTTTGGAAAGAAGTTCGGTGATGGGAACGCCGTTGACTGTCGCAAAGCGCGGCAGTGGAACCATCAAATCGCCGTGACCGCCCAGAACCATGGCTCTGACGTCTTCGACGGATACGTCCAGTTCCATTCCGATGAATGTTTGGAAGCGGGCGCTGTCCAGCACGCCGGCCATACCGATAACCTTGGAGGAAGGCAGTCTGGTTGTCTTCCAGGTCAGGTAGGTCATCACGTCGAGCGGGTTGGTGACTACGATGTAGATGGCATCCGGTGAATATTTGATGGTTTCTTTCGCAACGTTTTGAACGATTTCTGCGTTGGTCTTGAGCAGGTCATCGCGCGACATGCCGGGCTTTCTGGCGATGCCTGCGGTGATGACGACGATGTCGGAGCCTTTTGTGGCGGCGTAGTCGTTAGAGCCCGAGAGCTTCTTGTCGTGACCATTTATGGGCGCGGCTTCCATTAAGTCAAGCGATTTGCCTTGTGGCAGCCCATCGACGATGTCGACTATGACGACATCAGCCAAATCTTTCTCGGCAACGTATTGCGCAACTGTGGCGCCAACAAATCCGGCACCTACTACTGTTACTTTGCTCACGACTCGTTCCTCATTAAGACGATAAGACGTTATTGACGATTGGAGGACGCTGCACAAACAAGCGCATCCTCAACTGAATGTTCTAGGCAAGGGTAACACTTTTAGTGAAAAGAACCGGTTAGCTTAAGGCTTTTGCTATGAATGGCACGAAAACTGATGTGATTGACATCCAATTGGAGGAACGCCAGGCAGCAATGCGGGAAAATCACATAGCGAGGCTGGAGAATCCGTAGTATTCTGGTTGCCAAGGCAATCATAATTTCGGGGAACATGCCGTAATGATCGTGAGTCAATCAATAAATCCAGTAGGTCCCGCAACCTAATAGAAAGGTATCCCCAAGACAAAGTGGAATCTGCGAATGCCGGTAACGCTCACTAGCCCCATCAAACCAACCAGACGCCTCGCCGCTGCAATCTCGGCAGGATTGATCGCATCGTTTTCCCTTTTCAGCCCGGCGCTGGCTGAAGAAGAGACGCTTTTGAAGCCTGCTGTTCCCAAGATGGATCAGGCCACACCGGAAGGCCTCAGCGTGAGTCGCCCCCAGGAAGTCAAAGACAACGCGGCGAAACAGCGCAGCGCCTTGAAAGGCGGCGTCGAGCATTCAACACAGTTCCAAGATGCAGCACCGCGCAGACGGCTTCAAAGCAATGTCGATCAAAGCGGTATCTTAGGTGGAACGCGAAAGGCCCGCACAGACCGGCTTAGAAGCAACGCGAATCAGATGAACCTGCAAACGCAGCGTTCGATCGGCATCATTGGCGTGAAGTTCGTCATCGCCTATGGGCATCCGCCTGTCATCAATCGCGTGTTTCCAGGCACTCCGGCTGCCGAGGCTGGGCTTAGAATCAACGATGTCATCGTGGCGATTGACGGCGTTCCAACCTATGGATTGACCAAAGAGGAGTGCTACGACCTCATCGTCGGCACACCGAACACGCCAGTGACGCTTTCCGTTCAAACCAAAGCCGGTTTCGAAGTGAAAACCATGCACCGCATGGACTTCAACGACATTACCGACCCGGCAATTCGCCGCGACTACATGATGAGTATTTAGCGCAAGTCTGATACACTTACTCGCATGCGTCTATGCGTCGATGCCACCAGATTCGGTAGCGGCTTGGACGGCGCCATCGAGCTTGCTGCGCTCAAAGGGCTGTCGGCCGTCGAATATTCGTTTGCACCATTTCAAACTTCTGCAAAGTCAAACGGCATCGGCGATAAGGAAGCTAAGTATTTAGCGGGCATCCGCAAACTCAGCAAAGAAAAAGGCGTGGAAATCGCGTGCTTGAATCTCGATTTCTTGCACAGACCCGGCGACAAAAAGTCTCACACTCGCTTCATTCAGATGGTGGCCAAGCTTGCACTCGTGTGCAAAGCAATCGACTGTCATCGGCTGGCTGTCTCGGTTTTGCCAAGCAATGATGACAACTGGAAAGAGTCGTTCGAGAAGGACTTCAACCAGGTAAAGGAAGTTCTCGCCGACAACGAAGTCAAGCTTCTTTTGCGGTTGGCCACACCGTCCGAACTGCGAGGACATTCGCTGAAAACCTGGCGAGCAGCAGAACCGCAAGACTGGCGCGACTTGATTTCAGCCTGCCCTGACCTTTCGTTAAGCTTTTCGCCCGCCGATTGCGTGTGGCTGGGAATCGACTACTTGCAAATTCTTTCCGGCATAACATCTGCGATCGAACACGTGCAGGCATACGACATAGAGATCAACCGTCCAATGCTAATGGACAGTGGGCTTTACGGACCGCTCTGGTGGCGATACCGCCTTCCCGGCAAAGGTCAAGTCGACTGGCGACAGTTCATCGAAGCGCTCAAACTCTATGGTTTCGAGGGAAGTCTATCGATTCATCTCGAAGATGAGTTTCTCACCGATCAGCCAGACGATCTCGAAGACGCCCTAGACTCCGGTATCAAGCTGCTTTCACCACTATTGAAAGGGTAGCGCATGGCTAAAGCAAAGAGACTTTTCCTCTACCTCCACACTCATTGGGATCGCGAGTGGTACTGGCCGTTCGAAGCGTTTCGCACAGAAGCAGTCTCGGTTGTAAGAGATGTTGTGGAACGGTTGGAAGCTGAAGAACTGCCCAGCTTCACGCTTGACGGTCAGTCATGTTTGCTGGAAGACGTGACTGAAATCGACCCATCTCTGGCAAACAGAATCAGCAAGCTCATGTCCGATCGCGTCCTGTCTGCCGGACCTTGGTACGTACTGAACGATCAAATGCTTGTCGGCGGCGAAAGCATGATTCGAAATCTGCTCATCGGAATGGCTGTAGCAAGTCGTTTCGGAAAGCCATCAATGGTAGGTTATTGCCCCGACACCTTCGGACATTCATATGACCTTCCCCGCATTTTGAGAGGCTTCGGCATCGATAATGCAGTTGTTTGGAGAGGTGTTCCAAAACTCGAAGATGGTCCGGTATTTCGGTGGCAAAGCTGCGATGGCTCGAGCGTGCTCGCATACCATCTGACGAAGGGCTACTACCAAACGGCTTTTCACGAAGACAGAACTCCGGAAAATTTGGCAGAGTATTTGATGTCGTACCTACCGGACGATGCGCGGTTGAGCGAATCAAACACTGTGCCGGCATTCGATAGAACACTGAACGCAGCATTGATTCCAGTCGGCGGCGATCATCTTTTTGCGCCTGCTGATTTTAAAAGGAAGTTCTCTCAGGCAGAAGACGCACTTGCTATTCACTGGAAAAAACGCGCTCGCGGGGCAGAGAGATCTTCGCCGCCCGAACTAGAAGCTGTGCGGCTAGACGAATTCGTCTCCGAGATGACTCATTCTTTGAAGTCGCAAATTGCAGCAACACGATTGCTCGACCAAGAGCTCAGAGATAACTCCGCTGCTCAATGTTACGAACGTGCATTTATGTTGCCGGGAGTTCTCTCTACGCGCCTCTATCTCAAGCGAGAAAATCGAGCAGCAGAGAGGCGACTGAGCATGCAAATCGAGCCTCTTTTGAGCCTTCTGCACGCCTCAGACGTAATGCCGTCGATGCCGAAGTATCAACTCGATCACGCCTGGAAAACTTTGCTGAAGAATCAGCCGCACGACAGCATTTGCGGATGCAGCGCGGACTCCGTGCATCAAGAAATGATCACCCGATACCGCTCGTTGCATCACATTCTCGACACACTGGAAAGACAAGCAAGACAATCTATTGCGCTAAACGGTGCAAAAACTCTTCAGCCCGCAAGAGAGCTAACGCACGCTGTCGCCGAGAAATCGTCGGGTCGCTCCAAAACCTCCTCGAAAGGCAAACAAGAACAGAACCCGGAAGCAAAACTTTCGCAGCCTCGCATTTCGTACTCACCAGCGGCGGTGCTCGATCCCGAATTCGAAGCAAACCGGTTGGCCGTATACAATCTATCATCGAGCCCAGTTGCGGCACCAGTAAGATTGCGCTGGGCCGCCGCCCCCAATAGCCCAGATCCGCCAAAGTCGAATCGAGTGCAAGTCGGCTGGGTGCACGAGGCCGAAGACGTTTTGAGTGAACTCGGCGGCGTCCCGACCTTCAAAAAGATCAAGCTGCTCGAAGGCTGGATGTGGCCAGGAGCCGTTCCCGCCTGGGGTTGCAAGATCACTGATTGGAACCACCTCTTCGACTCAAACGAAGAAGACAGAAACAACGATGTCCGTTTCGTCGATCAAAGACTTTCAAACGAGTTCTTCTCAATTGAAATCGAAGCGAAAACCGGGTCGCTCATCGTTCGGCATCTAGACACAAAAACAAAAGGTCGTACGCGCACTGGCGAAGAGTCGGACAAATCCTATCGGTTGGTCCACACCATCAAAGACGTCGGAGACGCTGGGGACACCTATAACTTCGACCCGCTGTTCGGCGACAAACCGATTCAAGCAACCTACATGACCACGACAGTTGGACAAACCGGACCGCTGGTGGGTTCAATCTACGTACAGTACAAGATGGAAATTCCTCGTGGCGCAGTCGTTCGAGAGCCGCTAAAGAAAGCACATCCGGAAGACCCGGCGACATTTACTCGCGCAATGGAAGTGTTTCACCATCAATTCACGACGGAAATCACATTGAAGCGTGGCGTGCCCTTAGTCTTCTTCGAGACGACCTTCAGTAATTTATCGAGGGATCATCGACTGGAAGTTTCTCTGGACACAGGCTCGAAGGTCGAGCGCACATACTCCGAAAATCACTTCAGCTTGATTGAACGAAAGCCGCCGCCCAAAGTCGATCCAAATCTCTTCGCCGTCAAACCCTCAACTGAAGCGCCCCTCGATAGATTTCCCTGCCAGCGCTTTTTTGTCGCCAACGGACAGGCTTTCTTCAACGTCGGACTGCCCGAGTATGGAGTCGAAGACTCCAATGTCTCACTGACACTACTACGAGCTGTATCGTTCTTATCGCGTCCGAAAATGAGGACACGTGGCGGCGGCGCCGGGCCGTCACTGCCGACACCGGATGCAAACTGCAAGATAGTGCATCGTGTACAGTATGGCTGGGCGCCACTTTCGGTGTTCGCCAAGGACGCAAACAACGGCAAAAAGAAGTCGAAGAACACAATTCTGAGCGACCCTGAAAGAGTGGCTGCGTATCGGCTGGCTGCGCTTTTCGACGAACCTTTATGGGCGACACAATCGAGACAGCCTGAAGCCGATGTTAGCGGTTCTCTAATCAGATTGGACACTACAGCCATCATAATCACCGCGATAAAGCCCGCCGAAGAGGAAGAAGGCATCGTCATTCGAATGCTCAACGTCACAGGCTCGAAACAACGAGCAGACCTCGAAGCCTGCATGGACGTTAAGAAAGCACGGCTCGTTGATCTAGCAGAGAACACCTTGGAGAAACTTAGGGAGGTCGACCGCGAGGATACAGTCTTCAAAGGTCCAACCGGTGATGACTTCCACTATTTCCGCCTGGACTTCAAACCTTATGAGTTGCTCTCAGTGAAGCTCGTTTTGCCTAAAGAATGACCTCCGGGTACAATCTAAAACATTGGTCTTCCCTAGCTTTGAGGATCTGCATTGAGGCATAACTCACAAAGTTCAAATAGATTCTCGCCTCGAAAAGTTGCCCAAGCAACCATCGTTTTAGGCATGTCTCTATATGCGGTGACAGCAACATTTTGCCCGGTCGAAGCAAAGAAAGACCCCGACTCTCCATTGACCTACGACACTCAGGGATACCTAGAAAAAGCCACTAAATATGCTCGATCCGGTAAAAAGGAAAAGGCGATTGGACTGCTTCAATCTGCACTAGATTCGGCAAACGACATTCCGAAATGTCTTGCGGTTGCGAACTTCATTGAAGAGTATAGATACCCATTGGTTGACGCTCGTCGTGCTTGCATTCAAAAGGCTTACAGCCTGTGCCAAACTCGCGAAGACTACATAACAGTCGCGATTAAGTCACGCCAGTTCGAAACATATGAAGTAACCAGACAGTGCGTCAACACTCTTATCAGCACGGCAAAGACGCCGGAAGATCTCTACGATCTCGCACGAAAATCACAAGAAGTGTCACTGAACGATGTCGCGCACTTGTCGATGGAGAAAGCATACACCTTAGTGCGCAACGTTCCGGATGCTTTGCGATTCGCCCACGAAGTTAAGCTTCTGGGCATGGACGACATGGTTCGAAAGGTAATCAAAGACCTAATCGACGATGAGCCGGAAACTCATAGATTGATGACACTTTTGAAGAACATCGAAATCTACAAGTATCCCGATCTAAACCGTTACCTTCTAAAGAAGGCGCTCGACCAATCGAAATCTGTAGATGACTTCGCCGAAATATGGGAAGCCGCACGACGACACAGAGAGAAAGACATCTTTGATGTCGCCGCATTTAGAGGCAAGAAGATGCAGCTGATTCAGAAAGTGAAACAAGATCGCGAATCCTACCAGCAGAAGGTGCAGGAGTGGAAGACTGGCCAACAGGGCGGCGACCAAGGTCAACAACAGCAACAGCAGTCGCCGAGCGGCTTTTAGATTGCACGAGCTAACAATCTGCAGTTACGCAGCTTCGCGAGCATTGTGATGTTTGGTCCACATTGTTTGCAACTCTTGAATCACAGCTTCTGTCGCCTCAGCGTCACCCATCAGCCGGCCGAGCCAGTCCCCTGTAACCATCTGCTTTTCATTTAAAGTCAACTGACCTTTTGTCTCGGTTGTCTCATTCAAAATGTAATCGACAACTGCCCGCTCCTTATCGGACTTCGTAAGGAAGTGCGAGAAACACTCAGCTTCAAGACCCATTCCCGGCTGCAATACTTCATAAGCACCGCTTGTGACCGGAGCACGACCAAGTCGCTCACGGAAACTCGAACGGCTCGCTCCCATCTGTTCTCTTTCAGTGTCTCCAAATGATCTGTGAACCCGATCGTGACCGTAGCGCCAGTAACGCAAGGCGACTTGATCTGCGATTTGAAGGTGTTGAGATCGATCGAGTCCCATCAGCGACCCGCGAAGAAAGTTGTCGTGTGTAGTCGACCGCAGACTCGCCGCACGCTCTTGCAAAGGTCTATGAGACTGGCTGCGCAAAGCCTGACGCAGCTCTTGAACGCGTTCCATCGACTCATACTGAGTAGTGATCTTTCCGATCAACTCATGAACGTTACTCATGTTTTTCCCTCCACGTGGAAACTTTCGGTTGTATCCAACCGGCATCTGGTAAAAATTGTTCTGCCGCGCATGCCACCGCTGACAGTGGCTAGAATCAGAGATACCGTCTCGCGCAAATCTGTCATCCAACAGCTTTGTTTGATTGGGATTCGACTCTCCTGGTGTATGGTTGAGCCTGAAACCACAAGCACTTCAACGTCTATCAAGATTTGTAATCGACGGAAAAGTTCCCGGGATACCGCTGACACAGATACCAGACAACCCGGTACTCGCGTGGGTTTCCAGCCACGCGCCAAATCAGAGAAACAAATCTTTTGGATTAAATCAAAAAAAGCAGCTCAGCAATGCCACCACTAGCAGTGTGTTTCCAACCTCTTCGTTGGAAAAAAGAAGCCGAAAAATCAAACGGCACAGTTCGCCGCGAAGCGCTCGGCAGGCGAAGAAGAACGATGAATACTCCCACCTATATATGAAGCGACTGTGCAAACTGCGGATACAGAAGAGCTACGATGACGATGGAAAAGGTCTCCACCAGCTCAACTACGGCTCCGTAGGTGTCGCCTGTATGACCACCCAGCCTTAGCGAAATCCAATGCGATGCGATGAGCCCACATAGCAACGTTACCAGACACAATAGTGGTGCCATCCAGCAGCCCATCAAGACGAAAGCGACTGCTGCCGCGACTGGCAATACAGCAGCACGCAAGAGATCGCCAGGATAGTGCGTCGAGTCATGCCAGACCTTCCCCCGGCCTTCGGTCCTCAAATAAGGGAAACAACCTATTGCATAGACTTCCCAAAGGCGCGCCATGGCAGGAGTCAACACGAGCACTGCAGACAGTGTCATGCAGGAAACAGAACATAGCCCAACGAATTTCAACAAAAGACTGCAGACACCGGCCAAAGCACCGAAGTTACCAACTCTCGAGTCTGTCATTATTTCGAGCATCCGCTCTTGAGACCGATGCGAAAAAATTCCGTCGGCGGTGTCCATCAACCCATCCATATGCAGTCCGCCGGTAACAGCCAACCAAGCGACGGTAAGAATGGCTGCACTGATGAGTCCATTGGCATGAATCCGATCCAACAGGTACGCGATTCCCCAGAGTATAAATCCAATCAAAAGTCCGACCGCAGGCAAATATTTCGAGAGACCGGACAAGACTTCCTTTTCATCTTCATGAGCTTGCAAGGGCGCCAGAGGAATTATCGTCACTGATGAAACTGCGCGCGCGAATCTTTTCAGCATGGAAACTCCGCCGTGTACTCAGGCCTCATAGGAAAACGCTTGGTATTGCCCAAAACAAGAAACTCGCGCTTGTCCGAATAGTAGGCAATCGCTTCTTGCACGCAATTTATAATGCTCGTATCGGAATCCAAGTCGCGAGTTCTATCGAGAGTGCGCTTGATCATGTCGTCAGTGCTGCGAGCTGAAGACGGACCACTCGATTGCTGAGGCGAGTCAGTGATAGAAAACCATGGCAGCTCGAGATTGTCCGCCAAGAAACCCACAATATCGGGCACCACAGGCAGTGGCTCAGTCATTGTCATTGCGTACGAAAACAAACAACGCTTGTCGGTGTTTGAAATAAATGCTGTGTGAGGCCCAATCACATCTGTTGCCCATGCCATCAGGAGAATCGCACGATCGGGACGTTCGGGGCCACGATAACTGTCCTCTGGTATTTCCATCAACTCAGACAAAATTCGAGCCAAGGGACGAGATCGCAGGCTGTAGTATTCGCACACCTCGACCTCGAAGTTGAGTCCTTCAAGCAGTCCGCGCAACGTAGCCAGCATAGCAGCAACCTTTGCCAAGTCTTCCTTGCCCGTCGCCCGCATTCCCGGAAACAACAAGATGCTTCCGTAGAGCACAAACATCCAATCTCGCTGCGTGAGGTTTTGCCGATTGCCGAGCCTTTCTAGTCTTGTAAAGACAGCCCGTCGATGATTGACCTCCGCTCGCTCTTCTTCGGTCTGTGCCATTTGGGCGGCGACTTCCAGCATATTTTTCGCACTATCCAACTGCCGCGCCAAAGTGAAGCACACGGTTAAATTTAAGCGAGTGTCAAAATCATCCTGAACTCGTAAGGCTTGCTGAAAGTATTTGATTGCGTCGGCATGCCGACCAAGCGACATCAAGGAAAATCCCAACTCATAGTTCACGGTTGGTTCGTCGGGAAGCACGTTAGCGCAGCGATTCAAGAGCATTGCTGCTAGTTCATGTTGTCGGACGTCAATCAATCCATAGCCGGCTTCAAACATTTCTTGTGCATGTTTGTCTTCCGGCTTCTCTTCACCCAAGCTGGCGGAGAGCTTCTCTGACAGCACCTGCAGCTTGTTGGAAAGATCGAGGCGTCCGGCCTCGTGCATCAATTGCGACAGCAACGACACAGCTTCTGAATCATACGGATTCTCCAACCAGTACTGCTTTAGCACGGCAAGACATGGTTCCATCTCACCATCTGCAAGATGCGCTCTGGCTTTGGCCAGTAAATCAGCGCCCTGCTCTTCCGTCACTCTGTACCGTTCCTACCTAGCTCTTAAGACTCTACATCGAATTCGCAAGTTCTTCAGCATGATACGAGCTGCGCACCAGAGGTCCCGAATGCACCATCTTAAAGCCCATATCCCATGCCATTTTTCCAAGCTCGTCAAACTCTTCCGGCGTCACATATCGAACCACCGGCAACTGATCGCGACTGGGGCGAAGGTACTGGCCAAGCGTCAAAAAATCGCAGTCAATTTCTCTCAAATCACGCAACACCGAAAGCACTTCTTCTTTTGTTTCGCCCAAACCCAGCATGAGACCGGATTTTGTTGGTATCGACGAATCAATTTCCTTTGCAATCTGCAAAACCTTGAGTGACCGATCGTACTTAGAACCCGGACGCACCCTTCGATACAAACGTGGCACAGTCTCAATGTTGTGATTGAAAACTACCGGTTTTGCAGCCAGCACGATCTCGACGCAATCTCTGCGACCTTGAAAGTCAGGCGTCAAGACTTCCACCGCTACTCCTGGAATCTCTAGCTTCAGTGCGGCAATTGTCTTTGCAAAATGGTTGGCGCCTTGATCGGGCAAATCGTCGCGATTTACAGAGGTCAACACTACGTGGCGCAGCCCCATCTGCTTGGAAGCTTGGGCGACTCGCGCCGGTTCGGCTTCATCGAGCGCGCCCGGAAGCCCTTTGTTGACAGAACAAAACTTGCAAGTGCGCGTACAAAGCGGACCCATCAAAAGATACGTTGCTGTGCCGCGAGCCCAGCACTCGCCTTTGTTTGGGCATCTGCCGCTTTCGCAAATAGTGTTGAGTCCATTCTCCTTGAGAATTGAACGCGTCTTGCGGTTTTCTTCGGTGTTGAGCACCGTGCGCCGCACCCACTCCGGCAGACGCTCGACCTTTTCTTTTTCCGGTTTAGACAACGTAGACATTGAGAACCTGACTTTTGCTTGGACGGACTAGACGAAACAAAAAAATAGTATCGATACATTACCCGATATTTGGGGTTCTCGCGGTTAAGTAAGTTAAAATGACTTCCCCCACGTCGCCTGCCGGTTGAGGAGAAATCATCGTGAGCAATAGAAAGACCATCATTGCCGGTAACTGGAAAATGCATAAGACGCGCCAGGAAGCCAAAGACCTGGTGAAGCAAATTGTCGATCAATCAAAAGATATTAAGGACCTGCCTGAAGTCGTGCTTTGCCCGCCATTCACCGCACTTTCAGAAGTTCTGACGGTTGCGCAAGGTTCAGCTATTAAAATCGGCGCACAGAACATGGATCATCATGACAGCGGTGCTTACACCGGTGAGATCTCTCCGGTTATGCTCAAAGACTTGGGCATCAAGCATGTCGTCATCGGGCACTCCGAACGTCGCCAATTCTTTGGTGAAACTAATTCAAGCGTCAACCTCAAGGTAAAAGCGGCTCTGGGTCACGAATTAATTCCGATTATGTGTGTCGGTGAGTCACTAGACGAGCGCGACAACGGACTTACTGACAGCGTAGTGCGCCGCCAAGTCGGTGCCGGTTTGCAGGACATCAAATGGAGTGAGGCTGAAAAAATCGTTATTGCCTATGAACCAGTCTGGGCAATTGGTACAGGCAAAAACTGCGAAGCCCAAGAGGCTAACCGTGTCGCCGCTCTAATCAGAACGACAGTAAATGACCTCTACAAAGCCGAGGGCAAGAAAGTTGGCGATGTCATTCCCGTGCTGTACGGCGGAAGTGTCAAACCCTCCAACGTCGAGGAGCAGCTTGCACTTCCCGACATCGACGGCTCGCTGGTAGGTGGCGCGGCGCTCAAGGCCGAGGACTTCATGCCGATTATCAAAGCAGGCGCAAAACGCGTCGGACTGACGTTGTCAAAAGCGTAACAACAAAGCCACATTTGAGCTTTATATAAAAATTCCCCACGAGCCTTTACCCGCTTAGCGGCTATAATGAGTCGCTGACCACGGAGAGGTGTCGGAGTGGTCTATCGTGCGGTCCTGGAAAGACCGTCTGCGTCACAAGCGCAGCGAGGGTTCGAATCCCTCCCTCTCCGAGTTTTTCAAGCAAAGTATATTTTCGCGGAAGCCGAACTGCAGAAGTTCTGAATAGAGATGAACCACCTAGTAACGAAACTCAAGGAGATTGAGCAAACATACAGGGAGCTGGAAGAGAAACTCTCTCAGCCGGAAGTCATTTCAGACAATGATAACTTCAAGAGACTGGCCAAGGCGCGCCATCAACTCGAACAAACGGTCGACACGTTTCATCGCTGGCAAAATGTAGAATCCGAGCTCTCGGGCGCACAGGAGATTTTGCGCACCGAAACCGACAAAGACATTCGCGAGATGGCCGAAATGGAGGTCGACTCGCTGCGCAAGAAGTACGACGAGTTGCAAGAGCAACTCAAACTGCTTTTGTTGCCCCGCGACCCGATGGACGAAAAGGACATCATGGTTGAAATCAGAGCTGCCGCAGGCGGCGATGAAGCCTCTATTTTTGCAGGCGACTTGCTTCGCCTGTATCTGAAGTATGCAGATCGCGTCGGCTGGAAATCAGAGATTGTCTACTCCAACGAAGCAGAACTCGGCGGCTACAAAGAAGTCGTGGTCAACTTCAAGGGCGACGCTGTCTACAGCAAAATGAAGTTCGAGTCGGGAGTGCACCGCGTGCAGCGTGTTCCTGTAACGGAAGCGTCAGGTCGCGTCCACACGTCCACGGCAACGGTTGCTGTGATGCCTGAAGTAGATGAAATCGACGTTCAACTCGACGAAAAAGACCTCGACATTTCAACAATGCGTTCGGGCGGCGCAGGCGGTCAAAACGTCAACAAAGTAGAAACCGCAGTTCGCATCGTGCACAAGCCGACAGGCATTATGGTTGCGTGCTCTGAAGAGCGCAGCCAATTGCAAAACAAAGAACGTGCTAAACAAATCCTTCGCGCAAAGTTGTATAAGCTGCAACTAGAAGCGCAGCAGAAAGCCATTTATGACGAGCGAAAAGCTCAAGTTGGAACAGGCGATCGCTCTGAAAAAATTCGCACATACAATTACAAAGACAACCGAGTCACAGACCACAGACTCAATACAAACTTTAGTTTGGAACAAGTAATAGAAGGCGACCTAGACAAAATTATTGAAGCTTCAAGCATCGCAGATCAGCAGCGGCGCTTGCGTGAAAGCCTCGACAGCAACGGCAGCCAGTAAACAGAACCGCTGCTCATTTGGCTAAGGAACAGCCACCGGCAGTCCCAAAGACTGCGGACCGGCGCCGGGAATTCTCACGACAGGAATTAAATAGCCCGAGAGCTTGGGATTGTAGTTCATCCACAAATACGTATCTGCAACGCCCCTTTTGAGCGCGACTCCAGTGTCTTGCATCGCAATTGATGTCGGCAACATCTGCACGTTCGCAAGCAGCGGCAAATTCTGCGCAAGCACCGTCACAGAAATCGCATTCATGTCTGCCACCGTTTTCAGTTCCACCTTTACCTTGCAGCCTTCACTCGGCAATCCAAGCGCCTTCAGAAGCCCCTTGGCACACTCTTCAGACTTCGCTTGCACATCATCACCGGGACCTAAGCTGACCGCATATTGCGCTGTTTGATTGGCAATGAAACTGATTTTTTCTTTGTAGTAGGTGCTCATTCCCGCGTTCACCAAAAGCCCCAAAGACGTCACGGTGCATACGATGATCAACCCCATGCCTGCCACCGCTTCCACCATCACAGCTCCCCGGCGAGAGCGTGCTCGCACGAGACATGAAAAGAGTTGGGACGCTTGGGGCAATTTCATCTCGTTCCTCCTTGAGTAGGCGAGTCCTCAGCCAGCTGGCTAGATCGAATATTCCTCGCCAGCGAGCTTTCTTCTTCGAATGATTGGTGACTGAAATCGAATGATTTATGATTTCAACATGCAAAATCACCCGCACTCTCTCAAAACGATTAAACAAGACCTCCGCAAAAGACTTGAAGAAATCGGCATCGAGCAATCTGAAGCGCGGGCGGAGACAGAACTAATTATCGGACACGTGACAGAGCTGACTTCAGCCCAGCAGGCTCTCCAAGCCGATTCTCAACTTCCGGCAGAAACAGTTGAGTCAATAGAGAAAATCATGCAGCGAAGAATTTTGAGGGAACCACTACAGTATTGTCTGGGCCATGCCTGGTTTATGGGGCTCAAGTTCTCGGTGTGCCCAGGAGTCTTCATCCCCCGCTCAGACACGGAGACACTGGTGCAAGTAGTTCTAGACCTGCTTGGGGCTGACGTTTCGGACGAGCTTCGCATCATGGAAATTGGTGTAGGAAGCGGAGCGATTTCCGTGACCCTCCTTACACATCTGCGGCAAGCCCACGTCACCGCCTTTGACGTCTCAAGACGCAGCATCGAAGTCACTGAAGAAAATGCGCGCGCACACGGCGTAGCCGATCGACTGACTCTCATCAATGACGACTGGCTCAACGTTTCCAACCAAACATTCAATGTGCTCGTGTCGAATCCTCCCTACATTCCACTGTCCGAAAACTCCGAGCTGGCTCCTGAGGTTGCCCACCATGAGCCGCAGTTGGCATTGTTCGGAACCGGCGGCGATGGACTCGGCTACTACAGATCGATTGCGGAGCTAATGAGGAGCAAGCTGACGAAACCCGCACTGATGGCTGTTGAGGTTGGAGACAACCAATCAGAGTCGGTCAAAGAAATTTTCGATCGCATGGGTTGGTCGAAAACTGCAATACATCGCGATCTCAGCGGACTGCCTCGGGTTGTTTCCGCACGCGCCTGAAAATTCCAATTTTAAAAATTCTTATCAACTGATAGAATTATCAAGAGTAGCGACGCAAGAGAAGCAATGCCTATGCAAGACGGTATTCTCAAGGCTATATCCGCTGATGGATCGATCAGAGCGGTTATTGCAACGACCACCGATCTCGTGGCATGCGCACGCAAGCGTCACAACCTTTCTTATACAGCTACAGCGGCTCTGGGACGTGCTCTCACTGCCGGCACGTTGTTGACAGCAGTGGTGGCACGAGAGGGCCAAGTCGCGCTGAAGTTTAACGGCAATGGTCCCCTCGGCAAAGTATTGGTGGACGCATCACCAAAAGGAACAGTCAGAGGCTATGTCGAAAATCCCCAGGTTGAGTTACCACTAAACTCCCTGGGGAATTTTGATGTTGGGACTGCAATCGGCAACACAGGCTATTTACACGTCACTATCGATCATGGATTTGGAAGACCTCACACCTCTACGGTCGAACTTGCAACCGGCGAAGTCGGTGAGGACATCAATAGATATTTGGTCAACTCAGATCAAACCGGGTCCATCGTCGTGGTCGGAACCCACTTGAACGCCAAAGGCGTCGAAGCAGCCGGCGGACTTATCGTGCAACTTCTGCCCGACCATACGGAAGAGACGATTTGCAAAATCGAAAACAACATCACAACATTTGGCACGTTCACTTTTTTGATGCGAAGAGGAATGAGCCTTCACAACATACTGCAGAGAATTTTGAACGGTTTTGAGATTCAGCCTTTAGCTGAAGTTCAACCGCTCAAGTTTGCATGCAAATGCTCCTCAGAACGCTTCTTCGAAGCCCTCAAGTTTTTGACCAAACAAGATCTGCTGGAGATGGCTGAAGAGGATGGGCAAGCCGAGGGGCGCTGCCACTATTGCGGTGAGCTTTACTACGTCAGCAAAGATGGACTGCTCGACCTCGCGAAAAAGATAACCTCGTAGCCACTTAAAACCGCGAGTGTCAGATAAGCGAACTCCGTATTCTCTGCGCTCTTTTCGCACCGAATTTTTGCGACTTTGTTAACAGAGATCGCCAACCTTCACGCGTGACATTTTGAATTTATTGGACGGCTCTCATCTAGGCGAAAAAAAGCGAAAAGCCAGCAGGTATCCCTGCTGTCTTCGAGTTTCTGAACTACCGAGAACCTATAAGTACCGCAGCCTAGACAGCTTTGGTGACCTTGCCGGCCTTGAGGCAGGCAGTGCAGACCTTCAAGCGCTTCACGGTCTTGTTGACCACGGCTCGGACGGGTTGGAGGTTCGGCAGCCAGCGTCTCTTGTTATGAGGGTTCCAGTGCGACCGCAAGAAGGTGTAACCATATCCGGTCATTGGACCTTTTCCGCATGTATCGCAACGCTTAGCCATTTCCGCGATTTCCTGTAAGTGAACTGTGTATTGCCCCCAATCAATAAAGCGGGGGATTTGCCGGCAGGCTCCAGAACTCGCTGAAGACCTTGTATCGCACGCAAAAGATGCGCCCGTGCAGGCAAAGGTCGTATTGTACCACGCAGCCCTTTTAAGTTAGATAGTGTCTGCCGATCTTGTAGGGTTTGTAATAAGTGAAGTTGTTGCAATCAAACCTTTTCAGGGGGTTAGCCATCAAACCTTCAGACGTGGTACTGTATTTTTTGGGGGTACAGAGTGACTTGGCGTCGTCACCCTTCACCTTGCTATCGGGAAGTCAAGGACACTTGACTGTCTGGTCTTTTTCGTCGGCAGAATGCAAATTCGATCACATGTCTCAAGATGTCTTCTAATGATATTCAAATCGTGGTATCAATTCTCTTGTTGCAAGGCTTGCCGCTTGGAATCAGGCCGGCAAGGGATGCAAAGTTAGGAAGCTATAGATGGCACTCGTAAATTACGCTGCGCGTGAGATAAACTGCAAAATCGTCTACTATGGCACCGGCCTTGGTGGCAAAACGACCAACTTGAAGTATATCCACAGCCAGCTTGCCCCAACGACCAGAGGCGAGCTGATCAGCTTGGCGACTGAAACAGAAAGAACCCTATTTTTCGACTTCCTCCCTCTAGACCTGGGAAGCGTGCAGGGCTTCAAAACAAGATTCTCTCTTTACACCGTCCCTGGACAGGTCGAATACAACGCCAGCCGCAAACTGATTTTGAACGGCGTCGACGGCATTATTTTCGTGGCAGATTCGGATGTGATGAGGTCCAAAGACAACATCGAGTCACTGCAAAATATGATTGAAAACCTAGCAGAGTACAGCTTGACTCTCGACAACATTCCGTGGGTTCTTCAATACAACAAACGCGACTTGGCGAACGCGATGCCAATCGAGCGTATGGAGAAAGAACTCAATATCCGCTCAGTACCAAGCTTCGAAGCAGTAGCATCCGAAGGTCTCGGCGTGTTCGCGACCCTCAAAGCTATAAGCAAACTGATTCTCAATAGACTTCAGTAATTACTATTCGGATTTGCACAGATGCAAGCTTGATATACAGGCTATAGCTCAAACACACCCAGAAACTTTTTACTGGAAGGAATTGGCTCAATCTCTTAGTCTTTACTAGGAGCTGTGAATCAATTCGAATTCTTTCGCACATCCAGGGCCCAAAGAAAAGGTCATCGTGCCTACAGTCGGCAGCAATACTCGCCTCAGCAAGGAAGCTGAATTATCGGCGCTTCGCCGTGCAATTGCTGTCGAGCGCAAAGCTCTGTACGCCGACTTTCAAGGTAAGCGCTCGACCTTCTCTCAATTCATGAGGCATACAGCCGATCGTCTGGCCAGACGTTATCCACACGACGCCGTCTGGGTCACGGTGCGCGCGTTGTTTAGACAGTACCCGAATGTTGATGTAGGAACAAGAATATCTATCGTAAGCCGCGTTGAGGAGCTGCTTGTACCTTTCTGGGACATGGCAGAGGAAAACAGTACCAGAGCCAGAGAACTCGCAGCAGAGGCGAAAGAGACTGGCGCTGCCGCTTCACCTAGACCGCCCCAACTTACAACCAGATCGGATCAGCAGGCTATTGCCCTTGGATACACCGCCCCTGCACCCAAGAGCACAAGTGGTGCAACAAGCCCAGCGACAAACAGTGCTACAAACGGTCCAACATGCGGCTCAGCGACCTCCAGACCAAGCGCCACATCAACGACAAAACATCCTGCAAATCCGGCACCCAAACCGGACTCCTCAAAACCATCATCGTCATCCGAAAGTTCCAAACAACCGCAAAAGAACCTCTCCCACACCGGTAGTGCTGAACAAGTCAACGTTCAGTTCGTTCGAGGAGTGGGACCGAAAGTGGCAGCAATCCTCAACCGGCTTGAAATCTTCACAGTCGCCGATCTACTGAAGCACTACCCGCGGCGCCACCTCGATTTTCAAAACCGCCTGCTCATAAAGAATTTGGAAATAGGACAAGAAGTTTCCATTTTTGGAACTATTCGCTCCGTAGGCGCATATCAAGCCAAACGCGGAAATGTCTCGATTCTCACTATTCTCATCGGCGATGGAACCGGCAGCGTAACCATCACTCGATTTGTCGGCGGTAAATCTAACAAGTATTTGCTCGACAGGTACAAAGCACAGTATCCAAAAGGAGCACAGGTACTTGCTTCTGGCGTGGTGGAACGCGACGACTACAGCAACAAATTCAAATTAAAAAACGCGGAAGTTGAGATTCTAGGATTTCTTGCAGGTGATGGCGAAGGAGATGATCCAACCGATAGAAGCGCACTTGCTCCAGAAAGTATTCATGCCGGAAGACTCGTGCCCGTTTACCCTTTGACAGAAGGACTGAGTCTTCGATACCTGCGCAACATCATTCATAACGCGCTTGAAGGTTTCGGTCATACACTCGAAGATCCGCTTCCACAAAGTCTAAGAGACTCGCTTGGCTTGGTCTCGCTCAGAGATGCCATCAAATGGATACACTTTCCCAACACTCCCGAGGATAAAGACGCATCAAGACGGCGCCTTGTCTTCGACGAACTCTTTGCCATTCAACTTCAATGTGCGCAACGGCGATACAGGTTTGATACCACAGAAGGTGCCCTCTCTCTGAGATCCAACGAAGGCGGTTTGGTCAAAACCCTCAGAGACTCACTTCCTTTTAAACTAACAGGGGCGCAAGAGCGGGTATTCGGGGAGATTTCGCGCGATCTTGCCTCGGCAAAGCCGATGCATCGACTTGTACAAGGTGATGTCGGCTCCGGAAAAACTGTCGTCGCTCTTCTGGCTTTTCTCGTTGCGATAGAAAACGGCTATCAGGGAGCGATGATGGCTCCGACTGAAATTTTGGCCGAGCAACACTATCGCCAGTTCCAAAGATTGCTGCAACCGCTAGGCAAGCGTTGCGCCCTGGTACTCGGAAAGCAAGGAGCGAAAGAGCGCCGTCAAGTCCGCCAAGACATACTATCAGGGCAAGCGCACATCGCGGTGGGCACGCATGCACTTCTAGAGGAAGACGTTGAATTCGCGAACCTTGGACTGATTATTATTGACGAGCAACATCGTTTCGGAGTCAAGCAACGGGCACGCCTAAAGGCGAAGAGCTTGAATCCGGAGTTGCTGACGATGACAGCAACTCCGATTCCGCGCACACTTGCAATGACAATGCACGGTGACTTGGATGTGTCAGAAATCGATGAACTACCGCCTGGCAGAAAGCCGGTTGAAACCAAGTTATTGCGCCCATCCGGGCACAAGGACCTCTGGAGTTTCGTCAGAAAAGAGATTGAAACGGGAAGGCAATGCTACATCGTTTTCCCACTCATTGAAGAGTCGGAAACACTCTCTGCAAAAGCAGCGACTCAAGAGTACGAAAAGCTCAGAACGACTATATTCTCGGACTTCGACATCGGGTTGATGCACGGCAAGCTGAAGCCGCAAGAGAAAGAAGAAGTAATGGATCGATTCCGCAAGGGTGAGTTCCACATTCTTGTGTCAACAACTGTCATTGAAGTCGGTGTCGACGTTCCAAACGCAACAGTGATGGTCATCGAAAACGCTGACAGATTCGGGCTTGCGCAACTTCACCAATTGAGAGGTCGAGTAGGCAGAGGCAGCGATCAATCGTATTGCTTCCTAGTGTCGGAACAAAAAACAGAAGCTACTCGCGAACGACTGGAGATTCTCACTCTGACAAATGACGGTTTCGTCGTTGCCGAAAAAGATCTTGAAATTCGCGGACCAGGCGAGTTCTTGGGCTATCGCCAAAGTGGATTGCCGGACCTCTTGCTTGCCGACTTGGTCAAAGATGCGACCATTCTGGAGGATGCCAGAAATTCAGCAATCGCTGTGATAAAAGAAGATCCCGAACTCACAAACTATCCTGGCTTGAAAAAACTCCTGGAACAGAAAAGAGCAACCGCAGAGGCAGAGACCATGCGAACTGGCTAAGTCAGTTGTCCGGTTTAGTAGTGGTACATGGTGGCTCGATTGGTATCACCTTGCAGGTTGCGAAGCTGTTCGTCTCTCATGTCATTGTCGCGCTCCACGCGTCCTGTACCTTTACCGGTCGGCATATCATAGAGATCATCCTTGCTGAAAGAACCCATTATTTTTCCGGGAGTCTTGATGTCGGTGACATGCTCAGTGCCTGCTTGATCGGTTCCAAAAGTAATTTCGAGCTTCGGCAAAGCCTTGTCTTTATCTACGTGTTCAGCGTTTATTTCTTCCATGCGTTTTGCGATTTCGCGTCTTTCATTGACAGGCAGATTGTTCATCTCCTTGCTGATATTCTCGCGATGCTCAGCCCTCTCGGTCATCTTTTGGGCGAAACCTTCAGCTTGTTCGTTTGCTAACTGTGGCATAGTAAGTCACTCCTCATTCGCCGGGGGCGGCGCAACTCGAATGGGTGAATGATACGCAGCACTCGTGGAAATGCCGTGGCAAGTTCGTGGAAGTTTCGTGACACGGAAAACTTTTTTGCGTTCCGATATTCCGGTTTGAATTTGAGGTTTAGATACGCCCGGCTGTTCTACATCGGAGGAACAGCAGTCTGCGCACGTTGGCCTTGAATCTGCTTCAGTTGTATCAAGGTTGTCTTCGCAGAGTCGCTATAAGAACCCGTTGGATCAAGATTCAAATACTTCTCGAACGACCCAATTGCCTGCTCGACGTTGTTTTGCGATTGGAATATCAAAGCCCTCGCGTAATATGCAGCAGCGTAGTTCGGATCGAGGCTAATCACATGGTCGTACTGCGCGAGCGCACCTTCAGGGTTGTCCTGAGATGTGAGCACAAGCCCAAGGTTGTATCTAGCAAGAACGCTGTTCGGATCGAGCTGCAGTGCTACCTGATACTCGTTTCCAGCGTTGGCAAAATCCTTCTGAGCAAGATACACATTACCCAAGTTGATATGACCCTGTACAAACTTCGGATCGAGTTCCAACGCTTTCTTGTACTGCATCGTGGCGCCTGCTATCTCGCCACGGCGTTCCAGAGCCAATCCTAGATCGTTATATGACTCAGGCGATCTTGGATTTGCTTGAATCAACTTCTGATAGATCTCAATCGATTGATCGTACTTTTTCTGCGAATCCAAAGTATCAGCCAACAGATTCAAGATCTGAATGTCCATTGGAGTGCGGTCCAAGAGCTGCCTGTAGACATTTTCTGCTTTTCCGGAGTTGCCTTCGGCAATTTCCAATTGCGCCATCGCCAACATGGTATTTCGATCGCCCGGCACCATCTGTAGTGCCGACTCAAGTGCAGATCGTGCACCGAAATAGTCTTTTGTCTTCAGCAATACTTGTCCAAGTTCCTGAAAAGCTGCAGCATCATTGGGTTCTATGCTGAGTCCCTGCCTGTAGCAAACGATTGCATCATTGAATGCATTTTGCATAACATAGGTTCTGCCCAAACTGATCAGCGCCTGCCCATCATTTGGATTCAGCTTCAAAACAGTTTTGAATTCGGACTCTGCAGCAGGCAAATTGCCTTGCTTCTGGCGGATGATTCCGAGGTTATAGTGAGCATTCGTATAGTTGTAGTTGAGACTCAACACATGCTCGTATGCCTCTGCAGCCGCCGAGGTTTCCCCCGACAATTGAAGCAGATAACCCAACGAATAAGCCGATTCGGTGTCCTTTGGATTGATCTTCTGAGCAGAGCGATAGGCAGAAATTGCGCCTTTGTAGTCTTTCAGCTTCGTGAGTACATCCCCAAGCTGAGCCTGCCATTCTGCTCGGTCAGACTTTTGAGACACGGCTGTTTTTAACTGTTCCGCAGCCTCTGAATACTTGCCGAGCATAGTCTGCGAGGTCGCTAAAAGCACTCTGGTGTCCGGCACGTTGCCATCAATCTTGATTGCTTTTGCGAAACCGTCGGAAGCTCCCAAGTAGTCTTTGGTCGCCAGCATGCAATTCGCCAAGTTGTATTGAATGGAGAAATTGTTCGGCTGATAACTCTGAACTCGACGATACTCAGAAATGGCGTTCACATAATCAGCCTTATCTTGATATGTCGCAGCCAATTGAGAGCGCGCCTTCAAATGATCCGGATAAGCGGCCACAACAGCACGCAAGTGCCGAATGGCGTTTTCACCGTCGCCGCTTACGCGCAGTGCGATTCCATAGTTGTAGTGAAGCAATGGCACATCGGGGCGCAATTTGATCGCTTCTGAATACTGAGCCAGCGCCTCGTCGAGCCGACCCTGCCCTTGCAGAAGCAAGCCGAGGCTTTCGCGGGCAAAGGCATCATAGGGGCGCAATCTGATTGCCGCCTTGTATTCGGAAATGGCGTCTTCGATATCGCCGTGCTGATGCAATGCCGCCGCCAAGCTCAAGTGTACGAGGGGGTCAGTCGGGGCACTCAGGGCTGAGAGCTTGAATATCTGAAGAGCCTTATCTATATCTCCGGCTTTAAAGAAAGCCACGCCCTGATAGTATTTATCCAACATGGTCTTGGACATTGTTGGAATAGTTGCTGGTGATGCAGCATAGGCACTCAAAACTGTGCTAATTGCACATATAGATAACGAGAGTGCCGTCAATCGCACTTTAGGTCTCACCTCAAACCCCCTAACTAGTTCGTTTCTTCTTGCATTGTGACGCGAAACTCCGCACCCTGCTTGCGACGCCTCATATTATGCCTTAAATACTAGGTTTTAAAGATAGAAGTTCTTCAATATATGGAACTAATAAGGGTTCTCATTACTCATAAATGAAGAGTGGTAAAGAAACCCTCTTGGCTACATCAAGAAATGAAGGGCTGCCAAGCAGAACCCCTGGTGCACTGGGCTCCGGTTTGCTGTCCGAATCCCCACAATCGTGATTCTATGGTTCTTTAGACACAGTGTACAAAAAGGGATTGCAGAATTTAGCCAAGGTGCACATTGTCCAGAATGGCTCATGCAGTGTACATTTAGAGTAGATAGCAAACGTTCGTTTGAAAGGTAACGCACTATTTGTGGTGCATTCACCGCAATAGGAAAACGAAATCGAAGTTGCTAGGGAGACTCGAAGGGTATAGGGTTGCTAACCCGGAGACTGTCAATTTTTATGCGAAAAAACCGCAAACTCAAAACCGAATTTACGTAGCGTTCTTTCCTACACATTAGCGATGTCATTGATGGTGCCTAGTTAGGTGCCTGTTGTTAATTGTCGAAAAACACCAGTCTCCGGAGATGCGCTCCGGACGGTGCACTGCGCGAAATTCGCGAAACAAATGTAGGAAGGTTTTTATGGCTCTCTATAAGAAAGAAGCTAACTTCAAGAGATTTCCACTCGTCGATCGTGGACCGTCACACTATGAAGAATTGGCGGCACAAGCGCTCGAAAACTCGAAGGAACACCTTAACTTGTCGTACAGCCAAAAGCTGTGTGGCGCAGAAGGTGCAGTAGAGTTTCGTGACGGTGGCGTATATACATACGATAACCACGGCAAGCGTTATCTCGACTGTCTCGGTGGATACGGCATTTTCAACGTCGGTCATCGCCATCCTCGTGTAATCGCTGCTGTCAAAGCTCAGCTAGATCAAGTGTGCTTGCACAGCCAAGACCTTTTGAATCCATGGGCTGCATATCTTGCGAAACAATTGGCCGCAGTTGCGCCAGGCGATTTGCAGTATGCATTCTTCTGCAACAGTGGAACGGAAGCGGTGGAAGGCGCATTGAAGCTCGCTCGCCTCTACACTGGCAAATCAGAAATTATCTCGACGAAAAACTCCTATCACGGAGTTAGCATGGGTGCGCTATCGGCTACAGGACGTGACGTCTTCCGCAAACCATTCGAACCCCTGCTGAATGGCTTCACGCATGTACCGTTCGGCGACATCGCCGCGATGGAGAAAGCGATCACCAAGAACACAGCGGCCGTAATTCTCGAGCCGATTCAAGGTGAAGGCGGCATTTTCGTTCCGCCGGCTGGTTATTTGCGCAAAGTGCGTCAACTGACTAAGAAGAAAGGCGTATTGCTCATTCTCGACGAAGTGCAAACCGGAATGGGTCGCACAGGTCGCATGTTCGGTTGCGATCATGAAGGCGTAGTTCCAGACATCATGTGCTTAGCCAAGGCCCTTGGCGGCGGTGTGATGCCAATCGGTTGCTTCATGTCTACCGCAAAAATTTGGAAGGTGCTTGAGCCAAACCCAAGCATCCATAACTCAACGTTTGGCGGAAACCCGCTAGCTTGTACCGCTGCGTCAGCAACAATAGAAGTGCTGATGGACGAGCACTTGCCTGCACGCGCTGCAGTGATGGGCAATCACTTCACGCGCAAACTGCAAGAGTTGCGTCAACGTTATCCTCGCCACCTCGCGGATGTTCGCGGTCGTGGTCTGCTTCTCGGACTAGAATTCACCTCTAAGGAACTGCGCGAGCAAGTTCAAGTTGAGCTATTCCATCGCGGCGTACTCGTGGCAGCAACCATGAATGCCAACCGCACAATCCGCATCGAGCCCCCGCTCATCATTACTGAGTCGCAGATCAATTTCATGATCGATACTCTGGAAGGAATTCTCATGGAGGTGGAGCCTATCGAGTTCGTGCTTCCTTCACAGGAAAAAACCGAATCTCAAGGAACCAAGGCAGGAAAGGCTTTGAAGAAACTCCTGTCCGACAAGAAAGCTTCCAAAAAGAAAGCCAAAAAAGAAGCGAAATCGAAAGAGCTTAAAGCAAAGTCGAAAGCGCCAAAAGCAAAGGCGAAATCTCCAAAGGCTAAGTCCGCAAAGACCAAGTCGGCGAAGAACAAGGTTTCAAAGACCCAATCGCCAAAAACCAAAGCTCAGAAATTGAACGGACGAAGAGATCGTGAACATGGAGGCAGACGCTAATGCGCTCTGAGCCTGTCGTAGCGAGCCTTTTGGAATACCAGCTCAAGCGAGCAGCCAATTCCGGCGACACTGAAGATGCGCTTGGATATCTTCAGAGGTTTCTGGAGTTGGAACGCTCTGCTAAACTGGCCAATCTAGAGGCTGCTCAGTCCGAGATTGAAAATGTTGCTGTACTCAAAAGTCTTCGCCGAGCACCTTTCATATCGTAGCTCGATAAGAAGGAGACTCCGTTGAAGTCACGCTCTTCGTTGGGTGTATTGGCAACAACCACATCTCTGCTTGCAATGACATTCATTGGTGCGGCATTCATCTGTGCCCCAAGTTTTGCACAAGGCAAAAAACCGGCCGCTAAGAAACAGACTCAACAAGCACCTGTAGCAACACCACATCCAGCTAGTGTTCAGATCGTTTATGCGGTCAAAGACTTGCCGGCAGGAAAAATGTTGACACCACAAGACGTGCAAGGGCAAGTCGTCGAGTGGGCAAAAGCTCCCGGCGATGCTGCTTCTTCTATGTTCTCAGTCATTGGAAAGAAGATTGTGAAACCAATCGGACAAGCTCAAATTATTAGCGTGCTCGATATTGGCCAACCGATGACCAAAGAGATGAAAGAGAAGTGCCTGATTCGTGATTACAGTTCATATCAAGAACCGAAATCTCAAATCGTGTACGCGCGCGTGGCAATTCCTGCAGGCAAAAAGTTCAGTGCAGCAAATCTGGCAATGGGCCCCATTCCGCAAAGACTGGTTCCGCAAGATTCGATCTCACATCCGGGTCTTGTCGATCGCCGCACATGCAAATTCGGTGTGATGAAGTTTCAGATCGTCACGCAGCACGATATTGAACATGGTAACTAGCACGGTGCTGGAAGGCGCTATTTAGCCACTCCATCAAATTGCAAGGCATCATCATTTACTGACTGCGGTACAACAACCACAATCTTCGTATCCTTCGAATCGCTACTGCGTGGGCGCGCCGAAATCATGGAACGCGCGCACAACTCAGCTTTTTGCGCGTCCTTCAACATTCCGCAAACGTGCTCGGGAACGTTAAAACACAACCCACTCAGAAATGCGATGACTATAAAAATTGCTCCGGCGGATGAAACTCCAAGCTGATCGCTCTTCGCCGCAGTGCGTCCGAAATTCATTGTGCCTCCCAAGCCCGTTCGCATTGCAATTGCGGATTAGGCGTAAAGACCCACCAACCGCCGGGGGCGGCTGATTCCTCCGAGTCACCTTCAATTCTAGGATGCTATCTGTGTAATAGCATCGTGCAAACGTCATGCCCTGGCAGGACTAAAGTCATGGGTGCGATATACTTCAGGCATGACAAAGGGTCTCGGACATTTAGCGCAAAAGAAGAGAGCCTGGCTCATCGCTTTTGCCTTGTGTTTGTCGCAACCGCTTTCTAGTAGCCAAGCCAAGACATCGAAGGCGCTGCCTGCGTCAATTCCGCCCACTAACAAGAAGGCATCCTCTGCTTCTGCTCCCCAGAAGATCATGACCACGAGCCGCGCAATGCAACTGTACGGGGAGCAAGTGCGCAACAAACTAAAGCCTCTGTTTGAGGCCGCGAACATCGACTACCCGCCCAAAGCGATGACTTGGGTTGCGTTGAAACAAGAGAAGATGCTCTATCTGTTTGCAAAAGATAGAAGTGGAACAATGAAACAGATCTTGCAATACCCAATAATAGGTGCCAGCGGTGTCGCAGGACCGAAGCTGAAGGAAGGTGACAAGCAAGTTCCTGAGGGGTTTTACAAGATCGCTGGTTTTCGTCCCAATGTAATTGCACATCTCGGACTTGATGTCGATTATCCCAATGCCGAAGATCGTAAACGCGCCCAAAAGGAAGGTCGAACAAATCTCGGCTGCGACATTTTGATTCACGGAAGCAAGTGGTCAACCGGCTGCTTGGCGATGGGAAACGAACCAATCGAGGAGATGTTCGTTCTTACTCATGACTCCGGATGTGATACCATTCGCCTCATTTTTGCACCATGCAATCTTGCAAAGCAAAAACCAGATATCGATTTTGCGACGCAACCAAAGTGGGTTCCGAATCTCTACAAACGCTTGACAGATGAGCTACGAACCTATTCTTTCGCCGACATTTAGCAAATGCGCTAAGATTTGAATTGTTCCAACCATCGTCAAGAAATGACTTTCCCACTGCATTCGGCATCAAATAAGAAACTGCAGACCCTTCTTTTGGCGGCCGTCGCTGCACTTGGTATCGCCAGTCCGGGAATCTGCGGCCAGCAAACTTGCAACGAGTTGCATCAAAACTTCTCTATGTCTGGAGATCATAAAGTCGCTCTTTGGCCTGACGCGATGCGCTGCGAGGTTTCACGGATGGGCTACAACCTTGAATACACGCAGAAAGACAAGATGATTACTATCTGGCGACCTGCCGAGAAGAAATACGCAAGAGTCGACTTTCAAAAGTTCAACAAGATTTTTAGGAACATTGCGGCATCCGCGAGTTGGCTGTCTGAACTCCCAACACAAAAGCCCATGTCAGAAACCGCCACGAAAGTAGACGGCGTGCCCGTGACGGAGTACACGTTTCAGGTCAAGACCTCCGCAAGCTTCTGGCGGAGCGACATCGGGCGGAAAGATTTCAACAAGAAAATCAAAGTCTCAATTGATTACATCGACTTGCCTGGTCCGGATCACGCACGGGCCATCGTCTCAAAAGTTTACGAACTGCCCTTGCTCAAGGGCTTCCCGTGGCAATTGAGACACATGCATCCTGACACAAACAGAGTTGTGCGTCCTTTCAAAACACTCGACCACACCAAATCGGAAAAGAAATTTGTTGCATTCAACCCCAAGGGCTACAAACTTGTCGATTTCACGACACAGCTAATTAACCCCGTTCTCAACGAAGATGCGGCCTCTATTTTCCTGCCTTAAGTCCACCACGCGCTCAGCACCACGCGCTCAGCGCGACTGAGTCACGATTGGAACTGCGCCCACAAAGGGTACAATAGTTTGCACAACAACGGTGACGCTCAATGCCGTGGCCCTCTGCGCAAGAGTACAACGAAGCAATTTCTGAGCCGAGTCGCTGCTTCGAAAATGAGCAGCTCGCATCGGGTGAGGTTTGCGTAGACAGCAAAGGTCTACCGCGCCCGATTAGCGGCGGATTCGCCAACGTGTACAAGATTCGCAATGGCGACAGGAGCTATGCGGTCAAGTGTTTTCTGCGCGAGACATCAGATCATCAAGAACGATACACAGCGATTCAGAAAGCACTTTTGAGTTGCAGCCTTCCGTACTTCACAAACTTCGACTACATTCCAAAAGGAATCAAAGTTCGCAACGTGTGGCATCCCGTTTTGAAAATGGACTGGGAAGATGGAGACACGCTTGACACCTACATCTTCAAGAACATCAACAATCCAGCCAACATTGCATTAATTGCTCGCGAGTTCAAACAACTAGTTGCAAAGCTTCAAAGTGCTTCCATTGCACATGGCGATCTGCAGCACGGAAACATCATTGTCCAAAACAATCGATTGAGGCTTCTGGACTATGATGGTTCCTTCGTCAAAGCGCTCGAGGGAAAGAAGAGCAGTGAATTAGGGCACCCTAATTATCAGCATCCAAGGCGTGTGCAAAACTATTTTGGATTGAACATCGACAACTTTTCGAGCTGGGTCATTCACACGTCGCTACTCTGTTTGGGAATCGATCCAACTTTGTGGAACAAGCTCGCGGGCGGCGACGAGTGCCTGCTGTTTCGAGCGACCGACTTTGGTGATCCATGCGCTTCTTATACGTTTGCAGTTCTCGAGGAAAGTCCCTCTTCGGAAATAAAATCCGCTGCTCGCATGATGCGATCGCTATGCGACGAAATGTTCGAAAGAGTTCCCACGCTGCAGCAACATGTGGAACAGCCAAGACATCTCGACCCAATCAAACGAGCCAGCTCGGTGCCTGCATGGGTTGGAAACACGCCGCCACCTGGTGATGGAGCGAAGGTAGAGAGACAGTCGTTGCTGGCATCTTATCGAGCATACAACGAAGCGGTGCGCTGGCCGCAGATCAGTTTTGATGATTTGGAACTTGCCAGAGGCACGTGCATTCTCGAAGACACAAAAATTGGAAGAAGCGGGCGTGTATATCATTTTCGCTGCAAAGACAGAGACGTAGCGGTGAAGTGCTTTTCGTTCGAACAGGAAGATAGAGCGCTGCGCTATGCAGAGATCGCAAAATACCTAGAGAGTGACTCAGTCAAACAATACGTGTCCAAAATCCAATATCTGCCGGAAGGAATTCGTGTTCTCGACAAGCGGTATCCGATTCTCAAAATGGATTGGTTTGACGGACAGACTCTTTCACAAATGGCTACAGGCCGCATTCCTGTCTCAGATGGCACTGCGAGTTATTTAGCCGATCGCTTGGCCGAAATGGCGAGAACGTTCCAATTTGCCGGTATCGCCCATGGTGATTTAGATTTTTCGAATCTGATGTTTGTCGACACTGATCTCAAACTGGTTGACTACGATAACTTCTTCGTTCCATCCCTGAGCCGCATGAAGAGCCCAGACAGTGGGCACGCTGGATTTCAACATCCGAAGCGAACGGTACAAGATTTCGGATCGTACGTGGACAACTTCTCGGTATGGCTAGTTCACTACTTGATCACGATGCTGCCGATCAATCCACGTCTGTTCGAAGTAGTCGAGAAATGTCTTCAAGATGAAGCGCAAACGGCAAATGCGAAGACAGCCTTGCGTGCGCTGGAAACCAACGATCGGCAACCCGAAGTTAGGCAACTTGGAAAACTTCTTCGGTGGCTCTTGTCACAACAGCCCGCCACTATTCCGGTGTTTCGTGCGGTATCAAACTTTGATTCGTTTGTGTCAGGGCGCGGTGAAGCAAAGCCAACATCTTCAAATCCGTTCCTCAAGCGTAGAACAAGACAGTAGCATGCGTCAAAATCGAAGTCTCAGTAGTGCGTCTGGATACTCCGGAAGGTTTCTCCCACAACACGGACAAGGGGGTCCATCAAGCTGCTTAAACACTGCTTGGCGGTCCTCCACAACGCGCTCCATGGAAGTCATTGATACAGAATAGACAAATCCGGCGACAGCGAAAGATATGCTTGCGACCACACCTAACGAGCTCACGTCATACCGTTTGCGTTGATTCGTCAGCTTGCCCAATGTTCCGTCCTCAACGGATTTCAGCAGCAATAACGTATTCGTATTTTGAAACTACTCCTTTGTACTCAGTTTCAATCAATTCGACTGCATACCGAGTCATGTCGGAAGCAAAACATGCGCACAACAAAAGTATCAGCACAGACAGCAATGGTGTCCGTGATTTCTCGAGTACGCCAATCACTAGCTAATTTCCCGCCAACTCTTCGGTCTCTTGTCTGAATGCATTGGCAAGACTTATGACGAACTTCAAAATCGCTACTATTATTGCGCTTTGAGCCATACTTTGGTGACTCCTGAATTGTCGTCGAACTTTCACGACACACTACGCCATGCTTCGATTCTATGCCTTGGCGCCTTGGATTACATCGCGCAAACGTCATGATTTGCATAAGACTTAAGTCACAGCGGTTGGTTCCGCATTTTCAGATGTCCCCAAAATAAAAGCGCACCGGGTTGCTGGGGGCGGCGCGCTTTTGGTGGACCACGAAACCTTAGCAGGAGAGGGTGGTTTCGATTGGCGTATGTTTTTGGCTCCGGCGATTGATGAGCCACGATTTGATCATAGCCCTCGGGATATTGCTCGCCATCGAGCGAAGGTCATTGCAACCGTATGACTTAAGTCATTCGTTGGAAACTGCCCGCCAGCCATACATTGGAATTCCTTCCCATCTGCATTAGTATGGAGTGTGGCGCTTTGGTCACTTACTTCAAGGCATATAGAATCGCGAAATGTCCACAATCCCTGCAATTGCAGAAACGACTCCCGCAAAGGTTCAATCACAAGAGTTCTTTCACTATCCGCTCTTTCGAAACGTTCTTCTAACAGAGTGGGCATTTCTTGCAGTATGTGGCTTTGCGGTTGTGATGTTCCGCAAGTTTTCGCCTGACGATCCAAGCGTCGACTTGCCCGTGACTTTGGCACTCTTGTTTGTCCTAGTCAACCTAAGCCTATTTCGCCCCTCGGAAAGTCCTTACTCCGTCCGTGTAATGTACGTTTTGTCTGACGTTTTCGTTTTGACTTTGACCAATGCTTTCGGCGTTCCTAGATTTCAAATTCCACTGAGTCTAGTTGTTATTGCCAAGGCTGCACTCCTACTCGACAAGAAAGGTTTGATTGCTGCAATAGGAATCACCTACATTAGTTTGTGGGCCTCGACGTGCTACAAGATCTGGTGCCAGCCAGAGTTTCACAACGCCGCACTGACTACGCAAACACTCATTGTGATCGCCATTGGTGGTTTTGTTCTCACATTCACATATTTGCTCGTTATGTTGCTTGTCGGCTTGCTCATGCTCGCAATTGCGTCGGAGCAAAAAAGCAGATTGGAGACAGAGAGATTGTCTCGAGAAGTTCAGAGTCTCGCCGCCGAAGTCGAGCGAGCCCGCATAGCAAGAGAGATTCACGATGGTGTAGGCCACTCACTGACGTCTCTAAAGATTCAACTTGAGGTCGCGAAAAAATTCTCCGAGGTTAATCCGGCAAAAGCAAAAGAGGCAATGGCACTAGCAGAAGAACTTGCGGCTCGATCGCTCACCGATGTTCGGCGCGCGCTGACGACCATGCGCAACACCGACTTCGACTTTCAAGAATCGCTGACGAGGCTAGTGGATGAATTCAGAGCCAGCCAATCGGTGGAAATCGATTTCAAGGCAAACGATGTGGAGATACCCCTCGAAATTGGCTTCCAGGTCTATCGCATAGTGCAGGAGGCGATTACAAACGTTCTGAAACACGCCAAAGCCACCTCGGTATCGGTGTTTATTCAAAGGCGCGACAAGAGCGTGGAAGTCGAGGTGAAAGACAATGGCTGCGGCTTCGATCCGGCAGGAACACACGGGGGTTTCGGTTTGACCGGAATCAGAGAACGAACGCAACAAATAAATGGAAACCTTGTTATAGACAGTACCCCAGGGTCGGGTACAAGGATCTTAGTTGAAATTCCGGTTTAGATAGGATTGGGGAAATTTTGGCAGTGACAACAACATCGACAATTCGCCTTCTTATAGTTGACGATCAGGCGCTCGTGCGTCAGGGATTGGCGCAACTGCTCTCGCTTGACGAAGAGATAGAAATTGTGGGGCAAGGCGCAGATGGACGCCAGGCCATAGACATGATCGGTTCGTGCAGACCGGATGTTGTTTTGATGGATCTGCGAATGCCAAACGTCGATGGTGTCACGGCAATCAAGAAAATCAGAGAAGCGAATCCCGAGATTCGAATTCTTGTACTCACAACCTTTGACGATGACGAATCTATTGTTACTGCAATGCAAGCAGGCGCATCCGGATACCTTCTAAAAGACGCCCCCTCAGAGCGTCTAGCAGCAGCAATCAAAGCGGTAAACGAAGGTTACACGCAACTTGCGCCTTCAGTAACGCCGAAGCTCCTATCGTTGATGAACCCGCTTTCAACACCCAAACCAGAGCTGCTCAAGTCTTTTACGAGCCGCGAGTTGGATATTCTCAAATTGATTGGAGAAGGAAAAAGCAACAAAGAGATTGCGGAAACCCTGTTCATTACTGAAGGAACAGTCAAGAACCACATAACAAGAATATTGTCACATCTCAATTTGCAGAACCGAACCGAAGTAGCGGTGTGGGTGCAAAAGAATTTGAAGCTGTCTTAGAAACCCCAAGCGTGCGCGATTTCGCCCAGCTGTCTTTGGACTTCGCCGGGTATTTGCTTCACATGACCAGGAACGTCAAATTCTTTGATGTTGTCGATTACTTTGCCTGCGAATTCAGCAGTTGGCTCGAAGGGAGTTTCCGGTCTCGGTTTGTCTTTGTGTCTGTCAAAAGAGACGGGCTCGCGAGTAGTTGTGTCGTTGGTTACATCGTTGACGGCATTTGCCGGAGCTTGCGAATCGAAGAGTTCGAGCGCCCCGAACATTTGATTGACGTCGGTTTGGCTGCTTCCAAACTGCTCGCTGGCTTTAAACGACTGATTCGAGAGCATCGAATATGCTTCGCTAAACATTGAAGTCGACTCGGTCGGCTTTGCTGCTCTCGACTCGGTCGATTCAAATTTGTCTAGTACATCGAATGCCATTTTTGCGCTCTCCTTGACCCTTCCAGTTGGGTTTACTGTGAAATTCAAAAAAATAGGGAGGAACGGCAAAAAAACTCGAAAAATTCGACTGACGCGACAGGCGACGGGTTTCCAAGGATGAGCTTGGCTGTTCCACAACCTTTTATGCTTATGAATTCATCTTGAATATGGGCGATGAGGGATTTGAACCCCCGACCTTCACGGTGTGATCGTGCTGCGCTACCACTGCGCTAATCGCCCCTGCGGGAAATTTTCGAGGACAGTTATTGTAACCCATTTCAATCAGCAGCGAAAAATTCGACGCTTGGAGCAAGAACGATTGTTAATCGAGGGTTCCGACCACTGATTCAACCGCGTTTAGAAGCTCATTTGAAGCCAAGAGTCTTTCGGCAGCGGCGATATCTTTGTAAATCTCGCGGTCTTCGGCAAGATGAGGAATTGATTGGCGAACAACCTGATAAGCCGCTTTCGCACCGATTCCTGGACTCAATACAGCTTTGAGTCCGTGACCAGGATCGACCGGACCACCATGTGCACCCGTACGCAAATCGAGTCCCTGAGCCGCACATAAAAGTTCAATCGCCAATACTCGGCGGACGTTAGTAAGTATCATCCGTGCTTTGCGCGCGGAGATAGTGCCCATGGAAACATGGTCTTCCTGGTTAGCGGAAGTTGGAATCGAATCGACACTTGCAGGATGCGCTAGCGATTTGTTTTCGGAAACGAGGGCTGCCGCCGTATATTGAGCAACCATGAATCCGGAATTGAGTCCGCCGCGCTGTGTCAAAAATGTCGGCAGACCGTTCGAAAGCGCTGGATTTACGAGCCTTTCCGTTCGACGTTCCGAAATATTTGCCAGTTCTGCCAATGCAGTCGACACATAATCCATCACCAATGCAACCGGCTGCCCATGGAAGTTCCCACCAGAAATGACGCTGTCTTCAAAAACCAACGGATTGTCTGTGGCGGCGTTGATCTCAATGGTTAATACATCGCGCGCGTGCTTAAAAGCCTGTCTTGATGCACCATGAACTTGCGGCATACAACGAAGCGAATACGCGTCTTGAACCATCGGACAATCTTTGTGACTCTCCATCAATTCGCTATTTGCAAGCAACTTGCGCAGATTCGATGCCGACGACATCTGCCCTGGGTGCGGTCGAGTATTGTGAATCAGGGCGTTGAACGCCGCTGATGTTCCCAACTGAGCTTCCAAGCTCATCGCCCCGATAATGTCTGCCACCTTTGCAAGCCTCTCCGCCTCGAGCAAAACCAACACGCCGACAGCAGTCATCACTTGCGTGCCATTCGTCAAAGCCAGACCCTCTTTGGCTTTGAGAATCACAGGCTTCTGCCCGATTTTCTTCAAAGCTTGTTTACTTGGCATGATCTCGCCGTTGTACTCGCAGTCGCCTTCACCAATCAATGCAAGTGCGAGGTGAGCGAGCGGCGCAAGGTCTCCTGAAGCGCCAACCGACCCCTGCTCAGGAACGCACGGATGAACCCCCGCATTCAACAAACACAAGAGAAGTTGCACGACTTTGGTTCTTATACCTGAGAAGCCCTTCGCAAGCGCGTTTGCGCGCAGCAGCATAATCGCACGCACCGTTTTGCGATCGAAATGCGGTCCGACACCGGCAGCATGACTGAACAAAAAATTGCGCTGCAGTGCGATGCTGTCTTCCGGGTCAATGAACACGTCTTTGAACTTGCCAAAGCCTGTGGTGATTCCGTAGACAACCTTGCGCTCAGCCAACATATAGTCGACGAGCTTGCGGCTTTTGGCGAGCTGCACTGAGGCAGCATCATCTAGCTCTACATCTATCTGCGCATCGGCTACCGGCTCGACCGACTCAAGCGTAAGCGAGTGCCCGTCAAGCTTTAGCAAGGGCTTATCGCTTGCTTCTTTAATTGGCGGAGGACATGACATTTTTGTGCGGATTCCCGAGCTTTGCTTTCCACTCAGGCTATCAGACGGGCAATTGGACGGGAATCTCTGGCGTCCAAAAGTGGAAATAATTTAGATGTTTTGCGAAGCGCACTAAAAAGTCGACACGGCGTGTATAAGCAGTTGTATAAACAGGAGAGTGGCGCCAACTTGATAACCGGAACAAAGAAATTTCCCCGTCGTCTCCGGTGTGCATGGAGCCGGAAAAAACATAGCTTCAAACCGGGGAAAACAGCATGCGCCCGTGCTTGGCATGCGTGGTAAGATGGCTGTGCGTGGATTAATTAGGGTTTTTGGTGCACCCAGAGGCTGAGGCAGTGGCAAGACCTACAAAGAATTTTTCACGAAACCCTTTCGCGGGGTTTGCCTTGGCAGCCTCGTTTTCGGCGGCGCTAACTTTTTGCGCGTTTTCGGTGCAGGTGCCTGCTTTTGCAGCCCTGAGCGATGACCCCAACCTGGGCAAACTCGAGCAACGATTCTTCCAACACTCGTATCCTAAAGAGAGCAACGAAGAGCGGCTTGACAGGCTCGAAAAGATGATTTTCGGTGAAGCCAAAGACGGCAACGAACGCGAGCGACTC
>CAYZJR010000008.1:0-3037 GCA_964478655.1 uncultured Candidatus Obscuribacterales bacterium
GCGATCCACCGGCGACCGCCTTCTTCGGAGTTGAACTGACCTTCGCGTTGCGCGTCTTGTGCTGCTTCTTTCAGTTTCTTGAAGTCTGGTCCAGGTTTGAAGCCCATGTCGATCAAAACGTTTCCCGTAACCAGCGGTTGAACGTGAAGCGCTTGTGCTTGCTTCAACTCTTCAAGTTTGGCCAGGAGGAACGATTTTTGAGACTTGTCCATGCGATCTGATTTATATGTTCCTGTTGAATCTGCATGCTGCAATTCAATCAAATCCATGATGTCTGGGCGTTCCAGCAAGGCGATCAATTTACCTTGCCGCAACTCGGTCACATGGTGCATTTGCATGTGCAGGCGTACGAGCTCGGAGACGCGATCTATTTCGTTGTTCGACATCTTCAATCGACGACCGATTTCTTTGACCATTTCTGCGCCGACGGCGTCGTGACCGTGGTTTGAGATGCCCCCATCAGGATGAATCACTTGAGTTGCAGGCTTGCCGACGTCGTGCATCAAGCCGCCCATCATGCGGGTAAAGCCGGAACCTTGCAGTTGCGCCAGCACTAACTTCGTGTGAGTCCAGGTAGTTTTTTCCGGGTGCCAGAAAGGATCTTGGCGTCCCTTAGGTCCGCGCAGCTTGTAGACTTCCGGAAGCACGACTTTCATGAGACCGGAGTTCATCATGATTTGCATGCCGCGCACAGGAAGTGTTCCTGTAAGAATTCCTTCGATCTCCGTTCTGATTCTTTCGGCAGAAACAGCGTTCATTTTTTCTGCATGGAATTTTATCGCTGCCAAAGTGTCAGGGTCGACTGAGAAGCCGTCATACTTCGAAGCGAAGCGCGGGACTCGCATCATTCTGAGCTTGTCTTCTTCGAAGCGTTCATGCGGATTGCCGACGGCTTTGATCACCTTGCGCGCGAGATCGCCTTTTCCATCGAAGAAGTCGTAGACCTGTCCAGTAACTGGATCTTTGAACATGGCGTTGATGGTGAGATCGCGTCTGGCTGCGTCTTCCACGAGAGAAGAGACGAAAGTAACCGAGTCTGGTCGGCGTCCGTCGACGTACTTCCCATCGGTTCTCAAAGTGGCGATTTCAAATTCGTGTCCGTGGATGAAGACATTGATGACACCGAACTGCTTGCCGGTTGGAATGACGCGATGTCCCTTGCTTCTGAACAAATTTTCTACTGCATCCGGCGCTGCGGATGTGGCGATGTCGTAGTCTTTGGGCACTCTGCCCATCAGCTCATCGCGCACCGAGCCACCAGCAAATACAGCGATGTGCTTGTCGCCTTGCAAGTCTTTGATGAGGGCAGTGCCGAGTTCTTTTTCGCGCTCTGATGCTTCGCGAATTTCTTGTTCTGTCTTCGGTTTTTCTGCTTCGGGTTTTTCTTTTGCTGAGTAGCTTTCTTTGGGACGAATCAGCCCGTCTGAATCTCTGAATGCTTGAAACTCATTGCGCCACAACTGTTCGTAAGTTAGTCCCGGCTTTACCTCCAGCTGAGCGAGACTGCCTTTGAGCTGGTCACTCAGTCCGGTGTTTACTTCTCGGTTTTGAAGCTGAGCGTTGATGCGCTCTTCCGTCATCCGAGCAGCGACTTCTTCGCCGGCGCGAACTTCTTTGAAGGTGTTGTATGCGTCAACAACCATACCGCGCTTCAACTGTTCGGCCACGAGTCTGTAGCCTGGTTGAGTGACGTTGGTGTGGTTTGCGGCTAGGTGGAACAGTTCGTGACCAAGCTTTGCCGGCGCAGACTCGCCTTTTGCCAGGAACACTTTGCGATTGGCTTGCGCCATTGATGTTTCGGAGTTTGGTTGAACGCGTGCCCAGGGGTTTGCATCCACCATTGTCTTGAGTGTCGAAGATTGTTCCAGCGAATGCGCGCCGAGGCGATTATTGACGAATCGATCGACAGGAACCCCGCGTCCGAGTCCCACGTTGACCAGATCTATGCTTGATGTGATTGCCTTTTGTGTTGCCGGAAGAGCAACGTTCATCACGGCTCCGCCAATGGCTGCCTCGTATGCGCGCTTTTGGTCCGGGAGTTCACCGGTTGCAACGACACTGGAAACGGACGCCTGTGTGAGACCACCTATAGAACCGGTTCCTGCTCTGGTTGTGAGCCGGCCTATCATGCCCATGTTTTTGCTTAGAAGCGAACCTGCTTCGAACACACCAAAGGCCGCACCGCCTGCAAGAGCGTTACCTAAGCGGGTTTCGCCCTCGGCCGGCATTCTCATTCCGTCATAAGCGGCAGCGCCGACGATTTGTGCGATGCGCTCATTCTTGGCGATCGCCGCGGCACTACCATGCAAGTCGGTCATCATGCCTGTGGTTCGCATGGTTGAGCCGGCGATCTTGCCTGCCACCACATATGGCACCAAAGATCCCAGCCCTGACGACACGCTTTGAGCCAACCATGTTCCGGTCATAAACTCGGCTTTGCCGACTTCTAAATGTTCCTTCAAATCCAAAAGGGGCTCTGGCTGTGTGCTTCCCATGGCTTGGCGAACTTGAGAGTTGCCTTCGTTTATGATGTTGGCGACTGCGTTATACGGTTCGAGTGCGCCCGCGTTGAGAGCCGGGTTGAGCAGGTTTTTTTCGCTCCAGGACAGGACTTCGTTGATGGCGCTGGCATGGGCGCCTGCCGCCTCGTTGTTGCGAGCTGCCGTCTGGGTTGAGTGTTCGAGGTGTTGAGCGGAGTCGGCCATGCTCAGACTTTGTCACTATAAGAGTTTGTCTTCAATGGGGGGCCTCCCATAGGCGAGTGGGGATCTCCCATAACCGGCATCTGTGCGGTTTTTGCGCGCAAAGACTATCGCGTGTTCAGTGTTCGTGATTTGATGGAACTATGAGTGATTTGATAACGAAATTTTGTCGGCAGTGCGGCTGTGAATCTCTGCCGAAAGTCCTTGTTTGTCCGAAGTGTTCTGAAGTTCTTCCGGAACTTGTTAGCTCCAACACTGCTTCGGAGCGGTCGGAAGTGGCGGAATTCCCAACTGTTATCGATGCCAGAGATTGCTTGCCTGAAGTCGTCTCGCCG
>CAYZJR010000008.1:3137-68758 GCA_964478655.1 uncultured Candidatus Obscuribacterales bacterium
GGAATTCCCAACTGTTATCGATGCCAGAGATTGCTTGCCTGAAGTCGTCTCGCCGGGCATTGGACTCGTGCTCGCAAACTAGCTGCTAGCGTGCGTTACAGGTCTTAATCATCCCATTTTGTCTGCTGGTTGCGCGAGGCTGTGATAACAGCCCCTTGGCAACTATCGCGAGCTGCGCAAGTTAAGAGCGCGATAAGGTTCTCTGATCAAATTGAGAGCTCCTTAGAAGATCTTTGGCCGCGCGATGTAATCTGGGCCTTGGTTTGCGCTCACTGGCCACTAGTCACGCCCGCGATCATTACCTCTGCTTTGGATATTTATAGAGAGATACATATGTTGAGTCTCCCCTTGGAAACCGCTAGGTATAGAGGCATCTTCTTTTGTTTCCCCGGAACGGACGTATAGACAGCTAAGCAGCACCCCTTCACCTCCAACTCTTACGGCGCCAGCAGCCCGTGGATTGAAACCGTCGCTTTGCGACAAATAGGGGTGTTCGCTTCGTAAGCTGTTTTGCTTGGTGTTTGCATAGCTTCGCAAGCTGATGCAAGCCTAAGCGCGTGCTGTTCCTGACGCTTTGCGTTTTCTCAAGACAACAAACGCGGTTCAAGCCTGGTCTGCTGACGGGTTTGCAACCGGCACGGAGTTCTTTCCATGAAGAAACGACGCATAGGTGTCTATGGTGGGAAGTTCGATCCCATCCATGTCGGACACCTGATGTGCGCGGAGTGGGTCAGAGAGGCTTTCGGGCTGGACAAAGTCCTGTTCGTCACCTCCGCCTCTCCGCCGCACAAGAAAACAGGCGTGCTAGACGCGAACGAACGGCACGCCATGGTGCATGCCGCGGTAGCACCCAACTGTTACTTTGAAGCCTGCGACATCGAGCTAAAGCGTGAGGGTCCGTCCTACACGCTCGACACGCTCAAGGAAGTTCGCCGAATCTACGGTGAGGACATCGAGCTCAGTCTCATCCTGAGTTCGGAGTATCTCAACCCTGACTTCGAGTGGAACATCGCTCGCTGGCACCGCTCGGACGAGCTGTTCAAGATCTGCCGCATTCTGGTCTTCCCTTTCCGGGACGGACCGACCAACGAGCAGATTCAGGAGTGGATCAAGCTCCTGCCCCAGGCTCGTATCGAAGCCCTTGCAGAGTGTCCGGCGCCTCCGGTGTCGAGCTCGATGATTCGTGAGCGAGTCAGCAAGGGGCTTTCTATCTGGTACATGGTGACGCCGGAAATCTGGCGAATCATCAGAGACAAGGGCTTCTACCGCGATCCGGGCGTCAAGCCGGCTCCGCGGTGTGGCGTTCCAAGTTTTTCAATCCTTCGACCAAGCACATGGATCCGCGCAATTCGGCGGCGGATCGGCTGCTGACTTAACTAGGAGATTTCGTCATGAAAGCTACCAAGCACACCAAACGCATGGATCGCGCTGTTGTCGCCAAGCGGCGTCAGATGCGTGAAGATTTCTTCGCCCGCATGTTCCTTCTCGGTGGCATGCCCGCCGACAAGGACACGTACAAGGACACCATGGGGCAGGCTGACGACGAGTTCGCGTGCGCTCCAGCGGCGTATCACCTCACCCTGCGAAAGGGACTGAACGAGCCGGGTGCGACTCACCTGGTCACCGCTGGTCACGAGGCGATGCTGGCGCAGTGGTTCCACCGTCCGCTCAAGCGTGCCGACATTCTTTTGTGGGAGCACTTCGCCCTGACGCAGTCGGCGGTGAAGGCGTTTCCGTCGGCGATGTGGCGCTCGATTCTCAACTCGCCCATCAACAAGGGCAAGCAGAACATCTACCTGCCCATGGACGTCTGGGGCTTCCCGGGCGGCATGTGCTACCCGGCGCCGATCAAGACCGAGGCCAATCCGACGCCGATCTCGGTGCCGATGATGACCTTCGAGGGCGTCGGCGGCATCATCACCAACGTGGAGTCGGCCATGTGTCGCTACTTCGCACCGGTGATTCAGGCGACCAAGGCGCATCTGATGGGTCAGGTGACCCCTCGTGATGCGGAGTTCGGGCTGCGCGCCGCGCCGCTCGCGCTCAACAACATCATCCTTCTTCTGGCTCGTTACGTCGGCTCCGGTGGTACCGGTACGCTGACGTCAAACGATGCGGCGGAGTTCATGTGGCCGGAGCTGTTCAAGCGCATCGGCACGATCGGGCACGAAATGATGTGCTCGAATCAGGACTTCGAGCGCATGCTCGCCGAGTGTGAGCAGGAGATGATGGAGCGCTACGTCGAGCGCATGGGTTCGGGCTCGCTCCTGTGCGACCTCGTGGATGCCGAGACGGTGGGGCTGGAAAACGCCATCGCCGTCATGAAGCGGCATCCTGAAAAGAAGCGCGTCGGCATTCGCGTGGACTCGGGCGACATCGACAAGCAGTGCGTCGATTACTTCGTGATGATGGTCAAGGAAGGCATCTGCGGCGAGGTGGTGAACGAGGAAGGTGGTTACCGCATCTGCTCGGATGCGCGCACCATCGTCTTCGAAGACGAAGTGAACCCGGTGACGGTCGAACGAGTCTACACCTACTTCCGCGAGAAGACGGGCTACGAGCCCACCATGCTCTTCCCCGGAGCCGGCGGCTACTGGTGGAAGAACGTCCATCGCGATGTCGTGTCTGCGGCGTTCAAGCGCAGCATGACGTCGGGCAGACCCAACGTCAAATTCTCGAACAGCCCGGGCAAGGAAAGCCTCGGCGGTAACCTGCGTGTCTGGGGGCGCGGCGACACGATGATCGTGGCCGATGTCACCGAGACGATTCCGGGTGCCGAGATGCTGTTCGTCAAGCTGGTCGAGCAGGGTCGGATCGTTTACAACGAGTCGTTCCAGGCGCAGGCGGCACGCAAGGTCGCAACCTGGGGCAAGTACACCAATGTCGAGCTCTCGCCAAAGGTCGCCGATTGGATGAAGCGCTTCGGAGAGAAGCGTGCGTCCGAAGTGGCTGCGGCGCGGGCTCGCATGGGTCTCACCACGAAAGGGGCCTAATTCGATGAGCACAAAGAGAAAACCGATTGTTTTTGCGACGTCCAGCTACGGCTACCTGGCCGATCAGATTCTGGCGTCCAAGCAGTTCATCGCCGGCAAGATCGCGCGTGGACTCGACAAGGCGGGCGCGCCGATCGAAGACGAGGTGCCTTTTCCCGATGGTGAGCGCTACACCAAGCTGCTCACCGACGTGGAAGACCGCGAGGTCATCCTCGTGGGTGGTACCATCAGCGATGCCGAGACGCTCGAGCTGTTCGACCTGGCCAACGTCATCGTCGGCGAAGGTGCGTTGAAGCTGCGCATTGTCATTCCCTACTTCGGCTACTCCACCATGGAGCGCGGCAAGGCGGGAGAGGCGATCAAGGCGAAGTACCGGGCGCGCCTGCTGTCGGCGATTCCCCGCGCACAGCAGGGCAACCGCTTCTACTTCCTCGACCTCCATGCCGAAGGCACGGAGCACTACTTCGAGGGTGACACCAACACCCGCCACATGTACGGCAAGGGCTTCGTCGTCCGCGCCGCGCAGAAGATGGTGAAGGACTGGATGAAAGCCAATCGCGGCGCCGCCAATGGCGTCGTGGTGGGCAGCCAGCAGGAGTTCGACGAGGGTTTCGTGCTCGCGTCGACGGATGCGGGGCGCGCGAAGTGGGTGGAGTCGCTGGCTCGCGACATGTCCGGCAAGGGCATGCACGTGAATCCGGCGTTCATCATCAAGCGGCGCGTCACCGGCTCCGACACGGAGGTGCGCGACATCTCCGCTGACGTGGACGGCAAGCTGGTCATCATCTACGACGACATGATTCGCACCGGCGGCAGTCTGCTCAAGGCTGCAAAGGCCTACCTCGAAAAGGGTGCGGCTGCAGTTTTGGTCATCGCGACGCACGGTGTTCTGCCGGGTGTCTCTCTGACGAAGCTGCGTGACTCGAAGCTGATTCAGAAGATCGTCGTCACCAACAGCCACCACAACGCCGTCACCCTGGAAGACGGCGAGTTTCTCGTGACCGAGTCCGTCTCCGAACTGATCGTGACCTACCTGACCAAGGGGGCGCGCTACGCTCAGGAGCGTTATCTGTAATTGGACAATGGGGTGACTGTCTCGCAGGAGCCGGTCGCTTCAGGTTTACTACTTCTGCGAACTCAAGACGCAGGAGGTTTACATCGAGGCGCTTGAAAGCGCGAGGTTGAACCCAACCAAGTGCTGACAGGCGCCCGATGTAGTAAGCTTCTCCTTGATTGGAGCAAAGGATAAACATATGCCTTCCAAGAAAGCTCAGAATTTCGGCTTCGTACGCGTCGGCGCGGGCGTTCCCAAGGGAAAGGTCTGCGACACGATCTACAACGCCGAACAGATCGTTCGTGTCATGGAAATGGCTGAGGCCAGGGGTGTGAAGGTGCTCGGTCAAACCGAGCTCGCCACCACCATGTACTCGAGCGAAGATTATTTGTTCACGGACACGCTGCGCGAGGCCAACTACGAGGCGCTCCAGGTGGTCGTCAATGCCACCAAGCGCAGTGGCGCAAGCAAGGCCAAGTTCACCGGGCTCGTGTTCGTCGGCTGCTACGTCGAATTCGACGACATGCTGTTCAACTGCTCGGCGGCCATCAAGGGCGGTCGCATCCTCGGCTTGGTGCCGAAGGAGTACCTCCCCAACTACAAGGAGTTCCGCGAGAAGCGCTGGTTCTCCGCCGGCAGCATGACCGCGCGCACGAGCATTACGCTTCTGGGTCAGGAAGTGCCTTTCGGCACCGACCTGCTCTTCGAGGCGGAAGATGTCGAAGGGCTCGTGGTGGCAACCACCACCTGCGAGGACGACTGGGCGCCGATTCCCGGTTGCGCGTTCCCCTGCCTCGCCGGCGCTACCGTGGTCGTCAACCTCTCTGCCAGCCCCGAACAGGTCGGCAAGGTGGACTACCGCAAGCCGATGTTGATGATGCGCTCGGCTGACTTCATGTGCGCGCACATCTACGCATCGAGCGGCATCGGGGAGTCGTCCACCGACCTCGTGTTCGCCGGTGCGACGTACATCTACGAGAACGGCAATCTCCTGAAAGAGGGAGAGCGTTTCGCCAAGGACAACCTGCTGATCACGGCTGACATCGACCTGCAGGTTTTGCGCAACGACCGTCTTCGCAACGGCACGTTCGCTCATGCCAAGGCGAAGTTCAAGCAGTTCCTCAACTTCCGCCGCATCAAGTTCACGATGGGCGAAGTGGCGGCGCCGAAGAAGCTCGAGCGTAGAGTCGACGGGTTGCCGTTCGTGCCGAAGGATCCGCGCACTCTGGCGGAGCGCTGCTACACCATCTTCAACATCCAGATGTGCGGTCTGACCAAGCGTCTGGAGACGGTGCATCCCAATGCGCCGGTGTTCAACGTCGCCAAGGGTCACTACGAGCCCGACGGCGTCATCGGCATCTCCGGTGGGTCTGACTCGACGGCGGCCGCTATCATCGCAGCCAAGTACTGCGACATGCGTGGTCGTCCGCGCAGCGTCATCCACGGCTACACCATGCCCGGCTTCGGAACGACGAAGCGCACCAAGGGCAACGCCATCGGTCTGATGGAGGAGTTCGGCTTCACGATGTTCGAGGTGGACATCCGGCCGCGCTGCTTGCAGATGTGGCGTGACATCAAGCACAAGCCGTTCGGTGTCATCGACATCGAAGCCCTGTTCGCCGACAGCGAAACGCGGGTGGCCGCATGGCAGGAGCGTCGCGAGACGCGTGAAGCCGGCGCCGTGCTGTCCGCCGAAGACCAGCTCCTGGACGGGCTGGAGTCCAACGACGAGCTCAAGAATCAGACCATGGTGGTCCAGCTCGTCATCCACGAGTTCACGGAGCTTCTGAAGAAGCTGCCCGCGGGCGCGAAGGATCTGGTGTTCGAGAATGTGCAGGCGCGTGCGCGTACCGAAACGCTCATGAACGCCGGCTTCGTGCTCGGCACCGGTGACCTCTCCGAGTTGTTTAAGGGGTGGTGCACGTTCAACGCCGACCACATGTCGATGTACAACGTCAACGCCTCGGTGCCCAAGACCCTGATCATGCACCTGATCAGGTGGGCGGCGAAGAACGAATTCGATGGACGCGCGCGTGAGATTCTGATCGACATCGCCAATACGCCTATCTCGCCGGAGTTGCTTCCGACGACCGCGGACGGGAAGGTGCAACAGAAGACCACCGACTCCATCGGGCCGTTCCCGCTGACCGACTACTACGGGTACCTGTTCATTCGCTACGGGTTCACGCCCGAGAAGATGCTCTACCTGGCTTCCCAGGCGGAGTTCCGCGACCCCAACACCGACGAGGAGCTGAAGTTCACGGAAGAAGAGCTGCGCAAGTGGCTCAAGGACTTCATCTGGCGCTTCGTGACGCAGCAGTACAAGCGCTCGACGCTGCCTGACGCGCCGAAGGTCGGCTCGATCAGCGTGTCGCCTCGCAACGACCTGCGGCTGCCGTCGGACGCCTCTCCGCGTATCTACCTGGAGTGGGCCGGTCCGCAACCTGCGGGCACCAATAGCACCAGCAATGGTGTCGGAGGTGTTTCTTCCACAACTGCGCCTGCAACCGGGGCGAAGTCCTGAATCCTGAATCGATACCGCTGCCAAACGTAGCCGCAATCACGAAGATGTGCGGCATTCTCCGGCGAGCCTCGGCGCAATAGGGCGCCGACTCGCCGGGAATAGGCAGCATTCACCGCAAAGGAAACAAAACATGAGCAATCCCAATTCCAATACCGCAGCGGCCGGCAACGCCACCGCAGGCGGTGCTCAACCGGTCGTCCGCGCGTTTCTCAACGTGGACGGCACCAACGACTTCGCCGACTACGACGCGACCAAGGGCGACGCGAACACCAGCCAGCTGCCGGTTCCCGGCGCACGCTGCGTTGGTCCCGTGAGCGGACGCCTGCAGCGCGAAGGCAAGGCGAAGGGCATATACGCGTTCCAGGTCGGCATCCACGAGGAGCATCCCGCCGACATGTTCTGCTTCGACACCGTGAGCGGCCAGCCGGCGTACACGGGCAAGGCTGCCGATCGCGACGGCAACATGGACACGGTGTGGCCGGTCCACCAGCTCAAGGGCACCTGGGGTGCCGAGTGGATCGACGGCACCGAGGTGGGGCTGTTCGACGTGGTGTTCACCAAGGGCACCCAGAACAACATCCACCCGTACTCCGGCGCCAGCAAGGAGAACCCGGAGGTGATCGCCTGGTTCAAGGCGCAGGGTGTCACCCACATCGACGTGGTCGGCATCGTCAAGCGCATCTGCGAGGGTCTGACCATTCTCGACCTGCTCAACGCCGGATTCCACGTCCGCATGATCGAGGACGGTTCGCCCGACCTCGCCGTGCCGGACTTCCAGTGGGTTCTGGACACGATCAACGCGCACCCGAACTTCTCGACGGCGACGTCGGACGAGGTTCTGGCGTAAAGCAACCACGAGGACATGGGCGGCGGCTAGATCGAACTCGGTCTAGCCGCCGTTTCCTTCGACACACATGAAACTGTACTCGGCGGTTGAACGTACACCGACCATGTTTCCGGGCAAGCTCGGAGAGTGGGAGGCTCGGTACATCAGCTTCTGCCATCAAGTCTTCGTCTTCACGGCGAAGATCGCAATGTTGCCGATGGTGTCACTGGCGATGGTGCCTGTGGCGCTTCGGCGGCTGGCGAGAATTCTCCTGTGGCTCATCGCCGCAGGCGGAGTTTACGCCTCGAAGTACGGACTGTATTTCATGTCGGCGGTAGTTCACGCCTCGTGGGTGCTCGGAGTCTTTGACCCCGGGCACTTTTACTGCCGCGCCTTGGAAGAGGCAGCGGAAACGGCCTTGAAGCGGCTGGTTCCCGAAGCTGGCTCCGCGCCTGCGGATGCCGGCAGAAAATCGCACAACCGGCTGCTTCAAGCGCTGGGGTGCGTCATGTTCGTGATTGTGATTGTGCCTGCCACCATCGTCACTCTGCCCTTTGCCGGGTGGGAGCCGAAGGAGCAAGGTCGCAACTACGACTTGAAGCGAATCATTGCCGATGAGATTGCAATCGTGCACAGGGCGTTCATCGTCTTCGTGCCGGTGGTGCTTGTCGTGGCGATGTTCTCGATGTTCGCGATGAGGTGACGACGAAAGTCATTCTTCGTTGTCGCAGCGTCGGCACCGTATTCGGTGCAAAGAGAGGCCGCCTTTCGAGGCGGTTGGGCAGCAAGTCTAAATTACCGGAGCTCCCAGCGTAGGGCGCTTCGGAGAAAGGGCATGCTAATTATGATCAAGTACGACCTCATAAACGTCCTCGACGTCGAGGCTACTTGCTACCCTGATCGGCTGCCCTTTCCAGCGGGCGAGCGTCAGGAGATCATCGAGATCGGAGTAGCAGTAGTCGATCCGTTCAAGCGTAAGATCGTCGATCGTGAGCAGATTGTCGTGAAGCCGGTCCATTCGACGGTGACGCCTTTCTGCACCCACCTAACCGGGTGGACGAAAGATGAACTCGACGCACGAGGAGTTCTTTTTGCCGAGGCGGTTCACCGCCTCAACGTTCGCTTCGACCCAGCCAACAGGCTATGGGTTTCTCAGGGACAGTTCGACCGGACCATGTTCGAAACGCAGTGCGGCTACGAGAAAGTGGACTACCCCTTCGGGGATGAACACATATCGGTGCCGGCTATGTTTGCGATTCTCACCGGACGGACGAAGAACATAGGACTCGAGAAGATGATGCGCATGTTCGGCATCCAGCCGGAAGGCCGGATGCATCGCGCCTACAACGACGCGCACAACCTCGCGCGTGTCTTTCTCGAAATCCGGAGAAAAGGAAACTTCTTCATCCGGTAGTCCGCGGCGCAGAGGGAGATATCCGCACCATCGCCAGTGGCTGGTGTTGCCTCCAGAAATAGCCGGGGATGTCCTTTGCTGCGCCTCTGGGCGTGGCGAAGTCCGGCAATTTTTACATTGTCTTCGCGTTCCGCAAAGAGAAAGGAAAACCATGAACACTTCTGAAAACGTCGCCAAACTGCGACTCTTCGTCAAGAAGCTGGTGTCGTCACGAGTCAAGGATTCTGCCGGATGGCATCGCTGGCGTCGCGAGCCCGAGAACGAGGCCTTCATGGCCGAGTGCCTCGGGTACGTGCGCGAGGCCGGAATGGCCTCCATCACCAACCTCGTGAAACCATTCTTTCACCCGACCCTGCCTTTGATCGGGCTCAACTACACCCAGGTCGCACACAACACGCTGCACAATTTCGAGAACGGTTGGACGCCGGTTCTGAAGCTGTGCCGTGGCATCGTCTTCGATCGGCGTGGCACGCTCGTCGCGTTCCCCTTCCCGAAGTTCTTCAACTACGGCGAAGGCAAGACCGTGGTGCCGGACATGCCGTTCGACGCAACCTGCAAGCATGATGGGCATCTCGCCATCATCTTCGAGTACAAGGGCGAGATTCTCGCCACCACTCGTGGTAGTTTCGAGAGTTCGTCTGGCGCTCTGGCGAACGAGCACATCGGCCGGTATCGCCGGCGGTGGAAGACCAAGTTTCCCAAGGACGTCACCGTGCTGTGTGAGTTCATCCATCCGGAGACTCACGTGCACGTCGACTACGCGGGGCGCGAGGACTTCATCGTCATCGGTGCCTTCAGCCGCAAGACGTTCGCTGACTTCGACTACGCTCAAATCTCGGACCTGGCGGCAACGCTGGGCATTGAGGTGACGCAGCGTTGGTCGGGCCAGTCGCTCGACGACCTCATCGAGCTCGTCAAAAACCCGGTGTACGACAACCGGGAAGGCTTCGTTGCCCGTTTCGCCAACGGGGAGCGAATCAAGTTCAAGTTCAAGGGCTACATCGGTCAGATGATCGGCGAAAAGCTCACGCCCCGCTACATCATGATGCGGTTGACGGAGGGCTCCTACGCCGACAAGATGTCCGATTTGCCTGGCGAAGTGCAAGCCGAGGCGCGCCGTATCGCCGAGCAGTTGCTCGGTGTAGCGGACGTGGCTGGCGACAAGAAAGCGAAGTGGGCGTACCTCTATGGGCTGGTGCCCGCCGAGGAGCAGACGCCTTACCACAAGCAGATCTGTCGCCAGTTCTACTCATGGCTCGCCAAGCAGGAAGAGGTCCCCGCGGCCTAGTCCTGCGCCATCCTTCAATAAGTGATGGGTTGTTGAACAACCTGTCGAGTTTACGCCGCCGCGCAGTGCTCGCATCTTTTGCTGAGTCTGCGCGGCGTCGTCTTCTAATTCAACGTTGGGAGATTTTGATTATGACGACGACATACACCCTCGGATCAAGCGCCACGGAGCAAGCTCGCCTGGCGGCGCAACGAGCGCTCTATGGCGACACACTCGACATTGCATTCCAGTCCGACGCGACCGTTGCCGAAATCGGCTGCGGACCTCTCGTCAATCATTGGATTGCGCAGCAACTCACCGGTGGACGCTACATCGGTGTCGATATTCAGAAACCGCAGCTCGAAGCCGCAAAGCGGCTTGCCGACGAGCTCGGATTGACCAACGTCACTCTCGTGGAAGCCGACGTTACCCATGAAAGTGGGCTACTCGTAATTCCTGACGCGAGTGTCGACCACGTCTTCGCACGCTGCCTGCTCGTGCACCTGTCCGACCCGGACAAGGCTGTGCGCGAGATGCATCGCGTGGCGAAAATCGGTGGTTTCGCGACCCTCATCGAACCGGATGACATGACGGTATTCGCTACCGGCATGCCTCATCTCGTCAAATGTTGGCGCGCTAAGACGGCTTACACGGCCACCAGCCGTGGTACCAAGCCGGACGTCTCGCGCAGCCTCTATGCACTCCTTCGTCGTGCTGGTTTCGCCAATGTGGCGATTCAGCCCCACGTCGTGCAGTTTGCAGGCAGCGAGCCGGAGCGAGTCGCGACTCTGGTCGGAAACTGGCTGAGCATGATCGAGCGCGTTGGCGCCGAGCTTCAGACCGCAGGTCTCATCACCTCGGCTGATCTCGACGCGGCGCGCATCGAAGCTTCCTCATCCAATGTCACACCCGATTCGTTTGCGACGCTCACCATCTGGAGAGCGTTCGCGAGCAAGTAGCGGAGGTCTATGTCGAAAGGCGTCAGCACTTCCGCTGCGCCCGCCTGCGCATTGGGCGCGGGTTGGGTGCGTTTCTCTCCCACCTACAACCGAAAGAAGGGTAACTATCATGCGTTTCAATCAGTACCGTGGGCTCAACGAGTGGGCCCGTAAGAATGTCCTCAAGAGGGAGAAGGTGCGTCAGCACGGTGTCAACGTCTACGCGGATGGGCGGCGCAAGTCGTTCAATCGCTGGGCAATGGTGCCGGTGGCGCGTGTCCGAGTGATCGGCACGATCCAGAACTCCTACAACCCGCAGCTCACCGTGGCTCCGCTGCGTGAGTTCACCATGCCGGACGGCAGGGTTTTGCGGGAGTACGTGCAGGCGACGATCCACTGCGGTGGACCGGTCTACCACACCGCGCTTCGCGATGTGCGCACCGGGAAGCCCGTCAAGGCGTCGCTCTGGACGGACAAGGAGCTCGACCAGGCGTAAGCCTCTAGAGCCTCAGAAGCCGAGCAGGCACCGCAAGGTGTCTGCTCGGTGGAACGCGGGTCGCGCAGGTTGAGGGGGTGAAAACCTCCTTGGCTTGCGCGATTTCGTGTTTTGACTCAAGATACTATCATATATAATAAATACGATGAAAACAGGAAAAGAGGAAAGCGCGACCATTTAGGTCGATCATCCCTCTTCCTGGCAATGCCCGCTCTTATGGGAGGCCGGATTGAACGATGCATTGCATTGTCCTTATTTCCTTTGTCGAATTCCTCCTTTGTTCAGAGCCGCATACGCGCGGCTCTTGAAGGTGCAAGGAAGCAAGGGTTGTCCTCAGCCTCTAGGGCTGCCTTAGGTGTTGTCTCGACGATGCGCACGGCGAGCCGGTCAATCCTCGTCGTGCGCTGTCGAGGTCCGCATGGCGGACGTTGTGCGCAGTGCATTTTCCGCCTGTATGTGGGCGGCGAATCGGTTGTTGGGGATGGGCGTCCGCCAGATGGTGCGAGCGCTTTCCATCTGCTCGAGAGCCAGTTTGAACAGTCCCAAGCGCAAACCATCCACCTCGTCCATCGCTTGCTCGACAGCGACCTGAGCCGCGTTGAGTGCTTGCGTGAACTCTCTGTTGTCGTCTTCGACCGAGCATTCGGTCGTCGCGACAGACACAGGGACTTGTGCCAGCCGTTGAGTCACAGACTCCAGCTCGGCGATGGCATCGACGGCGGTGACCACGATAGCGTTCGGCATGATTCTCACTCTCCTAAAGGGTTTTGAAAAAGTCGATTGAAGTCGAACTGGCAAAAGAGCATCGCCGATGGAAGCAGGAAAGCTGCTTCTCATCGGCGATCGTGAGGAGGGTATGCGCCCTCCTGTTTGCAAACTCAGTGACATCTACGCAGCACTAAAGGAGCGATCCTCGGGGAGCTCTCGATTAGTGGTGGTGGTGATAGTCGCGGTAGTACCGGGGCGGCTGGTAGTACCGGGGCGGCTGGTAATACCGGGGCGGCTGGTAATACCGGGGCGGCTGGTAATACTGGGGCGGGGCGTAGTACCGAGGCGGTTGATAGTACCGCGGCGGTTGGTAGTAGCGCGGATAGTTGTAGTACCCGGGATACCGGTTGCCGATGCCGAGTGTCACTCCGCCGGGTCCGATGTAGAGCTGGAAGTCTCCGGCGTGCGCTTTAGGTGCGACGCCAAACAATCCACCGACGGCCAAAAGGCTGGCCAGGGCCAATGTCCGAGCATTCATTTTTGAGTTCCTTATGGTGAAGGATACACGAGCTGATACAGGCGGACCGTCCGCATGTACGTCATCATCCGCATGGACAGCCAAGAGCACGCAACGTGAGAGTTGCGTTGTTTTGCTCTGATTGCAATTGCTGAATTGCTTTGGTGTCTGTTCCGAACGGCTGTGATGTGGATGATTAGACCTTCACACTAGAGTTGGCTCCTTCTAGATTCAAAGTTTTTGAGTACGTAGTTTGCCCAGATCTTGGACTTATCTCCTTCGGAGAACTAGCATTCGGGATATCGTGCAATATCATTGCGTGATGCGCGCAGTCCTTGTAGCATCGCGCAGTCACTCGCTTTCTGTTGTGTCGAGCGCATACTATCGAGAGTAGCAAGCGAAAGGAAAAGAGAAAAAACGAAGGCGGACGAACATTGTGACACGAGTGTCATCAATGCTGTCCGCCTTGTCTTAACGTTCAAACGGTATTGTATTTGTAGGCATCGAGAGTCACCGCATGCGGTGCAATTCTAGTGCTTGTCCTCTTCGTCGTGGTTGTCGGACGCAGTACCCTTTGCGCCGTCCGCGCCACTTCCGCCGCCGCCTCCTCCGGTGTTGCCACCGCCGGTGCCACCGGTTCCAGGTTGTGCGCCGCGAGAGATGGCACGCTCACGCTGGAAGTAGATGAACGACGAGATCAGAGCCGATCCGCCGACCATGGCGAATTCGAACGACCGATGGAGCGTCAGGGCTGCCACCGCAGGCCATGCAACCAGACCGCCGGAGAGATCCCACACAACCAGTTTGCCGGCCGCGGCCATAATGGCCAGAATGCCCTGTGTGCGGTAGCTGGTCTTCTTGACAGCGAAGCCGAGGATGATCAAGATCAGCGATTGCACCGCCCACCAGGTGGTGGCTCCTTGCATTCCGATCAGTTGCAGGGGAGCGGCCACCAGTGTGATGAATCCCACCGCCGACCAGAAGATCTCCAGGCGTTGCGCCGTGATGACATCGACCGCCTGTCGAGAAGAGAACACCGAGAGGAAATCTGCTTGGGCCCAGCCCCCCCTTTTGACGATGTAACCGTAGCCCACGCTGAGGGCGTACGACGCTGCCACCATCGGTACCACCACGGACCACGTCCATGTGTTGTAGTGCATGCCGAAAAGGCAGATACCAACGAGGGCCGCGATGCAGCCTGACAGGTGCAGGATACGATCTCGCAAAGCCATGCCAAGCCCGCACAGCACCATCGCTTCGAAGAGCCAGTAGTACATGGAGTCGACGAAGCCGAACTGCAGAAACGGCGAGATGAGTGCGACGCCAACTCCTGCATACATGTAGAAGCAGTAGCCGGTGACTTTGGCGTTGTCGGCCAACGCTGAACGCATGAAGCGATACGCGTTGCCCATCGCTGCCGCACTTGCCAGCACTGCCATGAAAGCCGGAACAGCCAGGGAGTGGCTCATGGCGTTGCTCAAAAGGGTCATCGCCGATGCGCCCCACATCAGCGCAACCAGGCTGTGCTTGATGAAGTTTCCGCTGCGCCAGCTTATTGCAAGCAAAATCGGCGCTTGCAGTGCCCACCACAGAGGAGCATCGGAGAAGTTGGAGAGGAACAGCGGCAGGGCCATTGCATTGGCCGCCGAGAGTGCGAAGTACAGCTCATGCGCACCGCGGTTGACCATCCAATCGAGCTTCTCTTCCCAGTTGGCTGCGTTGTCGTAGCTGTAGCGCAGTTCGAAGCGCTTGTAGAGTGCAGACAAGGCCGCGCACCAAGCCATTCCTGCCAAGCAGCCGATGGCCGCGACCTTCAAGGTGACATCGCCGAGCGTGACGACCCCGGAATTGGAGATCGCGTGGAAAAGTGCATGGCCGGTCACTGTCAGGGTGAATGCGCTGGCAAACCATCGCATTGACTTGTTTCTCGTGCCATGCCACGTGCCGATGAGACCCAGCGCCGGACCAAGCGTCCAGCACAAATACGGGTCGGAGAAGACCTGAAGTCCAGGCACGTAGTATGTCGCATAGACGAAGAAGTACGCCAGCGAATACCCGCTTGCCATCATGGTTGTGGGAAACCATGAATTTTGCGTCCGGCGCGCAAAGACCTCGCCGAGAACCACCATCAAAGTGGCGAAGACGAGACCGAATGCCGTTCTTTCGAAGGCTGGGATGTTGTCATAAACGGCAGCCGCCAGTGCCACCGCAATGGCGAGAAACACTACACCGGTCGTGTTGAGCACCCGACCGATGATTTTCAGTTCGAGGCCATTTTCGGCCTGTACCGGATTTGGATTGTTGGGTAGAGGCATTGCATTCCTTAAGATGCGTTGATTGATACGTGGCGCGCGAAACTTCTGTTGATGTAAGGCTTCAAAAGTTTCAGCGCCTCTTTCGAGTCACCAGGAGCCTACTTTTCCTGGTTGCCTCTGGATTTCCTTCCGTATTCGACCAGGTAGAAGATGCCGGCTGCCACGAAGCAAACGCCGACGGCACCAAGCGAAATGACGATACGCCAGCCGCCGCCGACGCCGGAAAGATCAAAGATTGCCAGCTTTCCGCTGGCGAGAAACAGCGTCACCAACCCGCTGAAACGATGCCCGCGCCTTGCAGTGAGAAAACCGAAGGCGATGAGTACGAACGCTTCAATGCCCCATGCGATCGTGTTAATGGGGCTTTCGATGAGAAGGTAGCTGGCTGCGATGAGGGTAGCGTAGCCGAAGATGGAGGCGCCCACTTCGAGGATGCCCGCTTCCTTTTCCGACAGCATCTGAGTCCCGGCGAACAGTGACAATGGGGACATTGCCACGCCACCTTTGTTCTTGATGTGCCTGTAGGTGAGGCTGAACGCATAGCAACCGGCGATGACCGTGATGGCAAGCTGGTTGTTCCAGGTTTGCCACTGGGCGCCGAAAATAAATAGTGCGCCGCAGGCAACCACGACTCCGATTGCCTGCAGTCCGCGATCGCGCAGCCCGAGCGCCAGCGCCAGAACTGCACCGGATGCCACCAGCCAGTACTGCAACGCCTCTGTGATGCCGAGGTGCACCGCCAGTAGTGCCAGTGCGATTGCTGTGGAACCGTACAAATACACACAGTAGCTGGTGCACTTCTTCCAAGCGGGCCAATTAGACTGCAACTGAACGAATCTGTACGCCAGCGCGATGAGTGTGCCCGACAACGGCACTGCCATGCTGATTGCCAGCGAGAGCTTCGTCGGTCCCGTCACGAACAGCAGTGCGCCGGATGTGACCCAAATGCCCATGACGAGTATGTGCTTGAAGAAGTCGCCGCTGCGGAAACAGATGGCGAGCAAAACCGGCACCTCCAGCGACCACCAAAGGGGTGCGCTCTCCATGCTTGCGCAGTACGCAGGCAGTGCCAGAGCATTGATCGCAGCCAGAATGAAACACAGTTCGTGCCCCACCCGGTTTGTGAGTTTCTGCACTTTTGACACTTCAGCGCCTGCGGCTTCTCTCTTTTCGAAATGCTTGTAGATAGCGGACAAAGCCGACCACCAGAGCATTCCAAGTACGCTAGCCAGAGCCGACACGCTTACGGGCGTGCCTGCCACATGCATTGAGTCCTGGCTGTTGAGTGCGGCAAAGAGGACTTCTGCGCTGGCTCCCAGGGTGAAGATCATCCCAGGCAAATAGAGAATCCGATTCTTATTGGTTTGAACGCACGCCGCACCAGCCGTCAAAAGAGCGAGAGTCCAGCTCCAATATGGGCTCTCCATCGAGGAAAGTCCGGTGGTGTCGAATGTGGTGCTGGCGAAGAAGTACGAGAGCCCGTAGCCGCAGCCGATGAGCATGCTCCCTAACCAATTACCCTGTGCACCGAATCGCAGGAGCATCTGTCCTGCCACGGCTGCCAATGCAGCGATCGAAAATCCGCCTGCAAGTCGCGTCATCGCCGGCATGTCGGTGCCGCACATAAAGCTCGCAACTGCAAACGCGAGCATGGCGACACCGATCGTGTTAAGCGTTCTGCCTGAGATCTTGATGGCTGTGAGCTGATTCAAATCCGCCGCCGGAGCGCCGGAGTTGGTGTTTGGCATATCAGTCTCCTAAAACGAAAAATACTGATGCGACGCGGACTCTAAGAGCCCGGTCGCCGTTTCCAAAAACCGTGCCGATCAATTCTCCAGTTCGTCGGCCTTGTCCATGTGCGCGTCCTGCTCCATGCGGAAGGCGATCACTTCGCTCATGAGAGCGCGGTAGACCGCCGATTCGCCTTCGACGAGCTTGGTTATGTGAGCTTGCGCGCGAATGGCCAGTTGCGTTGCTTCGCAGGCCCGGCTGAGACGACGCTCGTAAGACGCTTGGGTGGGGTAGGAAAGGACGTTGTCCTGGATGTTGCCCTTGAGCTTCAGTGCTTCGGAGCGCACTGCAAGCGCCTCCTTGAGCACGGCTGCCGGAGTGTCGAGTGCCGCCTGCGCAGTGCGGTCTTTCTCCGACAGCATGGGCAGCGCCTCGCCGGCGAAGCGCATGGATGCCCACAAAACGATGTGCGCACGGCTCAGTGCTTGGCGCGAGGATTCGTGGATTTCGGCGATGATCATGTCCATGGGATAACCTTTCACGTGAATGAATTTGAGAGGGTGCATCTTTCGATGGCGATGCTATTTGTCGCAAAATTCGACCAGCCGCCGATCGGCGAAGGTCAACGCGAGCCGACTGGCGCCCAGAGCCCAGTCCAATTCTCCGGGGCGCGAGATGCCGGGGAGTTCTCCGCGCAGTAGCTGCGTGGCATAGGACAGCTGCGCCTTTGCGATGCGCAGATGTTCGAAGATGAAGCTGAGTTCTCTAGCCTCATCGAGGTTCTCCGCTTCCAGGTGTGCCGCGCAGAAGCCCAGCGTGTTGATCGAACTCGCAAGCGAGCCAATCGCGTCGAGCCGTCGCTTTTCGCTGTTGCGCAGGCATGCTGTGCGAAGAAAAACTGTCAGCGCAACGGCGCCGAGCAATATCAGAATAATCTTCATTTGAACTCCTATCTGAGTACTGACGAACTCCGCTCGCCCCTTATGCCAGCTCAGCCGAATGCGTGCGCGAAGCCTTTTGAGCTTCCATAATCACGCTAATTCGGTCAGGGACTGACTTTTCTTGGTTGGGAGGTAAATAGGGGTGGGGCAGAGGGATGAATCAAAACTCCTCTTAATAGGCGTGAGAATCAACGTTCTGACTTCGTAGTTGTACTAGTGGGATGAACAGGACGTTCTATTGCAATTGAAACTGGAACAAGCTTTTTTGTTGGAAGTGGACCAGAGAATTTGCTCTCTGATTTATATACTATAGAAAGTCGCAAGGGGTGGCAAAAAAGGAGGAACGTTTGAATCCATCACGCTTTTGCGATGACAGAATCAAATACTCCTCCCCGGGTCATGGAGAAACCGTGTTACACAACGGCTTCTCCAATGACCCTAAGGTCTACTTGAACAGGCGCCGTGTCAGTTCACGCAGCTTGCCCGTTCCAAACAGACCTTTGTCTGCGGCGATGTTGGCGGCACCCCGGAGGATGTCGTCGTTATCGAGAGTGATCCCGATACCGCAGCCGCTTCCATCGAGCTTGCACGCACCAGCCGGGCACGGTCCTTCCGGATCGCCCTGCTTGATGTAGTCGCGATAAGCCGCCACCAATGGCGTCTCAGCGCGAACCAGTGTACGCGTCTCGTCGAAATTGGCGTCCCACAGACCGAGGTGCAGCAGGTGCTCGTCGATCGGTTTGCCCGAGGCCCTGTACTCCCAGCCGATCATGGTGAACAAGGGAAACCAGGTGTACCCGACGACGGGAACTCCGGCAAGACGAGCCTCGCCAACTGCGTAGATGGTGTCATCCATCCAGACCTTGCGCTCGTTGAGATTGCCGGGTGCACTCGTCTCTGTAACCATCAGCTGTTTGCCGGTGTACGCGTGAACGTCCCTGAGGACGAACTCGAGTTCTGACCCTTCGCAGGTGCCGGCGCGAGATGTGGTGTTGCCCGTGGTGTCGCTCGCGAATTCCAGGTAAGACCACGGATAGAAGTTGACTCCCAGGACATCCTGCTCGACACCGCTGTCGGCAAGCACGCCCAATGCTGCTTCGGACGCGCCGTTGGTGGTGAGCCACTGCCAGAGCGGATGTTCTGGTGAGACCTTGCCGGAGACGAGGTCCCAGCACAAAAGGTCTTGATGGAACGAGAGCCGCGCTGCGTCGTCAGAGCGCTCGTCGAGTGCCTTCGAACGCCGCATAGCCTCGACAGCGACGAAAAATGCATCAGGCTGCACCTCTTTGATTGCTTTGATCGTGAGTTGCATGCCGCGCGCAATCTGAAGCAGAACCGAGACGTATCCGGCGTCTCCGTTCAGGTAAGGAGGCCATTCACCGCGGCGCCCCGAGAAGTCCGCATTGACGGTCGGCTCGTTGCAGGCAGTGTAAAGGCGCACCATGTGCGAATAGCGTTGGGCGAAGACTTTGGCGTAGCTTGCGACTCGCTCGGGATAAGTCGGGTCGGTGAAGCTGCCTTCCAGCCATTCCGGAGTGCCGTAGTGGACGAGGTCGACGATAGGTGTAATGCCCAGCGCATTGATCATGTGATCGAGCACTTCGTCTACCCAGGTCCAATCGAAGACTCCGGGTTGTCGCTCGACGCGGTACCAGGGAACGCCCCAGCGCAGTGTCTTGATGCCCAGCGAAGCGGCACGCTCGAGGTCGGCACGCCACTGTGCGTAGTGCTGCGTCAGCTCATACTCTTCGAGAGCCCTGAGCCCTGGTCGTTCTTGGGGAATGAACGTGTCCTCGATGCCTGCGGACCAGGCAAAGTTTTTGAGGACGTTCGGCAAAGGTTGGTTCATGCTAAATCTCCCTAAAGGAGCACTGCTCCTGTGGATTTTGAAGTCGGAGTGATCCGATTCGGAACTGTTTGTTGGTTGGGGTGGTTTAGTTAGAGGGTTTTTTCTTTGCAGAAGTAAGAAACGCAAAATATCCCAATAAAACTACGAGCTCTTTGCAGGTCTGAACAACAAAAAAGAGCTCTTTATAAACACTATGTTTCAAGATAACGATCTTAACGGTTGGCGATGGCAAATCATCTTTGCAACGCTGTTTGTCAAGCGTTTGCCTCATCTGAGATTGTCTTTTGCTGGAACAGTTCGTGTTTATCGGCATCTCGAAGCATTATGTGACGCACACTTTAATTCATAAAGCGCGGACACAGGCTTCAAAAGGGGTAAAACTGCAAGAGGTACTGCTTTTTGAGAGACTGTGTTCCTGTGGAAACGGCAGCAAGAGACAAAATCATGAGAGAGGCCAGCCTCAGCATGGGGGCAGCCGAATCCGCCTTCGAGCATGAAAATTTCTCGATGGCCGAAAGCCTTTACCGTCAGGCTCTTATTGCGCTCGAGTCGCTTGAGGAAGACGACAACCCCGAACTTGCAACCTGCTTGCATCGGCTTGCAGACACATGTTTTCGCCAGAACAATCTGCCAGAAGCCCTCAGCCTCTACCAGCGTCTGTCAATGATGAGGCTGAAAAACCCCTCCAGTCATGCCAAAGTGGTCGCCTCGTTGATCAAGCTTTCGAAAACTTACCAGAAAATGTCAGTGCCTGAAGAAGCGGAGAACACCTACAAGCTTACCTTTGAGCTGGCTGAACAATCGCTGCCTAAAGGACATCCATTGTTCATGCTGCTTCTCGATAGTTTCCAAAATCTGATCAACGAATGGGGATCTGAGCTGGATGCTGCCGAGATGGAGAAGATCGCCCAGCAGAAGCGCGAAATCTACACTGCCGAATCGAAGCAGTATCAAGAGCAACATGTGCAGGAGGATGAGGAACAGGCTGATCACTTGGCGGTGCAGTCATCGTCTTCCCCCAGAGTACGCTTGTCGACTGATATGTTTAGATCGGCTCGCACAGAAGATTTGGATAAGATCGAAACACCGAGAATTCGGCGCACTGAAGAAGCGGAGAAACCTGTAGATGCGCGCTCAAGACGCCCATCGCCAGACCGATTGCGAGAATCTCCTCTTCCTGCATTTGGGTTGCTTTTTGCAGTGATGGTTTTGGTCATTGCTGTGTCGGTACCAGTTGTGATACCAATTCTATCGAGTGACGAGAGCCCGAAACGTGGACCTGCAGACGACTACACAGGACGCGTGTATGAGTCATCTGACGATCTCAAACACTTGCGCTTTTACAATGATAAGTCGGTAGAGATTTTTAGGTTTGGAGAAATCGTCAATGCGCCCTACTACTTCGGTGCAGACGACACAATGATTTTAAACTTGAAAAAGATGCTGAAGCCGTTCACGCCATATTTGGTGCAAGAAACCCCTCAAGGAATGCGTGATTCTGAAGGAACGATGATGTATGGTTCATCAGCCTTGGATAAATTGGTTTTGCAGAAAATGGACTATATTGCAGAGCTGGGCAGGTTCTTCTACAAGTCTCACGATCGCGAGTACCCCTATTCTGTTTCGGAGTTCTCCACCCTGGGTCAGGTTCGCTGGACAAACCCAATCGATGAGAATGGCTCCACGCCTATGGTTCAGGGGAAGCTGTTTGGGCATTTCGAGTTTGACAAAGTCTTCGACAAGACTCTTGAAGAACTGCAGCAGGGAAAGGAAGCCAAGGATATGCCTGGATTGATCGAGGTTTTCTCCCTCAGACCGAGTGAGGTGGCCGTCGGAGAAGCAAAGCATGCTGCGATTATGATTCGCGCCTATGACAGCACTGGAAAGCTGATTGAAAGCAGCGTGCCGGGCGTCGCCTATGTGAAGGTGCTGCGCGACGGAATGCCGTATAAAGTCCCTCCCAGTAAGCAACCGCCGCCGCTCGGAAAGGATCGCGTCCGCGTGTACGTCACGGGTCGCCGGTAGTCGCGTCTCACTGAGTGCGAACGATCTTCACATGCCCGCGTTTGTCCAGTTCAGCCTTCACGCCGGGTACGCTCTGCTCGTTAAATCCTCGCACGAAATCTTCGCGCTCCCACTTTTGATCTTGAACCGCACGTTTGTACTGTTCTTCATTCTGACCTTTCTGCCGTTTCACGTCGGTATTCATTCGATGCAACTTGTTGTTCGCTTCTTGCAGTCCGTTTGCCAAGGCCTTATCTGGAGGAAGCTCTGTAGATGCAGTCCATTGCTTGATTCCATTTGCTACTGAATCTACTTTTGAGCGAACACCAAAGTCGATAAACACATCGAGTTGGTTGTTGTTTTCCGAGATGTGGACTTCGTCCGACCTAGAGCGCATGCCTTCGTAAAATGCTTTCAGCATTCTGTACGATTGTGGATCTGTTGCTACCATCTCTTCAAATCTTTTGACGTCTGCCTGCACTGTTGGCGAGTTGGCTTCTAGGGCGTCGCCCATCTTTGCGCCTTCTTTGAACGCAACATTGTTTTCGCATTTCTTCTTTTCTGCACCGTATGAGTTTGTGCATTCTGAAAACTCTACCATCCTTCTCTCCTTGTCCCGTCTTGCTTTCAGGACTTTGCCAGCCAGCACGCTGAAAGAGTACAAAAGCAATTGTGGCGAAGCCGTGACAATCCGAACCCCGAGATCGTTGAAACCGGACCAGTCATTTTTGATTATGTGGAACACTTTGTAGGATAATGATGCTCCCATCATCCCTGGAAGTGCTTTGGATCTAAGCATTCTCAATCAATTAAGAGATCGGCGAGTTACAGCTGAAGCGCTGTCTGAAGCCCTTGTCGCCGCGATTGAGAAAAATCTCTTGGAACCTGGGCACAAATTGCCTTCCACGCGCGATATCTCCACCTACCTGGGAATGTCGAGAACGACAGTCATGAAGGCTTTCGACACGCTGATCGCGCGAGGGTTTTTGACTTCGAGCCAGGGCGCCGGAACGTGGGTGTCCAAAAACCTGCCGAGCCAGTCGCCGAGACCATCAGCTGCTGAATCCTTGAATAACGGAATGAAGTATCAGTGGGCAGATCGAACCAATGACTTTGGGCGGAGTTTGCATTTGCTCGGTTCGGAGTTGATTGAGTCGGACGATTTTGACGAAATAAACTTTGGCTCCGGACCTGCCGAACTGATGCCGCTTAACGCCTGGCGAAAGATTATGCTGAATCTAAGCAACACGAAAAATGCCATCACATATGATGCCAACAGTGAAGTTTTTGGCTATCATCCCCTGCGCGAAGCAATTGCTGGATTTTTGAAACGCACTAAGGGACTGGTTTGTGATGCGGAACAAATTGTAGTTTCTTCTGGAGTTCAAAGTGTGGTTTCTCCGGTGTTCACATTGTTGGCAAAGCCTGGAGATCTATTTGTCTGCGAAAACCCTGGATTTTGGGGGGCGCGTGAGCTGTTTCATAGCCTCGGAGGCGAGATTGCATTTGCCGATGTCGATGAGCAAGGGCTGGTTGTAGATTCATTGAAGGACTTGGATCGACCTGCACAATGGCTTTATATTGCCTCTTCTTGCCAGGAACCGTATGGCGTTACTCTATCGGAGCAGCGCAGACAACAACTGCTAGACTGGTGTCATGCCAATGGCACCGCTATTTTGGAAGATGACTGGGACTCTGAGTTTCACTACGATCGAAACACTGTTTCAACGCTGTTCTCTCTCGACGAAACCGATTCTGTGATTTACTACTTTACGTTCTGGCGCTTATTGTATCCCTTAGTTTCCGTGGGATTCTTGGTCGTTCCGCATCAGCTGATTGATGTGTTTTCCAGCTATAAGAATGTCTGCGATCGTCAGTTCACACTTCTCGAACACCGTGCTCTAACTGAACTGTTGAATGCCGGCCATGTTGAAGCTCATATGCGCAGTCTGTGGAAAACCTTCAGAAAACGGCGTCAAGCCTTGATTTTCTCATTGACACAATGCTTCGGAGGGAAACTTGACGTGATGTCCTCCAGTGTCGGAATGCACGTAACAGTGCGTTTTTCCGAGGAGTTTAGCGCTGTGAAAATAAAGGAATGCGCAATTAAAGCCAATGTACCGATTGCCACTACGACGCCGTTTTACGCCCACTCTGCTCGGTCAAACGAGTTCATGATTCGTTTTGCCAACATGCCTGCCGATGAAATCGAGTTGCGCATCAGGAATTTTGCGGAGTCATTAGCAACCCGTTCGTGAGCTTGCCTCCGACTCCCTTTAGCGCTTGCTCCGCTAGCAAAGAGGAAATGTGGATCTATTTGTATATCCGCTTGCTCGTAATAGGCTTGTGGCGGGGCTTTTCGGTGTTGGTGCTTTTCAAGGAGTCGAACAACTTTATCCAACTCTTCATGTTATGTTCATCATCGAACATAAGAACTCATGATCTAATGCGCTAGAAAGATTTCGTTCTTCCTCTCTGTTTCTCAAGTTGAGTCTTATCTCCTAAAGCTGTTCTCCATGCTGTTTCGACCAGAACCATGCGCGCGTTTTACGTGCTGGCGCTGGTCCATGTGCAGCTACTCTTACCAAAGGCATAAACTATGACTAAGCGTCAAACGACCTTGTCGGAGGTCCAGCCGCTCTACGATTCGCTCGGCACCAAAATTGCCGCGGCTCGTGAGCGTTTTCAACGACCCTTGACCCTTGCTGAGAAGATTCTGTCGGTTCACCTCGACCGATGGAATGACGGCGAAAAGCATCCCGTTCGCGGCAGTTCGTACGTGTTTCTGCGTCCCGACCGAATTGCCATGCAGGATGCGACCGCCCAGATGGCGCTCTTGCAATTCATGCAGGCCAATCTCGATCGCGTCTACGTCCCGACGACCGTGCACTGCGATCACCTCATCCAAGCCAAGTCCGGAGCCAAGCTCGACCTGCTCAACGCGCTCGACAGCAACTCCGAAGTGTACGATTTCCTGAGAACAGCCAGCACCAAATATGGTGTCGGCTTCTGGAAGCCTGGTTCAGGCATCATCCACCAAGTCGTTCTCGAGAACTACGCTTTTCCTGGCGGGCTCTTGATCGGCACCGACTCGCACACTCCCAACGCGGGCGGTTTGGGAATGGTCGCGATTGGTGTCGGTGGAGCCGATGCCACATTCACCATGGCCGGCGAACCCTGGGGGCTGCGTTGGCCCAAGCTCATCGGCGTCAAACTGACAGGCAAGCTCAATGGCTGGGCTTCGCCGAAAGACGTCATCCTCAAACTCGCCGGTATCCTGACGGTCGAGGGCGGCACCGGGGCAATCATCGAGTACTTCGGTGACGGTTGCAAATCGATTAGTGCCACGGGCAAAGCAACGATCACTAACATGGGTGCGGAAATTGGGGCTACGACGTCGGTGTTTCCGCTCGACGAGCATGGTCTCAGCTATCTTGCACTCACCGAGCGCAAGGACATCGCAGATGCGGCACGGAAAGTTTCCGAGCACCTTGTTTGTGATGCTGAAGTTGAGGCTGAGCCGAGCAGGTACTTCGACCGAGTGATCGAAATTGACCTCGATGCGCTCGAGCCCTACATCGTTGGTCCGCATACGCCGGACTTGGCTCGTCCGCTATCGCAGTTCCAAGCTGAAGTTCTCGCCAAGGGCTACCCGTCTGCGCTGCGCTACGCGCTGATTGGAAGCTGCACGAACTCCAGCTACGAAGACATGTCTCGGGCGGCAGCGGTTGCTCGGCAAGCCTCCGCCCGTGGTGTCAAGGCCGCGGTTGGCTTCATGGTCACACCGGGTTCCGAGCAGGTGCATCAGACCATCGTTCGCGACGGTCAGCTCAAAGATCTCGAAGGTGTCGGCGCAAGTGTCTTGGCAAATGCATGCGGTCCTTGCATTGGCCAATGGCAGCGCAGCGACATCAAGGAGGGTGATGCAAACTCGATCATCACTTCTTTCAACCGCAACTTTCCGCGGCGAAACGACGGAAATGCAGCTACGCTAGCGTTTATCGCCAGTCCGGAGATCGTCACGGCCTTTGCTTTGAAGGGCGACTTGACCTTCAACCCGCTCGTTGATGAACTGACTGCTGCCGATGGTACGAAGTTCAAACTCGAGCCTCCTGCGCAAGCCGGGCTTCCCGCCAAAGGTTTTTCGCAAGTCGACTTCGGCTATGTCGATGCGCAAGAAGAGCGGGCTAAGGGCGTCTCGGCTGTCGCCATCAAAGCGGACAGTCACAGGTTGGCTGCGCTGGTTCCATTCGGCAAGTGGGATGGAAACGACTTCGAGGGGTTGCCGGTGCTGCTCAAAGCCGCTGGCAAGTGCACCACCGATCACATTTCACCTGCTGGTCCTTGGCTGAAATTCCGCGGACACCTCGATCGCATTAGCGAGAACATGTTTCTCGGCGCCAACAATGCGTTTGCCAAGAACCCCGGCGAGGGCGTTGATGTGACGAACGGCGAGGAAAAAAGGCTTTCGACGTTGGCACGAGCCTACAAGGCTTCAGGTGTTTCCTGGGCGGTCATCGGCGATCAGAACTATGGCGAAGGCTCCAGTCGAGAGCATGCTGCGATGTCGCCGCGTTTCCTCGGGTGTCGGGTTGTGATTGCTCGTAGTTTCGCGCGCATTCACGAAACCAATCTCAAGCAGCAGGGTGTTCTGGCTTTGACTTTTGCCAATCCGGAAGACTACAACTTGGTCCAGGCGAAGGACCGCATCAAGGTTTTGAGTCTTGCCAATCTGGCTGTGGGTGCGCCTGTCAGCGTGGTCATCACGCATGAGGACGGAACAACTCACACCATTGAGACGAAGCACACCATGACAGACGAGCAGATCGCCTGGTTCAAGGCTGGTTCGGCTCTCAACTTCGTTCACGAACGTCGTGAGCGAGAAGCGGCGGCGGCTGCTGCTGCGAAGCCCGAAGCGACTACGAAGAAGCCGAGAGCGAAAAGCAGGAAGCGCCGTCCTCGTCGCGGCTGCATGAAGAAGGTATCGATCATCGGCGGTGGCGGCAATGTCGGCGCCACGGTCGCACAATACATCGCGCAGAAGAATCTGGCAGATGTCGTTTTGCTCGACATCAATGAGAGCGTGGCGAAGGGCAAGGCGCTCGATCTGACGCAGGCGATTGCGCTTGCGGGCGGTTCTTCGACGGTTGTCGGAACTTCCGACTACGAAGATACGCGCGGTTCTGATGTCGTCGTGATCTGCGCCGGTAGCCCGCGCAAACCGGGCATGTCTCGCGACGATCTGCTCAAGATCAACTCCGCCATCGTGTCGCATGCAGCCAAGGAGAGCGTGAAGCACTCTCCGCGTGCGGTGTTCGTGGTGGTATCCAACCCGCTCGATGTGATGGCATACCTCACTTGGAAGGTGACGGGATTGCCGGCGCATCGTGTGATCGGCATGGCGGGCGTTCTGGACAGTGCCAGATTCCAGGCGTTTATCGCTGATGAGCTCAACGTCTCCAGTGCGGACGTGCGGGCTATGGTCTTGGGTGGGCACGGTGACTTGATGGTGCCGCTGCCTCGCTTCAGCACCGTCAACGGTGTGGCAATCACCGAGCTGATCGCCGGAAAGAAGATCAAGGCGATGAGTGATCGCACCCGCAACGGCGGCGCCGAAATCGTCTCTTATCTCAAGACCGGAAGCGCATGGTATGCGCCTGGCGCAGCCACCGCTTCGATGGTCGAATCCATCCTCACCGGAGGGCGCAAGCTCGTGCCGTGTTCGGTGCACAGCCAGGGCAGGTTCGGACTACCTGCCGTTTTCATCGGATTGCCGGTCATTCTCGGCAAGCGAGGTGTGGAGCGTGTGATCAACCTCAAGCTCAATGAAAGTGAGCTCAATGAGTTGCGCGCTTCTGCCGAGTCTATTGCGGCAAATGTGGCGCTTCTGGCTGACGCCGAAGCGACGGATAAGCCTCGGACACCCTGAAGGGGTGAGGCATTCCTGCAGTAATTCGCCGTGCATCACCTGGAGGGCAGATTAATTCTGCACCACCGGTGATGCATGGTGCCCTGTATGCCAAAATTTCCGATCAAAGGAAAACCAATTATGAACAACCCAACACCTGCTTTCGCTGCCGGTCTGGAAGGCGTTATCGCCTGCGCTACGAGGCTCAGTGATGTCGACGGCATCAACGGTCGATTGATCTTCAGCGGCTACAATGCCGTCGATCTGGCGGAGAACAAGACCATCGAAGAGGTCTGGTTTCTTCTTCACAACGGGCGTCTGCCCGAGGCGGCAGAACTCGCTGAGTTCAAGGCTGAGATTGAGCGTCTCGGCAAGCCGACTGCCAAGGAAGTGCGCATGATGAAGAGTCTTCGCTCCGGCGAACCTCTCTCGGCGTTCCGCTCCATCATCTCCGCCATTGCCTCGCATCGTGGTTACAAGCCGTGGCTCAATCGCGATGTCGCCGACGTGGAGAAGGAGCTTCTGGCGATCTCCGCGCTCGCTCCGGCGATTGTGGAAGTGATTCACACTGGGCGCACGCCCGTGAAGAAGAAGGGCAACTGCGGCTATGCCGAGCGCTATCTCTGGGGGGTGCTCGGGCGCAAGCCCAGCGAGGACGCGAAGAAGGCGGTCGAGACCTATCTCATCCTCACCCTCGATCACGGGCTTAACGCCTCCACCTTTGCTGGACGAGTCACTGCCTCGACCGGAGCCGACGTCGGTGCCGCTATCACTGCTGCGGTGGCAACGCTGTCTGGTCCTCTGCATGGAGGCGCACCGGGGCCGGTTCTCGACATGCTCGATGGAATCGGAAAGCCGGAAGCGGCAAGCGACTGGGTCGCAGCGCAGCTCGCTGGAAAGCGGCGCATCATGGGCTTCGGTCATCGTGTATACCGCACCGATGACCCTCGCGCTCTCACTCTTCGCCGTGTTGCCGAGCGCCAGAAGGGTCCGCGCATCGACCTCGCACGCGCTGTCGAAAAGGAAGTGCTCAGCGCGCTAGAAGCGCACCAGCTCAAGAAGTCCGGCGAAGGTAAGAACGTACGCGCGTTGCGTGTCAACGTCGAGTTCTGGACTGCGGTGGCTCTGGAGCACGCCGGAATTCCGCGCGAGTTGTTCAGCTCGACGTTCTGCACGAGCCGCATCATCGGCTGGAGCGAACACATTCGCGAGCAGCTCAAGGACAACAAACTCTTCCGCCCGCTGTCGCACTACAACGGTCCGCAGTCGCGCGATTTGAGTTAAGCACCGAACTAAAGGTCGGTGTTGATTCTTGAAAGGGGAGAGCCGAACTTGGCGTAAATCCAATTCGGCTCTCCTTTCTTTTTCTGTTTTCTCTCTTACTCTTTTGCTCTTTTGGAGTTGATTGCTAAGTGGAATAGTAGAAATTTCAGAGCTGCCTCGCGCGAGTAGGCCAATTCCAAACTCCTCTTGGAATGTTTCTGTGTTCTTAAGATTTGCCGACAAAATACTTATCTTGCAATGGTTTCCATGACTTGGCTAGGTTAAGGCTATTGTTCAACTTTCGATCTGATTGACTGCGCCCCCGAAGCTAGTAATTACAGCACCTACCAATCTCTATTCGCTCACGCTGAGTGAGAGAGGTGGTGCCGGCAGTCGGTCGACAAAGGAGAGTCTCATGCCCAAACGCAAAGACGATGAGGGCGACAAGCAGCATAAGCGAAGCTTGCGCTCAAAACGTGCGCCGCTTTCCGGGGTGAGACTCGTTCTCATCTGGTAGCGCGCAGCTTCTCGGTTACACAACCACAGAAACCTATGAGAGGAGCCAATCATGGCTACTAGTGAGAACACCACGTCCGGCTCGCGTGCTGAAAGGCTCGCTCGGCTGGCGGAAATGCGCGCGGAGGGTGTCGAACCTTACGCCGCAGATTATTCGCGCTCGCATATGGCGGCGCACCTGCAAACACACTACAGTCAATTGCCTGCCGACACGCAGACAACCGATGTAGTACGTGTTTGCGGTCGCATCATGAACGAGCGCAATACCTGGATGTTCGTCGACATCGTTGACGAGTCCGGGCGCATTCAGCTCTTCTGTCACAGGGAGAATCTTTCGCAAGAGCAGCTCCGGCTGCTTCGTCGGTTGCATCGCGGCGACTTCATCGGCGTGGAAGGCACGATTCGGCGCACGCGCGCCGGCGAGCTTACTGTGCGTGTGACGTCGCTTACGGTGCTTTCGGTGGCCCTGGCCACCCTGCCTGGAAGCTGGGATGGCTTCACTGATGTGGAGTCTCGCCTGCGTCAGAGGCACCTCGATATGATCATGAACCGCGGTGTCATGGAGACGCTCAGGCGGCGCAGTTTGACAGTGCGTTACCTTCGTCAGTACTTGGATGAACGCGGTTTTCTCGAGTTCGAGACTCCCGTTCTTCAGTCACAGCCAGGTGGTGCACATGCTCGACCCTTCGTCACGCACCACAATGTGCTCGACATGCCGATGTTCCTTCGTATCGCCACCGAGCTCCATCTGAAGAGGCTAATCGTAGGCGGCTTCGAGCGCGTCTACGAGATGGGGCGGATCTTCCGCAATGAAGGCATGAGCACACGGCACAACCCCGAGTTCACGAGTTTGGAACTGTATCAAGCCTACGGCGATTACAATCAGCTCATGGACCTCACCGAGGGAATGCTGCGTGATGTCATCGCTCGCATCACTGGCGGTGCTGTCGTCAATTGTCAGGGCACTGAGCTGAACTTCGCTCAGCCCTTTGTTCGAGTGACGATGGTGCAAGCGGTTGCTCAAGTCACCGGCCTCGATTTCGCCACAATCGAAAGTGCCGATGCTGCTCGCGAAGCAGCTCGGGGACTTGGTGTGGATGTGTCGGACAACACCTCTTGGGGGGAGTGTCTCAATGCAGTCTTCGAAGCTCGTGTGGAAGAGGTGCTTGTGCAGCCGACTTTTGTGGTCGACTACCCGGTGGAGATTTCTCCGCTGGCCCGCAGGCATCGAAACCAGGCCGGCTTCGTCGAGCGGTTCGAGCTTTTCGTTTGCGGGCGTGAACTGGCGAACGGCTACTCCGAGTTGGTCGACCCCGTCGATCAAAGAGAGAGGCTGGAGCAGCAGTCTCGCCGCCGCGACGCGGGTGACCAGGAAGCACATTCCTTGGACATCGAGTTCATCGAGGCGATGGAATGCGGCATGCCGCCTACGATGGGAGTCGGCATCGGCATCGACCGTCTGGTCATGCTGGTGACTGACTCGCCATCGATTCGCGATGTGATCGCGTTTCCTACGTTGCGTCCGGCGCAGGGACGCTAAACGTAATCACGTACGAGAAGAACGCAAATTGAGCGAGTCGGCAGGACGGCGGCAAGGTGACTGGCATTGGCTGGCCAACCCTGTTTGCTGTTTCTGCCGACTCGTCTCGTTCCTTTCAATAATCCTATACAAAAGAGCTGCACTATAGGCGGTGCCTGCGTGCAACTCCTGCCACTTCGCACGTGGCTCTATGGCTGTGTGCGAGGTTATGAGGTGTGTTATGAATACGCAAAGAGTCGTATCCGGCATTCGACCTACGGGTGCCGTTCATCTGGGCAACTACCTCGGCTCCATTCGACAATCGGTGGCGCTTCAGGACAGTTACCAGGGTTTCTATTTCATCGCGGATCTGCATGCCATTACAGAGCAGCACGATCCAAAACTGCTTGCCGAGCACACGCTCTCTACAGCAGCGCTCTATCTCGCTAGTGGTATCGACCCGGCGAAGTCCGTGCTGTTTGTGCAGTCGCACGTGATCGCGCATTCGCAATTGGCTCGTCTTCTGGGTTCTGTCACTCCCGTCGGCATGCTCAAGCGCATGATCCAATTCAAGGAGAAAGCCAGGAAAAACGAGGAAGGTGCCAGTCTTGGTCTTTTCGACTACCCGGTCTTGATGGCTGCCGACATCTTGATGTACGGTGCCGATCTGGTTCCGGTAGGTGATGACCAGAGGCAGCATTTGGAGTTGACCAGAGGTCTCGCCGAGCGTTTTAACCGAACTTTTGCAAGCGACGGCAATGGGCAAGTGTTCAGGCTGCCCGAGCCGCTTGTGATGCCGGAAGGTGCTCGTGTGATGAGCCTCACTGATGGTCGCTCAAAGATGTCCAAATCCGATCCTAACGATGCAAGCCGCATCAATCTGCTCGATTCCGAGGCGGTGATTCGCGCCAAAATCAAACGCGCAAAAACCGACGCGGTGAAAGGGCTGGAGTTCGACAACCCCGATAGACCGGAAGTGCATAACCTGTTGGCACTGTATATGGTGCTGTCTGGGCGGTCTAAGCAAGAGGTTGCGCAGCAATGTGCGACCATGGGTTTCGGGGAGTTCAAGACGCTTCTTGCCGATACCGTTGTTAGTGTTCTGTTGCCGATACAGAATCGCTATCGTGAAATCATGTCCGACCCGGCTCGACTCAAGGCGACTCTCGCCGCGGGGCGCGCAAGGGCTGAGGCACTAGCGATGGAGACTCTGGCGCAGGCGCAGAAGGCGATGGGCTTCGAAGTCTTGTAAATCACTCAGTGTCAAAGGAGATAGCCATGAAAGCTGACTGGCATTGGCGTTAGGGGGAAACAGAAAACTGCGCTCAAGCAGACTGTTCTCCCCCTAACGCTTTTTTATTGTGATACTAGGTAAAGTAGTAAAAGCCCTTAAAAGTAGGAAGAAGGCAGAAACCATCGAGGTTTCCGTGTGGTCCTTCTTCCCGAATGAGCCTACTCGCTCACTCTACCCAACACTAAGAATCCGCACCAGGTCGCTGTACATGAAGAACAGCGTCTGAGCCAAAAGCAGTGCAGCGAACAGCCACGTCACCGCCATCTGCACTATTGCCGGCAACTTCTTACCGGTTAATCCTTCGATGGCAAAGAACAAGATGTGCCCGCCGTCGAGCATGGGAATCGGCAAGATGTTCATTAGCGCCAAGTTGAGACCGATGATTACAATGAGCTGGATGATGTCCGTGGCGTCGCTTTCAAGCGCCTTAGCGCCGACATTGACAATGCCGATGACACCCATCATCTCGTTGTTCTCACCCGGCTCACGCTTGGAGATGCCGACTAGCTTGCCGAGACCGACAACCATGTCCTTGAGCAAGACGGCGTTGGTTTTCACTGCAACCACGGCCGCGTCCGTGATGGAAAGCTGCGGATAGATGTACTGCTGCTGCTCAATCAGCTTTACGCCGATGTCACCGCCGCTTGCAGGCGTGATGGTTGCGGTGATTTCCTCGTCCTCGTTTCGCTCGACGACCACTTCAACAGGCTTGCCGGCGTGCTCTTTGAGAGCTTCCAACACCTGCTGGGCGGTTACGACATACTTGCCGCCGATCGAAACGAACATGTCGTCTGCCTTAAGACCGCCATCGTGCGCGGCAGTAGTGCCGGTGGTTTCGACACTTGCCACCACTGTGCTCAGCGTTTCAGTCGTGGGAAGCCCTTTGCATGCGAACAACCCGAAAGTTAGAACCACCGAGAAGAGCACGTTGAAGACGACACCGGCCGCTGCCACCGCAATGCGCTTCCAGACGGGGAATCGCTTTGCAGGCGGATTCGGCGCGGACTCGCCCTCTTCGGCGTCTTCATTCGATTCTTCATCGACGATGGAGACCGACCAGCCTCTTTCGCTCTTTCGAATGCGAAGTGCCATCGTGGACTCATCACCAATCTCCGGAATGGAGACGTAGCCTCCAATCAGAACTGGGCTCAGCCGCCACTCAGTGCCGAACCAGTTGCCGAAGACGATGCTCCAGCTGCGGGGACCGACACCGACTGAAAATACCGGGGTCTGAAAGCCGAGGAGTTTGGCGACAAACCAATGCCCGAACTCATGAACGAGCACGAGCAGAATAATCGCACCGATCATCATCGCGACAGATGGCCACTGGAAGGCCACGAATGCCGCGGCGACGAGAAAGCCGAGGAGTTTCACTAACATCTCGATACCCTTGAGCTGAGTTGCGCCCCGCGCGGCCCATGCCGTGCGGGTTATGGGACGATGTGTTGGTGTGCAGAAACTCTCTCTCCTCCTGGGTCTCAGGAGGTCCCTGCTTGCTAGTCGCGACTGGTTACTGCTTGTTTTTCCAGACGCGCTCGGTGAAATAGCCGGCCAACGCAGCGAGGCAGATCGAGATGATCGTGCCCCAGATGAGAATCATCAGCTGCAGTGAGATGAAGAAGGCGTGGGTCGCAGGAAACTTGGCTTGGTAGGTCTCGTCGCCGAGACCCTGAGCGGTGTAGTTGAGGACACCGCCCAGGAGCCAGAATGACAGAACGAGCACCGCCGTGAAAGCGAGGCACACTGTCGCAAGGCGCAGCCAAGTCTTTTTGCGTGAGGTCATGACACGTCCATCTGTAGTCGCGCGCCATCCCGGCGGGCGAAGTGGAAGGAGTAGGCAGAAACGGCGTTAGACGGCGCCGAGTTCGCGGAGGCTCTGCAGCACCGCCGGGTCGGCGACATCGATGTCGGCGCCCTCGGTGCGCCGCTCGGGCTGTACTTCCAGGCGCGGCATGCCGAGACCCGTGGTATCGCCGATGACACCGAGGTCGCGGCGCAGGGGGCAGTTGCGGCACGAAGTGCACTTGCGGTTGTTTTCTTGGCACATGATAGTCACCTCAATTGTTGTGGAACGGTTGAAGGCAATCGGCGGAATGAACGTTCAGGGCTCGGTCGCTGTGATGCGGCCTCGCATGAACGCCTCCTCGAGGTACCGGTTGGTGATGCGGCGACCGTACTCGATCATCTCCTGGCACTTGGTGTTGGAGATGCCGAAGCAAAGCCCGCCGATATCCGGCATGCCGACAGGGATGACGACATGCTCCGGTGACACGTTGAAGAGGCTGTTGAAGAAGGACGAACACATGAACTCAGCCATGTGAAACGCCCAATCGACAGCACCGAGAAGCTCCGACGGCAGCTTCGTCGCCATGCCGAGCGACGAGACAATCGCCGGTCCCTTGCACAGATGTGCAGGGTTCATGTGATGCAGTCCGCCATCGACGAGGATGCCTTTGTGGGGCATCGACTTCGCTGCGCTGCGCGTCACGAATTTAACGTCGGACCCGCATTCCGGCTTGTACCAAACCGGCCGCATCACTCCGGGCACCGCGCAAGACGCAGCAAGTGCCGTCGCCAGGTCGTACTTGGTGCCCTCGAACACAACCGGCTCACGTCGCCAAACGTTGTAGGCAACGATGCGCAGATTGTGATTGGGGCGAAGGTCGTACTTCCTGACGATTTCGTCGATGGCGGAACGGATGTCGACCAGCCCGGTGAAGTACCGAAGCGGATTGAGCATGCGAAGCGGATGGTTGACTGCGGCAGTCAAGGCACTGTGCATGCGCTCGCCCAGATAGATCTCTGCCATTTCGTCGGTCGAGTAGCCGTTCGTGTAAAGAGCGGCCACAAGCGATCCGGCAGAAACACCAGTGATCTTTCCGACGTGAACACGCTGATGTTCGATCGCCTGGAGAAACCCCAGGTGAGCGAATCCCTTGATTCCACCAGCTCCCAAAACAACTTCGTGCCCGGTTTCGCGAAACTTAGAAACGTTGGAGCGTTGCGCTCCCTGACCTGTGAAAGCAGACATGGTAGCCTCCTTGGACCCCGTGGTCCACGGCAGGCGCCAGCAAAGCGAGACCGTGCTGGAACCTCCAGGTATGTCTCGCTCGCTGTCGTCGTGAGTCGCCGAAGCGACGGTTAATCGCGGTTATTGACTGATTGCGCCACCGCGGGTGATGTTCATTTGTCGGCTGAACCAGGCATTCAGCCGAGGCGCTCGGCTGTCAGCGGTCCGTAGTGAAAGTAACCCCATCTCCATCGTACGAAAGCAGCGCGCGTTTCGCTGCGTTCATCTCAGAGATGCTGTTGCACTCGGGGAAGGCCGAGATGCGCTCGCCGGGCTGCATCGTGATGACACGGCAGACCATCTTTCCGACACGCACCGGCGAAGACGCCGCGTCGAAATTGTAGGCGCCGCTGCAGACCACGATGAACGCCGTGTTGCAGTCCTTCTCGATTGCCGCCAGCTCTTCCGGAGTGTTCTCGACCGGCTTGAACTCCGGCACGAGAATGATGGAATCGCGGCGGTGCTCGTCGTCGATGTAAGACGCGCGCGTCACGCGTCCACGGCGCAGTCGCGGCATCGCCAGGTCTTTCGACAGGGAGATGTACGAGCGATTGGTGCCGCCGACCGGAATGTAGGACACCCCGTCCAGCCGCTGAAACGAAAGGAAGGGCTCGACCGCGTCGAGACCCCGAACTCGAAACAGCTTCATAACTGCCTCCATCGAAAAGTTGAACAAGAGAGTGCGCACCACTTCTCGCTTTCAGCCGCACCAAAACAGTTCCTCAAGTGACATGAGTTCACGCCAAGCCAGCGAATTGCTGACAGGAAGTGTTCAAAGTCAAATGGGGATTGCTGCTTTGGTGACTGAGAGTCTAAAGGCGAAAAGAAAAGGTGTGTATCTGTAGGTACCAAGAGTGGTGCCTAATGGTCATGGCAAATAATGTAAAGAGGGTCCTCTTTACATCGTGTTACATGCTTTAAAGCTTTCTCTAAAAGTGTCAGAGCAGGGGACTTTCAGAGTATGTACTAGAAGCCTATTTTCATTGTATGGGGGGAACTACCATGACTCTTTCGCTTGTTGCGATGAGTGGAAATACGAACCACTGCAATCGATAGCGCAACTGCGATTAACTTGATGGCAGGCTGTTTTGCCTGGAACGCCTTGCATGATTCGCGCAGCTTTGTCATGTCGTCGAGATTGTATGTGCTTAGGGAAATTGCACTGTGAGCCGATTGCGCAGCGACGCTTTGGTGCAGTGTGGTTTGCGAAGTGATTGGTCGAAAGCAATGTGTTGCTTGATGATACTAATAAATATAGTAATAAAACTTGAAGAAAACAAGGTTGCGAAACAGCGAAGCAGGGCTCCACATAACGTGGAGCCCTGCTTCCTTAGTCAGTCAGCCAGCCATCGCACGCCTGCCGAGCTACGGCTGCAGTTCCGCGACGTCGAGGATTCGTCCTGCGCTTTGCGCCTGATGGGACTCCAGCTCGCCGCGGAACCATCGCAACACCGACGTGAGTTCGTTCTGCGTGTACATCTGGCGCGCGTAGCCCACGTTTTCGCCTGAGAACCATGTCGGGTGCTGAAAGGACGCGCCGGGAAGATCTTGCGCTACCGGTGTGGTTACGATGAGCGTAGCGTTGTGCTTCTGAGCCCGCATGTAGAGACGATGGATAAACTGGTGGGCGTGGTGATACAGATCCCCGGCCGCCAGTTTCAAAACACCAAACGGACGCAAGTTGACACTGCCTGTCATCTTGTGCACGTAGTTGCCCCCGAAGGTGCTGGCGACCGCGTCGTACTGAAAGCGCCCTTGGAGCCCGACGAGCAAGTCCAGTTCGTCGTCGGTGACGGACAGCAGTTCGCGCATGCGAATGCGATCGACCGTGAGCCCTTCCAGAGCCGCTTGCTGAGAACCGAGTGCTGCCATTCGCAGCGCCTCCAGAGCCTCGACGCCCTTGTTGGTCTCCTTGCGCTCGTCGATGCTTAGCTGCTCGACGCGCGCACGCAGCCGCTCCAAGAGCTGCTGTTCGGGCTCTGTCGGCTCGTGCATCGTGTAGCACTGATTTTCCATTTCGCCGAGCAGCACTCGCGAGATGAAGTCGAAGCTATGCTCGTGCTTGGATTCGACGAGAGGAACAGTAATGTCCGAGTCAGGCTGCCAGATGTGGAGGCGAACCTGGTAGGTTGCTTTACCGCCATCGGGCAAGTCGAAAACCGGCTCCAGAAGCGTGATCTTGCGGAAGCCGAGCGTGTGTGTGTACGAACGCGCCGCGATGACCGCGAGCGCAGCACTATCGGCAAGAACCGCGTCGATCAGTCGAATTGTTGCCTCTCGACTGAGAAGCGGCGCGACGGACTCGAGATGCTCTCGCACGATGTGCGGAGGCATTCCAAGAAGTCCGTTTAGAGAAGTTTCGAGATTCTTCAGGGCGTCCATCTAAACTCCTAACCTAAAGGTTTAAGCTGTAACCGTCACCGGATGTGGTGGCAGCACTGAGCTGTACGAAAAGCATGGCGCCACTCTGCACCAATTCCAGACAAAGACGCTCAGCCGGGTGGCTGATGTGCAGGCTTGGAATTGAGCATGTGCGGGGTTTTTGCTTGCCGAACGAAAAATGTGAAACTAAGAGATTCGCAAATCACTCTAAAGAAATGCACTCTAATTTAGGATCTGCTAGGCATGAAATGTAACGAGTGAGAATTCCTGGCTGAAGAACGGTTTGTCAGATCATAAGTAAGACGCGGGGGGCTTTAAGGACTTCGAGTTGATGTGACTCATTCTTGACATCGTTAAGTAACTATTGATTACGCGATTTGCGCGAACTCTCACACACTCAGACCTTGAATGAGCTGCATCTCGATTCGCTTGTGACAGTGGTACTTCGGGTGGTGTCACCTTTGATATTGAAGCGGATTCTATGATTTTCGCAGCGCGCAACCTGTCAGCGTTTCGTCCAGCCTGATTGTCAGGAGGTGCTAGTTGTGCGAACCGTACAAAAACAACTGTTCCTCTCTGAAGTGAGCATGTCAATCGTGTCGACATATCACAAGTTCAGGCTTTGCGGTGTTTACGCCATCCTGTGCGCCCGCTTGAGCAAGTCAAGCAACACCGAATAGTCTTGGGTATCAACACGTTTCTTTTCTTCCTTTGGAGAGTCGGCTTCAGAAAGTCCTTTTGACTAGTTCACAATGAAATTCAATAGCTGTGACCATGCATCTGATGCGACGCGCGACTCTCTGTTTATTGCTGAAAGGGAGAAGCTGGAAGAAAAATCCAGTCTTCGAGGGAATCGTCTGCGACCTCCTAACGCTTGAAAATGTCTGTGCCGAGTGTGTCTAGCCGGTCCGATGTTTTGCGATAGTGTCCCGAAATTAAAGCAGCATGGAGTGTCCCAAGTGAACAACAATAACAATCACGATGGGCTGATCTTCAATGCCAAGAATGGCTCTGCTTCCTCCAATCAAGTCTATGAAGCTGCGTTGAGGCCTGGTGACGGGCTCGGCAAGCGGCTTCTGACGTTCTTCAGGCTCGTCGTCGGACTGAGCGTTCTCATTGCATTTGCTTGGGCTGAACCGTTCAGCGGCATGCTTTTTGCTAAGCTGCTCGCGCTCGGCACACCGGAATGGATGATCTCGTTCGTGCTCCTGCCACTGGTCATGGTACTGCGGGCTGTGGTTCTCGTCGAATCCTTCGGCTACGCCTACCACCGATTCTTTCAGCACGTCGGGCTTCTCACCCGCAAAGCGCAGATCTTTCGCCGCAACCAGAAGTTTCACTGGATTCACCACATGATCATCTACCCCATCGGTCGGTTCTACAAAAGACCGATGGCGTACGCATCGTCTGAGAAGGGTCTGGGGCTCAGCTGGGTTTTGCCGGGCGTGATTGTCGCTGCACTTTTCGTGTTGACGCACGGAATCTCTCTGGCAACCGTGGCTTTTGTTGCGGGTGTCGGACTGTATGCGAAATTCGTTGTCGACCTGACGCACTGCCGCTTCCACGAAGTCGAGCATCCGTGGGTGGGCAAGCGCTACTTCCGATGGCTGGAGGAGATTCACCTCCTGCACCACTGGGACCAGCGTATGAACTTCACCATCGTTCATCCGCTAATGGACAAGCTCTTCGGGACCTTCTTGGACCCCATCGGGCACGAGCGTGAGCTGGAAGTCTGTTTGAAGGATGAGGATCTCACCGTCTCGGACCTGATCAACTGGCGCTACCTTCTCATCGAAGCTAGCCCCGCCGAGTACGCTGCTTTTGTCTCGTCGGCGAAGAACCACCCGCGCGGAGTCAAGAAGCTTCAGGGTCTTCTCAAGATTCTGAACGACAGGCTCACCACGCATCCCGGAGATGCGCATGCGGCGGAGCTGAAGGTCAAGGCAGAAGATCTGCTCAAGACCATCGGCAAGTTTCATCCCACGGCACCGTAGATGGTGCAGTAGGGGTTTTCCGGATCTCGGGGGAAGAGGATAGCTGCCGGCGGAACTCCGCATGACGGCTACCTTCTTCCTCTTTTTGCCGTATAGATACTACGCCAAGTCGTAATAAAAATCAAAAAACAAACAGGCGAGGGTCTCCCCCCGCCTGTCGGTTTTGGTAAAAAACGACTCAGCCAGTCTTGCGACTAGCCGCCGGACTTTTCGCCACCGCCTTCACCGGCGGCTGCCGTGATAGCTGCGATGCCCGGCTGTCCGATGAGCTGCGACAGAAGCGAGGGGTCGATGTCGAGCACCTTCTCCGGAAGCTTCTTGAGCAGCTTGGCGTTGACGACCACGACCTTCGCGTCCTTATCGAACGAGTCGGTCGGCATGGAGAGGATCACTCCACCCGGTGACTTCTGGGCGGACTCGGCGGGGTCGCCGAGGTTCTCCATTTTGGCGAGGTTCGCCAGTACCGTCACGGGATTGCCGTCGAGCGCAGTGAGCAACTCGAGCAGCATCTCGTAGGAGCCCTTGCGGGTCCCGTCGGCATGCCGACCTAGCACCTCGATGGGCTGCTCCACCTCGTACACCTTGCGGTTGAGGATGTAGCGGCTGCCACGCTGGGGTGCCATTGTCAGCTCGTCGAGCGAGCAGTACCGAAGACCTTCGTCCGGAAGATTGAAAACAACGATCGTTTTCATGGCATTTCTCCAAGTGGCAAAACAGATACTTTCACTGCTTTGCGCTTGCGTTTGAGAACACCCCGAGAATCGCTGGCACCATTTACGGTGCCAGCGAAATCCGAGGCGGTGTAGGCATGCCGAACATGCCCGCATGTGAGTGCGGAGCATGCAAGCATGACTTCCTGGTTAACTCGCCTTTTACAGCGACACAGCTACGGTGCTGATCTCGAGAAGCGGCCTGGCTCGTTTGAGGGCCACCATGCTCTTGATCTCCGCGTGCACGCGAATGACCGTGACGTTGGCGGGGATGACACCGCCGGGGACACGCATCAACTGCCCGAACTCGGTTTCCTCCTTCGTCTTGACGATACCCAGCTTCGCGAACGCTTCACGGAGCTGAGCGGTCATGGCGTCGAGGCCCTCTTCGCTCGGGGTAGCGAACTGGATGGTGAACAGCTGACGGATCTGCTCCGGCTCGGCATTCGCCTGCTCGGCATTCGCCTGCTCGGCAGCCCGCTTGACCGCGTCAACATCCACGGATGAGCCGTCCTTGGCGTTGTCCGATCCTCCCGTGGTCGTGGTGCCGCCGGCGCCGGGAAGAGCCGTGACCGGCTCTTCCGGCATACCGACGGCCCGCTCGCGGTCGAACCTGATGACGCCGTCTTCGACGTTGATGACCACCTTGTCCCCGAAACGAACCTGACCGTGGTTCACGAGCGTTCCGAGCGGCTCGAGCACCTGCTCCTTCACGACCCGCTTGAGGTTGCCGAGGCGGCCTTCCCCTTCGAGAGTCTTCTTGAGCAGGAGGCTCTTCGCGTCGTCCGTGGGGGCGACAGTGAAGATGTTCTTCGGCGGACCGCTCACGATCTGCTTCTGCAGCCGCGAGAACTCCAACCCGACGATGTCGAGCAACTGCGCGTCCGAGAGCTGGTCGAAGACGCAGACCGCGTCGATGCGGTTGCGGAACTCCGGCGAAGTCGTGCCCTCGTAGGCGTGGAACACAGCAGAGGCGATCTCCTTCTTGGACTTGTTCGTGGGATCGTCCTGGTTGAAGCCCACCTTGCGCTTCGTCAGCTCGGACATGCCCATGTTGGAGGTCATGATGAGCACGACGCGGCGGAAGTTGATCACCTCGTTGTTGGCGAGTTCGGCCTCACCGTAGTCGAGACCGGACAGCAGGATGTTGATCACGTCCGGATGGAACTTCTCCCACTCGTCCAGAAGCACGAAGATGACGTCGTACTTCGAGCCGAGCTTGCTGCGGTTGAGGTTGTGCATCGAGAGAATCGCGCTCTTGTCCTTGTCCTCGGGCTTGAGCGGCTTCTTGCGCGGGTCGTCCTGGTCGTTGAACCCGATGTATCCCGGAGGGGCACCGATCAGACGGTTGAGCTGGTGCTTGTCCATGAACTCACCGCCGTTGGCCTTCACGAACGCGTCTTCGCGGCCATGGAAGAACTTGGCGAGGAGTCGGACGAGAAACGTCTTGCCGGTGCGCGACATGCCGGCGAAGATGGCCGAGAAGATGGGGGCATCCGCCGGTTTCAGGGGGTTGAAGATCGCCCTGAAGATGCGCAACGCCAACTTCTTGGCGTCGTCCTGGCCGACCATCTCCTCATCGAGAAACTTGATGAACTCGCGTTCCAGCTCCGAATGAGCATTCGGGTCCAGGCGGTCGCGAGTAACTTCAGGAGTGAGAATTGAAGTCTCCATTTTGCTATTCCTTCCTAGTAAGTGCCGGTAAACCGGCGATTCGAGGATGTGAGAACAGCGGCGTCTGATCCGAGGGATCTGATTTCCGTCGCGTTCCGGTTGAAAAGAAACTGCGGCTCTCAACCTTCTGAATGGTCTCAAGCAGCATTTCGGTGTCTTCCCCATTTCGCGTGAGCTGACCTCTGTCTCAAAACAGCTAGCGCGAGGTTTGAACTACTTGTGTGATGCCTAGGTCTTTGGGCTTTCTGGTGTTCTTGGGGAAGGAAAGATAAACGTAACCTTAAGATAGTTATCAAGAGGGTGTAAAGCCAAGGTGTTCAAGGGGTTTTGGTTCTTGGAAACCGATTAATTTTGAGATTTCGAGCTGTTTAGTTATTAGCGAGGCTAGCGCAACCGATGCCTCTAAACATGCTCTAAGCCGCACCATTAATGGTGGAAAAGCGCGGCTGTGGTTTCTAAGGTGTGGGGACCTGTTATTTTCCCTTTTAAGAAGTCAAGCGAAACCCGCATCCCCACAAAGGAAAGCCGTCTAAGAAGTTTGTGCCTCCTCCCTCTGCAATGCGCTGCAGGTGGTGGAACTCACGGCTGAGGACAAATGACAGGTATCCGAACGCTGCGCGGCACATGCACGTTCTACCCAGCGCAGGCGGCTTTCTAGAAGTCGTCTGTAGTCTCCAAAAAGGAAACAAATACTCATGAGCCAAGAAGTGAAGAACGCCGAGAACGCTCTCGTCACGTCCGAAACCGCGGAGAACCTGGAGATCACCACCTACCAGGGCGGCAATGCAGTCATCCGCGAGAAGCGCCCCGTCGAGCTCGCCGAGGGCAAGAACCGTGTTCAGGTCGCCAATCTGCCTGGCACGTACGTCGAGAACAGCTTCACCGTCGACAAGGTCGAAGGCGACGGCTCGTTCAAGCTCGGTCCGATGACCTACCGGCCCGCCGACCTCAACTCCGCCACTATTCTGGCGGGTGCTGTCGGTCGCACCGTGACTCTGTTCAAGACTACCCCCGAGGGCGTCAAGAAGGTTCGCGGCGTGCTGCGCCACATCCTCGGCAACCAGCTGGTGCTCGAGGTCGAAGGCAAGGCGCGCGTCGTCCAGATGCAACCCGAGTTCGAGCTCGACGGCGACACTCCGAAGGGTCTCTCGGCCACGGCTTCCCTGCTGATGGTTCCCACTGTGTCCAAGGCCGGCAAGTTCAATGTCAACGTCCTCTACGAGGCCGCCGGCATCAACTGGTCGTCCCGCTACGAAGCGATCTACGACTCGACCACCGAGAAGCTCGCGCGGCTGATCTGCTGGGTCGACCTGGTCAACCAGAGCGGCACGCGCTTCCCCAACGCGAAGTTCAAGCTGCTCGCGTCGGCCAACTATGGCAACGCGCCGGTTCGCAGCCGAAGCCCCAAGGGCGGTGGCATGCGCATGGCGGCAATGGCCTCTCTCGAAGCCGCTCCGATGGCGGACTTCGCCGCCGACGGCGGCTCGGTCGAGAACGTCGGTGAGCAGAAGCTCTACGTTCTGCCCGATGCGCTCACCATCGAGGACAACGACACCACCAACGCCATTCTCGTTCTGGCGGGCGACATCCCTGCCACGCCGGAGTACTACCTCAACGCCGGCTACTACGAGCAGGCGGCCAAGGAGCTTCTCACCAAGCTCCCCGTCAACATCCGGCTGCGGCTGAAGAACAACAAGGACAGCAAGCTCGGCATGGCTCTGCCTCCGGGTGCCGTCACGGTGCTCGAGCGCGACAGCTCCGGCGCTCTGCAGAAGACGGACAGCTGCCACGTCGGCCACGTCGCCGAGGACGAGGGCTTCAGTCTCGATCTGCGCAACAGCGTGCGCGATCTCAAGGCCACCCGTCGGCTCGTCGACTTCAAGGAAGACCCCGAGGTTCAGGTCGAGGACGACTCCACCGACCTGCCGATCACGACCCAGGGCGGCCCAGGCGTCGGTACCCCCGGTGAGCACTCGCGCCGTCGGCGTGAGGCTGCCGAAGGCGCCGGCAAGAAGAAGGTGAAGGAGATTCCGCCGCGCTTCCGCGAGGAAGAGCGTGAGCTGGTGCTCCACAACTACAAGGACAAGGACGTCGATGTCGTCGTCACCGAGTCCGTGCCGCACAACGCCGAGGTGCTGAAGCAGAGCCACGAGTTCGCCGAGTTCAAGCAGGGCAACTGGAAGGTTTCCGTGCCGGCAAAGGGCTCTACGACCGTCAGCTACCGCATCAAGTTCCGCATCAACTAAGCCCGTCGGTGCAAGCAAGTCTTGCACAAACATTGATGTGCCGGCGAATGCAAGCTACTCCCTTTCATGATGGGGAGTTCATGCTTAGCCGGCACATTTGATGTGGCGGCGGCAACGCGGAGAGAAGTCGCTCTCTTCGCGTTGCTTTTTGTGGGGTAGTAACTAAAAAATATAGTGGAACATGTAACAGTGCTTATTAGGTAAGGGTTTTGGGCTAATTCCTCGTTGTTGTCAAATGTTTCAAAGTTCCTCAAAAAGATAGACTAAAAATGGCTACGATTTCTGCACACTGCCGCACCGAATACAGTGGCGCTGGTTGGGCGCCTCCAGAGCGGTTTTCGTCTTCGTTTTTGCCTACAAAGAGCTAAGACATCTCGGGACTTCGCGAAACATGACGCTAAATTCTTTCTGGAACATTAGAGACTAAGCTAGCTTCGTGAATTTCTTAACTTGGTCTAACGTGGTGAAAACCGTCATGAGATCGAAATCAAAGCTTTGGTGAACTGAGGACTCTTGAGGCTAGGATGCTGCTATCACTCTCTTTTTTCTTTAGAACAAAACACCAAGCACCCATCTGTTCCATCCTGGCTTTTGCAGCTCATCCTCTCATCTTTCGATGAGTAGAACTCGAACGCTTCCGTTCTGGGTTCGCGCTGTCTTGTGAAAGCTAGAGGTCTGGCTGGGTGAGGAGGGTGAGTCGATACTCGCGCACTGCGTGGGTAGTTTATAACGCTCAATCGGGCACGCCCGACAAACTGGAGTCGTTTTATGGAAGACACCGTAACTATCTATTCGGTGCAGCTCACTTCCTTGGCGATTGCGCAATTCAAAAAGCGTGCGTCAGGGACTGTGCCGATGCTAAACGACAACCTCGGTGACCGCTGTCACCAGGTTCTCGATGACGCGATTGTGGAGGCGCTGGACATCGGGAAGGACCTCAAAGAGGTCACCATCTCGGTCGTCCACATCTTCGTCGCCCGCCGGTTGTTTGAAGAGCTCGTGCGTACACAGCAGATTCTCTCTCTGGGTACGGACAGCCATGGAAAGCCTGTGTGGCAGCTTTCGCCCGCGGCTTGTCGTCGCCTCAACACCGAGGCGAGGTTTCTTATCGACCCGTATCCGCTGCCTCTCGTTGTCGGAGATGCGGCAGATGCGTCTGTTTTCTTGAGTTCAACCAAGAAGTAGGAGGCTTACAAAACTATGGATCTCGTAATTGGAAATTCGACTTACCACGTCGACCGTATTCTGATTTGCTTCGTCATGCAGTTCTGCTGGACGATGCTCGTCAACATCGACTCGATCATGCGGTTCAAGGGCAAGAAGGAAGTCTTCGTGATGACCGGCATCAGCCTGGTCCCGGTCCCGATCATCTTGGCGCTGTTCGGCGACTTCATCGGCGTTGCCATGTTCGTGATTCCGGCTGCCATCGCCTGTGGTGTCGTGCTCAAGGCGCGGCAATGGGTCGGCTTCCGCTTCACGATGGCGACCGTAGGCTGCATGTGCGTGTTCTTGATGGGACTTATGCTGATTGCTTACAAGGTCAACAACATCAACCTGTTGGTCCTATCGGCAATCGTGCTGGCGATCCTTCCGGCGGGACTTCTGTCGGATGCGGCATTCCGCCAGCGCGTGGAGGAACTGCCACGGCGTTTCTTCCGTTCAAGTGACCGCTACGACGACGGCAGCTGTCGCTCCGGCGATGATGGCGGGTGTGACTTCGGACGGTCCGGCAGCGGCTTCTGAGGTCGAGGTTCACAAAACTGGTGCTGGTTCTCGAGCGACCGGCGCCAGTTAAACCTAACGCTCGTAAGGAGTTTCACATGACACCAACTCTTATCACATGGGCGGTGGCAATCACCGCTGTTCTCGCTGCCGCGACGCTCTTCGCCAAAAGCGAGTTCTGGCGCGGCTTGGGCCGAGTGATTTGCGGTGTGGCCTGGCTGCTCGTCGGCGTCCTCGTGGCGCATGTCGCAGGCGGGTTCACCACGGTGCCGGCGTTGCTGGTGCTGGTCAGCGGTCTCGTCACGGTCGGCTCCGGTCTGCGCAAGTTCGCTCGTCGCAACTTGCCGCAGTCGTAGTCGCACGCAGATCGCGTTTTTCGCAGGTCGAAACCTGCGACGCGAGATTCTTTTCTGTTTCGAGAACAAGAAGGAACCAGTTACATGAACGAGTCTGGCAATCAACCGGAGATCGCGCGCTTCTTCAGCTCACACTCTGGCTTTCACGGCAAGGTTCCCGTGCAGCTCATCGGCACACTGGTGTCGGGGGAATACGTGTACTTCCGCGCGCGTGGATGCGAGGCGACCCTGGAAATCTCTGCAACGCAAGCGGATTGGAGCAACGACCGCATTCTCGCTTGCTGGAGCAAGAAGGTGGAATACGACCCGGAGAACCCGCTCGGACTGGGCGTGATGGAACCCGACGAGTGCGTCGAGTTGGTCAAGCCCTGGCTGGAGGAGTATCTGGGCTCGAAGTAAGCGACCGGCTCATTGTCGCCGAGCCGGGGCGGCAGGGCGTTTCCCTCGCCCTGCCGCAACCAAGTGGCGACGCGCTTGCGCAAAATCCCGAAGACCCTGAGGACGATTTCAGGGCTTCGATGCGCAGGCTGGAGTGACATCATGAGCGATACCAACAAGTTCGGCATTGGCGCGGCCGTAAAGGTCGCAAACCTCGGTAAGACTGCGGATTGGGCTTGGCTGGTGAACCATCAGCTGGTCTCAAACAGGAGGGCGGATGGTGCTGGGCGCGTGTCCGGTTACTACTACCTTCCGAAAAACACAATCATCTGCGTCAAGCACGACGCTGACGGTGTGACCGCGGTGTACGACGAAAACGAACTGGAAGATGCGGGCGCCTAACCCGAACTTGGCCCGCTCGCAGCGAGTGTTCGCAGCGTGACAAACCCTGGCAAAAGGAAACCCAAATGCAAACTCAATTCGAAAAGGAGGCTCCCATGACGAACCTAAGGTAGAGGACCTGGTGCAAGCGGTGCTTCTTGTAAGACAGGCATGACGTCTGTCTGAAGCTCCGGATCAACAACTTGTGCCAGGTGCCTCTCCAAAGGAGGCATCATGGGCAAGTCCTATCGTGATGTTCGCCGCTTCCGCGAGGAGGAGGCGAACGACACCGTTTTCGTCGCTCTTGACGAGGTTTTTCTCTCTGATTCGACCTGGCACAACCTCATGAAGCGCGATGGTGCGCAGATCGAGGCTATGCGTCAGGACTTCGAAGATGGGCGCAAGACGGTGCGTGTTGTTTTGCGGCACCGCGCCGGTGGTGGCTACAACGTCGAAGACGGTCGCCACCGCGTGATTGCCGCGAAGCTGGCTGGCGCTGGTTTCATCGAAGCGCTGGTCGTGGGCTAAACCAAAACCCCGGTAGTCTGCCGAGCCGGGTCAAGGGCGGCGGGACATCCAATCAACAATTGGAGCGTTCTCGCCGTCCTTGTTCTAGGCAGATTTTTCTATTTCCGCCGGAAACTATAGTATATAGTGTTATACCCCATAAATCGTGCTGTGTTGAACCTGATTTCGTTTAGCACTACTGCGAACCTAGCAAATCAACTGCTTGAACGCATCGTACAGCCAGTTAGAGCGCAAATACGCTTTCAGCTCGGCACGGTTTATTGCACTGCCAAAGACTTCACTCTTCGTTTGCAAGAATGAGAGTATTCCGTGTGGAACCCCGCAGTCTCTCCCTTTTGCAAGTTCCAAATCGTAAGCGGTTATAAGACCGTCGCGATCCATATCGCACTCTTGAAAGAGAATCTCGACACATTGATCCTCTTGGGCCAGCGTCATCAAATCTCTCAGTGTTTTTGTCCCTTCAAATATTTCTGCCACTCTCTGCACCAGAAGTGCTTGATACGGCACTTCTATGCAGGCTGCTTCTTCGATGGCTTTCTTTGCGAACTCACAATTGGCTGAAAAAACAAAGAGATAGGCTAGTCTAATTCTCTCGACTAGGGGCTCAGCCAGAGCCATTCTATGTGAAATAACACTTTGGCTTGCACCGGTTGACTCATACATTTGCAGGTCTTGGATAAGGGCCGGCTGATTGAGCATATCGGCCCAGAGAATGGCATTCTTCTGTGCATTTACGAGTGCATTGAATCCCTTTTCACCTTTTAGAACTCGCTCAAACAACGTCTCGTAGTTGCGTGTTTGCTCTCCGATTTGGTGGAGCAAATAGCGATTGACTGCTTGTGCTAATTCATCGGATGGATCGACTCCCTGCGATTGTTGAGGCTGAGGGAACTTGGAAGTCGGTTGGTGATTAGTATTGGCTGGAACGGCTGAGGTGCTCTGGTAGGGCGCCAAAATGGCTGATGCAAGCATACTTTTCTCCTCCTCATGGAATTGGATTCTGCATCTGAAGTGGCGATTTGCTCCCAGTGTGAAGCCTTGTGCAAACCGTTGTTAGTAAGGTCGAATCAGCGATTCGTCGCGACAACGAATCTGGAATCGACCTCACTACTGTCTCCATTTTTCGTGACCAATTTGTTCCTTAATCGGTCAAATTGCGTAAAACTTGCGCTTGAGAGTTGTTTTAAGCCGAATGAGGCGTTTATTTTGTTGATTAAGTCGGCAGGCATCTTTGGAACGGTCTAATTTCTTCTGTTGCGGCGTCGTTAGATGGTATCCCGCAACGAGTCTGCATCTGTGCTTAAAACAAAGCATTTGAAAATTGCATTACTGACTTTGCTCATTCTTGCAGGAACATCGGCGGTTTGGAGTGCTTCCAATCGTTCCAATGTGAGGCTTTATGTGAATGTTCGACCGTGTGGGCCGCTTCCATTCTATGAGTTGGATCGAGCTGAGCTTAAAGAAATCGAGTCGCGTCTTTCAAATCTTCTAGTATTTGAGCCGGAAACTCCGATAAACACTGCAGGAACAGTCGCGTCTCCAGTCAACTATGCCTACCGCCTGCGTTATCCAACGCGCGATGGTCAGCGCGAAGTGGAATATTTAGTCAGTCCCGAACACCGCATTTACCGGTGGGCAGGCGAGAAAAATGCTGTTTGTTTCCATGACACCACTGGGCTGTTCGAGCATTTAGACGAGCGATTCTCTCCAAGACAATTCGGTCCCGATCAGTATGTTAGATGTTGGCTGGATGTTCCGTTTAACTGATCAGCAAGTCTTTGAAGGCACTGCATAGCCAGTTTGAACGCATGAAAGCATTGAGAGAGTCAACCGTGATTGCGTGTCGTGTGAAGTCCGAGCCTTCTTGGCAGATAGAGTAAAAATACTGTTGGAGGAAGGACAGGACGGTTGGTGGTACCTCGCATTGGCGTCTTTTGGTTGCGTTTTCCAAATCGGCTCGAGTAATGCCGCCATCGCGATTGGTGTCGCACTCCTCAAACAGAAGTGCTACACAATAGGCATCGCAGGCTAGTTTTATGACGTCTCTCAAAAGGTGTACGGCTTGAGAAATGTCGTTAATGAATTCGAGTTCCAATGCCGCAGGTGCAACGACAACATCGGCGGCATCTTCGATTGTTTTGTATGCCTGTTCGAAGTTCATGGAATGGACGAAGAGATACGCTAGCCTGATACGTTCGACAATTGGTTCTGCCAATGCCATTCTGTGTGAGTGAGCTATCTGCGCGGCGCTCCATCCGTTTTCGGATTTTGTTTTTTCCCTTTTCGCCAGATCGTCGTACATTTTTAGATCGCGCAAGAGAGATTGTTGATCGATCATGTCCGCCCAGTTGACGGCATCTTTTTGCGAAGACACGAGCGCTTCATAAATCTGCTCCCCATTCAGAAGAGCTTCGAACTGTTGTTCGTAGCGCTGTGTTTGGTGAGCGATTTGGTTTAGAAGGAAGCAGTTGAGGGTTTCGGTGAAGTCGCGTGTGAGGTTGGGAAGAACTGTGCTTGATGCTACTAAGTTCGCAGGCGCGATGGAAGAGGCGGCAATAGATGAGACTGGAACGGTTGCAGTTTGCGAGGTTGCGAGCATAGTAATTGAATCCCTTTTGCATGTGACTCTGTTTGCATAATACGGATTGAATCTGAGGTTTTCCTGAAGATGTCTCATTGTGCTGCTTCAAAATAACAATGATGTGAAAGTTCGTATGAGCTTTTGGGGTGAATACTATGGCGCACAGTAGGAAGCGTCGAAAAAGAGAGAGAACGCGGTGTCACCCGCGTTCTCTCCTGCTCAAGCTCGTTCGGTGCGCACCGTTGGCGGTGGCGTCAAACGATGCTCAAGACTTGCTCTTGCGGCTTGCCTTGACCTCGCGAAACTCTTCGCGATTGAGCCAACCTTGCCGACGCAAGAACCACAGCAGCCCCACCACCATGCACAGCATGATGCCGAGAGCGAAGGGGTAGCCATGCAGCCACTTCAGCTCGGGCATGTGCTCGAAGTTCATGCCGTAGATGCCCGCGATAAACGTGGGCGGAATGAACAACGTGGTGATGATTGTGAGAACTTTCATCACCTGGTTCATCCGGTTGCTGTTGGAGCTCAGGTGCAGATCCATGAGGTCGGAGCAGAGTTCTCGGTCGACCTCCACCAGGTCTATGACCCGCAGGCAGTGGTCGTAGCAGTCGCGCAAGTAGATGCGGGTGTCTGCCGAGATGAGCTGGTTGTTGTCGCGAATCAGCACGTTGAGCATGTCTCGCAGCGGCCAGATCGAGCGCCGAAGCACCCGCGTGTCACGTTTGATGGCGTGAATCTTTGCCGGCAGCTTGGAGTCGTGCTTGGCCAGCAAATCGTCTTCGAGGTCATCGAGCCTGTCCGAAAGCGCGTTCAGCACCGGGAAGTAGTTGTCGATGATGGCGTCGAGAACTGCGTATGCGAGGTGGTCGGGACCATCCGTGCGAATCTTTCCTGAAGACTTGCGCACGCGATCGCGCACCTGACCCAAGCAATCACCGGTTCTCCCGCCTTGCAGCGTGAGAACGTAGTTCTTGCCGAGAAACAGGTTGAGCTGCTCGGTTTCGACATGGTGTTCCAACGACACCATGCGCGTGACGATGTAGAGATGGTCTTTGTACGCCTCGACTTTCGCGAGCTGGTGGTTGTTCATGCAGTCCTCAACCGCGAGGTGGTGCAGGTTAAAGATCTTCGCAATCTTGGCGATCAAGTCGTGATCTTCGAGATCGTCGACGTTGACCCAAATCACCTTGCCCTTTTCAGTCGGAATCATGGCGGTGATTTGGTCGGGGTCAAAAATAGCGTGCTCTTTCAGCCCTTCGGCGTCATAGAGCATCACCTGAATCGGTGCCGCTTTGCTGTTGGCGGGTGCCAGCACGGCAGGGCTTGTAGAAGAGTGATCCTGCGCAGCAGGCTCGCAGTCGCGGTTGGCGTCGGGAGCCTGGGCACCGGATGTGGTGTTCTCATCCATAGTGTCCTCCTAAATCGTTGCACCCAGAGGGTGGTCCTTCGCGGAAACAAGCGAAGGAACTCGTTAATGGGATGACGCGCAGGATGACTGCATCGCGCGATGCAGTCTCCTGCGCGTGGTGATACGGTTAGTCGCTTCGAGGCGCGCTACTTGTGCTTGTTGCACGAGCGCTCGCGAGCGCCGTTGGCCTGAGCCACTTTGACGACGGCCCCAGCGACGGCTTTCGCGACGCGCGGGTCGAACACGCTCGGGATGATGTAGTCCTCGTGCAGTTCGGTCTTGGACACGACAGCCGCCAATGCCCTGGCCGCCTCGATCTTCATCTCCTCGGTGATGTTGGGCACGCGGGCGTCCAGTGCACCACGGAAGATACCGGGGAAAACCAGTGCGTTGTTGATCTGGTTGGGGTAGTTGGAGCCACCCGTCGCCATGACGCGCACGAAAGGAGCAGCATCTTCAGGCATCACTTCCGGAGTCGGATTGGCCAGCGCGAAAACGATTGCATCGCGTGCCATGACCTTCAGGTCTTCGCCCTTGAGCACGCCACCCACCGACAGTCCGAGGAACATGTCGGCGCCCTTGAGAGCGTCCTTCATGCTGCCCTTGAACTGCTTCGGGTTGGAGTTCTCGGCGAGCCACTGCTCCTGCTCCGTCAGACCTTCCTTGCCTTTGTAGACAGCGCCGTTGGCGTTGTAGCCGACGACATTCTTGACGCCGAGCGCAATGAGCAGCTTGACGCAGGCGAGTCCGGCAGCGCCGACGCCGCAGGCGACCACCTTGAGTCGCGACAGTGGCTTCTTCACGAGCTTGGCGGCGTTGATGGCAGCGGCAGCGACGACGATAGCCGTGGCATGCTGGTCATCGTGAAACACCGGGATGTCCAGCTCGTCGCGCAGGCGGTCTTCGATCTCGTAGCAGCCCGGAGACGCGATGTCTTCCAGGTTGATGGCACCGAAGCCGGGAGCGACGGCTTTGATGATGCGAATCATCTCTTCGGTGTCCGTCGAGTCGAGGCAGATGGGGAAGGCGTCGACACCGGCGAATTTCTTGAAGAGCATCGCTTTGCCTTCCATCACCGGCAGAGCCGCCTTGGGACCGATATCGCCGAGGCTGAGAACTCGTGTGCCGTTCGTGATGACCGCGACCATGTTGCCCTTCATGGTAAGCGTATAGGCCTTGCACGGATCCGCGTGAATCGCCTTGCACACCTGGGCGACGCCCGGGGTGTAGACCTGCGAGAGGTCATGGCGAGTCTTGATTTCGACGCGCGGAACGACCGTGATCTTGCCGCCCAGGTGCTTGAGAAACACCGGGTCGGAAGAGTTGATGAACTCGACGTCTTGGAGTGTCTTCAGCTTGGCTTCGAGCGCGTCGGCGTGGGCCTTGTCGGAGACGTTTACAGAGATGTCGCGAATGGTGAACTCGGGATTCTGCTCCACCGTGTCGATGGCACCGGTGTCACCGCCGACTTCGGCGATAACGGCAAGTGCCTTGGCGAGCGTGCCGCCGCGGTGATAGAGCTTCAGCCGCATGGTGATCGCGTAGTTGAGCGCACGAGCGGAATTTTGAGACGCAGCCGGCGTCGTCGTGGCAGCCGGCTCGACAACCGTTGCCTGTACGGCACCGGATTTTCTAGAACGCTTCATGTGAATTGACTCCTTAAGCCGCAGACAGCGGCGCACCTCGACCTCGCACTATGCGAAGCCGAGGGCGCCGCCATCCGGTTTTGCGGTTTATAGTTGCAATTGAGACAGTGGACAGCGCTTAGGCAGACTTCTTGGTCTTGCCGGCGCGCTTTGAAGCACCACGCTTGCGCGCGGTCTTCTTCGTGGCACCGAGGGTCTCGCGCTCGAGCTTATCCGTCAGCTCGCGGACCGTGGTCTGCAGCTTGGCGACGTCACCCTTGAGCGTTTCGACTTCGGTGTTGTTGACACCAGATGCGGTGCCACCGCTGAGTTTCTCGATAGTCTCGGCGACCGCGCGCTTGACGCGACCGTCGTAGGCCGTCTTGCCCAGCTGGCTCAGAACCGAAGCAGACTCCGGCTTCTTCGCCTCGCCGAGGGCGCCGATGAGAGACATGCGCAGGGTGAACTGCTCCGCCTCATCGGTGTTGGCCAGCTCGTGCAAGGCTTCGACTGCCTTCGACTGCTTCACACCCAGCTTGCCCAGTGCGCCGATGGCGGCCGGACGAGCGTGCCAGGGCTTGCCGCCCTTTGCGAAATCGCTCGCCAACTCCACAGCGCGCTCGTCGCCGAGCTCCGCCAAACCGTTGAGAGCACCGACGCGGACGATTTCGTTCCACGAGGAAATCTCAAGGGCGGACTTGAGCGCGTCGAAGGCGGCAGGAGACTTCGTCTTGCCCAGCGCCGCGCAGGCATCGGCAAGCACGAACAAGCTCTGCTCTTCGCCACCGGTGACGATTCCAGCGAGCACTTCGCCCACCGACTCGTCCTTGAAGGTGCCAAGCGCGTTGACCACCGCACGGCGGACAAACGGGTTGGTCGTCTTCACCAGGCGCTTGAGCGCTTCACGGGCGGACGGCGTGCCGATCGTGCCGAGGCACGAAGCCGCTTCCAGCGAGACACCCCAGAAGAACGCTCCATTGTCTTGGGCCGCCGCTTCCAGAGCGTCGACCACATCGGTGCCGCCGACTTTCGCGAGAGCCAGTGCGGCGTTGACGCGACCCATGACCTCGGGATCGCTCTTGAGCTGCTCGATGAGCATATTCTTCGGCACACCCGAAAGGTCGACCGTCTTCAGAACCCAGTTTTCCGGGTCGAAGCGGAAGGTCGTCGGCTTCGCGTCGAAGACGAAGTTGAACGACTCATCCTTGTCGTTTACGTGCACCGTGCGCGTGATGTATGAGCCATCGGCGAAACCGAAGCTCATCACGATAGGCATAGTGAACAGTCCGGTTTCACCCTCGAGCTTCTGCACCTGAGACACCTTCACGGTGGCGACCTTGTTGCGATCGTCCCAGAGGTAGGTGATCTTGTACTCGGGGAACCCAGCGCCGTAGACCCACTGGTCGAAGAACTCGCGCAGGTTGCGTCCCGTCGCCTTCTCGATTGCCTTTACGAGATCGTGCGTCTCGCAAGGCTGGAAGGCGTTGTCGGTGAGGAAGGTCTTCATCGACCGGTAATAGCCCTCATCGCCGAGCAGGTAGCGCAGCATGTGCCGCACCAACCCACCCTTCTGGTAGAGGTGGCGGTCGAAGAGATCGATCGGCTCGCGATAGCGGTTGGTGACAATCGGGCGACGGTAACGCCGATCTTCGCCGAAATACGTGCGGGCGAGGCCCAGCACGTAGTAGTCGCGTTCCTTCTTGCCGTAGAGGTGTTCGATCGCTTCCACCTCGCCGTAGGTGGCACCGCCTTCGTTGAGCCAGCCGTGCGACCAGTCACGGCAGGTGATCAGGTCGCCGAACCAATGATGGTTCAGCTCATGCGCGTTGAGGCGGATCTCCAGGCGACGATACTCGTCGCGCGTGCGCTGATCGGCCAGGATGCGATCGGTCATGGTGGTCATGGTGGTGTTTTCCATGCCACCGAAGATGAAGTCCTGCACCATCACCTGCGCGTATTTCCCGGGCCACGGGTAGCGCACACCGTAGAGCCGCGAAAAGAGCGCCACCAAGTCGGCGGTGCCCTTGAAGTACTCGCGCGCCTGCGGCAGAAGCGACGGGTCGCAGTACAATTCCACCGGGATGTCCTCGAAGGACTGTTCCAACTTCGCGAACACGCCAACCGTCAGCGTCACCAGGTAGGGGACGTGCGGCTTGTCGTGCAGCCAATGGAAGGTCTTGGTCTTGTCACCGTCGGCGGTGGCGGGCTGGTTGGTCGTCTCGCGAACGAGTTTGCCGTTCGAAAGCGCCGTAAACTGCTCCGGCACCGTGACGATGACCTCGGAGGTCATCTTGTGGTTCGGCCAGTCGGCAACAGCCACCGGGTACCAGTGGTGCGAGTCATTGTCCTGACCCTGCGTCCACATCTGGTACGGCTTGTTGGGATAAAGCCCGGTGGGTCCGGTGAAGTAGATGCCGAGCTTGGGGCTGGCGATCTTGTAGACGACGGCGATTTCGAGCTTCTCGCCGGGCTTGATGCTCTTGGGCAGCGCCACCTTGAAGCCATGCTCCGATGTCTCGAAAGCGAGAGTGTCAGCTGCATTGGCGACGGAGACACTGGAGATCACCAGGTCCTGAGCTTCGAAGAAAAGGTCCCGCACTTCCTCGCCAACCGCTTCAACAGTGGTGTGGCAAACGCCGGAAAGTGTGCGGGCAATAGGATCCACATCGAGCACCAGCTTGATGTGATGAACGTTAACCGGCATGTCCGGCGCATACTGTTTCTGCGTGCCGGGCAGCGCGAAGGGCTTTCGTCCGCCGAGCATCGCTTCGTGCCACCACTGGAGGTGACCGCAGCAAGCAGCATGCTCTGCCAAATTGCCTTTCAGAGTACTCTTCATTTTTTTCTTTCCCTTGGACTCCTGGCTTTAGCTGGGAGTCGGAATCTTCTGAAGCAGCAAAAAACGTCTTGGAGGCAAGCACCTGTTCACTCGTTCAGCTATTTTTGGAAGCTGATCGTTATCGATGTTCTCTGGATGGGGAGCAAAGAAACTAATGAACGCGTGCTAACACTTCAAAACGCGAGGAAAAACAACCTGTTCACCCTAAGGATCTGATGGAAGCGATGCAACCGGCATGGCCACTCATTTTGTCGCTTGACAACCGGGTGGAACGTTTGGTGGGGAACGTCCGAAAGCTGTTCCTGTGGTGCTTGCAAAGAGTTCGTCGGAAGCTTGATGGCAGCTAACATTAGGCACTTTTATAGGCGGTTCTTTCTGTTATTGCTTCGCGCCGGTAATGCGAGGTTTGCGTCAATAAATTGCGCGGCTGCGCGATGGTTTGAACTCCTTCTCTCAAAACCATTGCAGCACAATGATTTCATGGCAAAGGCGATGAATTCTTTCTTTCTGATTTCTTTAGCTTTCGCGTACTACGCTAACTGTTAATGATTTAATTCTGTAGAACAGTGATCTGGTACTGCGTTCTTCTGGAAACTAGTTCCAGGAGTACGGAAACTAGTGCTCATAAAGGTTTCAGCCTAGCTACTAACAAACACCATAATTTAGAGCTGTAATTCTTGACATCCTTGAGTCACGCGAAGCAGTTCGCTAAGGTGTTCGTACATTCGTTTCTCTCTCTTGAGTTTTCTCGCCGATCGATCCAGCAAAAGTCTGACCTCTAGCCTTCGGCAAAGGCAATCACCTTCACATTGAGGTGATCGAGTGAAGACCAGCCAACTGTCGACCGGATTTTTCAACAATCTGAGACCGAGAGCTAAACGAGCTTTCGGCCTCCTCTACCGTACAAGAGGAGGTTGCTTATGAACACCATCAAGCAGCTATGGACAGCGTTGGTTCATCCGACAGTCCGACTCCAGGTGGATTTCCCCTGGACGATTTCAAAACTCGGCACGACGTACATCATTGCGCTCGTGTTCTTCATCGTGGGCACTTTCCTCCCGGTGATTGCTTTCTCTGCTGTGGTCGCGGCTCTTGCGTACTTCAACATCACTGCTCCGCTCGACTGGATCACCAATGACCAAGCGGGTTTCTTAGCCGTGATGATGGTCACCACGTTCGCGAGCGGCTTCGGAGCTGAGATCTGGTACCTCTCGCGTGCGCTGCGGAAGGATGGTTTCTCGCTATCGTCTGTTCTGGCGCTCAACACGAAGAGTCTGAACGGGAGTTGGCGGAAGGTCATTCTTTACTCGCTGCTCACGTTCGGCGCGATGGCGCTGGCAAACGAGTTGGTGAGCTTGATTCCCATGCCCGCGGTCGTCGACCCGGCGGCAAACATCGTGAAGTCAATGACGGGCTGGAAGTTTCTAGCCCTCGCCCTGCTCGTCTCGACGGGTCCGTTCTTGGAGGAGGTCGTGTTTCGCGGCTTCCTTTACAACGTGCTGCGCAGCTCTTTGCGCAACGGACGATTGGCAAACACAATTCGTACTCAGGGCATGGCCGACTTTTTGGCTGCGCTTCTGAGTGGGCTTATGTTTGCAATCGCGCACATGAATCTCTCGGGATTCTTGTTCTACCTCGCGATGGGCATGGTGCTCTCGGAGGCGTACCGTCGCTCAGGCACCCTTTGGGTGCCCGTGATCGCGCACTCGATCAACAACACGATCATCGTCGTGTCGATCGCGATCTCGATGTTCAGCTAACCCTCATCAGAAGGGCCACGCATGAAGCGTTTCTGCTAGAGCCGACTGCGACCTTGCTCGGCTGATTCTTGAGCGGAGGCATCCCGCGTTTGACCGCGCCTAGACGCGATTGTAATCGTCCGAGTATCGGACGATGTCTTCCTCAGGAAATGCCTCACCGGTCTGGACCTCGATCAACTCGACGGGGTCTGGACCGCTGCAGGATATGCGGTGTTTGACGCCGCGCTTGATGAAGATGTGTTCGCCGTAGTTGTGAGTCTTGGTGACAGAGTCCAGCTCGACTGTTGCTGTGCCGCGAACGATCACCCAGTGTTCGTCGCGGTGCTTGTGACTTTGTAAGCTGAGACGGTGACCCGGATTCACAAGCAATCGTTTCACCTTGGTGTAAGAAAGGTCTTGCAAGACCCAAAAGCTGCCCCAAGGACGGTCTTCGCGGTTGCCTTCGCTAGTTTCCATTAGTTGACCTCGCCGTAAGCCAGGCACAGATCCTACCACCTGCCAAAAGCGAGGTGGTCGCACTGCGCGTGTCCTATGCGGGGTTCGTTACCTTCTCGAGTCAGCCAAGCCGCACGTCGCAGGCGGACATTCTCTCGAGACCTTCTTAACTCGTAAGACCCGACTGCAAGAACTTGCAGTCGGCGGAATAGGAGACTTCGACATGTCAACGACAAACGTCTCGAAGCGGGTGGACATCTCGGTTCAGAACCCGGAAGTCGCCCCACTTATTCGTTCCAACTACGACCTGGCCACCCTCGAAGCCGTTCGCAAGGCGCTCGCCGAGCACGGCACTCTGAAGGTGCGCCGGTATTCCAGCGGGGGATGCTCCGCTGTGACGGTTCTCGACATCGACTTCACGCTCGAAAAGGCCCTCGACGGTCAGCTGGACAACCAGTGGGATCGCGACTGCATCATGCAGACGTTGGCTGAATCAGCGGCTTCCCTTGACCCTCAGCTGGCCGAGGCGACGCAGATTTCTCCCAATGCGTGGAAGCGTGGTCTTCTCTCGTGCCTGACGCACCATCACCGCAACGACTTCCGGTTCTTGGACGTGATCTTCGGTCGCGTCTCCGGATACGCTGCTGACTTCGGAAGGCGGCCCAACATCCGCTACAACCCGATTTCGCTGGCGGAAGTGGGTGACCCGTGGGGCCACGCGCAGAACGACTCGCTGGCGTTCGTCAACTTCAAGCTGTTCCACTCCCTGAATGAGGGGCGGCTGTTCTGGAGCGACCCGTCGCTTCAGCCGGCGGCCAACGTCTACGCGTGCCTGCTGCACCACTACTGGTGGAAGCTGCACGTGTGGGAAGACTGGGAATTGGGTGCCTGGGAGGACAAGAACGCCGAGCACTGGTCGTCGATCGCCTGTGCGCTCGTCAGCCTGCGTGAGCAGCTGAAGTTCATGCGCAAGCATGGACCGCTCTACCACCACGCAAATGGCGGCGACTTCAGCGTCTATGTGAATGGCGTTGAGGAGCTGATCGAGAAGTGCGAAACCAAGCTCCGCGAACTCGACACCAAAGAGTTCATCCGCTCCGACAACGGAGAGGTGCGGGACGTGGACCTCGCGCAGATCAATCCCTTGCTGCTTGCTGCCATCGCCGGTCAGCCAGTGCTGGACGACGCGACGACCGTCAAGGTCATCGACAAAGTTCAGGACTCGCTGATGGGACATCTCGGTATTCGTCGCTTCAACCGCGACGTCTGGGACGGCCGGGTCAACCGCCGCGATCTCGCCCCCGGCGAGGAAGCGCAGTGGTGCCATGGTTCGCCCACGCTGTCGGTGCTGTATGGTGACCTCTACCAACGCACCGGCAACGCCGAGTATCTCGAGAGGCAGACCTTCCACTTCAACCGCGCGTTGGCTTCGCTGACCACGCGCTGGTTGATTCCGGAGTGCTGGATCGTCGACCGTGATTCGCGTCAGTGGATCGCCGACGAGAACGAGCCTCTGGCCTGGGGTCAGTCGATGCTCATCCTGGCGCTTGCCTGGATGAAGTCGAGCCTGACCAAGGAGGAAGAGCTCAAGGCCGCGGCTGCGTCCACCGCTTCGGCGGCAGGCGCGGTGACTGCGTAACGACGACGTGGATGTCAGCCATGCGCATGACAGTCAGCCGGGGCTCATCTGCGCAAGCGGGTGAGTCCCGGTGCGGGCCGGCGAACGCCGCACTGCTAGACCGCATGCGTATGGCCTCATTCGCCAACAACTTCTTTCTGCTGCGCTGCTCGCGCGCTTTAGCGAGTGGAACTCAAAAGACTCACCGCCGGCGAATGTCCGGTGTCGTGTCTTTGGAGGTGGTACCCGGACCACGTTTGTCAATAGACCGGGACCTTCGGAGCAGTTCAAATGTTCGGACTCGATCAAAGAACCACCACCATCGTCAGCTTCGCGATTTCGGTCGCGTTCTGGTGGATGATGACCGGTTCTGTCAACATCGCGCTCGGCATCCTCATCCTCATCTTCGTTCACGAGATGGGGCACTATCTCGCTGCAAAGCGGATTGGTGTGACGGTGTCGACGCCGGTTTTCACGCCCTTCGGGGCGGCGGTCCTCATGGGACCGACCGCTACGGCAAAAGAGGAAGCGTACGTCGGCATCGCCGGCCCTCTCCTTGGCACCGTGGCTAGTGTCATTTGCTTCGCCCTCGGACTCTGGATGGGCGTAGGAGATCTTTTCAGGATTGCACAGTGGGGTTTGATGTTGAACTTGTTCAACCTCATTCCGCTCTCACCGCTGGACGGCGGCCGCATCTCAATGGCGGTCGATCGGCGCATGTGGGTACTGGGCGCTCCGATGTTCCTCTACGTCATGTTCGTGATGTTCGGAGGCGTGAGCACCTTCAACCTCATGATCGGCGTCATGATCGGCATGCAGGCGTATGGCGACATACAAATGCGCGCCGAAGTGGCTCGGTCGAACCCTGGTTACTTCGAAGTGGGGACGCAGACGCGTATCGTCACTCTCGCTTCCTGGCTCGCCTTGGGTGGCTTCCTGGCTTGGACGGTGTTTCAGCCGTCCGGTCTGATGTCCATCCTGGTGTCGCTCGGACTGTAACCGACTTCTTTGCGGGGTCGCGTGACTCCGCGCCGCGTCTGCCTATTCGGGCAGGCGCGGAGTGATTCCACAATCTGGTCAACAACCTTTCTCAAGGAGATTCACACATGAGCAGCTTCCTGTTGCTTCCCGTGGTCCTGTTTCTGGGCCTCCCGTTCGGTCTCGGCGCGTTCATCGCCGCCACGCACCTGTTCCGCTTCCTGAAGACCCGCACCAAGACGGCGACCGCCTTCACGGTCACGCTGTGCATCATCGCCGGCATCACGTCGCTTCTGACGGCGCCTGCGTTCGTCATCGGCACCACCGGCTACATCATCGCCGCCGCGACCTATATCGTCTTCGTGGCGATCGGCGCACCCAAGCTGTTCCGCCTGGGCAAGTTCTTGTCGCGCGAACTCGATGGCGACAAGACGAACGACGTCGACCTCGGTGACGGCGCCGCGGCCAAGGACCAGACACCGCCGACCAAGTAAGTCGGTCGGTCGGGCTGAGTCCCGTTCACAACGCCAGTAAAGCGGGTCACCTTTCGGGAAGGTGACCCGTTTGCTGTAAGCCGGCGTGGTACCAATTGTGGTGCCGCAGTTGGCAAAAAACTCTCGGAAGAAGGGTACGTAACCAATGAGCAAGAGCAAGCATCTCCAGAACACCAGTGTGGACTTCGACAACGGCCGTGGATTCGGCTCGATGATGGCAGGTCTGCCGCGGAACTTCCTTACCGGAGAACCGCTGCACGTCTGCGCCACCATCGCCGCCATCTACCTCCATCCCGAGCCGGTGCAGCACAAGCACCAGGCTCTCGATGGCACCTGCGATCGCTCCAAGGTGCGCGTGACGCTCGACAGCCAGGCTGTCGGCTATCTCGCGCTCTATGCGGGCGGTGTCGCGGTGCGGCTGTCGACGAAGCAGTTTCGCAAGCTGGAGCGTCGTGTCAGGCACTACATGTCCCTGATGCGCGCGCCCCACTTCGAGCACACCGGCAATCTGGAAATCGCCGCGTACGTGTTGGACCGCGCCATCAAGCGCGCCCGAACGGACGAGGTGATCTAACAAGCCTCTGCCCTAGACTCACCTAGTTACAACAAGAGACCAGCGCCTCCGCCCGACCCCGATGGGGCGGAGTGCGCTGCGTCTTTTGTTCTTTGGGAGTCAGATACTAATTAATATAGTGGATACTTGGATAAATTCAAACGCAAACATCATTCGATCAATTCTTGAAGATCGTTGTAGCCGCTCTGAATAACTGCTCCTTGTTCGCTGACGCGCTTAATTCCAGGAGGCAGTGCAAAGTCAGACGAGCTTGCTTTTACTTTGGAAACATCTAGCAATCGCAGCTCCCTGACGGTGTCTCCATTCACGTTGGTGCGCGAACAAGCAAGAGGGATACCGGACATGGGAGGTAAAACCAGTGTTTTTCCCACGGCTTTCAGCGCCACCTCCGGTATATCTTTCGTTTCCACAACCCAAAACTCGGCGGCGCGAAGCAATTGCCTTTGCCACGATCTCCGCATTTTGGAACCACTCGACGCAGTCGCGGATTTCAATTGCCACCGCTTACAGACCAGCCCCATGAGTTTGCGAGTCTCCACCGAGACCGGCTTGAGCTCTGTCGAGTCGCCAGGTCGAAGCAATGCGGAGACGATTGTCACATTGGGATTCCAATCGCGAGGATCGCATTGGAAGCAGCGCTTCGTCCGTGGATTGTAGTAAGAAAGCCTCCAAGTCGGACTCTGCATGCACAGCACCAAGTTCTTTTTCGGCATCGTTAGTTTGATGCCCGTCTTCGAATACAGAAGCTCGCAGTGTCCTTGAATCCTCGATTCTTGTGTCAAAAGAATGGCTGGTTCTGTGGTTTTTGCTATGGCAGCAACGGCAGATGAAGTCGCAAGAGCAATGACTGCCGCAGCGACGAAAAGCGGGTGCACTTTGCAGACGTGTGCTTGCTTCTTGATGACGACTTCCTGCGGACTGGGGCTGTAAATGCCCGATATTAACACGTTTGCGGGTTCCGTCACGTCTTCGGCTAGGCCTGTCGGTTGTCAGGTTGATGTAGCTGTGAAAGTGATGGAGCCCGGATTTGGCTGGCAATTTTATTTTCTGAGGCCGAAATTATTCTTCTTGTCTGAAATAGAACATAGAGGCTATTGCCTTTCCGCGAGTCGCTTTCTAGTGTTGCCACTGTCATTTTTTGTTTCTCTAAAGTTCCGTAGCCGAATCGAAGTTCACTGTTTTCGAAACTAATTTGATGTTCCTCCCTTTCTAAATGAGGGCAGGAGACTCCTGATTTTTGCGTGTCTACCTCAAAACCCAGTAAGGGTCCAGGAGGCTTGAACATGTCCAAAAGAAATTCAAGTTTTCTTGATGCCTTGCTGACTCTGCCGGTAGTGCAGGCAGCCAAGGTATCGCCAAACGGTAAGCTCGTGGCCTGGTCTTGGGCTCGAAAGAACCGTCGAACTAACGTCTACGTTGCCTCCACCTGTGGTGGCGAAGATTTTGCCTTGCCGAAGCAGTTGAGTGATCTCGGCAACGATACTTACGTTGTTTCTTGGAGTCACGACAGCAAGTCGCTTATCGTCGAGGCTGATGATGACGGCAATGAGCGGGTGCGCCTGTACCAAGTGTTCGTGGGCGGCCATGAACCGCCGAAGCTTTTGACTGATGAGAATCCTGAGTACTTCATTCGCGGCGGCGATTTGTCGCGAGATGGAGGTTGTCTCGTCTATGGCGCGAACTTCGACTTCGAGACGAAGAAGCTCGTGGATTCGACGTTTGTCTACAGGCACGATCTTGTTGGCGGAGAGCGCAAGCTGTTGGCGAAACCGCTTCGCTCTCCGGAGAAGGTTGAGGGCAATGCACCTGTGTTGAACAGCCTCAACACACATGTTCTTTACTTCCGTGCGGATGCGCACGCTGCTGGGCAGCAGGCCTGGCTTGTGCGTGTCGATGGCAGCGAAGATCGTGAGATTCTCAACTTCGGCGGTGACCGCAAGGTTAGCGCGTGCTGGCTTACGGATGGAACTCGAATCGCGTTTCTTGCCGAGTTCGACACTGGTCGCCACCTTGGTGTCTTTGATATCGTATCCGGTGCCATCGAGTGGTTGAGTCGTGATGATGTGCGAAACTTTGAGCGCGTCGCAACTGTTCCTGGCAGCCAAAGCATTGTCGTCACCGAGGTCGTCCGAGGCAGAGAGCAGGCTGTTATCGTCAATCCTGACACCGGCAGACAAACTGTCGTTGCATCAAAAGACTCAACGACTGTTCGCCCACTTGCACGAATTCGCAAGGGCAGCAGTGTTTCTTGGCTTGGCTTGCGGTACGGGTCCGCCCATGCCGATCATCTCGTGCGCTTCACATTTGACGCCAGACGCAGGACCTCAGCGGCAACCAATGTGACGCGTCTGATTGCGGCAAGTGCGCGTACGCGCACTTTGGAGTCGACGTTCGTCTTTGCCGAAGATTTCTACTGGAAGTCGTTCGATGGGCTTGCGCTGCATGGGTTCTTGTACCGTGCTCGGCGCGCCAGGGCAACAGTTGTCTACATCCACGGTGGTCCGAGAGAGCGTTCTGAAGATCGCTTCGATGCGCTGGTGCAATACCTCGTGTCCGAGCGCTTCAACGTACTCATGCCGAACTATCGTGGGAGCACGGGGTATGGACTTGTGTTTCAGAATGCCATCAAAGCTAAGGGGTGGGGAATGGATGAACAAGAGGACATCCGCTCCGGTATCGAGGCTTTGATTCGGCGAAGAATCGCTCGCAAAGGCAGAGTAGGTGTTACCGGCATCTCGTACGGGGGCTATTCATCCTGGCATGCTATTACACATTGGGCACCAGAATTGGTGGCAGCTTCTGCTCCGATGTGTGGCATGACTGACCTCGTAGTTGATTACGAAACGACCCGCCCTGACCTGCGTACGCTTAGTGTGGAAATGCTCGGTGGAACTCCGCGGGAGGTTCCTGAGATTTATCGCGAGCGTTCGCCAATCAACTTCGTGTCGAACATTCGAGGACGGCTTCTTATCATTCAGGGTGGCAAAGATCCAAATGTCACACCTGAAAATGTGAGGCAAGTGCGTGTGGCATTGAAACGTGCCGGCGTCGCATACCAACTCTTGGAGTTCGACAACGAGGGGCACGGCGTCAGCAAACCGGAGAACGAGGCGCTGCTTTTCTTGAGCTTGTCTCGTTTCTTTTGTGCGATGTGAGTGATGGGAGTGAATTGATTGCTGCGACAAGGATAACCGAAAGCCCGCTGCTAAGCTGGTCTTTCGGTCACCTTGTCTTTTGCCTTGAATTACTAGGTGTCTTAGTACTATCGATTCTAAAATTTAAATAGAGTCTTCAAAGTCATCAGCAACTCCCTTGGAGGAATGGGCGCTGCTGTGATTGCAAGACTGCGGCAGGGCTATGAATGCGACAGCGGTTCAGTCAAAGTGTGCTTGAAAACATGTGTAGGCACAGTATCAGTCTTGATTCTGTGTCTGGAAACTGGTATGAATGCTATTTTGAGATGGACCTGTCTGGCGTACCGGTAAGTGCCTTTTGCTTGTGATATTGCTTTTCTGTCAGTGGGAGGCGAGGCAGCTAGTGGTTGCCTTTCTGGTGGCTTGCGTGGGTATCTCTGCCAAGGCGAATGAAGGCTCGGTATGGCGTGGGTCGCGCTAGCTCGGGAATCGTTACTGGTATGGTCACAGCTTTACTGTTCCATCTTGAACAATACCTGTAACTGTTCCTCTCAGATCTTCCATCCTTGCGATTCAATGGGAGATAATGGCCGGTCCCTGATTGAGAGTGCGTCGAGATTTTCATGACAACAAATTTGATATCTGCTGTCGTTG
>CAYZJR010000008.1:68858-92915 GCA_964478655.1 uncultured Candidatus Obscuribacterales bacterium
GATTGAGAGTGCGTCGAGATTTTCATGACAACAAATTTGATATCTGCTGTCGTTGTAGGCGGCATTGGCACAGACGTGGTAGCGCTCAGGCTGCCGCGTTTGGTTGGACCGGGCGAGCTTGCTCAAGGTGGAGAACTCAAGATCGGTGCCGGTGGCAAGTCCCGCAATATCGCACAAATGCTGTCGATCCTTGCCGGCCCGGGGGTGGTAGCAATGGTCGGCAAGACATCTCGCGACCCGCTTGGGTTGTGGCAAGTGCCCATCAATGCCCTCAATGCCGCAGGAGTGAACACCGATCACATTCGTGCACACGATTTCGAGGAGTGTGGAAAGTTTCCGCAAATCGCTCTCATTGCAGTCGATACGAAGGGCAATAATCAGATTTACGTTGTTCCCGGAATCAATGAAGACTTCTCGAGGGATGACATTCAGGGCTCACTCAGCGTGTTTCAGACAGCCAAGAGCAATGGCGGATTCGCTGTACTCTCGTTGGAGATGCCGTATGACACTGCGCTTGCAACCATGGAGCTCTGCAACGAAATTGGTCTGAGAATCATGCTCGATCCTGGTGGTATCGCAGGTGATCTTGATGCCGCTCGCCTTTTTGACTACGAGATATTTCTTCTCAAGCCGAATGAACATGAAGTGAAGATCCTTACGGGAATTGAAGTGACTGACTTGCACTCGGCGAAAGTTGCGGCGCTTGCACTTCGCGAGAAGCGTGTGGCGAATGTGCTTATAACCATGGGCAGTGCCGGTGCTTATTTGTTTACGGAAGGTGAATGGGAAATGCATATTCCCATTCCCGAGATTGCCAGCGACGGGCAGCATGATGAGACCGGTTGCGGCGATCAAACCATGGCTGCTTTGTGTGCTCGATTGTTGGACGGCGACGCAATTGCTGAAGCGGCTCAGCATGCTATTCTTGCCGGAACTTTGCAGTTCAATAAACTGGGAATTATTCCAATTACGCGAATCGAACTTGAACAGCATCTCGCGAAGACAGTGTAAGATATTCGTAGAGGTGAACCTTGGATTTTCTCAGTGAAGAACATTTGGAAGAGTTGCGGAAGGCTCATGAGAAGTCACCACCGTCGCCACCATCAGCAGCAACGCTCGCACTGACAGTTCTAGTCTTGGCTCTCTTGTTGGGAATGATTGCCTTTATCATTTCGGATCATCCGTTGCCGCGCAATTTGGAGCCGGCCATCAAGAAGGCGAATCCGGCGTCAAAGGTTGAAACATCGCCTGCTGCAGGAGATTCAACTGGTTCAACTAGCTCGACTGTTCCTACCAAGCCTTAGAAATAACGAGACTTTGATGCATAGAGGAGCAGAAGCAATCTGGTGCCCGCTAGCCATTGTGCGCTAGGCACCGGATGTGGTGCGACAGGTTTTCGCGAAGAAGGTCTTGTGCATTGCCGTTGTAGCAATGAAAACGGTTTCCAAAACTTCATACTTCTTATTCATGTTGTGATGGATTCGAACCCGTAAGAGGCGTGCTGATGCGGGTTATCCGTCTTGGTTCAAAACGTGGCGGATTGACTTTTGAAGTGGTAGGGTGTTAATTAGTTAGGTCGGAAGCCAATCTTGAGATGCGAAAGAAATAGAAATGATTTCCGTTTTTACTATTTGGGAGGAGGAGCGCTTAGATGAGTTGTAAAACACACGATGGTCATTCACACAAGCATGGAGCCGGATGTGGACACACAGCGGTTCAACATGGAGATCATACCGACTACCTTCATGATGACCATCTTCATCATCAACATGGCGATCATGTAGATGAGCACTCGATGAGTGTTGACGGTTCAAACAAAGACGAATGTACTCCAAGCCATCAGTGCGAAAGCCATGATACTGGCCACACTCATGGAGCCGGATGTGGTCACGAAGCGATTCCGCATGGAGATCATGTTGATTACGTGGTATCAGGACATCTGCATCGTCCGTGCGGCGATCACTGCGATGATCACGGAAAGATAGCGAAGAAATAGTTCTTCGGTTGTAACAAAAATGTTGGGGATGCCAGGCGGCATCCCCTTTTTTTGTGGTGTCGTGAACTGGAACGTCGGTGTATTATGGATGATAGTAGGGAGTTGGTTAAGGCAGAAACTGTGAAAACAAGAGAAGAACCCCGTCGTGCTGCCCTATGGGTGGTGGCACGACGGGGTTCCGGTGTTGTTAGGCCGACGGGGGATTTTGCTTGCGACGCACGGGCCACCAGCGACGTCCTTTGAACGGCACTGTGCCGGTCAGAGTCGCAGGCGCGAATGCAAGCGTGAAGATCAGCAGTCCCGCCAAAATTGGGTTAGTCACTGCGAAAGTCGCTGGCAAGCACCAGGCGAACAAGAGCAACACGGCAGATGCGACAGCTGAAAATGAGACGTATTGCAGGATGCGACCCGTTTGAACGAGGCGGAATGCGGTTCGCAAAATCATTGTGGAGAAGATGCCGCCGAGGAGAGTCGCGAGCGCTACACCTGCCACTGCCAGCAGTATCGCCGGTAGGGAGCCGCTGACAGTGGCTCCTAGTCCCAGAAGGAGAACGACTGCCGCGCTGAAAGTGAAGAAGCTGAGCATCTTCGCGAAGTGCGAAAGTGGGTTGCCGTGCGGGGTCTTAATTTTGTTGAGGTTAAACATGTTGGCCCCTTATCCGATGAGGAGTTTCACGCCAATGTAGAAACTGAGTGCGGCAGAAATCAGACTCAGGACAAAAAAGATCGCGTGGCGGCGTCTTGCGTTTTGGAAGCCGTAGATGCTCACCATTGCAATCGCCATGTTTGAGGCGATCATGCCGATGGAGAAAACACTGATTAGAGTGAATCCGACAGTGAAGCTGCCGATGGCCGCTGCGGAGCCGAGAGCAAGCAGTTGAGTTGGGCTCTCGACGCCGATTCCATGCAGGACACCGATCAGAAAGCAGCCGCCGAAGCCGAGGTCGTCGAGTTCGTTTTTGCCGGTGTTGCTCGATGTCTTGGAGAACCTGCGGCGAACTTTGCGAGCAAACTCGAAGAGAATGCGCCAACGGCTGACGATTTTTCCTTGATCCTTTAGCTTGATTGCCGAGTACACGACTGCTGCGGCAAGAACCAGCAAGGTTACGCCAACGACGCGTTCCATCACGGCGCCGAAGGCATGAGGTAGGCTGAAGCCTAGTAGTAAGGCTAGACCGCCTAAGACGAAAACAATTCCGACATGTCCGAGAGCATAGCCGAGGCTGCCCCAGATAGCTCCTTTGCGTGTGGTCTGCGCAGCGGTGATGTCGGTGATTGCGGCGAGGTGATCTATATCGAGACTGTGTCGGAGACCGAGCAAAAGCGTGGTCCAGAGAAGGACCGCATCGATTTGTATTTCCATAAGCGTAACTAGGTGGGCCGCTGAGTGTGCGGCAATGAGCATGGAAAGTAAAAGACCGGTTGAAAGCTTGTTGGCTTTTCTTTGGATTGAGGTGGAAAAAGAAGAATGCCTAAGCCTATAAACCTATGCTGTGCAAGGCAAACGGGTTTGGGCAACCCATTGCAACGTCGTCGAACGTATATGGAGTGGGCGTTTGCTTGATTTCGTGCGGCTCTTGGTCTGTTGAGAATGAGTCTCATTAAAGCCAAGACCCGCTAGCGTAGGGGTGTCACCTTGGCATGGGGGTCAAAAAATGCGAGTGCGATTCAGTCACCGCAAATGGTGCACAGCCGAATTGATGGGGTGTGTCCGGTGTTATACTATTGCATATACTAGAAAAATCGGAAAAAGAAAACGGGCGAAACCATCCGGGTCTTTCGACCCGGACAGAATCGCCCGCCCCAGCGTCATCGCCAACTCAGCGTAAGAGCAGCACCAGGCCGCTTGTTACCGAGTTAGTAGTGCAGCCAGTTGAACTCGCCCTGGTAGTCGTAGTAGCCGTAACGACCAGACTCGGGGACGTAGAACGCGTTGTAGTACCACGTCACCTGTTCGCTCGTCTCGACGTATCCGCCGACATTGTCGTCCCAGGTCTCGTAATACACGGTTTCGACCACCACGACGGTGATCGGCTGCGTGTACGCCGGAGCCTGGTAGACATAGCCGTGACCGGGGCGATACCACCGACCCCATGCCGGCTCGTAGATCCACTCGGTCGGTCCGAAGTTGCTGAACGAGAAGTACGCGCCGCCCGTGTAGTAGGTTCCACCGAAGTAGAACCCGCTATTGTAGCCGATCGAGATGCTGATGCCTCCGATGGCCACGTACCCGGGAGCGTTCCATCGACCACGATAGCTGCCGTACACGGGGCGGCAGAACTGGTCGACTCGCGGATAGGACGGAGTCCAGCGTTGCGGTGCCGGATGACCGCGGCGGATGTGATTCCACTGCGGACCGTCATAGCGGTGCAGCTGGCGCAGCCGCTCGCGGCTCAGGTCGCGAGACCTATAATCCGGACGATGGTCCCAACGATCGCGGTTGGCGTCACGCCAGTTGCGCTCGTTGCCTCGCCGATGGTCGTTGTCCCAGTCGTTGTCGTGATCGCGGCGTCCGCGATGAGCGTTGCCGTCTTGACGGTCGTTGTCGCGGTGGCCGTTGTTCCAATTCCCGCCGTCACGGCGCCCATTGTCCCACTGCCCGCCGTTTTGATCGCGCTGACCGTCGCGGTTGTTACCGCGCTGTCCATCGTGATCGCGCTGACCGTCGCGGTTGTGGTCGGGCTGAGTCACCACCGGAGGAACCCGGCGACGATCGCCCTGATTGCCGCGCTGCCCGTCGTGCTGACCATCCCGATTGCGATCGGGCTGAGTCACCACCGGGTCGCGGCGCTGACCGCGCTGACCGCGCTGCCAGTCAGGCTGTCCGTTCTGGTCGGGCTGAGTCACCACCGGGTCGCGGCGGCGCTGTCCTCGATCGACGGGCTGCTGACCAGCTTGCGGCAGTCGTTGCCAGTCCGGCTGACGAATCTGCCGACCCTGGTCCGGGAGCTGCGGACGCTCGACGCGCCTGCGATCCTGGACTTGCGGCTGCTGCTGCTGAACGTGTGGCTGCTGACGAACCTGCGGCTGCTGGCGAACCTGAGGCTGCCGGCGATCCTGCTGAACGTGCCGCTGTCCACCGTCGCGCTGACCCCGATTGTCACCCCCACGCTCCTGCGCGGAAGCAAAACCGGGCACTGCAAAGAGAACCAAAGCCAGGCCGATGGCCTGAAAGAGCCTGATGTTCTTCATGTTATTCCTTGCGACTCACTAAACGGGAAGCCGCCTAATGAGCCATTTGTAAGGTGCAGGTCTGTGGTCTGCCGGGTTCTCACCTGCTCGGAAAACTCCGGCACTCTCTCGTGACACAGGTTTCAGGTAACTTACCGTTTTCCAGGCACATGAATCTCCAACACACTGAGTGTGCTGAGAAAGTCCATGAGCGATGAATTACGGAGGGTTTTGACTGACCTAAAGACCTGATGTCAAAGAAACAAAAGAGTAATTGCGACCCTACAGAGTTCTTGACGAAGAGACAAGATCACAGACTCGTGGGGCAGGAAAGATTTATGCGCTAGCTTGCGCAGGTCTCATTGAGTTGCTTGTACTTCGGTTGCAACCGGAATTGAAACCGGGGTGGCGACTCGCGCAGTTGGCTTCACCACGCTGAATTTTACGTTGTGCCGTGCTTCTCCGGCCATCGGCGACGCGAGCTGGTCAGAGTGCACTTCAATCATTCCTTTGCGTTGCATCAGTTGAATGAAGGCGTACGAAGTGCTCTCTCTGCAATCTGCAGACCAAACTCCCGGCGTCTCTCCAATTGCTCGGTACAGCGGGCGCAGCAGCTTTAGGGTTTGAGTCGGTGGGGTTCCTGCTTTCACTGCCAGGTCCGAAATGTATCTTTCGGACGGCTCGTACAGCGCGTATCCGACAATTCCTTTGCCATTTTCGAGAACTAAACCGCGCGTTTCGTGAGTCAATGGAATGTCTTGCCAGCCGACCGGATAGCGTTCCTGCGCAATGGACTCGAGCTGCTCTCTGTCTGTGCTGATGGCTCCTCGTACCTGCACCTCTGACGGTGGCAGTCCGTTGGCACCAGGCACCTTCGCTTTGTTGAATGCCAACAAGACCTGGGTGCTCGAATCGGCATAGCCTGAGTAGGTTCTCGGCAATTTCAATTGGTGTTCGCCGGCGGCGGTCATGCCCGTGGTGCTTAAGTCGCTGTGACCTGTTCCCAGGGTTACTGTGTGGAACGTCTGCGATAACTCATTCGCCGCATCTGCGTATATTTTCTTCACAGCGTCAGCTCTTTTGCCGATGCCTTTTGCCTCGACGTTGTCGAAGCACAATCCGCCGTTGTCTGCGACCCAAACCCAGGATTGCGCGATAACGTTGCGGTCTTTGTCTTCAACGACGAAGAAGCCGGACTTTGCGTTTTCCTGACCGAACCATGCGGCTGAAGCGGCAGCGCCTTTCGGGTGCTGACAGCAGTTTGTGTGCTGCCCCAGGAATATGCCCCGTGCGTCGTTTCTCGGAATGAATCTTCCGGTCAAACCATTTGCAGACCAAGCTTTGTCTGTTGGGAACGGCGATTCAGTTTCGAGAGATTTGATGAAGCGCTCTTCGAACGCTGGATACTCTCTTTCTGAGATACCCCAGCCTGCTGCTTCCAGTGCAAACTCTTTGTTTTTGACGTTGGGATATGTCTTCAGCTTGAGGTAGTCCAAGGATGGCTCGAAACCCTGGTTGCGCACGTCTTGCGGAATATCCGCCCATCTCGAAGCGACCATTTCGAGTCTGTTGGATGGGCGTTTTGCATTCGCCATGAGGAAGGAGCCTAGCCCTTTGAGTTCCTCACCTGGTTTGATCGGCAGCCAGTATGTCGAATCATGGTCGGAAACTCCCAATTCGCGCTGCGTCTTCAGCCATTGCGTGGCACCTCCCTTGAAAGTGAGAGCCAGTCCTGCTGCGCCGCGTTCAATCGTGCGCCAGCTGCGAGGCGCTCCGCCACCGTATGCGGTGTCGGCTTCGGCGTTGGCCGCCGGTTCTGATGTCGGTCGTTGCAGCTCGTTGAGTGCCGCTTGGAAGTGCGCGGCCTTGATGTTCGCGACAACTTTGAATGGAGCGTTGCTGCCCTGGACGGCCCGTGCGAGCTGCAGTTGTTCAAATTCCGATAGTGATCCATGGAGCGTTTGAATGGCCGGCATGATAGCTTTTGTGTCAGTCAGTTTCGCCACTGCTGCACTGGAGCCAAGACGCTTCGTTGCCTCGTATCTTTGCCAAAATGCGCTCTCGAGCTCAGGTGGGCACTCCTGTCCTACTTGTGTTCGCAGTGCATCGCGGGTGATACCACGCTCGTTTAGAGTCTCTGCCCATGCCACACCCGCTTTGATTTGTTCCTTAAGAGGTAAATCACCGACTTTAAGCGCTAACGTGTATGGGATGGAAGATTCAATCTGCCATGCTGAAGCGGCTCTGGTGAGCTGCTCGACATTGATTTCACCCTGGAATGGGAATTTATATTGTGTGAAGTGATCGAATACAGGTCCAATTGCAGCATCGGGCAACTGTTTGGCTTGCTGCCATTGAGACATCGCTTTGACTTCAGCGGCATCCGGTTGAGCTTCAACGACGAACTTCTGTCGCATGCGAACATGTTCCCAGACCTTGCTGAAGTCTCTGGCTTCTTGTGCAGATGTTACGCCCCCTTCGTAGACCATTTTCAGTGTATCGAGGCGCAATCCTTCGGGAAGCATTGCATTCAGCTTCTCAACTTCGGGTTCCAGCGCGTTGACTGTAAATGCTTTGTTTATTCTGTCTTGCGTCAGCTCTCCTTTGAAGTTCGAAAGGATCTTGAGAGCTTTGATATTTTCCGGGTTGGTGTCGACAAGCTTGCTGTTGTAGCTGTGGAACTCATCTGGATGAAGCTCCTTCAGAGTGAAGTATGCATTCGCTTGGTCGAGGGTGACACGTCCATGTTCGGCCGGTGCACCCTCGGGTTTGGGTTGTTTCGCTGCTTCGCTTACTTGCTCGAAGACAGCATGTGCCTTGGCATAGCGTCTTGCGTTAGTGGCGAACTCTGCGTGTTGTGACTCTGAGATTGGCTCGCGCTGCTTCTTGAGCTGTTCGATCATCCACTCTGCGCCTTTGCCTCCGCGTTCAGTCACGAAGCCTGAGATCGCGCGAGAGTGTTCTTGCATGCCCAGATTGTGGAACAGTGAAAATCCCCTGGCTTCAGTCAGTGAGATGATTGGTTCGCCTGCTGCAACGGTCGCATTTGATTTTGAGCGCACTTCACTGAGGGCTTTCCATGCCGGTTCGTACTGAGCGACAATGTCTTTTAGCTCGGCTTCTGTCGCTGCATGGCTGCTCTTGTTTGCTACCACTTTCGCAATCACTTCAGCTTCGATTCCGCGCTTTGCCAATACCGCCACAAGCGTGTCTGACTCGTTTCTGGCATAGCGCAGTCTCGAATCTTCCCATCTCAGGCAGCGTAGAGCATTTGCTTCTTCGACGCTGATAAATGTTCCTTCCACATTTGTCGGCTTTGACTCTTGCGCTATTTTGTTTGTCAGTTGTTTAGCATCTTGCAAGCGCGCGCTTCGACTGAGGAGGTCTGCCAGCTCACCTTCGGCGGTGATGTGCTGTTTTGTGCCGAATGGAACTCCGTGCTCGCCGCTGGAACCGGATACTTCAGCTGCTACCCAAGAAGCGATGGGTCCGCGTGATTGAAGGCTAGACCTCAGTTTGGGTTCTTCTGAATAGAATTTTTCTGACTTGAGAGTGGCGAGAGCGTGTGCCTCCTCCACGGTGATGGTATCACCGGCGGTGGACTCCTTCGTCGTTTTGCCTGCGACTTCGAGTGCTTTCTCAACAGCATCGGCGCGTGCCATGAGCTTGGTGTAGCCGTCTTCGCCGAAGATTGGCTTCTCGCGCTCATACTGCACGATGTCTTTGAGCGCGCGGGCAATAAACTGAACTTTGGCCCCGCGCCCTGCAAGCTCCGCATCCAACTCTTTCGTGTCCCAATGGAACTCGCGCTCGAACGCCAAGTTGTGAATAGCCTTTGCTTGCGCAAGAGTAATTTCAGGCGTTCCGGGCGGATTCGGCGTTGACTTGATCGTTTCCCAGGTTTTGCGATCTTCCACAACTTGCTTGGCTCTGTTAGTCAGTTCCGCCAAGCTCCGAGGGTTCGAAAAATCGTAATCATGTGATGAGCGCTCTACAATCCACTCGGCTGCAGGTCCGCGCTGGGAGATGAGTTCGGACATGCGCTTGTATTCTTCTCGTGAGTGAGTCTTGAGAGTGTTAAGCGCATTCATCTCCTCGACGGTAACCGGTTGATCCTGATGAGATGCAGATGTCTTGCCCTTCGCCGCGCCTCGCTCCAGGTTGGCAAGCAACTTTTGAGCCGCGGGCAGAGCCTGCTTGTAGACCTCTGACTGTGTCTTATCCGGTCCAATGAAGCGTTCTTCCATGCCCCAGTGGCTGAACATCTTCAATTCTCTTTCTTCGGTGCTGACGCGCTTCGCCAACCGCTCAGGCTCGAAGATCGCCTTCAACTGTTCATTTGGTCCGCGCCAACCTAATGTTGTTGGAACTTTGAGCAAGTCACTGACAGTTTGTTTGGAACTTTTCAGATGATCGCAAAGTGTGGTGACATCTCCGTTTCGTGCTGTTCCATGCAACAACTGAGCCTTCAATCCAAGGGCCCCGCCGGCCACCATCATCGTGTAGACCGACTTGCCGACGTCTTCTGTCGACAGGTGACCGGTCTTGATGCCTTCGATTCCCGCGCTTGCAATTCCGCCTGGGATGCCGGAGAGTGTTCCGCTAATAGCTGGGTTTCGCATCGCGGCGCCCAAGATATTTTTCTTCAATTCGGGCATCAGTGATACGCGATTGATTGCCAAACTGCCTGCAGTCAGTGCCGTAAACGACGCGGCGCCCTCCAAGCCACCTGTGAATCGCTGCGCCCAGAAATTTCCTTCCGGCGCAACTGGTCTGGTCAAAAAGTCTGTGGTGAAGCCGACCACTGCCGACTCTTGCAATGACATGCCGATCGCCGCTCTGCGCGCGGCGAGGCTTGTCGCCTCCGCCTGCGCGACCTTAGAGCCGTAGATGCCTTTCTTGACCAGCATGAAAGGCAACAACATGCCGATGCCCGAACCAACAGTCTGTGCATGCCATTGCGCGCTGCCGAAATCGGCTTCCACCGGCGCGCTCATAAATTCGACTTTCGGCAGCAAGTCCGACCCGGTGACAGTATCTACCATCTGAGCCAACCCTTGAGCCGGCATCTGCACCCCCGCATAGAGCGCGGATGCCGCCAGCTCTTGTATCAGCGGGTTTTCCGAACGCTTTTGCGCTTCGTCGATAGCTCTATTTTGAGCGTCGTTCATTCTTTGTGTGGAGTGTCTGAACAGGGCGGGCTATGGTTATGATCCCTGATCTTTGACTTCAGTGTCAGTGGGGAAACCACGTAGTCTGCTTAGACTCTTCTTTGAAGAGGAACAGATGGAAAAGAAGAACACATCATGTGGAGTTTCTGATAATTTGACGTCGGCAAGTGCGGCAGCAGTGAGGCAGTACAAGTACCTCGGAACGATTACGGTGCTGTATGTCGCCATGCAGCTTATCTCTGATGTGACCGCCGGAAAAATGGTGCAGTTTGGACCATTTCCTGTGTCTGTCACCGTTTTGTATTTCCCCATAACGTTTATTTTCGCCGACGTGCTCACTGAAGTGTATGGATACTCAGCCGGTCGCCGCGTTTTGTGGAACGTCATATTCTGCTCCTTTATCGCCGGCGTGATTTATCAAATCGTGGCGATGCTTCCTCCGGCGCAGGGTTTCACAGCAAACGATGCGTATGCTACTGTGCTGGGGCAGGTTCCGCGCGTTCTGATTGGCAGTTGGATTGCAGTGTTTGTCGGCGAGATTCTCAACGACTTCGTGCTTGCAAAATTGAAAGTTATTTGCCAAGGCAAGCATCTTTGGCTGCGTTTGATTGGTTCGACTGTGGTCGGTCAGTTCGTCAACACTGCGTTGTTTTACACAATTGGACTTTGGGGCGTGTTGCCGCAAGCGATTCTTGTCCAGTCTGTTTTGTCCGGCTGGCTGTTGAAAGTTATTGTGGAGATCGTGCTGGTGCCTCTCACTTACTGGGTTGTGGCATGGCTCAAGAAGGAAGAGCACGAAGACCACTTCGACAAAGATACGAATTTCAATCCCTTCAGTTTGAATCACTAACGGCAAAATGAGATCAGCGTCCAAAGCCATCATGGTTGTTGAACTGTCGGTAGACCCGGCACAGAGAGCCGAGTTTGAAGTGTTCTACCACAACGACTACATTCCGCAGTTTCTAGCGGCTGTTCCACTCGTGGTCTCTGCGCGCAGGTACTCGCAGATGGATGGTGGTCCATCAGATCCTGGCGCCAAGCGGTTTTTCACAATCTATGAGCTGTCCTCGGATGACTGCATGGACAAAGTTGATGCAGCGATCGCGAGGTCTGCGCACAAAAATGCATCCGATCGGCTGAAGGTCTGGAAGGAAGATGGACTCACATTCTTCGCGCGAAGTTTCTATCACGAAGTTGCGCGAGCGGAAGGTGACAGTTGGCCGTGGAACAGCAGTTATCTTTGTATTTTTAACTGGTCGAGAAAGAGTGAAACCACGCGTGATGAGGCGTTGAAACTGGTGTCTGACTATGCGGCGACGGTGATGAAGGCTGCGCCCAGATTGTTGGTGGCAGGCAGAACTTATTCAAAAGATGGAACAGAAGATGCAGAGTTCATGACGGTTTTCGAAGTGTCTCATCCAAAGGGATTGCTTAAATTCAGTCCTGAATTCGGCGAGTTTATGGAACCCGTTATCGACAATCACGAGATGATAGCCACCGAGTCGTTTTATTTCTACTCGGTCTAGGTTCTGTGCTGCCATGGGTGTCGACAAGTGTGAGCCATGGGTTCGGAACGTTCTGTTACCCATGTGTCCGGGCCGGACCCGTGTCACGGATCACGTGTGATCGCGGAGCAGGCGAGCTGTGGGCTGCTGAGATCATGTACTATAGCAAATAAAAGAATGGCTTAAAATAAGGAAGCGAGAGAATCCATCAGGGTTTTCACCCGTCAAGACTCGCCCGCTTCCCCGGAAATCGGCTTGCCGTCGCTGTTTGGTTCCTAGCTTGGAGCTAAGAACCGAGAGCTAAGAACAAGCCGACTTCCTACGAATCGCGACGCAGAGCCGTTAAGCTTTGCGCGCATTCGGGGCAGACGCCAGCACCTTGTGCAGGTCCAGGTCGCCCTTCGCGAGCCCGAGAAACAGGTCGTGCTTCATCACGCCTGCCTTCGCGCCCAGCCCGATCATCTCATCGTTGAGACCAGACGAGCCGCTGATGCCGACAACCGTCATGCCCAGCGCCACCAGATCGGGCGTGACGTCCCGACCGTGCAGCGAAAACTGGTCCATGCGCCCGTCGACGAGCACGACATCGTAGTTGGCCGGGTCGAGACGAATCTCTTTCCCGTCCATGCCCATCAGCTTCAGACCTGCGACTTCGCCGTCTCGTACGCGATTGACGCGGACGAACCAGCTGACGTCGTGACCTTTCTTGGTGAGGGCTGAGGCGATCAGTTCACCCCAGTAATCGTCGTTCTCGATGACCAGGATGCGTTTGATTTCGTGTGCCATTCTTGCTTACCTTCGCTTGTGTTTTCAAACAGCAGAAACTATTGCTGAACGAATGAATGAAAATTTGTAGTTAGGCGTTGCTCTGCTTTTCCGGAGCCGGTTTCCCTGACTTTGGTTTGGGCGAGAGGCGCCTGCGTGTGAGTTTGCTTGCGAGCCACAAGGGAAGAAGCTTGATGGCTGCCCAGCACCGTGCAAACCCAGAGGGCGAGTGACCGAGCGCGATGCCGCTTTTCAGAAGCGACAAGCTGCTCTTGGAGTACGGAAAGTGCCAGTCGCGATTGCGCGACTTGTCGACGCTTACGTGTTTGATGTACACGAAGTCGTAGAGTCCGTGCACCGAGTTGCGTCGGCCGATGCCACTGTTTTTGATACCACCCCAGGGAGCCTCTGGGCTCGCATGGGAGTAGAGACCGTCGTTGATCCAAACCATTCCGGCGCGCACCTTGCGTGCGAGGCGCTCCGCTTCTTGGTGATTGCGCGTCCAGATCGACGAACCGAGACCGAGGTCAGAATCATTCGCGTGTGCGATTGCCTCGTCTGCGTTGTCGACAGGCATCAGCGGAAGCACCGGGCCAAACGTCTCCTCGCGCATGATGCGCATGGTGTGACTGACGTTGACGAGAACGGTCGGCTGGAAGTAGCAGCTTCCCAAGTCGGAACGTGCGGCGCCACCTGCGATGGCAACCGCGCCCTGCGAGATTGCATCTTCCAGTTGCTCGGTCACCCGTGCAACCTGATCGGCGTCGATCATTGGGCCAACGTCTGTGCTTGCACTCATGCCGTGCCCTAGTCGCAGTTCGCGAGTGAGCTCTGCAACGCGCTTGCTGAGTGCGTCGAAGATGGGACGTTCCACATACGCGCGCTCGATGGATGCGCATGCTTGCCCCGCGTTGGTGAAGGCACCGAATACAAGTCCGCGAGCCGTCTTCTCGATGTCGGCATCCGCGAGCACGATTGCTGCGTGCTTGCCTCCGAGTTCGAGAGTGACAGGTATCAGCTTGTCGGCGCAGTCGCGCGCAATGGCCTTGCCGCCGTTGACACCACCGGTGAAGACAACCCTGTCCACACCGGAGCGCATAAGGCAGATCGCTTCGTCTTTGTCGCCGACGACTACGTTTACGACGCCTTTGGGAAAACCGGCACGCTCGAAAAGCTTGACGATTTCGACGCCAACCATTGGCGTTTTGGGCGACGGCTTGATGATTACGGTATTTCCTGCAGCCAGCGCGTTGAGCGCAGAGCATACGGGAATGGAAAACGGAAAGTTCCACGGGGAGATGATGGCGATCACACCCAATGGTTCAAACACGTTGTAAGCGCGCTTGCCTCTGAAGAACAGCCAGTTGAGCCCGACCGGCTCGTTTTCGAGGACGCTGTAGGCATTCTCGTGGAGCCATCTGCATGTCTCGAGCGCTGGAAAGACCTCCCCGCCGAACGACTCGGCAAGCGGCTTTCCAGTCTCTTTTGTGACGAGCTCAGCCAGTCTGTCGGCCTCCGATGCCAGCAACGCGCGGAAATTCTGAATGTACGAAAGGCGCTGCGTCAGAGTGAGACTCTTCCACATGCCCTGTGCTACCTGAGCCAGTGACACCACGCGCGGTATCTCGGGCATCAGGGTTACGGGAGTTTCGCCTATGGGCTCACCCGTTGCAGGGTCAATCGATCGTATACATCGACCCGCTATGAGTTCGGTCGCCATAGCTGGGACCTCCTTCGGGGTTTCTTGTTATTGGAGTTTCTGTTCCATGTACGAATTCGTAGAGATCAGAGTCCTGATGCCGATTCGATGCACTTTTGAGCAATGACTGGAACGAGAGGATCAGTCGAACTGTTCCACTCGAGTCAATGCTGTTCCACCTTCAAACTGGCTATACACCTGTCTTCTCATGCGCAACAACATTGTTGACGCGCGCGCAAAGCGATGGGTGAAAAGCTATGTCAGTTGGAGATGAAAACGGAACGCTCAAAGAAAATCGAAATATCAAGACCTTGAAAAACTACGGCAGTAGTTGTTCGTGAATCAATGACATTCAGGCTGAAATCTAAAGGAGTAATTAAAGCTGGCTCGATGTCAAGGTTTTGCAGCTCGCGCATCGTCGTTCGCACGAACCATGCCAACGGTAAATCGCGGAAGGTGCGCTTGACATCACGGTTTATGACGTTGACTTTAACTCCGCGTATTTAAGCTCAATACCAAAACTTCGTAGCTTTACTGTGTCCTTGAATTTCTCACAAACGACAGACCAAACACTTCGACTTCAACTTCAAACAAGTAGTCGCATACAACTCCGAAATCGGTCCAAGAGTGGCTGCTGATCTTAGCTATTCGTTGGGTGTTTTCAAGTGATCTGTCACTTTCTTTCGCGGGCGGGATGAACTGGCGCTTCTTATCGCATCGTTCTTGCCCGCAAATCTATTTGGCATTTCCGGTGATGTTCGAGTGAGCGTACTGGAGAGCACAAATCAGTGATCACACGCGTTGAGTGCCTTGCGCGCTCACGAAAGGAGGCCGTGACTATGCATAATTGCGATTGTGTAGTCATCGGGTCTGGCTTTGGAGGCGCGGTTTCAGCATTGCGTCTGTCCGAGGCGGGGCTCAAAGTTATTGTGCTGGAGCGTGGTCGGCGTTGGGCCGGCAAGAATCTTTTGAGGCAAGCACCGCAGCTAAGGCGCGATGCCGAGCCGTTTCCCGAGCTTGGCGAAGCCAAGTTCTTCTGGGGAAGGAACGTTTGGCGTCCTTGGAAGCGGCGACTGGGGCTATTCGAAGTGCGGCAGATGACGAATCTGCAAGGTCTGACAGGTGCGGGAGTTGGCGGTGGATCGCTCATCTGGGCGAACGTTGTCATCGAAGCGCCCGAGCATATCTTCGACGCCGATTGGCCCAAAGACATCACCAGGGCTGAGTTGGAGAAGTATTACCGAAGGGCGGAACCGTTTCTCAGTCCGAAATTCGTTCCTGGGACGCCCGGCGTATTGTCTCAAAAGAAGAGGCGAAACCGCCGCGCAGAAGCGCTGAAGGACGCAGCACAAAAGCTCGGGAAGCCATGGCGACCCGTTCGTGTTGCCGTCAATTTTGATGACGCCTCGAAGGCGCAGTCTAACGGACATGGCAAGGCAATGCAGATGGGCTGCGACTTCACTTCATGTGGGAAGTGTTCATCTGGTTGCACGCAAAATGCGAAGAACTCGGTTGACCTCACCTATCTGGCTCGTGCGGAATCGCTTGGTGCCGAGGTTTGGGCTCGCCACGAAGTTGTGCGCATCGAAGCGATCGCTGCAGCGAACGCTGATGGAACTTCGTCCGCGAAGTATCGTGTGCACTACAGGCGATACCGTGAAGATGGCGCAGTCGAATCCGCCGACTTCATTGAAGCAGGCAAGGTGATTGTCTCGGCGGGAACTTTCGGAAGCACCGAGCTGCTTCTGAAAGCGAAAGCCAATGGCGATTTGCCTAACCTCAGTGATGCACTCGGCACGAAGTTTTCCATCAACGGAAACGTGCTGGGAGGTGCCTTGAAGCCTGGTGTGGCTGCGGTTGATTCCGAGCCCGGCCCACAAATTGCAAGCATGGTCGAGTTCAGCAAGAACGTTGTCGTGGAAGATTTCGCCAATCCCAGCTGGACGGAAGGCATCGTTGGAGCCGGTCAAGTCACAAGGCTCACGTCCTTTCTTCGAGCGCTTCTTGGGTTTCCCAAGAAAAGCAAGGGATTGCCGAAAGATCTGCTTGTGTACGTTGGTGTCGGTAAAGACTCTGCGCGCGGGCGGCTGAAGCTCAATGCCCTCGGGCAGCTTTGTCTGAGTTGGCCTGGCGGATTGCGCAACGAGCCGGTCATCAAAGACTTGCACGAAGCCATGACCCAACTTGCTTCAGCACAAAACAGAAAGTACGTGCCTGACGTGTTCTCGACGTTTGGCCGCGCTTTCACATATCACCCGCTGGGTGGGTGTCCGATGGGCGCTTCCAGCGAAAATGGCGTTGTCGATTCGTATGGCCGAGTTTTTGGCTATGACGGTTTGTACATCGCGGATGGTTCGATTGTTCCGACGGCAATTGGCCGCAACCCCGCCTTCACGATCTCGGCTTTGGCTGAGCGAATCGCTCAGCAAATTGCTGGCGAAGAAGGGCGAACCGATACGAGGGTGGCAGGGGGTGAAGCCACAAAATCCGGATGCTGCCACTGATTTTGGTGGCGCATGACGGTATGTTGTGTCTTGTCCAGGTAAGTTTTTGGGACGAAATACGTCCAGGCAAGCACGGCAAAGTGGCGGTCATTCGGGAGAATGCACCGCTTCAAATTCTTGACGGTACTGGCGCAACGGTGCTTCCAGAGCGACCGGCGCTGTACTTACAGGAGGTGCGCAATGCACTCTGATAACAATAATCAAAACTCTGGCTCTCGCGCCGAAAGGCTCAAGAGTCAGCTTCAAGCTCTGCTCGGTGAAAAGAAAGTGCACACCGGCGCAGAGATTCTTTCTTCCAGAAACCACGACTATTGGCTCCTCGACTTGCAGCGTCGGCTGCATGGAGAGCAAGGTCCGCTGCCTCTTTGCGTCGTGCAACCCGAGTCGCACGCCGAGGTGGCCGCGGTAGTCACGTTCGCTTCTCGCGAGTCATTGGAGGTCGTACCCTATGGGCGCGGCTCCGGTGTCTGCGGTGGTGCGCGTCCTCGCAATGGTGCGCTCGTGCTCGATCTCTCGAACATGAGCGGTATTCTCGAAATCAACGAAACTAACCTGACCGTCACCGTGCAACCTGGGATGCTGGGCAGCGAGTTCGAAGAAGAGCTCAACAAGCGCGGATACAGCATGGGTCACTTCCCGCAGTCCATCGCACTTTCGTCGGTGGGCGGCTGGGTGGCCACGCGTGCGTCAGGTCAATATTCGGCGAAGTATGGCAGCATCGAAGACATGCTCGTCTGCTTCAAGGGCGTGCTCGCAGACGGCAGCACCATCGCTACGAAGAACATTCCCCGCGCGGCTGTCGGCCCCGACGTGAATGAACTCATTCTCGGCTCGGAAGGTACACTTGCGGTTCTCACCGAGGTCACTTTCCGAATTCACACGCTGCCGGAGAGGCAGACCTATGCAGCGTTTCAGTTTCCTACCATGCGGCAGGGGCTGGAAGCGATTCGTCTGATTCGGCGCGCCGGATGGAAGCCGTGTCTCACTCGTCTGTATGACGGAGTCGAGACGCAGCGCCACTTCGGCGGTGGGCATGATATCCCCAACCCGTTTAACGCAATGAAAGAGCACAAGGACGGGTGCATGCTGCTCCTTGCCAGCGAGGGACCCGCTGCGCTTGCCGACGTGGAAATCGCGGAGTGCTCCAAGATCGCTGAATTGGCCGGTGGTACTGCCCGTGGTGAAGAGCCCGTGAAGCACTGGCTCAAGGTCAGGTTTCGCATTCCCAACTTGGTCGAGCTCGCGCAAGACAAGGGCGTTGTCTTCGATACTATCGAAGTCGCGGCCAACTGGGACAAGGTTGCCGAGTTGTACGACGCGGTCATCGCGTCGCTCAAGACTGTACCCGGGCTCATGGTCGCATCGGCGCATAGCTCTCACAGCTACGACCAGGGCGCCTGCCTCTACTTCACCTTCGCAGTGAAGAAGCCCTACTGGCTCTTGCGCCAGGTGGCTCGGCGGGTGACGTTCAAGCGCTACGACGGTTTTGCTTCTGCCGGCGATGCGAAGGTCGTCGAGCGGACGTACAACGATTGTTGGACCAAGGTGATGGAGGCTACGCTGGCCAACGCCGGCACCATCTCGCATCACCATGGCGTAGGCAAGGTGCGGTTGCCCTGGATGAAACAGGAGCATGCGCTTTCCTATCAAGTTTTGCTCAAAGTGAAAAAGGCACTCGACCCTGAAAACGTGTTGAACCCTGGGACGCTCTTTACTGAGTAGCCCGGTTTATTCAACGCGTAGCAGCAATTCACTGGTGGCTTGCGCTACCGGTGGGGTCAGCGCACTTAGCTAACAACCGACGGGCGCGAGCAACGCGATTGTGAACGTTGCTCCGCCCCGTCATCGCCACGCTTCTGCCTTAGTTGCAGAGCGAAAGGAAGGAGCATCTCTATGCACCTTTTCAAAAATCAGCTAGTGAGGCCTCTCGCCTCCCAGCTCTCATCAGAAACCTTCGACGTCATCGTGATTGGTGGCGGCATTACCGGAGCGGGTGTCGCTCAGGACGCCGCTTCTCGCGGACTGAAGGTGCTACTTTTGGAGAAAGGAGACTTCGCTTCGGGTACCTCCAGCAAGTCGACCAAACTCATTCATGGTGGGTTGAGGTACCTGCAGAACATGCAGTTCATGGTCACTCTCGAGTCGGTGAGAGAGCGGCAGTTGCAGCAGAAACTTGCACCGCATTTGGTGTGGGGCGTTCCCTTCATCATTCCTATCTACGAGGGCGACAAGTTCAAAAACCTCAAGCTGGGAGTCGGTCTCTGGGTCTACGACCTGATGGCTGGGTTCATCGGCAAGAAGTTTCACCGCAAGATTTCGCGTCACGAAGTGCTTGCGCGCTGCCCTGGCATCAAAGCCAAGGGGCTCACCGGCGGCTTCCTGTACTATGACTGCCGCACCGACGACGCTCGCCACGTGCTCGAGGTGATCAAGTCGGCAAGCGCCAACGGCGCCACGGCGATGAACTACGTCAAGGTCGTGGACTACGTCCGCGAAGAAGGCAAGATCGTCGGTGTCGACGTCGTCGACATGGCACCCGGGCAGGGCGGCACGTCCGGAGTCGCGCAGGGAACTCCAGTGCGCGTGCGGGGTCGCGTGGTGGTCAACGCCACCGGTGTTTGGACTCAGAAGACCTCGGAGTTGGGCGGCGGCAAGAGCTCTACTGTGGTCGTCCCCGCCAAGGGTGTGCACATCACTGTGCCGCGCGCAAGGTTGCCTATCCACAACGCCATGATCGTGCCTTCGGTGCACGATAAGCGCTTCTGCTTCGCTGTGCCCTGGTACGACTCGATCGTAATCGGCACTACCGATACCGAGTACAAGGGCGACATCGAAAACGTCGTGGCGGAGGAAGACGAAATTCAGTATGTGCTGGATGCCGTCAACGCGATGTTCCCCGACCATCGCATCACCCGTGCAGATGTCTCGGGTACCTTCGCCGGACTGCGCCCGTTGGTTAGAGACGCCGACAAGCCCGCCGGCTCTACCGCCGACCTCTCGCGGCAGCACAGCCTCCACCGCTCGGACGAAGGTCTGGTGTCGATTGCCGGCGGCAAGCTCACCACCTACCGCCCGATGGCTAAGGAAACCGTCGACCTGGTCGTGAAAGTGCTCAAGCGCGATTTCGCCAAGTCGCTCAAGATGCGCATCGGCAAGAGCCGCACGCATCAGATGGGCTTGTCTGGTTTCGAAGCCGGCGACAACTTCCAAAAGAAGTTTTTCGAGCCGCTGTACATCATGTGCCGAGACGTGGGTCTCAGCCACGAGGCTGCGCTCTACCTGCCGAACGTCTACGGCTGCGACACGCCGCAAGTGCTCGATTTGATCATCAAAGATCCGTCTTTGGCCAAGCCGCTTTCGCCGGGACATCCGTATGTCTTGGCGCAGGTTGCATACGCCGTGAAGTTCGAGTCTGCCGTGTGCCTCGACGACGTTCTCTCTCGCCGTATTCGCCTGACCATTACTGACTCGCGAGGGGCGGCAGAGTGTGCGGAGCGCGCCGCAGAGATTCTGGCTCGTCTCTTCTGCTGGACAAATGAGGAGCGCCTCGCTGCAATCGAGAGCTTCCGAAAGGCGGTAAGATGAGCCATGCAGAATCGGAATCAGGGATCGAATCCGACACCGCGCAAGAACTCGACTATAACTTCTACCCGGGGCTTCTTTCAGGGACGGCGTCCGCGTGTGATCGGTCACCGCGGCGCCTGCGCCGACGCACCTGAGAATACGCTCGTAAGTTTCGCGAAGGCAGTCGAAGACGGTGCTGACGTTCTTGAGATGGATGTTCATCTCACGAAAGACAAGCACGTCGTCGTCTGTCACGACGAAACCGTCGATCGCACCACCAATGGTGCCGGTCGCATCGCCGACATGACCTTGGCGGAACTCAAGCGTCTCGACGCTGGGTTCCACTTCTCCGGCACGGGAAGCGCCGCTCACACGTTTAGAGGAAAGGGAGTTTCGATTCCAACCTTTGACGAAGTGCTGGCGGCGTTCCCTCAAATGCCCATCAACGTGGAGCTCAAAACCGATCACCCCGAGCTTATCGAAGCCTTCTTCGCCGTGCTGAAAAGGCATGGCAGGGCAGACGATGTCTCGGTTTTGGTCGCCGGTGAAAAGCACGCGCTGGTGAAGAAAATTCGCCAGTTCGGTGTCGGCATCGTCACGGGGTTTTCTCGCAAAGAAGTCTTGCTCACACTCGCGCTCAACTACGTCGGCTTGTCTGCGTGGTTTTTGAAGCGCTGTGGCAAGGCTATTCAGCTGCCGGCGAAGGAGGGGCGTTTTGACTTGGTCACGCCTGCGCTTATGCGCGCCGCCCACCAAGCCGGAATCGAAGTGCACGCATGGACAATCAACGACGAAATGGAAATGACTCGTTTGATTGACATGGGTGTCGATGGATTGTTCACGGATGCGCCAGGCGTGATGCGCAAACTCGTGGATGCAAGGACGTAACCGAGTGGAGCTCAAAGGCGGCTTCGGCTGCCTCTGAGTCTCCGCTTGGAGGTAATCATGGGAATCACCATATGGTTGCTCGTGTGCCTGCTGTGTGTAGGCTGGTTTTTTCTTCAGATGCGGCTCATGGCCTGGGCTGATTCGAAGGGCACGCTTTTCGCGAAAGTCGTAAGCAAGCTCTCTTTGTACATGCTCAGCGCCACAATCTCACTGTTGCTGTTCGCCTTCGTTACCACCATTGTGGCAATGCTGGTGAGCGCAATGTTTGGAATCTAACGTAGTTTAGTCCGACAAAAAATCTAGCTCGGCGCAAGCCGAGTGGAGGACAACATCATGAAGCGGTCGAAAACCTCTGTTTCTTCCGGAACTCCGGATTCTCGCAAGGGTCGCGGACCCGCGAACGCTTCTTCCAACGGCGGCAAAGACCAGGCTGACAAGCCTGCCTCCAAGACTGCCACTGCCGACGAAGGCACGACCACCAACAGCTCCACCGAGTTGAAGGAGCGTCGTGCTCGGGTCGAGGTGCGCAAGCTGGAGATCGACCTGGAGTATCGCGAGATCGAACTCGCAGCGCTCAAGCGTCGTGAGGCGCTCGCAAACGCGGACGCCGCCGCCTCGAACATCTACACTTTCTACAGCCCTGTCGACAGGGAGAACTGCCGCGAAGCTCTGGCCGAGCTGGGCAAGTGGTCGCGTCGCAGCCCCGGCTGTCCGATCACCATCATCTTCAACTCGCCGGGCGGCTCCGTCATCGACGGTCTCGCGCTGTACGACTATATCCAGCACCTGAAGCGCAAGGGTCACCACGTGACCACAATCGCCTTGGGCTACGCTGCCTCCATGGGCGGTGTGCTCCTGCAGGCGGGCAACAAGCGCGTCATCGGCACCAATGCCTTCATGCTCATCCATGAAGTGTCGTCGGGCGCCTATGGCAAGGTGCCGGAGATGGAGGACTCGCTCAACTTCTCCAAGCGACTCCAGAAGCGGCTCTTGTCTATTCTGTCCGAGCGCTCCAAGTACTCGGTGCAGCAGATCGCGCAGAAGTGGAACCGCAAAGACTGGTGGCTCGACGCCGACGAGGTGGTCAAGCACGGCTTCGCGGACGAGGTTTTGCAGTAAGCGTATACTCGGGGGCAGGTGCCGTTTCGGCGGCACCTGCCCCTTTTCCTTGTGAGGAGTCATGCCTTTCAATTGGGTGCGGAAGCACAAAAAGCTGACCGCATTTATACTAATCTTCCTTTGCAGCATGCTTGGCTCAGGCGGCTGCATGTTTTACGGCTTCATGAACACGCCTCTTCCAGCAGTGGCCAAACCTCCGTCTCCACCACCGTTTTCACCCGGCTCCGAATTCATGGTCGGCGTGAACTACCCGTGGAACAAGTACGGTTCGGACTTCGGCCAAAGCGTTTGGGGACACCATGGTGTCTCAACTCCCGACGGATATGCAAAGGTCGAAAGTGACTTTGCCCATCTCGAAGTGTTGGGAATCAAGAGCGTGCGCTGGTTTCTTCTGTGCGATGGGCGAAGCGGATTGATTTTGGATGGGAACAACAAGGTCATCGGCCTGGACGAGAAAGTGTTTCAGGATCTCGATGCCGCCCTCGAAATCGCGAGGCGTCACAGAATCAAAATCATTTTCGTGATTGTCGATTTCTCGGTTTTCAATTCAAGACATCGGCTCGCCGGAAACACAGTTTCTTTGGGAGCAAGTCTTGCGGAGAACCCCGAGCATCGCGACGCTTTCATCAACAATGCTGTCGTTCCCATACTCGAGAAGTTCGGGGGCAACGACAACATTCTTGCGTGGGAAGTGGTCAACGAGCCTGAATGGGCGATGAACATTGCCGGGGGGCGCTCGTTCAAGAAGAACGTCAGCACCAAAGCAATGCAGGATTTCGTCAACCAAGTGGTGAATGCGATTCACGCAAACACTAAACACCTCGCCACCGTAGGTAGTGGCAGGCGCGATTGGCTCAAGTATTGGAAGAACAGCAATCTGGACTTCTATCAGTACCACTACTACCCGCATCAGGAGTGGGTTACGCCGTTTGACGCGCCGATTACGCTATCCGAGGTGGACAAGCCCTGTATTCTGGGTGAGTTTCCGACGAAAGGCGGCAAGCGCGGACTGACCAACTACCTGGAAACAAGCCACAAAAATGGCTTAGCAGGCGCATTCGCCTGGGGTCTGAATTCACAAGACCGTTACTCGAACTTGCACAAACATGCCGACGAGCTGAGGAAATGGCGGCCGAGACCGCAGCGTGTCAGCCCATGAAGCATGTTAGTACGCGGGGAGGCTCTGTCATTGACAGATTCACCTCCCCCGCATACTGGAGATTTTTTTTGCGCATGGAAGTAGTAAACCGGTCTACTATTTATTTTGTTCGCTCCGAGTTTATGGCTTCCGCTTTGCTTCGTTGTAGCGAACAAACCGATCGGTGAAAATCTTAGTGGCATCTACACCGCCACATTTACGCTTCTCTTTGTCCATTGACGCGTCGCGCGGCCAGCAGTGTTCTGCCGCTTTCAAATGATATTCGGTGACGCTGAAATTGGGATTGCTTTGCGAAACCGATTCGCGTTTCACGAGCAGCGTCTGATTCGTTGCCGGGTCTAACACTGTGTTTTCGGTGGTTTTGTAGTCGCCGCCAATCTCTTGCAAATGCTTTAAGTACACATCGGCTTGTTTTGCAGGATTTTGCTTGTCGATTCTCAATGGTCCAAGTGGATACATTCTCGCCGCATCGCTCATCCCCTGGTCGTGAAAGAACCGAATCATTTTGACGACACC
>CAYZJR010000008.1:93015-95027 GCA_964478655.1 uncultured Candidatus Obscuribacterales bacterium
GCCTTGGTGATGCGCGGAACAAGGTCGACAACCGAACGCATAAAGTCAATGTCGTTGTATCCGGCCTGATGCATGTCTTTATTTGAAAGCATCAACCCATCAGCGTTCCACGCGTACGCGGGCATCATCGATCTGGCTGACAAATAATGCTTGCGCGGCATTGGATATACAGCAATGAACTCTTGCCCGGGTTGATCGGCAACACTGTTTATCGCTGTTTCTTTGATGATCTCTGATGGTTCCTCCTTCTGCCCTCCTACACCTCTGAGAGTGAAGAGAACCGGGAGGTTGGCGGCTTTCTCATCGGTTTTGGGCACATGAATCATCACTTGCCTGCAGCCGATATTTTTGTTTGCAGAGAATAGTTGAATAGTGTGATCGCCAGGTGCCAGGGGCTCGGAGATTGCCTTGACTCGTTCGTTTCCATTCTTGTCTTTGATTACGAGTCCGGCGAATTCCGTTCCCGGTAGACTCATGACCTTCTCTGCATCCGGAAGCCCGGGGATGCAGGCATTGAACTGCGGCTTGGGCTGTGGTTTGTATGGAGATGGTGATGAGTTCCAGTCATCAAATCGCCAATATGTGCGATCAGCTTTTGGAACGTCGATATCGCCGAATACATCCGTCATTGAATCACCTGCCGCAAGAATGATCGATCAAAATTAGATCTTTGGTGGTGACAATCTAGTGATAACGTCTCAGCGGCGCTTGAAGTGAATCAGCTTCTTGTCCATGTCGATGGTGTATTCCCAGCCGGCCCAAAACTGCTGACCGAGAAGCGGGCGCTCGCTGGCGCCGTCTTTGTTGACGTCGACATCGACGTTTAGGCGCTCGATAGGTCCCAGTTTTATTTTTGAGACCGGAAACGCGTAGGCGGCGCCTGAGCCTGAGATGCCCACGGCTCTCGTTTCTCGCGCATCTTCCGGCAGTTTTAGATTTGCCTTCTTGAGATCGTCGAGGGAGCAGAAGCTCACAGCAGAGCTGGAGTTGCCTGTGTCGAAGATCATTTCGACATTGCGGCTGTTCACTTCGGTGAGAACGACAATTCGGTTGCCGGCGGGCTCCCAGACAAAGGGAACAGCCAGCGGATCTCTAGTTGCATAGCTGCTGTTCGTTGCAATCGCGCTTGGTTGTTGCATCGAGCGCCGCGCGAATCGAATGCACCGGGCGCCTTGATCGATCGTATAGCTGAAGTCTTGGAAAAAGTTTTGACCGAGAAGGGCTTCTGATGCGTTTTCCTCGACCACTTCGATTTTCGCGTTCTTCCTCTCGATGGTGCCGACTTTTACATCGCCAAACATGATCCAATAGTTCACAGGTGCCGAGTTGGAAGAACCTCCGGTTTTTCCGTGCGGCGGTCCCTTCGGTGGCTGCAGTCCGATGTCCTCCAACTGTTTGCGACCGACTGTGACTAGCGGCGCGCCCGTGTCGAATACCATTGGAATTGGGCGCCCGTTGATGAATGCGGACACGTTCATCTGACCACGTTCTGTGGTGTAATAAATTTGTGCATCTCTGGGCAGTGAGGTGTAGTCAGTGCTTTCGATGTATCGGCTGGTGGGCATTATCGAAGAAGTGCTTCTTTGTTGTGCCTGAGAAGCACTGCGGGATGAGGATTCTGCGTTGCCTATTTTTGCAAGCCAGGCTTTCGCCATCAAACCGGCTTGAGTGTTGGGACCCGCCGCGCAAGCCTGTTGGTAGAACAGCTTTGCCTTTTTATAATCACCCATCTGATGATATGACAGCCCAGCGTAATACAGAGCCCTGCTGTCTTCGGGATGCGCTTTCGCATGCAGTTCGAATTGAATTGCGGCCGCTCTGAAATCGCGCTTGTTGTACAGGTCTACGCCAACATCGTACATCGAGGCGAAGCAAGCATTCGTCGACGCCGACGCGATAACGACAGCGACAAAAGCCTTACGCCAGCGAAGCAGTCGCATTGACTAAGGTGTCTCGTGTCCGCCGCAACAGGTCGGCGCTGCAATCGAGGTCAAAAAGCGCCTATTGTCGAG
>CAYZJR010000008.1:95127-101936 GCA_964478655.1 uncultured Candidatus Obscuribacterales bacterium
ACGACCGGCAAACAGGCTAGTAAGACTGGAAATGCAAGGCAGTGAATGATGCAGATGATCGGCGCAACAACCGCCAATACATCAACGAACGCTCGAATTGAGAATTTACTCGCGCGATCTGACACCCTGGAAGACTCCATGAACCACAAAATCCAACATAGCAGACGAATTAGATATCGTCCTTAAAATCACATCGTTTATTTATCTTATTGCTCTCTTGTGTCGAGTTTTTAATTGCCAATGCTATTCTTCAACGACGACGTTGGGAGCCGATTGTCTCAGCCGATAGCCTACGCCATGCACGTTTTCGACCAGCGATGGAGTGTCCGGCGAGTCAATCTGCTTTCTCAAACGCTTGATTGATGTGCGAACAGTCTCAGAGCTAGCACCTGCCTCAGACTTCCAAACACGCTCAATCAAATCTTCAGTTGAGAAAATCTTGTCCGGATAGCGCAGCAAGCATTCCAGAAGCGCAAATTCTTGAGGGAACAGTTTTATCGGTTCGCCGCCTTTTGCCACGGCATGTTTGGTGGTATCGAGTGTGATATCACCGCATTTGAGCACTGGATTATAAACAGTCGGCGGCCGCCTTAACAATGCGCGAATCCGCGCAGCCAATTCTTTTACGTCAAACGGTTTCGTCAGATAATCATCTGCGCCGCTGTCCAAGCCTTCCTCTTTCTCTTCGATTTCTTTTTTGCCGGTGAGCATAAGCACCGGCGTTCGCCCACCGCGTGCCCTAAACTTTTTGCAGATATCGATGCCCTGCGCGTCCGGAAGCCCCCAGTCAAGCACTATGCAGTCGTATTGATACGTGTCGAGCAGCTCTACGCCTTCGGCTCCCGTATATGCCATGTCGACAACGTAGTGCTGATACTTCAGCCATGATTCAACGACTGTAGCCAGAGTGCGGTCATCTTCGACGACGAGTATCTTGGTCATTGATGTTCGATCTGTCCGGTATTCGATGCACCCATGTCGGTGCGGTCTGCCTTACTTAGATTACGATGTTGCTTATGGAACCATTGATTAACTGCCGACATTGTAATTCATTGAACTATAATTTCCCAGCAGCTCAAAGACGGAAGTCAAGCCGTCTGAAACGCGGTACCCGTATTGAAACAACAAAGGTTCAAGCTCACTCTCACCCACAAAGGATTACTCATCGTCGGACTGCTATTGGCGTTCGAGTTGACATTCGTCGGCTTCTTGGCGTGGATGCTTCACAGCGCCGAGAAACAGATCGAGCAGGAGCGGCGAGTTCGTGACACCATCAGCCAGCTCGATACAGTTGCCATCGCCATTCAGGACGCGACAATCGGCTTGTCGAAGCAGGTCGAACTTCTCGATGATCCAGGCACCGAGCGCTTCATCTCGACTTATTGGCAGCACTATGTGCGAGTTCCCAGAGAGATTGACACTCTCAGGAAGCTAGTCAAGGATCGCCCGGAGCAAGAAGAGCGGGTTAACGAACTAGCGAAGACGGCTCAAAATGGTCTGGCGGCGATGGAGACATGCCGCAAAGCCTATTACAACCATTCACCTACGCAGCTGGTGTTTGTCTTCCAACTGCATCGCGTGTCTGAGATTGCCTCGCACCAGTTGAAGACTCTGCTTACGAGCTACCAACACTTCGAAGAGTCGGAACTGGCCAAGGCTAAAGCAGCAAGGGCTCAGCTAGGAACATTTTTGATTATCCTCGTTGGCGCAAATGTGCTGGTTGCGGCAGTGCTTGCCGGTTTGTTTACGCGCAACATTACGCAGCGACTGGAGTTGTTGAAGGAGAACACTCAGCGTTTGGCTGCCAGGCAGCCTCTAAGACCTGTCCTGGCAGGCGGCGACGAGATTGCAAGCGTTGACCAATACTTTCACAACATGGCTTCAGAGCTGGCCGAGTTGTCACGCAAAGAGCGCGCAGTGGTTGATAACGCTTTCGATCTCATTTGCTCGATTGATGCCGATGAAAAATTTGCAGCAGCAAACCCGGCTTGTCGCAAGATTCTTGGCTACGCACCAGACGAGCTCATCGGCAAGAGATACATTGAAGTTGTTGAAGACACCAGCAAAGAAAAAACAAGAGCAGATATGGTGGCGATTAAGGAGAAGGGAACGGGACAGATGGAAGCCCGCCTCCGGCGCAAGACTGGCGAACTGGTCGATGTTGTTCTGTCCGCTACTTTTTCTCCGCAAGAGCGTTCTATCTTCTGTGTCATCAAAGATATTACTGAACAAAAAGCGATCGAACGATTGAAGCAAGAGTTTGTCGCCATGGTCAGTCACGACCTGCGAACACCTCTGTCCTCAATTCGTGGAACCTTGCAATTGATCGGCGAAGGTGTTTTTGATCCCAAAACCGAATTCGGTCACAAACGAGTAGACGACGCGATTTTGGACACTGATCGCTTGCTCAACCTTGTGAATGACCTGCTTGATATTGAAAAATTGGAAGCAGGCAAGATGGTGATGAACCTCGACTCAACACGTTTGGATCGCATCATTGAGCGGTCTATCGAGGCGGTCCGCGGAGTATCGGAGAAAGCGAACATCAATATCGAATCGGAATGCCCTGAAAAGATTGACATCATGGCTGATGAAGACCGGCTTGTGCAGGTGATCGTCAACCTCTTGTCGAATGCTGTGAAGTTTTCTCCTAAAGAAAGCACTGTGCGGGTTGAGGCTGTGACAGATGGCACAGTGGCACAGATAAACGTAATTGACACAGGTCGCGGTATTCCGCCGGAGAGTTTGAAAAAACTGTTTCAGAAGTTCGAACAAGTCGAAGCGTCCGATGGTAAGCGGGCTTCAGGTACAGGTCTCGGGTTGGCAATTTGCAAAGCTATCGTCGATTGCCACAACGGTGAAATTGGCGCGGCGAGCGAAGTGGGCAAGGGCAGTACGTTTTACATTACGATTCCGCTCAGGCAAAAGGTTTGATCCCGCCAGCTACTTTTCTAGCGTGCGCTGTACCTTCAACTTGCCGTCTTCCGTTTGATGTCTCAAAAAGAGTTCAGTCAGCTTAACTGTCGAGATCGAGCCGCGCCCAAAGAGTGAGTGATCCATTATCGAAGGCTGTCCCGGCCACGCATGCTCACCGTTCTTTTCATAGATGCGTGTTAGTTTCGCATTGTCTTTGCAAACATAGTCGCGCTTCAAAACATCGCCATTGTTGAAGGTATTGACTGGTTCCCCACAGCCTTTCATCTCCACTACCTGAGGCATCGCAGCGTCTGAGGGCGCCCACTTCGACCACTCCTCCATATGACCGAGTGTATTATTGCCTGGCATGTACTGCACAACGCGCGTGCCCGGCAAATCGTTGGGGTAAGAATTTGTTCCAGCCGCCATTACGACTTCGTTGACTGCGCCTGGCTTTTGAGCATCCATTCTTTTGGCGACTTCATAACCTACGGATACGCCTTGTGAGAACGCGAATATATTCAGGTTCTTGTCGTCGGTAGTGAAGCTTTGTTTTGTATAGTCGATTGCCTTCATGACGAAGTCTGGGTCGTCAATCTTCTTGCCGTTTTCGCCCTTGCCTGTCCATGTAATGGCGACGCCTTTGCCTTGCCATTCGGCGCCGTCGGCGTTAGGCAGCAGAACGATGTAACCTTGCTTTCGCAATTTCTCGGCACCGATCAACGTGCCCATGTCCGTACGGTTGCCATTGAAGTTGTGAATGCCGACCACGACCGGATATTCCTTCGCCGGGTCATAGCCGTCAGGAACCATAACCGTCGCACTTCCCTTGCGATTCCCGCCGCTTACAGTCATCTCGTACTCGGTTTCAGAGATTTTTTTGATTTCGTTGCCGTTTGCGCCCCTTGAAACCGAGCCTATTTCAGCACTCTTCGCGATTTTTGAATCTGTTGAATCTCTTGCGACGGACTGAGATCCGGCATCACCGGGTTGGTTGAAGTCTATAAATCCAGTTGAACCTTCTCCCGCGTGCGAGGTTGCTGCTTGCCTTTTAATAATCTTTAGGGCGTCAGGAGACCAGGCTTCGTTGATAGCAGTGGCGCTTGCGCCAGTTGAAGCGCGGGAATCGGTGACCTTATCCGTTTCTTGAGGAGGCATCTTACATCTGATTCCTGGGCTGCCGGGAGTGCAGCTATTTAGCGATGATATGTCGAGCGCAGCAGGTGGTCTATCGTGTATATACCCAAGTGGGTGGGATTTTTGCCATGCTGGGCCAAATACTGAGAAGGTTGGGCTTTCACCCAACCCTCCCTCGCGGGCCAAACTTTGAGCCGGGTTTGCGTGTCGCGTTCCGGGCTGTTGAATGCAGAATATTCCTTGTTTGGTGGCAATGTTGTGACAATTTCAAAAACTTGATTTCTGTTGCAGCAATTTTCGTATTGGCAGGGGCTCTAAAATTGTGCTAGCGTGCTTTTCATTGCTATGCAGGAGATCGAGGTGTCCCCGAAAAAAGAGACTGTACCTGACAAAGACACGGCAAACGTCGTCGACAGTCTGACACTCAAGATTCCTGGAAGTGTGAGCAATCTCGGCCCAGGCTTCGATGCACTGGCGCTGGCCCTCAACATCTACACTAAAGTGAATTTCGTTCTCTTTGAGAGCAAGCGTGACTCTGAGCCCATTGTTTCTTTGAAAGGAGACATCGCGCGGAAGAGCCAAACTAAGGATCAAGGGGTCTTGATCTATCACTTCTTGAGTGAGCTTTGGCAGCAAGACCATGATCTCTTGCAGCGCATTCGAATCACCGTCGAGTCGAACATTCCTCTTGGTTGTGGATTGGGAAGCAGTGCTGCTGCGACTCTTGGCGCGCTGTGGGCTTCATATCACTTCAAAGGTTTGATCCCTACGCGTGCAGATATTTTGAAGGAAGGAACGAGGCTCGAAGGCCACCCTGAAAATTGGGCCGCAAGCTTGATGGGCAACCTTGTTGTTTGTGGGCGCGCACTCGACGGCGAGTCGATTGTCACTGAAGAGGTGAAGTGGCCGGAACGGTGGAAAGTGTTGGCCGTAGTTCCGCATTACACACTCACTACGCATGAAGCGCGAGCGATTCTTCCTAAGCGAGTTGATTACTACGATGCAGTCGCAAACATTCAAAGAACGGCACTGATTGTGGCTGCTGCAGCAGCTTGCAATGAAGCGGTTTTGAAGCAAGCTTTGCATGACAGAATGCACGAGCAATATCGGGAGAAGCTTGTGCCCGAGTTGCCGTTGATCAAAGAGCATTTGGCTCACCACAACATTCTTGGTTGTGTCTTGGCCGGGGGTGGATCATCGGTGCTTGTTCTTGTAGATCAAAGAAACAAGCACGATGTATTGGCCGACTTGAAACTCTGGACGCAGACTCGTCCTCATCCGCCCACTATTCTTGATTTGAGCGTCGATACGACTGGGTTGCAGGAACTTTCGCCTTAGGGCTCCACAAGCCGTTTTCACACAAATTTTTCACGCTGAACCACACGAAATTTTCACTTCGAGTGCAGTTAAATCGAAGCATCTCAACAGCACTTGAAGCAGTCGCGTGGAAAAACCTGAAACAATGATCGATTCAACAGCCAATCAACCAGTGGTTCTCATTGACGATGCAGACGTCAAACTGGAAACAGCAGACTTTGACGATGGGGCGAAGCAAGAACAGGAATCTGAGTTCGATCAGGCATATGAACAATGGATGCTCCAAAGCCTGGCAGCACGAATTGCGCGTCTGAAGGGGCACAACGACCTGGCTGAACAGATAACGCGCCAGTCATGGGCCGCCACGACTACATGGAAAAAGAGTGACAAAAGAAAAGTCGCTATGCTCACGAGCGAGGCGCGAATGGCCGTCATTCAAAGGCAATTCGCAAAGGCGATGGATTTGTACGAACAGGCGCTCGTGGTATTTGAAGATATAAAAGATTTTGATCCGACACTTACCTGTGATGTTCTTGAAGAGCTAGCGGAGCTGTATTTCACGACAGGCGACATCAAGCAGTCGATCACTCTTTTCAAAACAGCATTTGAAATTGATGATGCCGAATTAAAAAAGTCAGGAACTCTGCGCATTCATCGCTTGCTCAAAATCGTAAGAACGTATCAAGAAATGGGACGCCTTGAAGATGCAGCACGTTGCGAAATGAAAGCACGAGACATGGTGGCGTCGCCAATTGAACAGCTCTGGGTCAGACTTGCGGACCGTATGAAAAAGAAAGCTACTGCTTAGGCTGTTCGCATCTTCATCATGAAACCGGGTGCAGATTTGCGCGCTGTGCTCGTGGCATAAACTAGACATGGAAATTATTGAACCAAGCCCTAGCGCGTTAGCCAGAGGCTTTTCGCTGCGCGTTCTTTTGGGCGACAAGATAATTCTTGGCGTCAAAGTCGAACCCATGGCTAGGAACTTTTCTGCCCATGAGACGCCAACTTTACAACGACCATACTTGGTCGGCTCTGTCGGTGTTTCTTGTTGTTCCGCACTCTGAGGTTTCTTCAGCGCATGCGATGACTATTCATGGACACCGCAATCACCAACCGGACTGATAAGACCAAATATGTTTTCGCAGTCGATGCTTGGAAATGGAACGGGTTTAGAGTTCAACGCTGCAAATAGTTATAACCGAATAGTTAGAGTGGGTGCGGTTCTTTATGAGCTGATTGTAGGAACGTCATTGTTGTATCCAAGTGTTGGTGAAGGCACCGCGCCATTTGCTCAATGGTGCGTTGAAGAAACTGCCATCTCACATCGACATGCCGGAACCATTGAAAGAACTGATTCTGGATTGTCTTGCCAAAGACCACGGTCCGCACCACGCGCTCCGCACCACGCGCTCCGCACCACGCGCTCCGCACCACGC
>CAYZJR010000009.1:0-7080 GCA_964478655.1 uncultured Candidatus Obscuribacterales bacterium
GCGGAACGCGTGCTAGCGGAACGCGTGCTAGCGGGACAGCACTGCGCCGACTTCTGCTTCCTCTTTATACAGAGATTCGATCAGTGGTTTGTACTTTGCCAAGACCACGTTGCGTTTGATCTTCAGTGTTGCAGTCAATTCGCCTGCTTCCACCGAGAGGTCTTGTTGCAGCACCGAGAAATTTCGTACGAGTTCGTATTCTGCAAGTGATTCGCTTCTCAAATTGATTTCTTTGCGCAAGAATTTCTTGAGTTCGGGACTGTTTGCAAGTTCTTGGAACGTTTCGAAATTCCAATTCTTTTCGCGTGCAACTTCGATGGCTGCTTGCTCATCAAGTGTCAACAATGCAACAAGATGTTTTCGTTTGTCACCGGCAACGACAGCTTGCGTCACCAATGGCACTGTCTTGAGAATCGCTTCAATGCGTTGCGGAGCGATGTTCTTGCCTGCTGAGTTGACGATCAAATCTTTCTTGCGATCGGTGATCTTGAGATAGCCTTCGCTGTCCAGTGTTCCAATATCGCCAGTGCGGAACCATCCATCTTCAAAAGATTCATCAGAACTTTCAACACCATAGTAGCCTGTGAAAACAGTTCTTCCTTTGAGCAAAATTTCGCCATCTTCTGCAATGCGAACTTGCACCGATGGTAGTGCGCGCCCAACTGTTCCCATCTTGATTTTGCTGAGTCTGTTCACTGTGGCTGGAGCTGCAGTTTCAGTAAGACCATAGCCCTCCATCGTTTGAATTCCGATTGCATTAAAGAATTCCAAAACCACAGGGGTTGCCGGCGCGCCACCGCTGACGACCAGTCTGAGCCGTCTTCCGATGCGTTCGCGCATTTTGGCAAATATCAATTTTTCTGCAACTGCCAATTTCAAACTCAAAACAGGATTTGGTTTGCGACCTAGCGCCTGCAATCGCACTCTTTCTCTTCCTGTCTCAAGTGCCCAGTCAATGAGCTTTCTGCGGCGTCCAGAGGCGCCTTCGATACCGCTTTTCACTTTCGCGTAGATGCGATCGAGCACGCGTGGAACCATCAACAACATAGTTGGCTCGACTTCAGCCATGTTTTTCGCCATGGCTTCGATGCTCTCTGCAAACGCACATGCACCGCCGGAGTGAACCCAATAAAATTCACCGCATACTCTCTCGAATACGTGAGAGAGAGGCAGGTATGAAAGATAGAGATCGTCTTTGGAAATCGGCAAAATGTCGACTAGATCGTCGAGCACGCCCATGATGTTGATGTGCGTAAGTGGAACGCCTTTTGGTGTTCCTGTTGTGCCGGATGTGTAGATGATTGTCGCCAAGTCGTCGAGTGTGGTTGCTTCCACTCGTGTCGAAATGAGCTTGGGTTCTTTGGCTTTCAGCTGTTCGCCAAGTGCGACGACCTCGTCGGTGCTCATCACATATCCCTGAGGGAGGTTGTGCTCTTTTGCAACTTCAGCTAGCGGTTTGTCTCCTTTCGAAGGAGTGTGAACAACGATTGTTCGAAGGTGCGGAAGTTGGTTTCTTATTGGAAGAACCTTGAGAAGAAGACTCTGGTTCTGGACAAATAGAACTTCTGACTGCGAGTTATTCAGAATGTACTCAATATCTGCAAGTGAACTCGTTGGGTAAATCGGCACAGAAACAGCGCCATTAGATATGGTGGCAAAGTCGGAGGCTACCCAGAGGTGCGACGTTGTTGAATAGATTGCAGCTTTTGAATTCGGCTTGATTCCGAGTGAGGCCAAACCGAACGAAAGCTTCTCTACAAGCGAGCTGAAGTCAGTCCAGCTCATTTGCTGGTACTGTTCACCTTTCGGCTTGAACAAGACTGCCGTAAGCTCACCTAGTTCGATTGCGCGCCGATAAAACATCGTAGCGAGGTTTTTTTCCGCCATCATCATTCTCCAATTGAGCGTTATGTTGTGAACACGCTCTTTGCTTAAATGCCAGCCCTGTCAGGTTTTAAACCAAGATTCCGAGCATAATTATATTCAGTTTTCAGTATGTGACAATTCAATCTGATACTGCGTTTCCCTAGAAGAATCACATACTCCAGTTCGGCAAATTTTTCTAATACTTTGCTAATTCCGAAAGTGCTTGAAGCATCAGCGTTTTCACGATCGGCTGCTTTGCGAACGCAAAAAAATTGACAAAACTTCAGACGCTATAAAGCAATCTAAAGTTGCGAATGTGAACATCTGTTAACGCTGATTGCGCCGAAGCTTCGCGCGCTGAGTTGGTTGAGCCGGCTCAGTGGTGATTCCACTAACGTTCGAATTGCTATGCGTTGACCTTGTTGCTTGGTGCTGATTCAGCAATCCAATCGCAGAGATAATCCGCCATCTCATCGATCACAGGATCAAACATCAAATCGTGCCATGCATCGTTGAACACGAACTTCGTTTTGCTCGGTGCCACAATTGATTCAAAAATCGAGTTGCTGATTGAGTTGTCGACTATTTTTTCGACGCCTGCAGTTAGCATCAAAACCGGGCAGCCAACACGTTTTGCGCTTGCCTTTGCCTCTCTGGTCAATTGCAAGAGTTCAAATAACATGCGCGCGGGTAGCAAAAAGCGACGATCGGGATCTTGCGAGAGCCATTGCCTAACAGATTTTTCGCGCGTGACTTCATCGACACCATACGGCAATGCGAGTTCTTGATCCGGTTTCAAAAATGCTGTGCTCAAAGCTTTCATTCTGTAGCCGATTTTGAAAGTTTCGGCGTTCCCACCAAAGCCTGGTGAGAACATCACCAATCCCTGGCACTTGAGGATTGCAGCAGCCTTCAATGCGAGCACCGCACCCATGCTGTTCCCCATTACATAAATAGGTTTGTCGCCAATGGTTTGGCGCAGATAGCTGAACATGGTGACCAGATCGTCGACCCATTGTTTGCGGGAAAGGAATGTCTGACCGCGCCGTTTGCCAAAACCTACGTGGTCGTAAGCCAGGGCATAGCACCTGCGCACCTTGAGACGCCGTCCCAGAGCCTCAAACCAGCCACTGTGAGCGCCAAGACCATGAATCAGGAGCGCGGCTGATTTGCACTCAGATGCGGTTCCCCATGTGCGACCTGAGATTATCTGCTCTAATGTAGTTCCATCAGGAGTCACCAATTGGGTCGGCAACTCGAACTGTGAGGCAGTCGGGGTAAGGTTTATATCAACAACCATGCACGTTATTATAGCTTCTATATGCTTCGGCGACCGTAAAAATATAATTCCCAAACCTGTTCAAAAGTAATGACAGAAACACAGACCAAAGCGCAAAACATGAGCCACAAAGGCGGATCTGTGCTTTTGAAGCTGCTGGTTGTTGTAATTACTTTAGGTGTTTTGGTGGCACTTGGTATCAACTTCTTTCGAACGCCCGAAACGCCGCTTGGAAGGGCACAAAGTTTGATTCGAGAAGGCAAGGCTGCCCATGCCCTGCCCATTCTCGAAGATCTCTTGAGGAAAGAACCTGATAACGCCGAGGTTTTTCCGTCGCTTGCGCAGTGCTATCTTGCCACTGAGCGATTTGCGGAAGGGCGCACCGCCCTTGACACCTCATTGCGGCTGAAACTTTCGCCACAAGCACTAGCGCCTGTCGTACTTGCTTATGCGAATTACTACGAGTCAAGGGGCGATTTCGAAGAGGCTGATAAGCTGTTTCGCTCTGCCAAAGCCGTTTGCGGCGATGAGTACTTGAACGCAGGTAAAGGTCAGCTCTACCATCGCTGGGCTGAAAGTGACATTGCAAAGTCGAATATGACGGATGCAGTTGCTCATCTCGAACAGGCGTCGCAATTTAGCAGTTTTCTTGATGAGAGTGCGCAAAACGACATAGTAAGGAAGCTGGCGAATGGCTACCGCGAACTAGCAGCTGTAGCAGAAGTGAAAGACAAAAACGACCAAGAAGCGCGCCGGCTCCTCGAAAAGTCGCTTACCGTGTGCGACGAACTGGCGACGCGCATCGCTTTGGCGAACATTTATAAGAGAGAAGGAAAGAAAGACAAAGCAATTGAAAACTACGAACTCATTTGTAAGCAAGATGCAAACAACCTTGATGCTCGTCATCAGTTGATCAATCTCTTGATTGAGACGAAGCAGTTGGAGAAGGCGCAAGCGGCACTGACTGAGTTGACCGATCGCGAGAAAAGCGTGGAGAACTATCAGCTCCTTGCGAGTCTCAACCTCAAGCTCAACAACTACGCAGGGGCGGTGAGGGCTCTGGAAGACGCTTGTGGCTTGAGTTCGAAACCAGAACTTTTGAAGGAACTGCATGCAGTCTTGCTCAAGTGGAGTGATGTGCTCATGCGCCAAAAGAAAACGCAAGAAGCAGTCTCGGTAAGGGGGCATGCAGAGAGGATTTCAGATCAGTTAGCAATGCTTACAAGAGATCAAGAGCCTGAGGAGTCTGGTGAAACTCAAGCGGAAACCCCGGCTAAGACTGGGCAATGGGATCCGAAAGTTCCACCCATCGCTCTGGTGTTTTCTCGAATGTGGCTGGCGAGGGGCAGCTTCACGCCTGAAGGCGAAATACGCATCAAGAACATCTCGGGCGCGCCTGTGGCTGATCTGGCTTTGACTGCGGTTTTCTACGACAATACATCTAGAAAGGCCAATGGGTCCGTCACGTTGCCTGTGGCCACACCTACATCTCAGCCCTTTGCCGCTGGCGGAGAAAAGTCGCTCTACTTTTCATGTCCCAACATCGTTAGGTACGACCACCAGCAAGCGGTCATCATTTTGTGGAAAGGGAAGTTCCTGCGAGAGTTTCCCGTTGTGAAGAACAAGTAGCTCTAGTGATAAACTAGTAGCCTAATGGCGTTTCTTACATAGTCTCTATGTGAGACTTGAAGGTCTGATGAGCGAACAGTCAGCGGAACTTCCTACTTGCAAACATGAGTACGTGCGAATCTTTCAGCGCAAGTTGAAAGGGCTCGAACGGCGTCTCGTTTCAACAAAGGCATACTTGCCTATCGGCTTTAAGGCAACAGATTTCGGGCATTTGAGTGAGGGCAGTTTTTGCTTTTGTTCTAAGTGCAGAGCGCGTTTGTTTCCACGAAAGACACAGGCGGAGAAACTTCAAGCCAGGTTGTTGAAAGCGCAGGCTGCCCAAGCTGAAGGGTTGGAAACGGTTGCTGAGGCGCTTTTGGAAGAAGTGGGAGTAGAAGGACTTGGTGCTGAAACCGAAGAAACGCGGTTTGGCGATATTCACGTAGAAGAACTCGAAGTAGAGGCCGTCGATGTACAAGACATCGAAGCCGAGGGAGTCAAGTTATCGGAAGAAGATGGGGAGGAATGCTTACTTGATGATGAAGAAGGATGACGGCTTGATCGCTGTTTTCGACAAGCTGATTTGTTTGGCGGTAGTTGTTCCGCCGCTTTATATGCTGATTCGCTTCTTGCGTTGGTATGTCAAACAAGAACGTGAACCTGCAGAGGAAGAATCAGCAACAAGCTGACTTCTTGAGAGAAAGCGGATCGACCATTAGGTAACGATGTCTACGACGTCTCCAGCGCCCCAAACTCCCCAAACCGAAGCGAACTTGCAGTCTCAATCGCAAAGCATGCAGCGATACTTCGCCAGGATTGTGCGCGCACTTATTGTGACGACGCTCGGTGTCGGCGGCGGCGTTGGGCTGTGCGTCTTCATCTTCTGCGTAGTCACCGGACACCAAGCTGATGCAGGCAGACATTCATTGTATGCCGGATTTGTAATCGGACTTTGTGTTGCAGTTTTGTTCGTGTGCGTTCTCTTGCCTCGTGATTTGATCACCAAGATGTTTCTCACGAAAGGGCAATACCGCGAGATTTGGGAGCTGGAGCAGACTCTCGATATGGAAGTGGAAGGAACGCTTAAAGAAGTTTTCGCCGGATGCAGGCAGGCACTACTGGCGGTGCCTTATGTAAGGGCCGTATCGGATGATTTTGAAAATCTCGTTGCTATTGCAAACACCGGACCAAGCTGGCGTTCAAGCGGTGAAGAAATACAAGTAGAGATCAATCCGGTGGCGGAGAATCGATGGCATCTGAAGTGTTCCAGCCACTCGCATACTCGCGATATCGTTTTCGATTACGGGAAAAATTTCGAGAACGTTGATGTCTGGGCGACGCAAATGAGAAAGTCCGTAAAAGTTATCGAAAAGACCGCATAGGCTGACGTTTCGGCTCGTCGCACCTGTTGATATTGCCGATCTGCTAAAATGTGTATCAACGCGGGTGTAGCTCAGTTGGTAGAGCGTCTGCTTCCCAAGCAGAAGGTCGCGAGTTCGAGACTCGTCCCCCGCTTATTCATTTAGGTCTTTGCCGAATTGGAAGTGATTCTCGACTAAATACCTATGGTTTGAACAGCTCTTCAAAGTCTCCGCTACTGTGGTTTCGACAGCGGTTCACTATGGTAGGCTTCGTTTACTGTTAATCCATCGCGTGCAGCAGAACCAAAAGCAGATACTGCTCAATGCGCCGATTGCTTTTGCTACATCGACGATCATGTATCTGTTTCTGCTTATGATTTCCTGTGGCGACAACTTCGATGGATCGGGATGGATCAGCATGTCCGCGATGAAGAAAAGTTCGGCTAGAATGACGGGTGAGCAAATGGATAGACTCGCGATGCGCTTGTTTTTTGCTGGCGCAATTGCTGCTGATGTTGTAAGTCCGACAAAAGCGCCGGCACCCCATCCGATCACATTGTCGAAGAAAAATGTAGCTACTACACCACTGATGAAACCGACCAGCAACCCTGTCGGAAGCATGAGCAACCATCTCAGTACTTTCATTTCATGATCTCACATTGGCAGCTTTGTAAGTATACGCTGGCTCAGTGTGAGCGCAGTTAATCATTTAAGTCGATAGATATCAACGCCTGCCTTTGCCAGTGCATTCAAAGCTTCAGAGAGTTCTTTGGGATGTTTCTGCAGTTTGTCGCGCAGGAAATCGGCCGTGGTCTTTCGATAGCGTTTTGAAAATGCTTCATCCATGAGCTTAACGTCTTGAGCGCTAAAGTGTTTTAGTTTTGCCACCGTCTCGGTCGCTGAGTACTCTTTGCTAATTCCGATGGCGACCTGCTCCATTTGAATTGAACGAAGTGAGCGTCCTTT
>CAYZJR010000009.1:7180-27191 GCA_964478655.1 uncultured Candidatus Obscuribacterales bacterium
TTCGATCTTGCATCGTCAGATTTGTTTTGGTAGCTGTCTCGGCACAAATCAAATTGCAATGATTGTTGGTGCAAGTTCTTCAAGGTCGGCTTTTGCTGGTCGTCTGTCATAACATCCTCCTAGTAGGGACATCAGAACGAACAGCGGCTAGCTGGGTTGTATGCTATGGGACTGTGGTTACGAAGTCGTAAATCGTGAATGCGGGGAAGTGTGCCTACTTAGCTATCAACATCGCTTTGATTACGATATCTTTGGCCTGCTCGTAAGACACACCACTGAGAGGAACGGCCTCATTTGCAAATCTATCTATTGCATCGTTGATGCTCGTTTTCCACTTCCTCAGTGTCGAATTGACGTCTTGAATTTGCGATGGTGTTAGCGTCGTGCCTGTATCCGTTTGAATCTTCTTTACGAAAGCGCCTTCATCGGCTTTCAATCCAAATCCGTTCGCTTTGATTGCATCCCACATTTTGGCGCTGTTGGTGTGGGTTAATCCCATCATGTAATTGGCGCTTGATGCGTGAATATCGGCGATTTCACTCTTGTATCGATCGAACGCCCTTCGCAGCATGACTGTCTGATTAACGTTCATGTCTTCGCCTGTAATCTTTTGGAAGTTATCGATCATACCGTCACAACTTGCACTTCCGCTTTGTGCCATGCAACCTGAGAAGTGGCTTTGGGCAATAAAGACCAGTGCGATGAGCGGAACCAGCATTTTTCGCATTGCATTTCTCCAACTGAAAGTGCTCTGACTACATTTCCATACCCACTTTGTATTTTTTTGCATCTCCTTCGTTGGGCCGGGCTCATCCAGGCGGGATGAGTCAAAGACTCACTACAGCGGAAAAATTCGACTCGGTTCAGCTTTTTCTTGCAACGCAGATTACAGATGTTCCAATCGGCAAATCGCCGTTCGGAAGCCAATTAGCTTCCCAACTGAAAGTCCGCTCGAGCAGTGTGTTTACGGGGGAAGGTGGCATTGCGAAGTCCCAACAATCTGTGGGTTGCTTTTCTCCTGATACAAGCACTTCTAGCTTTTCCTTGATGTTTCTAGACACCCAAACTGGAAAAAACATCAAAGCGTTGATGTATGAGATTCTCTCGATGGTAAGTGCTGATTGTCTTAAGCCGTCTGAGAGACTGGCTTTTGTATATCGACGGTAGTGGTGGCATACACGATCGTTGGTTCCCCATAAACATGAGAATGCCGGAACAGTTATGAATAACCTGCCGCCATCCTTGAGAAACGACTTCCATCGATCGATGGCACTGACGTCGTTTTCGCAATGTTCAAGAACATCAAATGCGGTCACGAGATCAAACTTTCTGCCACCCAAATCCAATTGTTCCCAACCGGCATTTACAAATTCAATTGCATCGCTGTCTTTCTCAAACTTGTTCTTCGTCACGCTTAGCGCATGTGCTTCAGGCTCAGTCGCAACTACGTTCCCATACTTTGCTAAGACTGGAATCATGCCACCGCTTCCGGTGCCGATGTCTAAAATGTCTAAGTCTCCGCTGCGATCTTTGAATGTGCTTTCAAGAAGCGATGCAACAACTTTTCTGCGCGCGACAAACCACCAGTGTTTGGCATCGACTTCGGCGAAGCGATCATATTGGTCGGGTTCCACACCGGCTCCACTGGTAATTTAGCGATCGCAAGGACTACCCCAGTATATAACGCAAGTTGTAGAACTCCAAATTGCGAACCTTTGCTCTGGTTCTTTGCCATTGAAAGGCAGTATCATGCAAACTAGCTAAAGCTCCTCGCTGCTTGCCAAAGTAGAACTTCCGTGAAATCCAAAACTGCGAAAGTTGCTCTAATACTTGTTTTGCTTACCGTGACCGGTGCGCTGTTCCGTCTCAATCAGCGCGACTATCCATTGTTTTGGCATGACGAAGCAACCACGATGTTGCACGTTTCATATGGCTATATGGACAACCCCAAGTACGCAAACCGTGTTTTGACGATGGCAGAGCTGAAGAGTGGAACTCAAGGAAAAACCCAACAAACAAACCCTTTCTCGATAGTGAATTCGATTGTGACGATCGAGCCTGCGCAAGCTCCGATGAGTTTTTTGGTTGTCTACTTCTGGGGAGAGTTGTTTGGTTACTCCGTCGACTCTCTCAGACTAATGTGCGTGATACTCGGTGTAATGGCGATTCCCGCGGCCTTTTGGCTAGGGTGCGAACTTGCGTCGGCGCGCTGTGGTCTTCTAATGGCAGCGTTTATGGCTTTCTCCCCGTTTTCACTGCACCACTGCCATGAGCTGCGTTCTTACTCTCTGCTTTTGCTTTTCCTTCTGCTTACATTCGCTACATTTCTGCGTGCGATTCGCATCAAAGGCGGTGCGTCGATAGGAAACTGGATTGCATATTGCATGAGTCTAGCTTTGCTGTTTTATACACATTTGTCATCGCTGATTGTTGGGCTTGGAACGTTGTTGTACACGGTTGTTGCAAGAAAAGCCTTGCCTGATTCGATGTCTGCGAAGGCTTTCAAAAATGCGTTGATTTTTACGTTTGTCGCGTACGCCATGCTAACTCCCTGGGCTTTGGCATTTGCTTCCAAGTTCAAGCGACTAGCTGGAATGGGTAGCTACGTTATCTCGGGTTACGGCGCTTCGCCGTCATGGTTGGAGGTAGCGGTGAAGTGGTTGTCGGGACCATCCGGTTTGCTCTCATACAATATGCAAGTGGATCAAGAAAAGTACTTCCCAGTCATCCTTACTTGTTTTGTCTTTGCAGCGATCTGGGTTGTATGGCGTATGGAAAGAAAGGTAGCTGCGTTATTTTTGAGTTCAATTCTCACAGTGTATGCATGTACTGTCTATCTCAGTGACTTACTTCGAGGCAGCCAGTTCGTTTATTATCAGCGATACATCCTTGGTGTTCCAGTTGCGGGTTTTTGCTTGCTTTCCGTTGCGTTGTCGAATCTCTGGAGTGACAACCGAAGACTCGTTAAGGCTATTGCGGCTGCTCTTGCTGTGATGGTTCTTGTTTTGGAAATTCGCTCTTGTTCGTTCGAATTCACAACGAGAGAAAGAGTGCTCATTCACGAGCAGAGTTTAGTGAGTCTTGCCAACGTCATAAACAGCAAGCAGGATGCCCTGCTTGTTGTTACCGAGTCCGGGCAATACACAAACATGAATCAGCTGGCGGCGTTGAGCCATATTGTGTTTCCATACATCAAAACGATTTGGCTTCCGTCAAATAATTTTGAGATTGTTCCTCAAGCGACTCATATTCTTGCCTTCAATCCGGCGCCGAAGTTTCTCGATTTCATGAAATCGCGCGGATATACCGTCACTCCCACTGAAGCAAACTGCTTGTTCGAACTCAAAAAATAGTATCGCTCGAGATCTTCATTTGATAGGATGGACTAACTTACAAGCGAAATCTCAATGGCTCTCACACTATCGCGCAAAGCTCAAATTCTGGTTGCTGTTCCGCTTGCCTTCGAGCTGACCTTTGTTGGGGTGATGGGTGTTCTCTTGCGGCAGGTGGAGCAAGAACGTGTCAGAGAGGCTCACGCGCGCGACCTCACTGCGCACATGAATGCCTTGCTTTTAGCGGCATTTGCCAGAGATACTTTTTTGGTTCTGTCTCACACTGTGGCGCACGATACCTTCAAACATCGATCTGATGGTTGCAGGAATCGAATGATTGAAGAAACTGCGATACTGCATGAGCTGACCTCAGCCGATCCGAAAGAGAAAGCAGCCTTTGCTCGTGTGGCGATGTTGCAAGAGAATCTCGGAGATGCATTCAAAGAAGGCGAACGAGCATGGAATGACGGCGACCGCATTGCCGCAGGCAAAGCATTTCTTCGGATGAATTCGATGTTGGATGAATTTTTTACTTCAGCGGAACAGTTAGTGGATGAACAAAATTCCGTGCAGATCGCTCGCAAGGAGGCGCAGGCTCAATATCGGCATCAGATGGAGCTTTTGCTGTATCTGGCTGTCATCTTCAATATTCTTCTTGCGATCGGGTTGGTGGCGTTTTTCAATAAAGGCACCGGCAATCGTCTAAAAGTTTTGATGGATAACACCATGCGGTTGGCGGCCGATATGCCACTTAATCCGCCAATTCAGGGCGGCGACGAGTTGGCGCATTTGGATAAAACGTTCAGGCAAATGTCAGAAGCCTTGGCTAGTTTGCGCCATAAAGAGCGAGCGATTGTTGAGAATGCCGTGGATGTTATCTGCTCACTCGATCGTTCCGGTCAAATTACTGCAGTCAATCCTGCTTCTGAAACCGTCTGGGGGCACTCATCTTCGACACTTGTTGGAACCAACGTCAACAAGATCGTTCATGCAGAAGATCGCGAACACACTATCGCAGCAATTAAAAAGATCATTGATACTCAACACCTCGGCTCTTTCGAAAATCGAATCGTCAGAGAAGACGGAACGGCCACAGATTGCTCATGGTCAGTGCACTGGTCACCAGAGGAACAGTCGTTATTTTGCGTCGTGCGTGATGTCACCGAGCGCAAAAAGATCGATCAATTGAAGCGAGATTTTGTGGCGATGGTCAGTCATGATTTGAGAACTCCACTAACATCGATTCAAATGGTGCACTCGCTACTTGAAGCCGAGGCTTATGGAACCCTCTCCGAATCCGGACATGAAAGCATCGCAACCGCAGAAGAAAATGTGAGCCGACTGATTGCGCTTGTGAATGGGCTTCTAGATCTAGACAAGATTGAATCCGGAAATTTGGAACTGGATCTCGAAACCTTCAAGCTCGACGATGCAGTGAAAGCCGCACAAACAGCGGTTTTAGGTGTGGCGGAACGTTACGGTGTTTCGGTTCGTGTTCAAGACCATGAACCAGTTGAGCTGCGTGCAGATAGAGAGAGAATAGTTCAAGTGCTGATTAACTTGATGTCGAACGGCTGCAAATTTTCGCCGCAGGGTGCCCAAGTGGTGGTGTCAGTGCTACCTGAACCGGACCAAGTGAGGATTACGGTTGCTGACAGCGGCAGAGGCGTACCTAAGAACCTGCGCGAAACTATCTTCGAGCGCTTCAAGCAAGTGGATCGTTCGGACGCAAAGAAGAAGGGCGGAACCGGACTAGGACTTGCCATCTGTCGAGCAATTGTCGAGCGCCATGGCGGCAGGATAGGCTGCGACTCTGAAGAGGGGCGCGGCAGTACGTTTTGGTTTACGATTCCGGTCAACACGCGTTCCAGTTGACCTTTTCGGCGCCCGGATTTCTGTTTGATTCCGGCTGTGTCAGGTTATCTCTACTTCTCAGTCAGGTTACGCTCCTCATTTGTCAGGTTACGCTAAAATTGGTTGGCGTTGATCTGATCTCCAGCGAGCGAAATCGTGGCCAAAATTTTGATTGTCGAAGACGATGTGCCATTGTGCAAACTCATTCGTGACTGGCTTGCACTTGAACACCACAACGTTGAACTCGTTCACGACGGGCAGGAAGCTCTTAATCGGCTCAAAGTCTATGACTACGACCTCGTTGTACTCGACTGGGAGATGCCAGGCGTTTCCGGCATAGACATTCTGAAAGATTTTCGTGGGCGCGGTGGTGTGACTCCGGTGTTGATGTTGACCGGACGTGGTTCAATCGATGACAAGGAAGTCGGCTTGGATACTGGCGCTGATGACTATCTGACGAAACCATTTCATGGCAAAGAACTGACTGCCAGAATTCGCGCTCTGCTTCGTCGACCGGAAAGAATGGTTGATAACGTTCTCAAATTAGGAACAATCGAACTCGATAGAGCCACATTCAAAGCCACTCTTAATGGAGCGGAATTGAAACTCGTGCCTAAAGAGTTTGCTCTATTGGAATTTTTGATGCGGCATCCTAAACGTGTTTTTGCACCAGAAGCTCTCTTAAATAAAGTGTGGAGCAATGACTCAGACGCCACTCTAGATGCGCTTCAAACGTGCATTAAGCGCTTGAGAAAGAAAATTGATGCGGAAGGAAGGGCTTCGATGATTCGAAATGTCCATGGTGTTGGATACAGTTTTGAACCTGAAGAGTAGTTCGCGCTTCCGAAAACTGGACTGCAAACACGCCTGCGAACCGGCTTGCGAACCGACATGCAAACCGGCATGGAGAGCTGCCCGTAAAAAGCCCAACTTTTGCCCGTTGTCTGCCCAACGCTGCGACTAATCTGAGAGCGTTCATTGGAATTGCAATTTCGCAGGTGCAGGGAGAAGCAACGATGAAAAAGTTTTCGCAAGCCGGCGAAGGGTCAGATAGCGGCTGTCTAACAACAGCCGCCTCTGTCAAACTGACGCGCTTAGCTCAAGCGACAATGCTTGGAGTCGCGTGCGCAATCGTGGCAGCCGCACCAAAGTGCGAAGCCGCCAACACAATGGGTTTCGATCTAAATGGAATGAACTACACCTCTGTTCAACCACCCGCTGAAAAGGCGCTTCTAAGCCAGTTCATGCCGCAACTGCCCATCGAACTTCCTTTTGAATTGCCTCTGCCGGTGCCACCAAATCAAAATCGCAACTCCGGATTTACTTCGAATCAGGGATTTTTTCTTCCCGATGCCCGCGCAACTCTGATGGCACCACAAAGCGTGGACATGGCACCAGTCCCGTCTGCATCATTCAAATATGGATTCGCTGAAGTCGGCGCCGCGCCATATCTAGGTGTTTGCTCTTCGAAATCAATTGCGCCTTCATTCGGCGGAGTACTTCCCCCGTGCGCAACTTCGTCGGTCGACATCAACATTGTCGACGGTCCGATGCGCAGCTCGGGAGGCAACTCCATTGGTGGCGGCGGAAGCGGCGGCGGCGGTGGCACTGGGTCGAGCGGACAACAAGGAATGCCCTCGTTGCCCCCTGGCTGGATTGGCGTTCAAAACTCACATTCGGGCGCATACATGGGCGCAATTCCGCCGGGCGGAACGCTCGAAGCTTTCTTTCGCGGCGAATATGGAATCGAGCCCGGTCAAGAAGCAGAAGCAGCCTGGATTCTCCAAAATCAGTTGCCTCGACTTGGTGGCGGTTGGTAAACAAAAATCGCGCTCGATATTCGATGCCCGCAAAAAGCCCGTAGCTCGCCCGTGAGTTGCCCAAACTCAAAACTATATTGCTTGCATGGTCGTTCAAGTCGGAGTGCGCAAGATGAAATTTAGAGTCAACCAAAGCCTCAAACTACTGGTTTCTCTTTCAATTCTTTGCTTGGTATGTATCGGTCAAGCCCACGCGCAAGGCACTTCCGGCGTTCGAAATGGTCTTCCGCCAGTCAGACTGGATAGCTTTGTTCATGAAGCCGGCGCCCACGCAGAGCACATCTACGGTGACGAAGGAGCCGACGGACTTCCTCCCTACGAAGGATTCGGCAAGCCCCACCGCATCAATACCGGAATTTTGGATGTTCGCGATGCAGGTTTGACCACCGGTCACGGCAGTCTAATGCCGGATGCCTGGGGACGTGACGAGTTTTTGGGTCAGGAGTGGACACAGTCCGGCGCCCGCGGACGTACCGCAGATCAAGGTTTTGTCGATGGAACGCCGAATGTCAACAGTGGTGCGCCCAATGGCAGCAACAATGGACCGAACAACCTGCCCCCGCCTCCTGGCGAAGGCTACCAACCCGCCTACACTTGCGAAGGTTTCGTGGGCTGGTATTCCCCGGAAGAAGTAGCAATGTCTCAGTATGACTTCCCGGCAGCGTTCGAACACTTCGTCTATAGCGGTCGCTACACCGGCAGCATGACCAACGCAATCATGATTCTTGAGTTGCAAATGGGACGCCCACAAGGAGGGCACTAGTCAATAGGCAAGCCAAATGGTTGTTTAACCACAGACAAGATTTTTTACGGTTGGGGAAGGCGCTCGTACGGGCGCCTTCGGGTTTGCTTAGAGTTCGAACCGGACTCCACCGATATCGCTGGACCCCCGTATAACAAAGGTACCGCCCGGTTTTTGAACTTCGTTTTTAACTGCCGAGCCCTTGACGATCTTGTGCGGCCGCAAAGAAAAATGCCACGGGGCAGATTTGAACCGCCGACCTGGCGCTTATGAGACGCCCGCTCTAACCGACTGAGCTACCGTGGCACGTATAAGGGTGTTCAAGAAAGCTTACAGCACTCCTGGGCATTTCGCCAACTTGCCCGAAAGTTTCTTTAAGGGCTCAAATCCTTCATTGACGGCGTAATACATAGCCGAGCTCTTTGTCCGGCCAGTTGGCATCCTTGAGGGGCAGAATGTGTGATTCGACTTCTACGTCTTGCGCCTTTTCCAGCAGTTGAAACACGAACTCTTTCTCGGTCGAAAAGCGTTGATCGCTGACCGAGAACGCACCGCATACAGTGCCATCGTGCACATAAACGTAGCATGAATCTTTTTCATGGGGAAGCGCGAAGCAGATACAGCCAGTCTGCCCGCGGCTTTCGCACCATTGCAGCCAATGTTCCCCCCAAGCTAAAGGATTCAGGTTCTCATTGCGTCTGACCGAATATCCAATGAATTGTGCCGACATTGCAAGCACTAGATTGGCGGGCAAATCATATTGAATGGTGAACGCTCCAACCTCAATATCTTCCAGCATCATCTGAATTGCTTCAGCCGTGCGGGTTCTAATCAAATTGGTCCGGTTTGAGTAAATGCAGCCTACTGCTCGCCCTTTGTATAGAAGCGCAGCTGCGCGCGATTTTTTCTGCTCACATGCAACCTTAATACAGCCGGTGAACTTACCGATCTGCATCTCATCCAGCCAGGAAATCAGAGACTCCAGCTGCGTGCCATCTATGCGAATCAATGAAGACGTCGAACTTGAAAGTGGCGGCACAATCAAGTCAGTGGAGCGCCGGTAGAGCAGTTGTGCCAGTTGTTCTGATGCTGTGAGCTCTTTCGGACCCGCGATAGTACTGAATACATTGCGTTGTTCGTGAACGCAAACAAAAGTGGCATGCACGAACCGTCCGATCTCGAACTCCTCCATCGTCGCAAGAAATCCGAGTTGTATGTCATCATCTTGCGCGATGCGAATTGTGTATCCGCCAGACTCGCGCCTGATTACTTTGCAGAGCAACTCTTGTCCCGGCTTAAATGCGAAATCTTCGTGTGCATGTCCGAACGAAGTCATTGTTTTTCTCGGATACCGGGTACTAATTCCAGGTTAGCAGATGGTGTTGGCTATTGAGTGTTTATGCCCAACTTCAATTTCTAAATCTCGGAACTCAGTGAAAGCTAGTTGAAAGCGAATTCGGGGTCAGCGCCCCAGAAGCGCGTCTGCGGTGGCGCGGTCCTTCTTTGCGAGATCAAACTTGCCTAGCTTTTCGTATGCACGCGCACGATATCCGTACGTAAACGGAAACTTTTTTTCTAACTTGAGTGCTTGATTGAAGTCTTCCACGGCTTTCTGGTACTGACCTAACTTGTAGTAGATTTCGCCGCGATCGTGAAAGATTCCTTCGTACGTTGGTGACAGTTCTATCACCTTGTTGTATTCGGCAAGAGCTCCCTTTAGATCGCCGTTCTTCGTCAGGATTTTTGCTTTTCTTTCGCGAGCGATGGCATTGCCTGGTTTTAGAGCGATGGCGCGATTGTAGTCTTTAAGCCCTTCTTCGAACTCTTTGTTGAGGCAGTAGAAGCGACCTCGTCGCATGTAGTATTGGCTTTCGTTTGGACGTAGCTCAATCGCCTTGGTGTAATCAGCGATGGCTTCCTTGGCACGAAACGTGTCATGATAGACCTCTGCCCGTCGGGTGTAGTACTCCGGCGAGTTAGGGTCAAGCTCAATTGCTTTTGACAGATCCGCCAACTGCTTGTCTGCGTCGAACAGCTGCTTCCAGATTTTTGCCCTGACGACATAAAACTCTGCCCTGTTCGGGCTGATTTCTATGGCTTTCGTGCAGTCTATCGACGCCTCCTTCAGTCGTTTGAGATCTTCGTAAATGCTCGCCCGCTGAACATAAGCATCTGCGTATTTCTTGTCCAACGAGATTGCTTTGGTGAAATCAGCGATCGCCTTGTTCTTGTCGCCAAGCAACTTGTAGCAGCGGGCCCGAAAAAAGATTAGTGACGTGTTGTTGGGGTCTTGCTCTAAACCTTTGTCTATCTCTGCAAACGCTCTAGTTGCTCCCTTTGCCCCTTTCGATGCATAGGCTTCGGCACGAACTCCATAAAACTCCACAGCGGAAGGAAAGTGCTTTAGGGCTTCAGCAGCCAACTCTAAGCATCCGTTCTCGTCATCGTCTCTAAGCATGTACATGCATGCTTTAAACGCTTCATTGCGGTCACCGACTTTTGGTGTCGCGGAAGGCTTGCTTTTTGCTGATTCAGACGATTTTGTGTGCGTTGTAGGCGACGAGGGTTTTGCCTCGACCGCAAACGGCGTGACTAATATGCATGTTGCAAGCAACAGAATTCGAGGCGAAAAAGCAACAGGCTTCACCATTGAACCTGGCTTGTCCAACGCGGCAGCTCGGCCAGGAGCGCGCTTAGACTTAGAGACCAAGAAAGTCCGGACCACTGCCTTGGGATGTCGGCTTGACGCGTAAGTTGAACTCCGGGCAAACGATTTCGCAAGTGCGGCAGTGAATGCAGTTTTCTAGAGACATTCCATGTCGCTTCACGTCACTGACGATGTCGATACGATGCACTTCTGCCGTGCAATCAGCGACGCACGGAGTTGTCTTGCCAAAACCTTCGAATTTCTGAATGCATTGCACGCAAACATCGGCTTTGAATTCGTCGATGTGCTGATTTCCTTCATGATACTTGGTCGATGCATAAAACACAGCGTCAGGTCTCGAGTAGATGGTTGCCTTGTCGTAGGGCGGCTCATCGTACTTCGGCTCGACGAAGGAAGGAACGATGTGTTTGCAATCCTGTTCGTACTTGATTGGTCCGATATCGAACTTGCCTTCGATAAGACCGAGGGATCTAATACCGTCCTTGGTGGCGCCGAAGGGATTCTTGAAGCCGATCTTCAGCATGCCGACCCACGGGTTTGACTTGTCGATGCTCTTTGCCATATCGGGCAGGTACTTGCCGAGGAGTTTCGGATTTTCGATGAATGCCCAGCGGAAGTATCTGTTTTGATAAGACTCTTTGACTACGAAGCTGTTGTTGAGTCGCTCTTGATACGGAGCAAGGGCGGCTTCGCTGGTGTCGCCTTTGGATAGCGCGTCGTGCAGCACTTCTGCTGCGACGTAGCCGCATTCCATAGCGCGGTCGATACCGGCGAGGTTCTTCACATCGAGTACGCCGAGGGCGTCGCCGAGCAGCACCGCACCTGGTGCATAGAATTTCTTCGGCAAGCTGTAATAGCCGCCTTCAGGAAGAAGCGCAGCACCATACTTGAGCAGCTTGCCGCCGGTGATCATCGATTGAATCCACGGATGCTTCTTGTACTCTTGCAGTTTTTGCTGCGGGTTCATGTTGGGGTCTTGGCTGTCCAAGCTGATGACCATGCCGATGGTCAGCTTGTTATCTTTCATGCCGTAGACAAAGCCGCCGCCGAAAGTTCCATCAAGAAGGGGCCAGCCGAGTGTGTGCCATACCTTGCCTTCGTAGCTTTGATTGCACTGCCAAACTTCTTTGACTCCGACGGACCAGATTTGCGGGCAGTCTCTCAGTTTGAAATGGTCGATGACGTCTCTTGAGATGAATCCCTTGTCGCCGAAGCAAGTAAATTTGCCGTAGACGTAGTCGTCTTCGGTTTTTGGTTCTTCACTTACTGCAACGCCGACCACGCGCCCGTTCTCGAAGACTGGTTTGTGGGCGGAGAAGCCGGTGTAGATGTCGACTGTTACGTTGGGAACTTCTTTTCCTTTTTCGGCAAGTTGTTTGCCGATCCACATAGTGACGAAGCTCAGGCTGAGCACGAAGTAACCGGTTTTGTCGAGAGACTTGGGATACAGTTTATGGGGAACATTCCACATTTTGTTCGTTCCCAAAACCGAGAAATTGCTTTCGTTGCATGTGGCTTCGATGGGGAAACCCATGTCTTTATAGTTAGGCCACACCTTTTGGATTACGTGAGGATTGGAAACGGCTCCACTCATGATGTGGCTGCCAATCTCTTTGCCCTTTTCCAGAATGGCAATTGAGAACTCTTTCCCGCTTGCTTTCGCCAACTCAAGGAAGTGGTAAGCCAATGTTAGGTTGGAGGGACTTGCTCCGACCAGAAGAAGATCGTATTCAATGCGTTGCGACAACTGCCTTCTCTCCCTGCTTCGATTGTAGTTCTTTGAGCTGTTTGATCATTTCCGGAACCACCTGATATACGTCTCCGACGATTCCGTGGTGTGCAAATTTGAAAATTGCTGCATCAGGATCTTTGTTGATTGCGATGATCAATCCTGACTTCGACATTCCGACGCGGTGTTGAATGGCGCCTGAGATGCCGCATGCAATGTAGAGTTTGGGACGAACAGTTTTGCCCGTTTGCCCGACTTGGTGGTTATATGGAATCCATCCAAGGTCAACGACTTTGCGTGATGCGCCGACTGCGGAGTTTTCGAAGCAGCTTGCAAGTTCGTGCAGCAGGTCGAAACCTTCTTTTGTTCCCATTCCATAGCCACCACTGATGATGACTTCAGCCTCAGCCAGTTTTATGCCTTTTGACATTTCTCGAACTGTTTCGGCCACGTCTAGCCTGAAATCTTCGGGTTTCAGGTTGACTGGAATCTGGACGACTTTGCCTTGGCGACCAGGTTGTGTTTTGAGTGGAATCATCACTCCGGGCCTTGTGGTGGCCATTTGTGGGTTCTTCCATGGACCCAAAATACGAGCCTTCAAACTTTCGCCGAAGCTAGGTCTGATCGCATATAAACAGTTAGGGTACAAGCCGATCTTAGACGGGTCGACCTTGCTCTTGTGGTCGTAAGGTCCGATATCGAGTTCGGTGCAGTCCGCAGTCAAACCTGTTTCGAAGTGTGCCGCTATGCGCGGTGCCAGGTCGCGACCGGTTGTTGTTGAACCAAGCAGGGTAGTGTGCGGTGGTTCTTCCAAAGACTCGAGCCAGTCGCAGATAACGCGTCTGTAGGGAAGCGTCCTGTAGTAGTACAACGCTTCATTGTCTGCGACGTACACTTCGTCCGCGCCGGCTTCAATTAGCTTTTGCGCAGTATCTCCGATTTTGTGTCCGAGAACGATGCACTTTAGGTTGCGTTCCATCTTGTCTGCCAGCAAGCGACCGGCACCCAAGAGTTCGAGAGTCACTGGTTGAAGTTCGCCCATGATCAATTCGGCAACTACCAGCACATCACCTTTCGGAGAGAACTTGGAGAGGTCGATTTCTTCGACTACTGGAGTGTCTTTTTCGTCGCTCATGCTTTCTTCCCTGCTGCTGCGAGGTATTCGGAAACGTTTGTTCCTTTAACAACCTCTTTCACCATCTTGTCGATCGACTGCCCTTCGTGCATCGTGCAATTGCCGCCGATCTCGCCAACTTTCTCAGTGTGAGCCACGATAGTCGGAGAACCCTTTAACCCGCAGCGCTCGGCATCAGCTCCGACGATGTCCAGGTCTACTGTTTGAATGAATTGTTTGAGTTCGTCTTGATTGCGCTGCAGCTGCTGAACTCGCCAGGCGCCCCGGAAAGACTTGTATTCGAGGGCGTGATAGGAATTTGCAACAGTGACGAGCACCGGCGGCGAGGTTACGACTTTCTGGTAGCCGCCCTCAATAATGCGCCGCGCATGCACCTTTCCGCCTTCAATCGAGAAGTCTTCGCAGTATGTGATTTGGGGCAGACCCAATCGTTCCGCCAGCTGAGGACCGACCTGTGCGGTGTCGCCGTCGGTAGTCTGCAAGCCGCAAAAGATGATGTCAGGTTTGCCGACATGCGTGACCGTCTTGTAGAGCGCATAGGCAGTTGCGAGCGTATCGGAGGCTGCAAGCCGCCTGTCTGAAAGTAACACGCCGCGATCTACACCATGCTCCAACGCTTCCAAAAGAACTTCCACAGCAGGAGGTGGTCCCATCGAAATGCATGTGACTGTGCCGCCGTAAAGCTTCTTGGTATGTAGAGCAGCCTGAAGTGCGTAACGGTCAAAAGGATTGAGCATCCTCTTGGCTCGTGCTCGGTCGATGGTTCCGTCCGGGTTTAAGCCCGCTTTTGAGCCCTGATCCGGTACCTGCTTGACCAGCACAAAGATGCTGTACGACATAAGATTACCCTTGAGTTAACCAAGTGAAGATTTTTACACACATTAAGGAGCTTGGACGGCTTTTGTAACGCTGGTTTGTGCGCTTTTGCATAACCTTTCCAAGAGTGTCCCATGAGCTGCGCCGTGAAACGCTGATCAAAGACATTGCAATGATTTGAATCTGTATTTTCCATATAGGGCAATTCTGTAATGCTTTCTTTGCTTTTTGCTGCGTTCTTGTGATTGATGCGCAGTAATCTATGTCGTAAATGCCTTAATCCGGCAGCCTGAGCAATAGACGTTAAAAATCGCGCTAACGGCTGGCTGGATCGATAGATCGATAGGGCTGCAAAGGGAGGAACATGATGAAACTAAGTCAGGTGCCAATAGCTCTGGCGTTGGGTCTATGGACCAGTTTTGTGCTTTCGGCGGCTCCCACCTTTGCAACCGAGCCTGCAAAAGCGCCGGACGAGGCGGCTGCGTCAAAACCGTCGCGAGAAAACCTCGCAAATATGCGGTTTGAGACAACCACCGACGATTACTTTGATTCAGTTTTCCGATTCAGTCCAAGCTGGGGAACTCAAGAAGGTTTCCACCAATTCGACAAATTGCTTGGTGACTACTCTCCAGAGTCGGTAAACAAGCGGATAGCTGAACTGAAAAAGTTTCAAGCCGACTTCAATTCGTTTGAACCTTCACAACTGTCGCGAGCCGAGCGCATCGATCGCGAGATGCTTGTAAACCACATCAAGAGCCAGTTGCTTTCTATTGAGGAACTGCAAGAGTGGAAGAAGGACCCTGACTTGTACACCCGCACCGTTAGCGATGCAGTGTTCAGTCTAATTAAGCGCGACTTTGCACCGTTGCCGGAGCGGCTGAAGAGTGCCATCGAGCGCGAAAAAAAGATTCCCGCGTTTCTCAAACAAGGAATGAAAAATCTTGACGCGCAGAAAATTCCGCCGGTCTATCTTGATATTGCATTCGAACAGTTGCCCGGCATCATTTCATTTTTCGAAGATTCTGTGCCGGCTGCGTTTGCATCGGTAAAAGATTCTGATTTGAAGAGTGCTTTCAGCACAGAAAACGCTGCAGTCGTTGCTGCTTTGAAAGAATATGATCAGTTCCTCAAAAAGAATTTGAAAGGCAAATGCAAGGGAACATTTCCAATCGGTGCCGACGCATTTAGAAAGAAGCTCGCCTGTGAGGAGATGGTCGAAGATAGCCTGCCTGACTTGCTCAAGCGGGGCTACGATGAGTTGCACCGTTTGCAAAAAGAATTCGTCGATCTTGCTAAAGAGATCGATGCGAAATCTACGCCCAACAAAGTGTTCGTAAAAATTGCCGCTGAACACCCAAAACCGACCGAACTCATTGCGGCTGTGAAAAACGTATTGGAAGAGATTCGCACATATTGTGTGGAGAAAAAGATCTGCACGATTCCTTCGGAAGAAAGAGTACAAGTAGACGAGACACCTCCTTTTGCCAGGGCTCTGTCGTTTGCGTCGATGGACACGCCAGGCGCGTTTGAGCAGAAGGCGAAGGAAGCGTTCTACCATGTGACGATTCCTGAACCGAATTGGAGCGCGAAGAGAACGGAAGAGCACATGCGTTCTTTCAGCAATGCCGACCTGTTAAATACAAGCGTCCATGAGGCTTACCCAGGGCACTACACGCAGTTTCTTTGGGTTCGCAATGGTCCTTCTAAAACTAGAAAAATTCTTGGCTGCAGTTCGAACGCTGAAGGTTGGGCTCACTATTGCGAGCAGATGATGCTCGATGAGGGCTTTCACAATGGTGACAAGAACCTCAAAATGGTGCAGGTGCACGATGCGCTCTTGCGTGTCTGCAGATATATCGTTGGTATAGAAATGCATACAGGAAAGATGACTATGCCAGAGGGAATCAAGTTCTTTATGAAGGAAGGGTACCAGGAGGAGGCCAACGCCGATCGCGAAACCAAGCGCGGAACCATGGACCCCACATACCTTGTATACACGTTGGGGAAATTGGAAATTCTCAAGATGCGTGATGACTACAAGAAACTGAAAGGCGACAAGTATTCACTTTGCGACTTCCACGATCGGTTCTTGGGAGCTGGCTATCCACCTTTGAAAATCGTTAGACAGGAGCTTTTGTCGCCGAATTGATCGCGCGCAACAGCAAAACTTTAGTCGTAACCCTAGCTGTACTTGTGTTTGGTTTGGCAGTGGAACGCCCATGCCTTTCGCAAGAGAGCGAAGTTGGTAGTGTCGCAAAAATCGATGATCTTGCCAGAGACAAAACAGTTGGCAATATTGACTTGCATGCAGCTGCAGTCAAGGCTTCCGGTAAAATTTCATATGGCATGTATGTGGGCGATCTCAAAGTTGGATATCGCGTTGAAAACATTTATGTGTCCAGAGATGATCCTGATACAGTGGTTGAAGAAATCGATCAGGAAATGTCGTTTTACTCAGGCAGACAGAGGTCCGGTGACCGCTTCAAATGGCGCGAAAACAGCCGTACTCTTGCTTCCTTGAAAGATGGGTTGATAAAAAAGTTTGACTTCTACGAGAACATAAACGGAAGAGAACGAACGATCGTTGTCTATTGCGAGGATGATCACTACAACGTCACCACAACAGTCGGTAAGTTCCAAAAACGAGACAAATTCGGGATCTACGGCAACTATATACTCAACGAATTTTATGAATTCGAGCGGTGGCTCACGTCTTCACCGTTAGTTGGGTCGACAGTTTTGCTGGATGGGAATTCATTTACAGTCAAAGATGGAAGAGTGCTCACAACGCTTTCATACTGCGGGAAAGTGCCGTCGAAGTACAAAGATCAAAACTTTGAGTATCGGCTTGAAAAAATCGATCATATGCAAGATCGAATAGAGGAATGGTACGACCAACGCGGACGGTTACTGCACTCAGAAAGTGGTCGTTTTTTGCTGCGCAAAGAAGATGATTTGACGGCGCTGAAGTATGAACCGCCCGAAGCATCAGAGTTGTCTCGTATTCCAATAAGCGAGTTTCTCGACGAAGCTCAAAAAGAAAGAATGGTTGTTCTATTGAAAAACTCGTCGGCAGTTTCACTGTTTGTCGATCGTCGGCAGAAAATTGATGTTGCACTGGATGGCAATCGGTACATTGTCGCAACAATAGTTAAGGACTATCAAACGAAGCTTCCAGAGCCATTGTCCGCAAGTCAGAGGAGAAAGTATCTGGCCCACACGAAAAGCATTCAATCAAATGACGCAAAGATCAAAAGTCTGGCTGCAGCGATTTTGAACACTAAAAAAAGCCTGGCGTCAGTCCAGAAGGCAGAATTGCTTCAACGATGGGTTTTTGAAAACATTGAAAAGCGGCAGTCCGTAGACATTCCTTCTGCACTTGAAGTTCTCGAAAAGAAGCGAGGGGATTGTACTGAGCACTCACTGCTTTTGGTTGCGCTCTTGAGAGCTTCGGGCGTTCCGGCAAGAGAAGTGCACGGACTTGTCTACTCTGGCAGGAAGAAGACACCGGTATTTGCGGGACATCGATGGGTGGAGTTTCACAACGGACACCAATGGGTGTCTGTAGATCCCACCGTCGGTAAACTTTACGTTCCTGCCACATACATAAGCTTTGGATCCGACACGCCTGTCGTATACGAGCTCTTGGGTTTGTCAGTAAAAGTGCTCAAGACTCAAGCTGAGATTGACAGCGCCAAACCTTAACGTATGAGATAACAACTGGGCCCTAAAAGGCATACTTGTGGCATAATCATGCCTCTGGTATTCAAGTGTGTCGGTTCACGTGGCTTGAAGGACCGGATTTTGTCGCCGGAAAACAATATAGGAGCGGTTCGTAAGCTTATGGCTGTAGAAACGAAAAACGTAGCGGGGACTGAAAGAACTGGCTTAGTTGCCGGCAAACGAGGCATTATCTTCGGCGTCGCCAACGATCACAGCCTTGCCTGGTATTGCGCAAAGGCTCTGCATGCTGAAGGCGCAGAACTCGCTTTCACCTACCAAGCTGAAGCATTGGAGCGCCGCATCAAGCCGCTCGCCGAAAGTGTCGGCTCGACATTTGTAGAACAGTGCGATCTGGGCGCCGATGAAAACATCGACAAGGTATTCGCCAAGCTGGCTGAGAAGTGGGATTCAATCGACTTCTTGGTTCACGCGGTTGCATTTGCAAACAAAGAAGATTTGGAAGGACACTACGTTGACACCAGCCGCAAGGGCTTCGCACTTGCTCTTGATGTAAGCGCTTATACGCTCACGGCTGTCTCTCAAAGAGCCGTTCCACTTATGAAGAATGGCGGCAGCATTGTTACCCTCACCTATTACGGTGCAGAGAAAGTCGTGCCGCACTACAACGTTATGGGTGTGGCTAAAGCGGCTCTTGAATCCAGTGTAATGTATCTCGCAGCAGATCTTGGCGACAAGAACATCCGCTGCAATGCCATTTCTGCCGGACCAGTGAGAACACTAGCTGCTATGGGTATCTCCGGCTTCCGCGATATGTTGAAGTTGGTTGAGCAACGCGCACCGCTCAAGCGAAACGTACAAGCTGAGGAAGTCGGCAACACTGCTCTCTATCTCGCAAGCGGACTGTCTTCCGGCGTTACCGGCGAAGTCATTCACGTTGATTGCGGTTACAGCATCATTGGAATGTAGGAGAACGTACTCGACATAGTTCAACACTATTGTCGCTTCACTTTTCCGTCCATAATCAAAGCCGGCACACCGGGCTGAAAGCCTAACTCTTTTGCTTGCGCTCTATCCTTCGCAGCGGCGTCGGCATTGCCTAGCTTCTCGTTGGTTTGACTTCGGAAGTAGTATGCCTCTGCGTTATTCGGTACGAGTTCTATTGCGTGATTGAAGTCCTTTAGGGCATCGGATAGCTTCCCCAACTTGAGCTTTGCCTGCCCACGATTTGAATACAAAGATGTGCGGTTTGGGTCTAGCGCCAACCCTTTGTCGCAGTCTGCAATAGCGGCTTCCGCCATACCCAATTGGTTATATGAGTCCGATCTGCATGCATAGGCAAAGACATTGTCGGGGTCGAGACTGATCGCTTTTGTGCAATCCTCTATTGCCCTCTTATTGTCGCCCAAATAGCTATACGCGTTTGATCGGGCAACGAAAATGTCAGAAGTCGCTTTGCGCTTGCCAATGATTCTGGAGCAGAAGGCAATTGCCTTTTTGTATTGACCCTTCTGGACAAGCTCGTTTGCAGTGTCTTCGTTGCTGCCTTCATCATAGGCACCAAATACGGTGGTGCAAGAAGAACATGCAGCTAGCAAGAATAACAAGGCAAGTCTCAGTGTCATTTTTTTGCAGACTACCGGGGAATCCTGAACGACTCTAAAGATGAACCGTTTTGACTTGAATCGGACGAACCCGAAGTTGCTCCGGAGGCTTCGGTTGAACTTTGGGCGAACGCTGATCGCAAGTCAGCGCCGGACTTTTCTATTGTCCTTTTGTTCCTTATCTTCTTGCGGTAATGTGGTTTGTCCTGTTCAGCGGGCGCGGTTGCTGCATCTGCCGCTGCTTTCTTTTGCAACAGCTTTTCCTGTTCTGATTGTACTAGCTTTTCGTCTTCGCTCTGTGCGTCAGTAGGCTGTTCGGTGGTGGGTGGTTGCTCGGAAGTAAGCGGCTGTGCTTTGGTGGCTGATGCATTTTTGAGCAGCTCTAGCGCACCAGGAAACTTTGCACTCTTTTTAGCGGAACTTTTCTTGGGTTTTGTACCAGTGCCCTCTTTCCTTTCGAAGTCACTTTTGAGCAGCGGGAACTTCTTTGCTGCCTCGGCTCTCGTCATTTTTTGAGGGTCGGTCTCTGTTTCAGCAAGTGCGTTTCCTTGCGAGAATGCGAGGAGTGCGATCGAAATCGCCAGATAACTAGCTGCAACTTTCAATGTCATTCAACTCTCCACAACAATT
>CAYZJR010000009.1:27291-58410 GCA_964478655.1 uncultured Candidatus Obscuribacterales bacterium
AATCGCCAGATAACTAGCTGCAACTTTCAATGTCATTCAACTCTCCACAACAATTTCTTTCGACTAGGAAACACGAATCAATTAGTCAAGTCCGATTTTCCGACCCTTAGCATCATGAGCTTCATGACTGCCGTCGGAATACTTGGTCACGGTCACGCCATCTCCAGTTTTGAACGTGATGTCTCCCGTCTCTTGATCTACGTTTATGTTTGTGCCGCCTGGAATTACCTCACCGTCGCTGTTGTACCAATTTCCATCTTTTCCACGTGTGATTTCGTTGTCACCGTAGGTGATGCCGTCAACGTTTCCTTTGCTGTCATACGATATATCGCTGCTCTTGCCGTCGGGATAATCAACACCGTCGACTCTACCAGATGAGTCTCGATGAACTGTTGAGCCGTCATCATAAGAGGTTGAATTCGTGCCATCCGGATGAAGGCTGTGTGAAGTTCCATCGCTACACTCGTAGCTAATGCTTCCATCGTCATCAAAGGAAACCTTTCCGTCTACTGGTTCGGATGTTCCTCCCTTACCGTCGTTTGTACGCCACGACCCGTCGTCACCACGCTCGATACTACCGCCGCTTGATGTCTTGATTCCGCTTAGATTTCCGTCGCTGTCATAGTCGGCATGGGCTGTGGTGCCGCTGGGATAGCGGACATCGTTGGTTCGACCTCCCCCGTCTGTGTCCACGCGTGAACCATCCGCACCAAGAGTAGTTCTGGAACCATCCGCGCGCATCAGTGTCACGTTGCCATCTTTGTCTTCAAATCGGAGAGTGCCATTCTCATTCATGTTGACGTTGACACCGTCAAGTTTGCCTCCCTTTCCATCGGCTCCCGTTGCTTTCCATGTTCCGTCTGAACCTTTTTCGAAAGTAACTCCGCCAATTTCTATTTTGTTTACTGATCCATCACTTCCATACTTGAAGGACGCGGATTTTCCATTGGGGTATGAGATTCCGGTGATGTGCCCATTCGCATCGCGAATGATCGTGCCACCCTCCTTCATCTTGGCGCCTTTGCCCTTCTTGCTTTTGCCGGAGGTGCCAAGCTTTCCTTTCACCTTTGGAATCGGCTTCTCCTTTGGCAGAGTGTTTTTCACGGGCGGGATTTTTTCTGACTTTGGAATCTTCGTATCTACCTTAGTCATACCGCCTTGCTTTGGAAGCGAAGGTACACCCCAGCTTTCGGCTAGTGCATTCGGTGAACTAGTCACAGAAATCGTGATGGCAATAATTGCTGAAACTCTGTGAATATCGCGCATAGCTTGTTCTCGCCATTCAGGTTGATTTTGACTCTTCAGAGAGGATTCCACTTTCCATATTTTTTGCTCTGCGCGCACAGGGCTGCTTCGCGAACGTCGGCACGTGTTGAGTTTGAATGTTGTTGGACGAACTGCTGAACTTCCGGCCCATTCCAACCCGCGGCAGCAGCGAGGACCCAGAATGGCAGACTGCTTCCGTTGGTTGTTAGTTGCGAGACCCTTGATAGTATCTCGGAGATTGTTTGAGGATCAGGCTTCATTTTTTTCATAGCTAGCGTTCGTAGCGCACCTTCCAAAGCCATTTTCTTTCTAGCGTCGGAGGGGGCGTTTGCAAAAGCATCCAAGAACTGCATCACAGGCTTAGCATCATCGTTTGTTGACTGTTCCAATCTAACGATCACATCGCCGAGCGCGGCATACTGCATGGTTGGATCGCCAAAGTCGTGACTATTCAAAAGCTCATGAAGAAAAGGCAAAGCCTCCTTGTAGCCGCATTCTCCGATTGCCATGATCATCTGGTATTGGGTTTCCCAACTTCTTGTGTCTCGGACCTCCGCCTTCAATGCCGTCAAAAGAGCACTGCCTGCCTCGGAAGCCGCTAACTTTCGCAGCTTCTTCGCTGCAGATCGACGTTTGTCCGATTTCGGATTAGACAGTTGTTCGATTAGTGTTTGAGTGTCGTCAGGCATTGGTGTTCTTTTGTTCCTGCAACAGTTGACTTCGATACTTCCTTACCCGCCACGTAGATTAACGAAGCGATCTTTTATGCTAGAAAAGGAACCTGAGAGGGTAAGTATTATTTGATAGTGAAAGTAGCTTGAGTCGACGATGTGGGCAGTGAGCGCAAAATTAGGCAAGATAGCTGCAGCGACCGCTTTGGTCATGCTTGTTGTGTTGACTATTTCAACTCCTGTTTTGGCTGACGAAATCTACAACGTTGCAGTAATTGCATACAAAGACGGCAAGTTTGCTGAAGCATTTGCTCTTCTTCAGCAGGCGATTCAGAGAGATCGCAACAATTCTGATGCTTATTACGTAATGGCGATGACGTGCCAACAGTTGGGCAGGTTCAGCGAAGCTCGTGGTTATTACCAGTATATTGTGGACCATTTCCCAAATTCAAAGGCTGCACCTTTAGCAAAGAAGGGTGTACAGGCACTAGCTAGTGTCAGAGCCACTGCACCATCGAGTGTGGCACCGACTACTGCTTCAGTCATAACTGTGAAAACCGCGGAACCTCAGAGGGCAGAGCCGTCCTCGACTGATGTGATTCCTGATGAGGACTATGTTCCCTACGAACGTGCCAGGGGCGACAAACTGTTTGTCAACGGTGCGCTGAACGGAAGGCGAACGAAGTTTTTAGTTGATACAGGTGCCTACACTGTTTGTGTTGGAAAGAACATTCTCACGCAGCTAGGTATCAAACCCCCTGAAGGGAAACCAACCGGTGTCGCTGGTGGCGCATCTGGTGCTATGGCAACGTGGAAAATGGACTTGGATGTCTCTGTCGGCAAAATTAAGATAAGAGTCAAGGCTGATATTGTCGAAGAAGAGGATATGATCCTGCTTGGACAGCCGTTTCTCAGCAAGATGCACTATCAGATTGATGGCAACAACAACTACATTCATTTCAGAAAGTTTGGTGGAAAGACTGCTTATGTTCCATATGGAACTATCGATGTACCCTTCAAAATGGTCGAAGGAAGTTTCATTGTCGAGGGCAGCATCAATGGAATTCCTTGTGAAATGAATTTTGACACTGGTGCTTCGACTTGCTTGTTTTCGTACGCGGATTTGTCGAGATTGAATCTTCAACCAAGCTCAGAAGTGTATTCAAGTCGTGTCAGCGGTGTTGGTGGAGGCTCAGTGAGAAGTTTCGTTTTCACTGTCCCTAGTATCGAGTTAGGACCAATCAGCAAACGGGATGTAGTTGTGCATGTCAGCCCAATTGGAGCGGGAGTCTATCCCCTTCTTGGACAGTCGTTTTTTGGTAATTCCAGATTTGTAGTCGATAACGAGAAGAAGGTGATTCATTTCTATCGTTAGGTGTAAGTCCGATGAATTCTTTGCTAAACAGTCGGCAACGGCCGATAGTTAACCAATTTGATAGAATCTAACTGTATCCCGTTGAGAGTCGCGTATGAGGAAATTTGTTGTCGCCGTTGCGATTTCTGCTTTCCTTTGTTCACTGTTGGTAACGCCCGCTACGGCAGACGCCAACTTTAGCGAGGGTGTGGCGGCATATCATCAGGGCAAATTTCAAGAAGCTTTTGAGAAGTTGGAAAAGGCAATCGACAAAGAACCGAATAATCCAGAAGCTTACTACTATATGGCAGTTACATGCCAGCAACTTCGAAAGTTCGTCGAAGCTCGCGGATACTTTCAATTTATTGTGCAGAATTTCCCGAAATCTAAAGTGCATACTCTCGCTACAAAGGGGTTTACGTCGCTTGCAAATGTGCGTGCACCGATTACACCTGCACCACCCCGTGTCGTCTCGACTCCCTCCAATTCGCCGCAGAACTATGTTATCGCTAATACTGTTTCGCCCTCGGGTTCTAAGGTGAATGTTTACGGTCGATCGAAAGTCGAAGCACAACCGGGCGAGGATGTAATTCCAGATGATGAGCGTATCCCATTCACGAGGGAGCACAAATGCTTGATGGTGAATGGATGGGTAAATGGGAAACAGATGCGAATGCTAATCGATACGGGAGCTTATAAGGCTACGTTCGATAAAGGGCATCTCAAGCAGCTGGGATTGAAACTGCCAGAAGGTAAGGCGTCCGGGCAGGCCTACGGAGCGGCTGGTGCTCACGACATCTGGGAGATGGATATTGATATTTCGCTAGGCCGCATAAAGGTTCGCATGCCTATCAATGTCATCGAAGAAATGGGTGGTGAACCGATTTTGGGGCAGACATTCCTGAGTAAAATGAACTATCAAATCGACAACTCGGCGAACTACATAAAGTTCTCTAACAAATCTCGAAAGGTTGCCAATGAACCTACATACAACTCGATTGACGTGCCCTTCAGAATGGTGAACAACAATATGATTGTTGAGGGGAAGGTGAATGGAATCCCGTGCGAAATGAACTTTGATACTGGTGCCAGCAAGTGTGCATTCTCCATTTACGACTCCAGGAGGCTTGGGTATTTCAAAGCTGTCTCCGAAGTTTCGGTGGAGTACGCAAACGCGGTTGGTGGGATAGCGAAGAATTACGCCTTCAACATTGATTGCATTGAACTTGGTCCAATCAAAAAAGTAAACGTACCGGTTTGGCTTTCGGAAGAATATGCCGGATATCCGCTTATCGGTCAGTCTTTCTTCGGTGATTCCAAGTTCGTAGTTGATCAAGAGAAAAAGGTTATTCACTTTTGGCGCTGAGAGTGCGCGTCTACAGCCTGAATCGCTCTTTGATCCACTTATAGCACTTAGGAAAATGGCTTTGAACTCGGTCATTCATATCGCGGTCTAGGTAGTTAGCCACTGCTTCAGCTGCGACTTCGCTTGGACCTACCTTTTCTTGCGAAATGTAGAAGTGTTCTTCCTTCTTTTCGTCAGGGTCAAGGGCGTCAACGTCTTTCTTGAATTCTTCCATGAATGCCTTGTCCTCATTGACATGCGTACATTCGCATACGGCATGTGCGATTTGCCCGAAGAAAAATGTTCGACTTGCTACTAGTGGGAATTGAGGACCGAGCTGATTTTTTCCACCCAAAAGCAATGGACGTTCCCACATGAAGATATCTGCACCGTAAGTTCTTCCAAGGTCTTGGGAGAGCTTTATATGTTCTTTCCCAGGTGCCGATTCGTTCCCGGCATCAGGCCATTTGTCGACGATATTTGGTGCCAAGGTTATTGTGCAGCCGCCCTTATCGATGATCTTGTAAATATCTGGTGGAAGATTGGCGACTGTTGTCTTAATCATTCCAATGTATTCACTGCTAACCGGTGGGTGACCGGCTTTCGGCTCGAGGACGGTGATACGGTGGATCAAACCTTTCAATGTTCCGGCCTGTCCTAAACTTGATTTGTCGCTGGACTTGGGTTTGAGCTTATCAATGCACTCCTGAGCAAACTTTGCCTCAGCAGAACCAAATCCGTTATTGATCACTTCTTGATACAGCGGAATGGCTTTGTCGAGTTCTTTTAGAGCTGCAAAACAGTGCGCTAGATAGAGTCTTCGTAATGCATGTGCGGGAACATCAGGAGCTTTCTCTACGGACGCTTTGAAGTGGGCGGCGGCAGACCTGTATTTTCCCTTCTGATAGTCCATAATCCCAGCCGCATACTCGAGTTGTGCCTCAGCATGATTGGCGAAAGCCGTTGGTTGGAATATGAAAGACATGAGAATGACAATGCTCGAACCCGATATTAAAGAACTTGGTTTCTTGAAAATTGCGTATAGACTCATAAGTTTCATTGTTGGCTAGTGAGTTGTAGCGTAAAGACTCCGACGCTCCGAGTGTTCTGATCTTATGACATATTTACCACTTTGTCAGAATTGTTGAATCCGAACATGTTTAGAAGTCCCTACAAAAAATTCTGGCGTGACATGTTCACACTGATTCTCTCTACATCGTGCCTGGCTAGAGGAATTCATTGCCAGGTAGATGCTCAGCAGTCGACGAAAGTAGCGCCGAGCGCTCGATCAACAGAAGTTGTGTCTTCCTATAACGAAGGAATGTGCGCTTTTGTTCGCGGAAAGTACCAGGAAGCTCTGGAAAAGTTTGAAAAAGCGATAGACAAAAATCCGAACAATTCTGCTGCGTACTATTACCTAGCATTGGCAAGCCAGAAGCTTGGAAACTACAAGCAGGCGCGAAGTTACTACGACTTTGTCTTACAGCATTTTCCGCAATCTAAGGCGTATCCGCTTGCTCGGAAGGTGCACAACAATTGGCTTTGATAAAAGCCGACGAGAGTAACGCACCAATGGTGCCAATGTCGCCTGAAAATTTTGTTGTTTTGCCAGAGAAAAAGATTGCGCCTTCTTCTCATTTGACACCACACGTGACTACGCACGGCGGACCGAAGCAAGAGGTGTCGGCAGAATTTATGCCTCATGAAGAGAAAATTCCATACACCAGATATGGTGATCAAATCTTCGTACAAGGATATGTGCATGGAAGTTCTATTAAGTTCGAACTTGATGGACGGCAACACAATTCTGTTTTTGGAAAAAATCACGTACGACAACTGGGTTTGAAAGTTCCTTCGGGTCCGCCGACAAAAACTTGTGACGGAGTGAGTGCAGATCCTGTCCCTGCTTGGGAAATGGAGGTCCCGATTGCCCTGGGGGCTTTCAGAGTTATTCAACAGATAGACGTAATTGAGAAACTGCATGCTCCAATACTTGGGCAAACATTTCTGACTAAAATGCCTCATCTCATCGACCATTATTCAATGAACTATATTACGTTCACACATAGCGCCAAACCTGCGCCGAAGATTGTACGCAACGACAGGAGACCAACAGTCGATGTTCCTTTTAAAGTTCGCGGCGGGCGGATTGTAGAGGCGTTGGTAAATGGCAAAACAGTCGAAATGAATTTCGAAGTTGAATCTCCGACGTGCGTCTTCTCAAGATCTGATATCCCGACATATAATCTGCGACCCGCAAAAGAAGCGGCGCTCAACGAAGTCGGATTGCGTTGGGTTCCGGAGTTGTACTACGAGATTCCTAGCATTCAAGTTGGACCGATTTCAATGCAGAACGTCATTGTGAAAGTCTGCCCCGTTGATCTGGACTCTCCTCCAATTGTCGGCCGTTACCTTCCACGAAATCAAACTACGAAATTGACGAGGGAAAGCGAGTAATTCACTTTTACTTGTCTCGAAGTGAGAAACCTTAGAGCTTAAATCGCTTTCTTATCCATTCATAGCTTCTCTTAAAATAGCCTGTGATTTCGTCATCCATGTCATGTTGAATGTAATTTTGCAATGCGTTAGCGGCCAACTCCCCAGGTCCCATCTTTTCTTGAGAAAGGTAGAAGTAGACACTGCGATTGTTCTTCTTAGCATCTGCAGGAATTTCTTCGACGTCCTTTTGGTATTCAGCCAGAAAATCCTTGTCGTCATTTATATGAGCACACTCGCAGACTACGTGTCCCAATTGCGTTACGAATGTTTTGCGCGATTGCTCAATATCATGTGGCTTTCCGAGTTCTCGTTTTTCACCTATCAGCATTGGACGCTCGTACATGTAAATGTCTACACCGTATGTTCGTCCGAAATCCTGAGAGAGCTTCATGTATTCCTTGCCAGGAGCCGACTCGTTGTATGCATCAGGCCATTTGTCCGTTATGTTTGACGCAACTGTGATCGTGCAACCGCCTTGATCAATGATTTTGTAAAGATCTCCTGGCAATGAGGAAACAGTCGACTTTATCATTCCGATAAACTCGCTGCTTACTCTTGAATGATTGAACTTCGGATCGAGCACCGTGATGCGTTGCATCAACCCGATGGATAAAGACTTATCTCGGAACCCGACTTGGATGGCTCCTTTGGTTTCAGTTTTTCGATACACTGTTGAGCATATTTTGCTTCCGCAGATCCAAAAGCATTATTTATGCACTCTTGATACAGTTCAATTGCCTTCGCGTTTTCTTTGAGACCTGCGTAACAAGTGTGCCAGGTAGAGTCTGCGTAAAGCATGTGACGGAACATTCGGTGCTTTTTCGATAGATGTTTTAAAGTGCGTGGCCGCAGACCGATACTGACCTTTTTGAAAATCCAGAACCCCGGCCGCGTACTCGAGCTGTGCTTCACTCGAAGCAAGCACTGGACTTTCCGAAGCTGCGATACATGCCAAAACGCTTATAACTGAGTGCTGAATCACTCTGATCATAACAATCTGCCTAAGGCTCTCGCTAAGATTGTGATTTCAACGAACCTTACCCAATCGTACCTTAAACGAGCCTTACAGCGCTAGAGATGTGCTCTCTTACGAGGCCTGCTCCGGTTGCATTACTTGCTGCATCGTTTGAATAGCGACCGTGGCGCCGCCACACTTTCTGATGTAGTCGCGTGCGATCTCTCTAATTGAATTCATGTCTTTGAAGTTGGGCATGAATCCAAATCGCATTGATTTGGTATTGCACAAAATATGTCGCACAAATCGTAAGCCAGGTTCGGTGATGTCGATGTTCTCCGGTCCGCCGCTGCCCTGAACGATGCCTCGGACGATTGACGCTTCCGCAATAAAGGAAGTCGAGAAATCCAAAGGGGTTTCGCTGAAGAAGGGATCGAAGTTGATTTTGTCGAATGCGCCGGGATCGAAGTTCATTTGGTTGGTCCCCAAAAAATAAAGAAATTGTTGCGACCCCTCATTTTTTATCCTTTCAGTGTTGCTTGGCAACTAAAGAAACGCTAAGACACGATATGTTTCCGCTATTTAGCGTCAATGCATTCGCTATCGATACTTGCGGAAATCCTTGAAGTTAGAGCGTTTCCACGACCGTGATTCTATTCATGTGAGAAGGTTGCAATATGTTTCTGCTCGCTACATCCGGCTTTCGGGTTTCCCCACTGGGGTGGGTCGCAAAAGCCTATGATTTTCTTTCCAATCTTGAGGTTTGAGGCCTCACTGAAGTACAGTTTCTTTCGCATTCTTTTTACCGTCGGGAGTAACCCCAGATGCTCACGCACACACAGTCTGAGAACGCTCAGTTGAAGGAGCCCCTGCAAAAGCGCATGAAATGTCTAGTAAAGGAAGATCTGTTTAAGGATGGGCTCACTCTGAGCTCAGAGATGCCGGAGCCAACTCCTGGTTTTGATGAAGTAAAAATCAAAGTCGTGGCAACTGCAGTTTGCGGAACAGACAAAAGCATTTACAACAGTGCGCAAAGTGACGGCATTCGAAAAGAGATGCAACGTTATCTTCCTTCTGATGCAGCCTATCAACCACTGATCATCGGTCACGAGTTCTGCGGAATCATCGAAGAAGTGGGCGAAGGTATCGCGTCCGATTCGAAGTTTAGTGAGATTCCAGACCATTTGAGACTCTCACCTGGCGACTACGTAACTGCCGAAATGCACCTCTCATGCGGCGCTTGCTATCTGTGCCGCACAGGAAATGAGCATATCTGTACCCAAGTCAAGGTAAAAGGTGTTCACCTTGATGGATGTTTCGCACGCAGCGTAACTGTTCCGTATAAGAATGTTCTGCTTTTGGGCAAAGGTGGTGACACGAGTCAAATTCCGCCTCGCATCGGTGCAATGCTTGATGCTTTTGGCAATGCCGTGCATACAGTGATGGAAGCGGATGTCAGAGGAAAGTCGGTTGCCATTCTTGGTGCCGGACCGTTGGGGTTGATGGCGTGCATCCTTTGCAAAGAGTTCGGAGCTACAAGAATCTATCTTACGGAAGCTGCCGATACAGACAAGAGATTTGCTCTTGCAAGTGAGTTTGGCGTGAGCCACTGCTTCGACGTGCGAGACGGCGCCGAGACACTCTACAAGTCGGTTGAAAGGCATGAGACGCAGGCAAACGGCGTTGATGTCGTGCTTGAAATGTCGGGTTCGCCGAGTGCTTACAATGATGCGTTTCGCATCGTGCGTAATGGTGGGACTGTACTCCTATTAGGAATAACCCGCAAACCGCTGAACAACTTTGATATCGCCAATGGTGTCATATGGAAAGGCGTCACGGTGAAGGGTATCTTCGGCCGAAAGATGTTTGATACATGGGAAACGATGCTGCGCCTGCTCAAATCAGACCGATTCGATTTAAAAGAACAGCTCGGAAAGATCGTATGCGATCGCATCTATCCTCTAGATGAGTATCGCCAAGCGTTTGAACTTCTCTCGACGGGAGAAGAGATGAAGCTGGTTTTCAGCCCGCAAGATGCAAAACTCTAAATAGAAAAGCAAGGAGTAACGATGGCCACTACTTCCAAAATGAAGATGGGTGTGGATGCAGTCTACAAAGCTATCGATGCCGAGGTGGCAAAGGCGAAAGAGAACAAGACGTTTAAGTACGAAGTTCCTATCGACGGTTTTCAGGGCGGGGTCGTCAATGTTGACGGCAAACCAGCAGTAATGCTGGCGTCAAACAATTATTTAGGACTTGCAAATCATCCGCGAGTGCTTGAGGCTGCGCGAAAAGGTTTGGACAAATACGGATTCGGAATGGCCTCTGTGCGATTCATTTGTGGAACTCAAAAAATACATTTCGAGTTGGAGCAGAGAATTGCAGCGTTTCTTGGGATGGAAGACGCCATTCTGCACTCCTCATGTTTTGCCGCAAACGAAGCATTCTTCACGGCACTGATGTCCAATGATTTTGGAACTTCAGGATACAAGGATGTCATCTATAGCGATGCACTCAATCATGCCAGCATCATTGACGGTATCAGACTTTGCAGACAGGCCACTAAAACAACAGATTTGCGCGCGTATAAACACAATGATTTGGAGCAACTCAAATCATGGCTCAAAGAAGATGAGGCCAAGGACTATCGCATAAGCGTGATTGCAACCGACGGCGTATTTAGCATGGAAGGTGAATATGCACCGCTCAAGGAGTTTGTGGATATTGCTCGCAAACACGATGCCATTCTCTTTGTCGATGAGTCTCATGCAACCGGAGCGCTTGGTAAACGGGGGCGTGGAACTCCGGAACAATGCGGCGTGCACGGACAGATTGACGTTATCAGCGGTACGCTCGGGAAGGCGCTTGGTGGAGCAGCCGGCGGCTTTGTTGCCGGTAAGAAAACACTGATTGATTTCATGCGGCAGAAATCCAGACCGTACACTTTCTCCAACACACTGCCACCATCTCTGGTGTGTGCCTCCATCGAAGCACTCAAGATTTTGGAAGAAGACGATAGTTTAGTGCAGAAGCTTCACGACAACACCACGTACTTCCGCAAAGAGATCAAGAACGCCGGTTTCACGATTTTAGAGGGCGAGCATCCGATTGTTCCTGTGATGCTTGGTGAAGCTGCAGTTGCGATGGATATGAGTCGAGAGCTGTTAACCGAAGGCGTGTATGTCAGAGGCTTGTGGTACCCGGTGGTGCCCCAAGGAGAAGCGAGACTGCGCGTTCAAATCTCCGCTGCGCATGAAAAGAAAGATCTCGACCATGCAATTGCAGCGTTCGTCAAGGTCGGCAAAAAGCTCAAAGTCTTAAGCTGACGATTACTCGTTTTCGTGAATGACTGCACTTGGGCGTTTCCTCTGAAACTCAGAGATTCCAAGCCGTGTTACTTTGGTTTCGAACACTGCAACTGACTGCAGATTTTGGAATCGAAGTAAGCTCATCAGTCCTTTATCGGTGACTTCAAAGTTGCGATTAAGCGCAATTGAATTCAAAAGTGGCAATGGTGGAATCCTGTCTAGATCTGGGTCTTTTACTTTCAGATTTTTCAGCCCGAGTGATTTCAGAAGTTTTGCTGAGCCAAATTTATCGAAATCATTTGGGGTAACTGATGTCTCTGAAACATCGATCGAATCTAGCTTGGGTGCGTGAGAAACAACATAGCGCAAGCACTCTCCGTCAAAAAGCGGATTTTTCGTGTTTTCAAAAAAGGTCAGCTTAGATAGAGGAAGAGCCGACAATCTTTCGAGATCCAATTTGCAACTAACGAATGCTAATTGATGGAGCTCTGGTAAACCGCTTAGAAGTGAGAGTGTCTCAATGCTGGGGGGTGGACTTTCCTCAATGCGCAAACAACGTAGAGTCCGAATTTTTGATAGGGCTTTGAGCCCATCATCATCAATTTTTGTTCCGCGCAGAATCAGAATTTCTATCGGTTCGTCTTTGAACTCAGCAAACAGCAAGCTTCCTTTGATAGGAACTCGGCTGATCAGCAAAGTCCAGACTCGCCGAACCTTTCTCTTTCTCAGTTCTTTAATGAGCGCAGCTTCGCTCAGCTCCGACTCGACAATCGGAGAGTCAACTTCAACTGCCATTCCTCGTGCAGAATTCGTGATTTCGTATTTGAGTTCATCAAACCCGCCGATGTACCTGCTGTACTCTGCTCCGCTTGTGGACATCCTTTTTAAGGTGCTCTTTAGTGATACCGTCGGCGGTTTTAGCCATTTGTTGATGAAATAGCCGGCGGTTGTCAATCCGCAAATCGCTAAAAGAGCAGATAAGACAAGAATTTTGCGATCAACTCTTTTCGGGACTTTTGCCGGTGCAGGAGGTGGGATACTCTTTCTTTGGCGATTAGCATCTTTTGGTGTTTCCGACAGCGCGTCGCCCGACTTAAGCGACAGCAACGCTGACTTCAGCTCTTCCATTGACTGAAATCGCTTGTCGGGATCGCGGTCTAGACACTTCTCGACAATCAATTCCAACGCTTCGGGAAAGTCCAAATCGACTGTTGCATCGCAAAGTTGAGGTGCCTCATCCTCTAACTTCTTTGACATTGTTTCCAGTTCACTGTCACCTTCGTACAAACGCTTGCCTGTGAGCGTTTCATACATGATACAGCCGACCGAATAAATATCGCTTCGCGCATCGATGTTCTTGCCACGCAGCTGCTCTGGGCTCATATAGGTTGGAGTGCCAATGATCGTGCCGGGCCTGGTCAAGTTTTGACTGTTCGCACTTTCGATTCTTGCAATGCCGAAGTCAACGACAATTGGTCTTGGATGCAACGAGTCGGGCTCGCTCACCATAACGTTTGCCGGTTTCAGATCTCTGTGCAGAACGCCATGCTTGTGCGCATGTGCCAGCCCGTCGCACAGTTGAATGAAGAGGTTTACGCTCTTGTACGCAGGGATGTATCCGCGAGAACGGATGAGTTTGTCTAGACTTATGCCCTCGACAAAATTCATGACAAGGTAAGGAACATTGTCATCGGTCAATCCAAACACCATAACTTCAACGATGCTGGGGTGTTTAAGGTTGCTCAGTGCGACGGCTTCGGTTTGGAACCGCAAAATCTGCTCGGGGCTAAACGACACTCCGCGCAGCGTTTTTACAGCCACCTCTTTGTTGAGTACCGTGTCGAGGGCACGGTACACGACCCCCATGCCGCCTGCGCCGAGGGATTGCAGCACTTTGTATCGACCGGCGATTAGCTCCTCAGCTCCAGCGGTGTTTTCGCTCATGACGGCATAGTTCTAACTGGCACACTGCTACGGCTCCCACGGTCCTATAATACTAGGATCTAAAGAAAATCTCCTAATCACTATCAACTACGGCACGCATGTTGATTCGTCCATGTGAGATGCGGACAATGCAGTTGCTTTGCTTTTCAAACTTGTTCTTCCCTTCGTTTGTGACAGATGTGTCGATGACGCCTAGCATATTCAGTTTCTTGTAGCGCAGCAAACGCATAATTCCTTTGTCTGTGATATCCGGGTTTTCGTCAATGTACAGTGCGTTCAACTCAGGGAACATGGGAAGTTGTTCTAGAGCGGCATCATTTAGCTTCAGTCTCTCCAGCTTCAGATGAACAAGCTTTTTGATTGGGGCGAGAATGGCAAAATCAACTGGTTTCACACCTGTTCCGCCTAGATCAAATCCGTCGACATGGCGAAATGTCTTGACGATATAGCGCAGGCATTCACCATCGACTCTGCCATTATTTTCGAGATCGAGCCACTTTATGTTTTTGCACACCGACAGTATCTTGAGATAATCGATGTCGATGTCACATGAAGGCAAAGACAGCTGGTTGAGCCGCGGCAGATCGCCAAGATAGGTAAGTCCTGTCTTGCTTATGTTGACGGTGTCTTCGATTCGGAATGTCTCAATAGTTTTGATTTGACTTATCAATTTCAAACCTTCTTCATTGATCTTGGTGCCGCGCAAGAAGACCGTCCTGAGCGGTTGACCTTTGAGCTCACGAAACATACTTCCTGTAATTGGTTGGTGGATGATATCCAAGCTGACTATTTTATTTGCACGTTTCCTTTTGAGCTGCTCAAGAAGATCTTTGTCAGTCGCGTTCGACTCGTACGGAGACTCGATTTTTACGGCTTGTCCATCAGCTTGAGGAACAATGAGAAATGCCCGATGCAAGTCTTCCACTTCCGTGTAGAAGGCTTTGTCTTTGTATGGGACGGTATCGGAAATTTTCGGTGTCTCAGGTGGTGTCATCGCGATACCAGTTATAGTCGCGAGCACTGCTATGGAAGTGCATACTCCGAGCGCCCAGAGAGCAAGGTGTTTGAGTGGAATCCTTTTTTGCTTGTGTACCGGCGCAGACGTCGTTTTGTGCTGGCGTGTTGTTGCTTGTAACTCTCCTGCCTTGAGAGACGACAGTGCGTTTTTCAGTTCATCAATATCTTGGTATCGCTGATTGGGATCTGTTGCCAATGTCTTCGCAACGACGGTCTCCAAGCCTTCCGGAAAGGTCAGATTTGCGGTTGATTGGTCGAGCCGAGGCGGGTTACCGTCAAGTTTTTGTGCAATGATTTCCAGTTCGTTTGCGCCATCAAATGGACGTTGCCCGGTTAGAGTTTCGTACATTATGCAACCGACTGAATATATATCGCTTCTTGCGTCGGACGATTTGCCTTTGAGAACTTCTGGGCTCATATAGACCGGTGTTCCGATGATGCTTCCGGGCTTTGTTAGGCTTTGTCCGCTGTTCTCCAACCGGGCGATGCCGAAGTCGACGACGATTGGTCGAGGGTGAAGCGAGTCCGGTTCCATAAGCATGATGTTGGCGGGTTTGAGATCGCGATGGAGCACCCCGTTGTTGTGCACATGGGAGAGACCGTCGCAAAGCGCTATGAAAATATTGACGCTTTTATATGCTGGGATGTAGCCTCGCGAATGGACGAGTGTTTCAAGACTCTTTCCGTCAATGAAATCCATAACCAAGTAGGGCAGATTGTCTTCGGTCAAGCCAAAGACTAAGACCTCGACGATATTGGGATGTTTCAAGGCGCTTAGGGCTTTTGCTTCGGACTGGAAACGTACAATCTGCTCTGTGCTAAATAATCCGCCGCGCAACGTCTTCAGTGCCACTTGTTTGTTCAGCACCGTATCTAGTGCACGATATACGATACCCATACCGCCCGAGCCGAGGGTGCCAACAATTCGGTACCTGTTTGCAAAGAGCTCGGACTCACTCATTTTTTTTCTGCGCCCCGAAAACTACTCTGCATTTGCGCATTTTCTTTCTAAGTGCGGCAATGTCGTCGTTCGTCACCGTCGCCCCTGATATGACCAGCACATTGAGTTTCTTGAGACTGGAAAGGGAGTCAAGCGAAGCTCTGGTTACATTCGGGTTCGCAAAAATCTGCAGCCTTTCCAAGTTTGGAAACATATCGACAATTTTCTTGACGTCATCATCAGTCAGATTGAAGTTGTTGAGTAAGAGGAATCTGAAGTTCGGCAGGCTTTTCAACGCTGCCAAGTCTTGTACCGTAATTTTGCTATCGTTGCTTAGGTTGATGCCTTCCAGTTGCGGGCAAGATTTCGCCAACTTGAGCACCGCTCTTGTGAAATTCTGGTTTTTGGACAGATCGAGATATTTTAGTTTCGGATATGGTGGCAGCACGAAGAGGTGTTCATCACTCAGGTCGCAGCGCACCAACATCAACTGATCCAGATCGCGAATGTTTCCAATCTGTGCGATTGCCTCCTTGCTCAGATTGTATTGATTGTCTAGCTTGAGACGCCGCAAAGTCTTGATCTCGCAGAGTGCCTTCAGCCCCTCGTCCGTCAGGCTTGTCCCATTCAAGGCTACATCGGTGATGGGCTGATCTTTCAGTTTTTTGAAACAAGTGCCGTCAATTTCGCAGTTCGAGATTGTTAGAATGGACACCTTCTTGCCTGTTTTTCTTATTAAATCGAGCAGCTGGTCGTCTTTTGCATTTACGAGAATATTAGAACCAAAAGTGATCCAAACCGTATCATTCGAACGAAGCCCCACTTCTATTTTTGCTTTGGTTGCTTCTTTGAAATATGGATCGAAGGACTTGTCGCTTTTCAGGCTCAACTGACTCATTGTTGACTTGGGAACTGAGGTCATCTGTGACCCTTTCTTACCCCCCAGTATTCCAAAATAAAGAGCAGTGACAGCAAGTCCTGCCACCACAAGTGATACCATAACGGACATGACCAAGCGGCGGGTCGCCTTCGGATCTTTTGGCGGTTTTTCTGTGAGGAGGGTTGCATCTAGTGGTTTTGACTCCGCCTTCAAATCTCCCTGCTTGAGCTGAGTGAGAGCTTCTTTCAGTTCCTCCATGCGCTGATACCGATCGTCCGGACTTGTGGCAAGGCATTTGTCGACAATCATCTGCAAGGCTTCCGGAAAGTCGAGTCCTAACCGTGCATCCGCAAGCTTGGGCAGTTCTTCTGCGAACTTCTTTTCCATCGTTTCCAGCTCCGTCGCGGACTGAAATGGCCGCACTCCGGTTAGTGTCTCAAACATCACACAACCAAATGAATAGATGTCGCTTCTTGCATCGACAGTCTTGCCTTTCAGTTGCTCCGGGCTCATGTAGATGGGAGTGCCGATCAAGGCTCCTGGTCGAGTCAGACCCTGCGATGAAGCGTTTTCCAATTGCGCGATTCCGAAGTCGACAACGATAGGACGTGCATGCAGTGCATCGGGATCGTTTATGACAATATTTGCTGGTTTTAGATCGCGATGAATGACGCCATTTCTGTGGGCATGGGCTAAACCGTCTGCCAGATCGATGAACAAGTTGACGCTCTTGTACGCCGGTATGTAGCCTCGCGATTCAATTAGTGATGCGAGACTTTTCCCTTCCACGAAGGTCATCACCAGGTAGGCTACATTGTCGTCCGTCAGCCCAAAAACCATTACTTCAACGATGTTCGGGTGTTTCAGATTGCTCAGTGCCATGGCTTCTGTTTGGAAGCGCCGAATCTGATCGGCATTGAGACTTGTTGTGCGCAAGGTCTTTACGGCAACTTCTTTTTTCAGCAAAACATCAAGTGCACGATAGACATTGCCCATGCCGCCGGAACCCAGTTTCGAAAGCACCTGATAGCGCTCGGCTATGATCTCCTGCGCCATACGCTTCGAACCATCCTTCAACCAAAGCTAGTTTCCGACTGGGTATGTCTATCGAACTAGTTGAGCTTCCCAGCTGCCGCCACCCTGAGTTTTGCCAGTCATGTAGGGTCCGTCATAATCTTTGTCTTTTATATTGGAGACCGTCGCCTTGAAAATTAGGGACCTTGCCGCTTTTGTTCCCTTTTTGCCTTTCACTTCCGCATACTTTCGCACAAGTGTCAGGTTGGGATAGTGATACCAGCCCTTTTCGATGTTGAACTTTTCTTTGGTGTTTAGATCAACGCCGTGACCCTTAATGAGATCACCTTCTTGCTCCAGATACATGGTCGACTTGATTGTCTTGAAATCGGATTCATAGGCGCACTCCCATTTGCCCGACAGGTGCGGAATTCTATCTGAGACCGATTGGTCCGGCTGCTGCTCGGGCGGCTGTTCTTGGCCGCCTTGAGCTTGTTGTTGGTCGACTTCGGCTTGCCAGATGTCTCCAAACTCCTGTCCATTTACGCTTACGGTGTATTTCCCCTCCATGTACGGGCCTTTATAGGTGGCATCGTTGACCATTTCCAACTTGCCGTTGTACTGGATGGGAGGGGCATTGCTGCCCTCGTAACGCTTCTGAAAAGCTACATTACCGCCGCTTATCGAGCCGTTTTCAATAATGAATGGCTTACCGTCTGCGTCGTCGGTTCCTTGTCCGGAGAACGTGTCAGCCTGCTGTGTTAAATGGATGGATGATTTGTAGGTTTGCTTGTCTTTGAACAAGAATGCGAGCTTCCAATAGCCGTCAACTTTGGGTGCTTCAGTGGATGGTGGTTGTTGTTGCCCGCCGGTGGTAGTGGTTTGTCCCTGTGGCGGTTGTTGTCCGCCCTTCTTGCCCAGGTTGAGCAGGTTGCATCCTGCCAAAACCATGGTTGCCAGCGACAAAACTATTATTCGCTTCAACAATCTTTTGTTCGTGAATGTCAATCCTGTCATTGTTTTGAGGGTTTCTCAGGTAGAGGATATGGGTATAGTAAAAAAGGCGATATGGCGTGGTGAAGCTTCCGATACCTTCTAGTAAGAATTCTAAACGCTTGAGCGCGGTTACGCACTATGCAATTGGGCGATTTGAAAAACCAGTAGCTTTTAGCCTGCATTTGATTAAATATCAACCTCCGGCATACGTGTTTTTCCCATGGGTCTCCTTGACATTCATTAATTTTAGCCAGAGAATTGGGCAATCCTTACTACGCCCGCAATTTGCAGGCTTTCGAGACAAAATAGTCCTCCGCTCTACACGCTAACTCCCCTGTTCGCCAAAGAGTTTTTATGACGCTCGACGCTACTACAAAAAAGACAGGAATTGAAGGCATTCAGGATGCCGGAAATACAGATGCGTCCGACAAGGCGGCTACCGAAGCTAACGCCAAAAAGGGTGGCGCGGGGTCGACCGCTGAAACTAAACCTGAAAGCACGACAGAAGCCAAAAAGCCGGCGGATGCTGTAAAAGAGGCGGAACCGGAAGAGGAAAAGTCAGTTGCCGACCGACTGTGGGAAGACGCCTACAGTTTCTGTTCTTGGGGCAAGAAGAAAGCCAAAGAACTAGTCGGCATGGATGATGAAAAACCTGCTGAAAAGCCGGAAGACAAAAAGCCTGAGGCTGTGGCAGCGAATGCGGCGCCTAAAGACGGAGCGCCCAAAGAAGGAACGCCTGATGCAGGCGATGCTAAAAAGGATGTTGGAACTGTTCAAACTTCCGCGGCTGCAGAAGAGGACACTAGATCTTGGTGGAGCCCCAGTCGACTCTGGGACAAAGGAAAAGAGTACGCTGGTAAAGCTTGGGAAGCAGTGACCCAGCTTTCGTCTGATGCGTATAAGTCCGTGATTTCGCAAGAAGGTCAGCCGGACATAAAAGTGGAAGCGAAGATGGTTGATGGTAAACCAACTTACTTCACCGCTGAATCCGATCTGGACTCCAAGACTGTTGGCAAGGATGGTGTGACGCAACGAAAGACACGGCGAGGCGACACCATCACGGTCGATAGGAACACCAAAGAAATCATCTCGCAGAGTGCCGACGGGAAGGACGTCTTCATCCGCAAGGACGATGGAACGCAAATCTATCTCGACAAAGAAAATGGCGTCGAGTATGAACGCAAGGGCGACAAGATGTATGCCCGCGACAAAAACGGCAACCAGTGGGAAGTCAATAACGAAGAGACGAAGCGCAAGATCGGCAACACGATGGAGCAAGTCATTCAGCGCTTTGGGCCATTTGCAGATAAAGACGTAGATGATCTCCCAAATCAAGGCACGATGACGTGGAGAGACGGCTCCACTGCACGAAGAAACAGGCACGGTGAATCAATCGTGCAACGTCCAAATGGAACTCTCGAATACCGCACGCCTGAAGGCAATCTTGTTATAGATGAGAAGACGCACGAAGTAAAAGGTATTCGTCGTCGCGGTTCTGATGAAGTCGAAGAAATCAAAGAAGGCACCAAAGCGTGGGAAATCGCCGAGCGCTTCAAACGCTACCGCCAATTGGGACACTTCAAGGTAGATGGCGGCAAAGTTACTGATGACGACGGCGTTTCCGTATCACGTGCTCCCGACGGCACCACGCGCGTCGAAGGTAAAGACAAAGACGGCAAAGACTGGAAAGTCGAGAACACAACCGACGGCAAGAGCACGATCACCGACCAACAAGGATCGAAGCAAACATACGATCCGAACGCTCCGGAAGGTACACCACAAGTAACTTTCACGGACAAAGACGACAAATCGATATGGAGTTTTGACACAACCACAGGTTCGTTTGACACCAATGGTGTCACCTTCAATCCGGACGGTAGCGCCACCACAAAATGGGATGGCAGCACAATCTTCAGTGATGGTTCGGTATTGCTTGCAGACGGCAGCTATCTGTTCGCCGCCGGAGAACAGGCGTACAAAGAAGCAGCGCAGAAGTCAACGGAAGCCATTACCAATGCCGGTTCTGTAGCTGGCGAGATTGCTGGGAAAGTCTCGATCGGAACAGTCGAGTTTGGCGACGTCGCCAAGCTAAAAGGCGCACTGGGAGATTTGAGCAATGCTTTGGCAATGGCACTAGCCGCAGGCAATTTCGACGCGGCAGGAGCTATTATCAGCGCTCAGGCGACTGTGGAATCGGTAATCGGCAGCGCCGAACCGAGAGCAGCAATTGCAGCAGAACTAAGAGCAAGAGGAATCTTCTCAGGTGATGCGATCGCCGAAGCACAGAAGGGTTTAGGCGGCAACACTGTCATGGGTGCTGTTGAAAATGAAGAGCGACACGTTCGCGGCTACACATTGTCAGATCCAAGAAGTGTTGAAGCCGCAATGAATCGCGATCAGGCAAAGACTGCCTAATCAAAGACTTCCGACCCAAGGATTCTCCAAGGATCTCCAAGGATCTCCAAGGATTCTCCAAGCTTTATCCCGGCTGATTTGGCATTCTCGTGGTGAATGCCGGACCTACTGTTCTTTCCGGCAATGCAGGACCGCGCACGCACTTAATCGCAGACCAAGGAAGATACAGAGTTTCGTTCTCCCGTCGCAAGCAGAGGTAGGTGTTTTGATCTGCCATCGCTACCTCGCCTTCGACCTGCTCGCCACTTATCAGTAGCACGGAAACAGGAGTATTCATGGGAATCGCCACTGGTCTATCTCCAGATCGCCGAGTCGAGGATTAGTTTATCATTGAACGCAGTTGAGATCATCAGACCTCCGTGTAGTCGACGAAATTGGCGTCCAGCCACTCCAGAATTCTGTCCTTCAGCATGTTGACGCGGAACTGCTCGAAGCGTTTTGCTTCTTCCTGATGACCGGCGAGAATCTTTTGAAATGCCGATAGCGTGTGCGGACTTTCAAAGGCCATTTCAAGAACCGCTCTCAATTTGACATCGGTGGTATCCAGAAATGCGCGCATGTCGTTTTTCAAATACTTGGGGTCCGGCTTAGGAATGAAGAGAAAGCGTTCTCTATCTCTTTCGATTTCGTCAGTCAGATCTTTGAGATCCAGGAGGTTTGAATTAACCACTCTTATGTCACCGGATTCGGTATCAAGATAGTACTGATTATCCGGCCCGTCGTCCTGCCAGGCGAAGATCAAATCTGCAAAGTTGATTGGTGTCGACATCGAAAACTTATCACCAGATCAGTACGTTAGATGAACCATTACAGAGTCGGCAAATCGCCCGATCAGTTTTTTTCGTTTGTCGCAGGCTATCATGCGAACCTCATACACTCCTTTGCCAGGGAAGAACTGAGCGCGCAAGACCTTTTCACTCTTTGGAATAGAACCGGCGATGGTGCGATAACGATAGGGAGACAATGCAGTGGAATTCGGGTTTCCCAGAAATCTGTTTGGATGGGACACTTCTATCAAGACTTTCTTTGCGCCAGCAACGGCTGTGACGTCGTAGACAAGACGCAATGTGTTATGCCGTCCAAACATGCGCAGCAGACCAAGTTCTGGTGCATTTGGAAAGTCAAAGCAAAGATCTTTGAACTCGTTTCTCGGGGCAGGAGATCGATTCGACACGTAAATCGACATGAGTGGCATTCGGCCCAACGCGCCGGGGGGGATATCTTCCTTCAGGCGATTCAGCTTTACCTCAAGCGGAAGATCAGCTGTGTTTTCATCCTTACTCTTGTTGCTCTTGTCGGCGGTATCTGTTGCAGCCACCGTATCTGGTGTAGACGAAGAAGTCGATTCCTTTGTCTCTTTTAAGTCCTTTGATTGTTTCGAATTCTTGGAGTCTTTAGAGCCTCTAGAGGTTTTTAATCCTTTGGAAGTTTTTGGTTCTTTTGATTCCCTGTGCTCTTGTGGGTCTTGCGACTCTTGCGAATCGTTGAGTTCCTTCAACTCTTTCTTTGCCTTTGCTGCCTCGGGCATTTGTTTAATCGTGTCGTTGGTCCAAGTGACTGATTCTCTGAGATGTTTACCATGCCTCCAGCTCTCGTGGAGATGACCGGGGTTAACATTGAAAGCACGTACCAAACCGGTTTCTGTGTCCATGCAGATGAACCGATCTTTTGACAGAAGAGGTACCACACAAGACTCAGGCGGAACATTGCTTACAATCGCAAACGGTTTGTTAGCCGGCGCAACTGCCGTTTTAAGCGCCTTCTGAATGCGCTTCAAAGTTGCGCCGGACTGGCAGTAAGCCTGGTTTTGTGTCCAAGTTAACTTGACGTAGACACCGCATACGATGGCACAGATAGCAATCGCAACTCCTGTCGTCACTGGTTTGAGTCCAGAAACAATAGTTGTTGCTGCTCCTGCTCCGGCTCCGAGCAGCATGCACATTGGAATGGCTGCGAAGTACAGCCAACGTGCGCCATAGAGGTTGTCTGATACCGCAGCTAGAGCAGCATTTGATGCCAATGCGCCGAGAACCCAGTAAATTGCCAGAACGGTCAGCCTTCTTTGCCGAGGACTCGTTTTTAAGGAGATAATCAGAAGCACGAGCGGGATGGCATAAATAGTCAGAAGCACACCGCTCAAAATACCTGCGTCAGAATTTATGTTGCTTACAGGGCATAGCATTCGGTACAACACGCGCGGGAAGTCGCTGAATTGCGGCAATGGACCGAAGTGATTTGACGTTATGTACGAAACCTGTGCGAAAAAGGCAACCACGCAGTGTGCGCCCATCATCATCATTGTCTGCTTGAGAGTTCGCGGCTCTCGTTCGAGTGGAGCGATTCGCTCTGCGTACTCAAAGCCGATGAATGCGAAGATAGCGCTCCAAAAGCCAAGATCGCAACAGATCGCCAGTACGTAGGCTGCGACACTTGCGATCATGCAGATGACGCGCAGTTCTTCTTTCGTTTTGAGTTGGCGACCATAAAGGTAAACCCAGAATGAGAGAAGAACGAAGGTGACCCCCATCACGGAAGCTCGACCTCCAAGATACGATACCGCTTCTGGTGCCAGAGGATAGACCGCAAATAAGAGAGCAGCAAAAATTGCAACTAAGGGAAACGCACCTTTTTCGTCATGCTGGATGGTTACTCGTCGAGTAACCAAAAATAGCAAAGCTGTATTGAGCCAGTGCCCGAACAACCCCAAAAACTTCGCAACGTCCGAAATTCCGCCGGAGATAAAGAGATTCACCGGTACGAGCATGCCCCATGCATCGTGCGGATCAGGTCCCTGCCATGCAAAAAACTCGGACCACTTGCTTGAATGCTTCGCCGCTATCGACGAAATCCACTTGAGAATGAATTGCTCGTCAAGCAGGGGCTGGTCGGTCAGTGCGGGCGAGTAGACAATCATAATCGCAAGACCGGAAACGATTACGAGCAGCCAAAAGGTAAGGAAGCTGTACTTGCTATCTGACGTAGCGTTCATGGGCCGCCTTGAATTCCTTGTCGTCCGGTTTCTGTCGGATTGCGATTGTGAGTTCTGATTCGCCTTCCTTGCGCAGTTTCAGTTTTTCGATAAGCAAGACCCCTAGCCGATAGTGAGCTTCGGAGTCTTCCATATTCAACTTGATTGCTCTTCGAAACAGAGTCTCTGCTTCTTTGAACTGTTTGAATTGGTTGACCAAAAGCGCACCAAGGGCGGTGTGATACTTCGAGACCTTGGGGTCGAGTGAAATTGCTTTTTCGTAGTGTTCTTTTGCTTGCTGAAACTCTTTGAAGTGCTTCGTAAGTACTTGAGCGTACTCAAAATGAGCCGATGCGTTGCGGGGGTCGCATTCAATAGCCTTCTCGAATTCCGGCTTTGACTCCCCTGCTCTGGGCATGTATTGGCTCAACAGAACCCCCATACACTTGTGAGCTTCCGAGTTGTTTGGTGAAATGACAATCGCCTTTTGCAACTCGTCATGAGCCTGTGCATAGTTGTGATAAAGGAGAATTTGAATCTCAGACAAGCCGATGTGCGCTTGTGCGTTCTTCGGATTGATCTTCAAAGCTTCGCGATACAAAACATCTGACTGGTCGTAAATGCGCTTCTGTTCCACCAAAAGAGCAGCCAATCCGACCCTTGCCGAATCTTCATTAGGGTCGAGATCAATTGCCGAGCGGAATTCTCTTTCTGCTTCATCGATTCGTCCAAGTCTTCTAAGTAGAAAACTTGCCAGCGCCAAATGAGGGAATGCTTTGTCTTTTGCCAGATCGATTCCCTTTTTGAATTCCACTTCCGATTCGTGAAAGCGTGCTTCATCCATGGCTAAGAGGTTACCCAACTCGCTGTGCAGGTTGGCATTGGCGGGTGCGAGGTCTATCGCCTTTCTCAGTTCCACCTCGGCCGCTTTAGGATCTCCTTTGATTGTGTACAGCAGTTTACCGAGACCTAAACGTGCTTCCCAATCGTCTGAGTCTGCTTCGACTGCTTTCTTGTACAGAGTTTCCGCCTCGTCCAGTTTCTTGTTTTGACGAACCAGCAAATTAGCTAAGTTGACCAGTGCCCGAACGTTGAGAGAGTTGTATTCGAGTGAGGTTCTGTATTCTTGTTCTGCGAGATCGACTCGATTGAACTTGTGTTCATTTATGTAACCGAGCATGTTGTGTGCCATTGAGTTAGCAGGATCAAGTGTAATTGCAGATTGCAATTGCCTCATTGACTCATCGACATTTCCGCTGTGGAGGTACGCCAGCGACAACATCTCGCGAGCGCGCGACGAGTTAGGGTCGTTGCGAACAGCGCGTTTTGCGGCCTCCAGCGCTTCTGATTTGCGACCTTGTTGATCGTAGATCGATGCCGCAATCAAATTGGCTTCGATGCTCGTCGGGTTCAATTTGATCGCCAGTTCGAATTCATGAATTGCGTCCCACAACTTGTGTTGATCTGCAAGCCGCAGACCGTTGCGCAAATGTGTTGAATAGTCGGAAAAGTTAAGGCGTCCTGGTGTGAGGCTCGCAGTTCTCGCACCTTGCGGTGGAGTTTCAGAAGTAAATGGTAGCGTAACTGGTGCTTCTCTCGTAACTGTCGCTGGAGTGCTGAGAATGAGACTGGGCCCTGAAAACGCGCCTGCCAAAACCGGTGTTTGCATCTCGCCTTTGTCTTTGAGCACAGCGGATTGCACACGCTGCTTCATGGAAGAAAACGCCTGGTCGACCGGCTTTTCCTGTGCGTCTTTGAGGGAGTCGATTAAATATCGCGTGAAGTAACTGTTCTTCAGTTGGTCCGATTCCCACGCCCTTTGATCCGAAGAACTCGAAGTAATCACCATACTGCCGATACCTTGAGCGGCGGCTGCACTATCGATGTTTGTGCGCGTCAAACCTTTGTGCCCACCGGCGCCTGCGCCCGCTCCGCTGTAGCAAGTGTCCAGGATGAGAAGAATGCGGTTGGTGTGCACGCGTTCTTTGATGGTTCTCAAAAGCTGTTTCATGTCGATGCCAGTGGCGAACAGCTTGTGCAGTTGTGTGTCGTGCGCAATTACGTAATTGACACCACGAATGTCTGCGCCCGCTGGTGAGCCGTGGGTGGACAGGTAAATCACGACCAGATCATCCGGTTGAGCGGCATGCGGAAGGAATGAGTCTCCAAGCATGTCCATAATATTTACTTTAGTCGCGTCTACGTCTACGAGAAGCTTGACGTGATCCTTTTGAAATTTCCCGAGCTTCGGGTCAATCAAATACTCGTAGAAGTCTTTGGCGTCTTTGGCCGAATACCTTAGCTGGGGTACATTGGGATCTGCAAAATCACCGATGCCAATGACCACGGCCCACTTGTCGCCTATAGGCTTTACAACACCCGCGCTCTTCGGACCCGCCTGGCATGGCACAACTGCAGCACCGCTGATTACTAGGAAGAGTGCAGCAAGAGCAATGAAAAACAGGGATTTCTTTGGGTCTCTGAAAGAGGGTTGGAATGTCAAGGCAGTCTCAAAATGTCGAAGTGAAAATATTCGCAATAGGGAATACAGTCTAGCGCCTTGCTTGCGCTGGTTCCTTTAAAGAAAATACTGGGTTGGATGTATCATCAGTTAGCATATGTTCCACATCTAATTGCAACCGGACGTCGCCTTGAATCTTCATATCCCTGAAGGAATAAACTTTGAATGCAGTGGATGCGGCAACTGTTGTCTTATGTGGCCCGTGCCGATCACCGATTCTGATTTCCGAAGCATATCTCAGAGACTGAACAGTGGAGAGCTGACTCCAATTCTCAATCCAAGAGTTTCTGAGCCTGAGTTGTTTCGACAACTCAAGGTCGAGGATGAAAAGCTGCATCGCTTCAGTTATTCATTGGAGAAACGCAGTGATGGACGCTGTGAATTTCTCAGCGAAGAAAATCGATGCCTGCTGCATCAGCACTTTGGTGAAGACGCAAAACCAGCCATGTGCCGGTTGTTTCCCTACACATTTACAGACACTCCCTCCGGTGTCTATGCCTCGGTGAGTTTCGCTTCTTCCGGTGCCTTGCTCAATTTCGGGCGTCCACTGAGCGATCAGACGGAACTGCTTGAGAAACAGTGGCGGCTTTTTCAACAACTGTTTCCTACTCTAAAGCTTGATTGGAGCCAGATTCAGCTGGCTGATGGCGTTCCTCTTTCATGGCCAAAGTATCTCGACATCGAGTCTAAGATACTCGCTTCGCTGAAGGGGCTCGTTGCAGAAAAGACGAGTCAAAAGCGGGTTGACATAGAGGTTTTGGCGCTTGCTGCAGAAGCGAAGAATGAACTGCCGAAGTCTGCGGACTTGGATAAAGTTCCCGAAATTTCTGCACGACCGAAAACCGTCGATCAGCTATTGGTGCGGGAATTGATGGATCTCTATTTCCCTGAAGACATTTTTGCGTCGACACTTTGCGACATGGATGTGAGGCGATTGGCTCAGTTGCTCATTCAACCGCCTGCAAAGATCGAACTTTCATGCCCAAGCGGGAACGTCGGCTTCGACAAACTCTACAATCTGCGGCTGGGTAAGCTTCCTAACGACATCGAAAATCTTTTGGCTCGATTCGTTTATTGCCGCATTTTTTCGAAGCTGTATTTCGGACCTGGCTTCAGCTATATCAGCCTCATGGCGGGGCTTCATCATCTGGCAGTTCTTGTTTCGCTTGTCCGAATGAAGCTAAAAATGGACAAGTTGCTTTTGAATGAAGAACCGAGATTCGAGCGTGCCGCAGAGCTGATAAGGGGGATGGAACGCCGGTTGACTGTCGCCACCCTGTCTCGTGAATCAACCGCGATTTTGGAGGTTTTATTAGCCGGAACGCAGCGCCCAGAGCGCATCGCATCATTGGCCGCCTGATAATGTCAGTCTGTCTGGGCGCCGACTGACAGACTGCGTACTGGGTATACATTATATGGTTTTCAATTTCGGAACATGCCATGAGCGAGCACAAGGAAGTCCCAATCTACATCGCCAGCCCTGACTCCGCCGATGATTCTGCTGATGAGTCGACGTACATTGATCCGAGCACAGACCCTAGAAAGCTTCTGGACCACGAACGCCCCGCGCAGTGGGAGCCGTACATGCCCTCGGTGACGCTTGAGCAGGCTTCGAAGGGGGAGACTTTTCGACCTTCATCGGCAGGTTCAGATAAGACGGGTGCTCTGGTGGAAGAACCGAGTTCAACCCAACCCCCGCCGATTGATAGACCACCGCATAATCCAGTGCCGCAGCCGAACCGAGAAACAAATTTGCCCGCGGCAGTCACGCCAAAGAAGCCCTTACTGTCGAGCCGTGTTTGGCTCGCGATTGCGCTTACGGCCATCAACACTTTTGTCTTGGGAGTCTGGATCGGCTCTAAGTATATGCCTTTCGAGACGCCGAAGAGCAGTTTGGATCCGGTTGCACCTGCGGCTTCCAGCGCTGTCAATCCCTCTGGAGTTGCCTCTGGGTTTCTGGACAAACATCATGTAGCTGATGTTGCGGCTCGGGCCGGGCGTTCTGTAGTGAATATAGACATTCGCTTTCAGGTTCGTCAGCCGCCATCAGACGTGGCTGCGCCACTTGGAGGCTTCAAAGGACTTTTCGGTCAAGAAGGACAAGGTTCGTCGCAGACCGCACCTCGATATATTCCGACAAGGGTGTCTGAAGGAACTGGATTGATTGTTCGCTCTGATGGCTACATTCTTTCCAATAGTCACGTCGTGAAGAGCAATTCAGAAATCAAAGTCACGTTGGATGACAAACGTGAGTTGAAAGCACGCTTTATTGGGCGTGATAGCTTCACCGACTTGGCGGTGATTAAGGTGGAAGGCAAAGATTTTCCAGTGGCGAAATTTTCCACAATGGCCAACGTGCGTCCAGGTGATTGGGCGATTGCAATTGGAAGCCCACTCGGTTTTGACCACACTGTAACGCTCGGCATCGTGAGTGCAATTGGAAGATCATTGTCAGATTTGATGAATCATCACGTTGAGTTAATTCAAACCGATGTTGCAATCAATCCCGGAAGTTCTGGCGGACCGCTTCTAAACATAGATGGAGAAGTAATTGGAATAATCGCTGCCATCAAAAGTGGTGCCCAAAATATTGCGTTTGCAATTCCGGTGGACCTAGCCAGGAAAATTACCGAAGACATAATCGCGCATGGAACGATCGCCCGACCCTACCTCGGCATCTTTATGATCGATGACGATCCGAGCGCGACACGCTCTGTTACTCTTCCGACGCATCCCATAGCAGTCAGAGTGGCGCGGGTTACATCCGATGGACCATGTCAAAAGGCTGGTATCATGCCCGGTTCGATCATCGAGAAGGTAAAAGGGCAGCCTGTGAAATCAACAAGAGAAGTGCGAGCGATAATCAGCACTTTGCACCCTGGAGACGTGGTCGAATTTGTTCTCCGTCGTGCAAACGGCAGCGGAACGGATGTTAAAAAGGTGACTGTGGGATTTTATCCTGAAGATGTAATGGATATGCGCTGACCAACTTAGAAGTAGTTATCATAATCACACCGCAAAGGTTGACGGAGAGCATGTCGCAGGATTCTGAAAGCTTAATGACTTGTCCAAGCTGCAATACGCTGCTTGAGCCTTTTCAGGTTGAGTGTCATTCCTGCGGCGTGATTACGCAGGAAATGGAGATTCCTCAAGTTGCTCAGGCTGCACCTCAAGAACTGGAACTTGAGATGTCATGTCGAGATTGGATCTTGAAGGGCAAAATGGCGCTCAAGATGGGTTCGCTAAATGAGGCTCAGGCCTGTTTCGCCGAAGCAGTGATGAGAGTTAAGGGACTTTCGAACGCCTCTAAACTAGAAGTGGAAGCGCGCAAGCGGTTGGCATACGTCTGTGAAAAATCGGATAAGAAGCAAGAAGCAATTGAACAGTATGTTGCTCTTGAGAGCTTGATTCCGGATAGGGAACAGAAGTCGAGATTCCAACAAAGAGTTGATGCTCTCAATCAAGCACTAGAAACTAAGTTACGGGAATACCAAAACGTAAGCGAGTTTCGCGAGCTCATTGGTCATGAGTCGAGGAACGTGCCGCTTTATTGCAAGGCGTGCAAGCGACTTCTAAATGAGTCAGAAGTGTATGAATACCGGCGAATGAAGTCCATGGCCGGAATTTGTGTTTGTGGTTTTAAGGGAACTCCATTGGCAAGAAAGAGGCCGCGAAGAGCAACGGTCGATTTGGTGGCAGTGGAAGAACACGCACGTCAACGCAAGAAACGAAAGACACTAATCGAAGCGGCAGCAAAGCCGAGACCAGGTGGCAGAGATCGCATGACTGCTGTTCTTTTGGCAGTCACGTTGGGCGGATTCGGTGCGCATAAGTTTTACCTTGGTGAAAAGCTTCAAGGTTATGGACATCTAGTTTTTTGCTGGACTTTGATTCCATTTTTGCTTTCATGGATCGATGCGATTCAGCTCTACAGCATGAGTCGAGTCAGCTTCAATTTGACTTACAACGTCGAAGCGATCATCGCCAGCATTCCCTTCGAGCCCGAGCCCGAGCCTGAAGAGATCGACCATTCTCATGTTTTCTCGATGGAGATTACGAGCGATGAGCCCGATGATTTTCTCGATGAGTATTCGTCACTTGATTGCGATGATGGCAGTGAGTCTACAAGAACACGCGCCGCAATCGCGCAGGCACAACTCGAACTTGCTGCTGAAGAAAAAGTACGGGCTGCTCGTGCCGAGTCCGACAAAATAAAAGAGATGCGGGCGGAGGCTGGTTTAACCGGAAAGGAAACTTCGAAAAACTCAGAAGCCTCACCGGAGAAAAAGAAAAAATCATCAAAGAAAAGTGCAAGCAAAGAAGTTTCAGAGACCGCACCCGAAGAGACTTCGACTTCGACTTCGCCTTCGACCTCGACCTCGACCTCGACTTCGACCTCGACTTCGTCGGATGGCGGATCTCAATCGTCTGCGACAGTCGCACAACAAGACACCGCCATAGTAGATGGCAGCTCTAAAGGAGAATAGACATGAGTTTGTCAGACAAGACTTGTGTCCCATGCAGAGGTGGAGTGCCTACACTTTCCATCGAAGAGTGCGAGAAGCTATTGAAGGAAGTGAATGGTTGGACTCACGAGGATGGAAAGAAGATTCTGAAGTCCTACAAATTCAATGACTTCATGTCGGCGATGAATCTTGCAAATAAAGTAGCTGCAGTCTCGGAAGAAGAAAATCACCATCCGGATTTACTCGTGCGTTGGGGTGAATTGAAGATTGAAATCTGGACCCACAAGGTCAACGGATTGACCGAAAACGATTTCATTCTGGCCGCTAAGATTGACTCGATTTCGAGCCCTTAGACGATCGCTTTTTGCCGAGTGCAACCTATTTGATCGGCCGACTTTTGGATTTCGCTGGTCACCATCTTCGGCGATATCGCCGAAACCCAGTACAACAAATGTAACCGGTCGAAATTTGGATTTCGGTGGTCACCATCTTCGGCGATATCGCCGAAACCCAGTACAACAAATGTAACCGGTCGAAATTTGGATTTCGGTGGTCACCAT
>CAYZJR010000009.1:58510-60518 GCA_964478655.1 uncultured Candidatus Obscuribacterales bacterium
CGGTGGTCACCATCTTCGGCGATATCGCTGAAACCCAGTACAACAAATGTAACCGCGACACTTACGAGCGTGCGGGTTAGTGCCACACCAACTTGAATAATTCAAATTAATTGCGACTATGGTTGTGCTGGGTTTCTCAGCAGGAAGTAAGTGGCTGTCACCAGTATTAGTGTCAGCAGCGAAGAAACGATCCACAGCGGAAATTTGCTTTGAGTGTCTTCGATGACGACATTGCGCGACAAGCTGGTTTGAGCTGACGATTTCGAGTCACCTATAGGGGCTGGTGGTGTCGCTTGCGGGGCTGGCGCGGGTTGTTTTCCGGACTTGATGAAGGAGTCCTTGGTTGGCTTTTTGCCTGCAGCTGCCCCCTTCATCGCTTTCGCATCTGGTTTTGGAGCCGGTGGTTGTGCGGGTTGGGCCGGTTCCGGCTCGGCCGATTGTGATTGCATCAGTTGTGGAATCACAGCAGCGAGTTGTGCATCCATTCCGGTTTGATCGTCAAGAAAATCGAGTGCACCAAGTTGATAGACGCTCTTAGTCAGCGCAGCGTCGAGTGTGCTCTTGCTTGCGACGAAGGGAACCTTCGGAAACTTCTTTCGAAACTCAGTAAGCAGTTTGATTGCTGACTGCGGATCTGGATCTAGTTCAACCCAGACGAATCTGGGTTTTGCTTCTGCGATTTTCTTAAGCGCGGTCTTGCGGTCTACAGTAGCAATCAATGATAACTCTGCACGACCATTGATCAGGGCTTGCAGTTTGCTGCTTCGCTCTGGTGCTTCCGAGACCAATAGAGTTGAAATTGTCACGGTTCTCTCCTAATGATCCCACTTGAACTACTCGACTGCTACTGGTTGTTTAACGACTCCACCTTCAAGTTGATAGCCGGTCAGGCGGCCGTTGCATTCGAGCATGTGCTTGCGCAGTTGATCGCCTTGCAGAACCCCGAGTTCGACGTCCTTGTACATGCTTAAAAGTTGGAGCGTGGTCATAAGACAGAGATGCTTTTTGGCCGCGAATTCTGCAAGAGCGTCAGAGAAGTCGGGGTCGCTTCTGTCTTCCGGTGCTTGGTTTACGTGAGTGCAGGCAAGGAGGATGCCCTTCGGTTCGACTTCGTGTTCGTCCCAGTATGAGATCACGGACTCAGCCAGCAGAGCCACTTCTGAACGGCTCGCCATAGCAGGGCTTCTTACTATTCTGACGATTGCTTCGGCGTTGTCGACGCTTGAGAGGACCAATTCCTCTTTATTGTTTGTCGACGGTTTTGAGTTCCAGCCGATGCGGTTAAGAACTCGATTGCATGTTGACAGCAGCTCTTCGCCCTCTGCTGCAAGCAGAGCAACTTTGATTCCTTCAACTGCAGCGATTCTGTTGTCGACGGTAGAGAGCTTGATCTGCATCTGTCGGAGTTGGTCGTTGATGCCGGCCTTTTCTCTCTTCAGATCTTCAACAAATGGGAACGAGAACTGCCAACACCAGTCCGGTATTGGTGAGTTGGATGCCTGTTCCATGCGTCTAATCAGGTCTTTTGCGTCTGGTGCGCCCGGATCATGGTGATCGTGATGATCTTCATGATTGTTGTTTTCGTGGGTGATTGAGACGTGAGGTTGAGCGTGTTCTTGCGGCTGTGATGGTTCTTTTGGACCGTCCACGCGTTGTTTGAGCGCATCCAGCATTCCTGCCGTGGATTTCGGCTGTGCTGTCGGCATTGGTTGCGCGTGCTCTTCCTGTCTTTGTTCAACTTCCATCTGCGAGTCCTCGGCCTTGGGGGTAGTGGTTGGTTCAGCGGGTTCGGCTTCCGCGGTAGGCGCCATAAGAACTGGCGAGGGCGGTGCCGGCGGCGGAGTTGGCGCCGGTGGTGGTGGTGCCGGTGGTGGTGTAGGTGTAGGTGGAGCCGGAGGCGGAGTTGGCGCCGCAGGCGGTGCCGGGGGTGGAGCGGGTGACGACGGCGGTGCCGCAGGCGGAGTTGGTGCCGCAGGCGGAGTTGGTGCCGGAGGCGGAGTTTGTGCCG
>CAYZJR010000009.1:60618-99591 GCA_964478655.1 uncultured Candidatus Obscuribacterales bacterium
GCCGGAGGCGGTGTCGGAGCCGCAGGCGGTGCCGGAGGTGGAGTCGGTGCCGGAGGTGGAGTCGGAGCAGGTGGTGCCGGCGGAGGCGTTGGCGCTGCAGGCGGTGCCGGCGGCGGTGTTGGAGCCGCAGGAGGAGCCGGTGGCGGAACCGGAGCCGAAGGCGGTGCAGGCGGCGGGACTGGCGCCGGCGGTGGTGCCGGAGGAGAAGCAGGTGCAGTAGCTGGAGCCGGAGGCGGGGTAGCAGCGGACGGCGGTGTTGGTGCCGACGGCGCAGCTGGAGTTGTTTGAGCAACGAGCTGTCTAGCTGCTTCTGCGAAACCGCTCAAGTCGAAATCGTTAGATGCTTTTGCTTGCTCCGGAACTGAAAGACTATCAGAGGTTGCAAGCGAAGGATCTTCCAATGATTTCAGCAGTTCCGCCGCAGGAGTTGGAGCTGGTGCCGGAGTTGGTGCCGCAGGAGGTGGTGGCGCTGGCGGTGCTGGTTGCAGAGCGGGCGGCGGAGCTTGTGGTACCGGTTGTGGTGGCGGTGTCGGCGGTGTTGCGAGAATATCTGCAACAGCAGCGCTCACCGGATCTGATGCTGGAACTTGAAGTTCTGGCTTTGCTACCGGTATTGGTGTTGGTGCTTGTTCTGCGAAATCGGTTCCGCCTTCGCGTCCTGCGAAACACTTATTGAGGCAATCCATGAGGATGCGATCGAAATCGGGCGAATATGGTGCGGGCAAGAACACCAATCGTCCACCGGCATCACCTGCATGCAAATGACCGGAAATGCATTTCTTTGCACCGGCAGTTGCAAGAACCGTGTAACCATCGGTGAGGAAGTCGGTGCGGATGATGGTATTCCATTCCAATCCAGCTTGTTGGAAATAAGGGGCCATTTCTGAGGCTTCGCATTCATCGGTCGGTTCGATGATTCTTCCATGCGAGACTGCGCTCATATGGCGAACGTTCTTCTCATCGGCTCTTGGAGCATCTGGCGCCAAGCTTTCCAACCAGTAGTAATTGTCCATCGCCAGAGTGTCGCTTTGCAGAAGAAACGGTCGGCAAAGGAAGTAAACGAGAATGCCACCGTTCTCCAAGAATTTGACTAACTCGAACAAGCGGGTCTCGATGTCCACTGCAAGTGTTTGCAACAACGGGTCGTTGTGAATCGAGTATGAGGTAAGTCCATCAGTGAGCGCCTGCTCGACTTGCTTGACCAGGTCAGGGTCTTTGTCAAAAAGGTGAATGATGCTGACGGGGTTGCAGACTATGGCTTGGTACTGATCGAGTGGTCGCGCTCGGCCAACACTGAGATAATTCTCCTCGCCGAAGCCTGGGCAATTCAGCCTGAGAATTTGCTCCCTAGGAATAGTCTTCATACGTTCAATTACCTTTCAAAAAGTCAACGCGTTTGCTCAATATAAAATTCGCGGACATTTCAGCCCCCAAATCCTTATACCCACCATGAGATGACTAGAACGGCCAGTGCACAATAGACATGGATGTCATATGATTAACTGTTTCCGTCTGATAAACCGCTTTGCAGTCATCTCCACTCGGATAGATTCAAGTGAGCCAGACTCTCAAGCCTGAGGTCGGCCAGTGAATGATCCTCGTGCCTGGTTGCGTCGCAGGGAATTGCAACGCATTTCATTCCTGCCGCTTTCGCTGCACGAATTCCATTCAGTGTATCCTCAATGACAAGGCATCGTTCAGGTTCTGCGCCAAGTCGTTTTGCAGCGAGCAAGAAAACATCGGGTGCTGGTTTGCCTTTTGGAACTTCATCTCCTGAAGTAAGTGTTTTGAAAGATGAACGAATGCCCAAAAGGTCTACAACCAATTCGATTGTGGGAAGTGTTGCTGACGATGCGACTGCCATAGGCAAACTCATCGTGGACGCAGTCTTGAGTGTTGTCATCAAACCTGGTCGCGGCGCTAATTCTTTCTTGAATATCTCGCGCAAGATCATCTCTTTCTCTTCGACCATCGAATGCGGCGTGAGCGGCATTCGAAGCTCTTCAATCATGATCGCCGCAATCTCAATGTCCTTCTGACCAAGAAATCTGCGGTTTTCTTCTTCAGTCCACGAGTGCCCATAACGTTGCATCATCTGCTGAAAGGCTCTCAGATGCAGTGGTTCTGAATCGACAAGAACTCCATCCATGTCGAATATCAGGGCGTCTAGCTTCATTTTTACTGGGTTCATCCTGGTTCTCTACTTTCACGGCAGCTATTGAATACGACGGCACATCGAAGTTGATGAGCGCATCGCATATGCGGGGACTATTGATTTTACATCGGAAAGAAGAACCCACCAGCGAAGGCATGGCCGTTCTGGTGGGCTCTAGTGTTGAGTTGTTTCACACGCAAAATTGCGCGATTGGCTATTCGAGCTCTTTGTCGAGGCTGAAGGAAGCAAGGCTGAATGGTTTTTCCCAACCGTGAGAAATTGCATTTTTGCCGCCGGCGTATACGCCTTCACCTGTTCCGGCCAAAAGTCCGAACGGAACGCCCATGACGCTTGCGAACAGCATCGGTGGGATGTGATCTTTTCCGCCGATCTTGTCTGCAAAACTTTGTGTGAACTCGATGCAGCGATTGGACGTGCGGCGGGTGATTGCAACCGGCAATCCGACTACCATTCCACTGCCGATGGCGACGCATCGTACTGGGAGCAAAGCGGTTTGCTTAGCCATATCCCCCCACTCTTCAGCCTTCGCAGGCGTCGCGAGTGTCGAGACCAGGCTCATTGCCATGACCAGACCGAATAATGACTTCTTCACTTGGGTTCCTCCAGAGAAAATGTTTGATCCCCCACAACGGACAGTTCACTTATGCCACCCGACAGGTTCGATCCCTCGTGCCGGACAAAATCGATATACCCGGCAATTCGGTTAGGAACCATGAATATTCTGACCATTCTTGTCAACTAGGGATCATAGTAAGTGAAATCCAACGTCATAATATCACCTGATTAGATGGAATGCTCAGTCCGTTTTCAGTAAAATCGAATCTGGCTGTAAAGGGAAATCGAAACTGTCGATGAAGAATCCTAGCTATCACCGCAAGGGCTTCGGCCTAAAGGAAGCGGTACAAGAAGATCTAAAGTCAGCGTATGAGTCAGATCTAATTGCGCGACTTAGAAACAACGGAAACACGATCTCGGAAAAGGGCGTAACCGTAAGGTTGGCAGAGGCTTTCGGCTTCTGTTGGGGAGTCGATCGTGCCGTATCGATGGCATATGAGACTCGCAAACATTTTCCCGATAAGAGAATTTGGATAACCAACGAGATCATTCACAATCCAGTGGTAAACGCCAATCTGAAGGATATGGGCATTGATTTCTTGCCTATCAATGCAGATGGAACAAAAGATTGGGATCGAATTAGTGAAGGCGAAGTTGTGATTCTTCCTGCGTTTGGCGCCAGCCAGCAGGAGATGGAACTGCTCTCCAATCGTGGCTGTGAAATTGTCGATACAACTTGCCCCTGGGTTTCAAGGGTCTGGCACCGAGTTCTCAAATACGAAAACAGTGACTTTACTGCACTCATTCATGGCAAATACAATCACGAAGAAACCGCCGCAACATCATCGCGGGCACAGAATTATCTGATTGTTCAGAACCTGACTGAAGCTCAATGGGTCGCCGACTACATTCTAGAAGGCGGTGACCGAGACGAGTTTATTGCGAAGTTTCAGCGGGCCTGTTCCCCTGGTTTCGACCCGGAGAAGCACCTGGTGAGAGTTGGTATTGCCAACCAAACGACAATGCTTAAAGGCGAAACCGAACAGATAGGCAAACTCTTTGAAAGAACGATGCTTGCGAAGTTCGGACCAGACAAACTTGACGAACATTTCCTCAGCCCGGGCGACACCATATGTGATGCCACTCAGGAACGTCAGGACGCAATGCTCAAAATGGTCGGTGAGAAACTCGACTTGGTGTTGGTGATTGGTGGCTTCAATTCATCGAACACAGGGCATTTGCAGGAGATTGCGCATGCCGAGGGCTTGAAGTCCTACCATATTGATGGACCCGACTGCATTGGACCCGGCAATCGCATCGTTCACAAGGCTGCACATTCAGAGGAACGTGTCGAGACCTTGAATTGGCTTCCGGACGGCGACGTGACCGTTGGTGTCACCGCCGGCGCATCGACACCGGATCAGGTCGTTGCGGAAGTCTTGGCGAAGACGTTTGCTGTTAGAACCTAGTTGAATTTTGGAGTATCGATGACAGAGCCACTGCATTCAGTTTCCATCAAAAATCCTTGCAGGATGGATTTCGACAAGATGGAAGGGAACGAACGTGTACGATTTTGTGGTGATTGCAAACTAAACGTGTATAACCTGTCGGGTATGACGCGCCAAGAGGCTGAAGAGTTGGTCTCAAATCGCGAAGGGCGATTGTGCGTGACGTTTGTTCGACGAGCTGACGGAACATTGGTGACAAAGGACTGCCAAACAATTGTTGGCAGAGTCAAAGATGGTTTCAGGTTTGCAGCATCATTTGTCGCTGCGGTCTTGAGCGGCGCTTCGTTGTTGACCGCATGCTCATCGCCGGTGCAGACAAGAACAACCGGTGAGTATTGTGAAAGAGATCCGCTTACTGTGACGAAAGACACAAAGACGTCATCGACTGTGAAAGAGTCATCCGAAGCAAAGGAACCTGTTGCAGCGAAGGAACCTGCAGCGAAAGAGTCATCCGATTAGTCTATTCGAATTCGTGCACGACTTCGACGAGGTAGCGCACGTTATCGAACGGAATTTGCGGTAGCACTCCGTGACCGAGATTGAAGATGAAACCTGGACGCCCTTCAGCTCTTTTAAGAACGTCAATCGCCCGCTTTTTGATTACGTCTCGATCGGCCAAGAGAACGCAGGGATCTAAATTGCCTTGAATTCCGACATCGTATCCGAGTCGCTTCCACGCGATGTCGAGGTCAATTCTCCAGTCTACTCCGATTACATGTCCGCCTGCTTGTTTCATGAGCTCGAGGAGCGCTGATGTGCCGGTTCCGAAATGTATGACCGGCGTGCCGGGCTTGATACCGGATATAGTGCGTTGCATGTATGGCAAGACATATTCGCGATAGTCAGTCGGACCGAGAGAGCCGACCCAGCTGTCGAATATCTGTACGACCTTTGCGCCTGCATCGATCTGCGCGTTTAGATAGTCGGAAGTGGCATCGGCAAGCTTCTCCATGAGTAGCTTCCATGCTTCCGGCTGATTGTACATAAGCTGTTTAGTGTGTTCGAAGTTCCGCGAAGAGCCGCCTTCAATAGCATAGGAAGCAAGTGTAAATGGCGCTCCTGCAAATCCGATTAGTGGAATGTTTGGTTTCAAACCTTCGATTGCATGTCTGATCGATTCCATGACATAGCCCATGTCATGCCAGGCATGAACCCGACGCAAGGCTTTGATGTCGTCGATTGTTCTTACAGGATTGGCAATTACTGGTCCATCGCCGCGTGCATAGGAGAGACCGATACCCATTGGTTCCAGCAAAAGCAAGATGTCTGCAAAGATGATTGCGGCATCGACCCCGAGCTTCTCGACTGCCATGATTGTTACTTCTGCGGCAGTAGTCGGGCTCTTGCACAGCTCCTTAAAACCCATTCGCGCTCTAATTTCGCGGTACTCCGGCATGAAGCGACCGGCTTGCCGCATCAGCCAGATGGGGACCTTGTCGGTCTTCTTTAGATTGACAGCGTTGAGAAACAAAGATTCTTGACCGCTTTCGTTATTCATCACGGAAGTGCTGGCCACAGAAGATTCTCGATCTTCATGCATTTTGGGTTCCCCTCGTAAACGCCCACGGGCACGAAAGGCAATCCTATCATATTTCTGCTGCCGTTCCTCAAACTTCCGCCTCTGTGGGGCTTAACAACGATAACGATGTTGCAACGACTGACAGTTTTACCGCTGAGGCGGGCTATCGGTCGTGCAACAATATAAAAAGGAAGAGCGCGAACTTGGACAAATCGTCGAATCCTTTGATGACCTGAAGGTTCGGCACGCAACAAAAGTAAGCCTTATGCCGTTAATTCTTGCACTTCTAGTTTTGAGCATTTTTGCGGCCTCATGCACGGCCGGATCGAGGACTAAGAGCGAAGAGGAAGCGTCCAACTCTGAGAGTCCGCCTGACGCTCAGCGAGCCGAATTTCTAGCTCGCGCTGGTCAGTACGAGAAAGAACGCGCGCGTATGGTCGCCGATCAGATACAAGCTCGAGGTATCGCGAACCCTTTCGTGCTCGAAGCAATGCGGACGGTCGAACGACATGAGTTTGTCCCGCAACAACGGCAATGGGAAGCATATGCCGATAGACCGCTGCCAATCGGCAATGGGCAAACCATTTCACAACCATTCATCGTTGCTTTCATGACCGAAGCCTTAAATCCGAAGAAGACCGACAAAGTGTTGGAAATTGGGACTGGTTGCGGTTATCAGGCTGCCGTACTTTCTAAGCTGGTCAGTCATGTATATACCATCGAAATCGTTGACGAACTCGCGAAAACTGCCAAAGAACGGCTGGCAAGGCTAAGCCACAACAATGTATCTGTGCGCAGCGGTGATGGCTATGCGGGATGGCCTGAGCAAGCGCCGTTCGATTCCATTATTGTCACGGCAGCACCAGAAAGCATTCCGCCAAAGCTCATAGAGCAGCTCAAACCTGGTGGACGTCTAATAGCACCGGTTGGGAAAGACCTTCAGGACCTAATTCTCGTCACCAAAAATGCGGACGGATCGATCACCAGGCGCACTGTGATGGCTGTTCGGTTTGTTCCTATGACCGGTCAGGCGCAATCACAGACCGGTGGAACGCAAGCGCACCGATAATTCAAAAAATGCTTCGAGATTTGCTATTGCGCGACTGAATTGTCCAACCCATAATAATAGACATACCTGCATCTTTTGGGTCCATCGCAGTTACTTGCATGCACCCTGCAGTAGACATTTGTTACGTGTATTTGAAAGCCCGGTTCGAAACCTTTGCAGAAACGCCGCACTAAGATGGAGTCTGAATCGCGTAAATGGAAACCCAATTAGACATGTCCTCGATTAGCATTTTGGTTGCGTGTATTGCTGCTGCTGCATTGTTGGTGACTTTTGTTTACGGGCGAATGAAGAACCTCCAGACAGAAGACAAAGAGCAACAGAAAGAGGTAGAGGCGTCTGAGGTGCGTAACCTCTTGAACAAACTCGAAAGTGCGTCTGATGTAAGCCAGTCCAAGTCGCGAAAGAAGATGCCGCCACAAGGCGATTCCAGAGATTAAATCTTAAGCTCCAACTATGCGTGTTGCTTTGCTCGTGTCCAGTAAAGCGCGCGTGATGCTGCGTTCTGTCCGCTGGCGATACAGTCGGGAATTCCGACGCCGTGATAAGAACTGCCTGCAACAAACACACCAGGGAGCGACTCCCCAATGGTCTTTTCCAAATTCTCTACGAGATCTGTGTGTCCGACCTTGTACTGAGGCATCGACTTCGGCCATCGTTTCACAATAGATCGGATCGGTGGCTTTGCTATGCCCAAGTAGTGTCTAAGATCCTCCAGCGCAAGTTTGATCAATGTCGAGTCGTCATTGGCGATGATGTTCTCGCCGAGTGCGCCTCCCATGAAAACCCTGATGATTGCCAAGTCTTCCGGTGCTCGTCCAGTATATTTGACTGTGGCAAAACTGGCAGCGATGCTCGAGCGCTTCTCTTGAGACGGAACAACAAATCCGAACCCATCCATTTTGTGAGAAATGTCTTTGCGGTTGAAGGTGAAATTGAGCACCGCAGATGATGCCGAACGAATTGCTGCGAGTTGTCTGGAAATTGGTTGATCGAGTGACTCCAAAAAGTCAGCCGCTCTTTCTGAAGGCACTGCGATCACTACGCTTGTGCAGACAATCTCTTTTGCGTCTTTCAGCAAAATGCGGTATCCACCTTCTTCCTTTTTGATTTTTTCAACTTCGGAATTTAGGTTCAAGACACCTGAAGGAAGCGATGCGACAAGCGAGTCTACCAGGACTTGAATGCCACCATCAAATGATACGAAGGCACTGTATCTGGCACCAGCAACCTTTGCCGTGTCGATGGAATTATCTTGCTTGGATTTCAGCGTTTTTGCTTTGTACTTCTGTGCGAGGAGCCCTCGAATGACGCTTCCATAAGAATCCTCAAGATCTAAAAATCTCGGCATGGTCGCCCTCAAACTCAGGGCATTAGGGTCGGCGGTATATATGCCGCCTATCATTGGCTGAGCTATGCGATCGAGTGCTTCCTGTCCGAATCTTCTTCTTATGAAGCTGGCGAGGCTTTCATCTCGATTGGGTCTGCGCGGAATAAAGAGTTCGCCGAGCATTCTCAATTTGCCATTGATCGAGAGGATTGGAGAGCCTAGAAATGGCAAAAAGCGCGTCGGTGCAATCAGTTCAAATCCTTCAGGCAGAGGATGCAAAACGCCTTTGTGTGCAATGAATGCGCGGCGGTGCTCTTCGTTGGTTTTGACAATACGGTCGCCGAGTCCAAGCTCTAGTGCAAGGTTAACGCCGGCTGTCTTAGCCGCAAGAATTGAATCGGGACCGGTCTCGAACAGGCAGCCGTCCTTTTGAATCGATTCGATGACACCACCGGCGGCCGAAGCCGAGTCCAGAACCAACACACTCGGAGCGGTCGCGTTTGTTAGTTCTTTCTCCTTCTTTTGATGAAGCAATGTGTAAGCCGCCGCCAGACCGGTTATTCCGGCGCCAATCACGACGATGTCGACAGCTTGTGAATTTCTATCTTGGGAACTCAACGCGAATCCTTCATAATGGACAAACGATTTCTGACAACGGCGTGATGAAGAACACCTGTCTTGCCTATTGCGCTTATATAATATCCGAATGACACCTCGAGCCTCCTCAACCGGAAAGACTAGAGCGGCCAGTACTAAGAGTCAGCGCCAGAGGTCCTGGGTGCGTGTTCAGGGTGGTCCGACCATTGCCGTAATTGACATGGGGACCAACTCGTTTCACATGATCGTTTGCAAAGCAAGCGAAGATCGCGATCATTTCGAGATTATTACCAGGGTAAAGGAAGCAGTCCCTTTCTTCCGTCGCGCTTTGTCGAATCACTTCATCGACGATGAAGCATTGAGAGCGGCGTCGCGCATTTTGAAAGACATGATCAAAAAAGCGTTTGCTTCGGGTGCCACCACAATTTTGGCCGTTGCTACTTCTGCCGTGCGCGAGTCCAAAAACGGTGAAGACGCGCTGGAGAAACTGAGAAGGGAACTCAGTCTAGATGCTCGCATGATATCTGGAAAAGAAGAAGCGCGCCTGATTTATCTCGGCGTGTTGTGGGCCATGCCTGAGCTCAAAGAAGTGTTCTGCATTGTAGATATCGGTGGCGGTTCGACAGAGATTATCGTCTCTGACAGGCAGCATACTTTCTTTGCCGAATCATACAAACTCGGTGCCGCGCGGCTGACACAGCGCTTTTTCAAAAACCGCTCGCCCGAGCCGGAATCTATCGCAGAACTGCACGACGAGGTCAAAGGCGTTCTGCGCCCATGTGCTGCGCGAATTGAAAGTTCCGGCGGATTTCGCACTCTGATTGGAACATCCGGTACTGTGCAGACTCTTGCGAAGCTAGACCAGGAGCGGTTAGGCGAAGAGGGCGATCTCGCTGGGTGGAGGATCACACGAGACCGCCTTGAGCACTTGGTTTTGTATCTTGAGGAAGCAGCGCTAAAAGGAGAGAGAGTCAAAGGTATCTCACAAGACCGAAATCAAACTATTCTTGCCGGTGCAATCGTCTTGCTCGAGACTATGCGTTCTCTTAACGCAAACGAAACAGTTGTGTGCACCGCCGCGCTCAGAGAAGGTGTCATTGTCGATCGCTTCTTGCAAACGGGTTGGTTGAAGGCAGGGCTTGAGCAGCACCGAGACCCGCGTTCGGGCAGCGTGCATGCGTTGTTGGAAAAGTATCACGGCGCTTTCGAACACGCCGAACAAGTGGCGCGAATATCTCGCGATATCTTTGTACAAACGCGAGGGATATTGCATAACCACCCCGAAGAAGTCGGGCACCTTCTGTGGTCTTCGGCGATGCTTCATGATGTCGGAATGTTTATTGGCCGCAACGGACATCACAAGCATTCATATTACTTGATCAAAAACGCAGGATTGCTTGGACACTCTGAAGAAGAAGTTGCAATCATTGCAAACATCGCGCGATATCATCGTGGCAGCGAACCAAAGGAATCTCACGATTCATACATGGTACTTCCGCCCGAAGCTCGCAAGCTGGTTTGCGACCTATCGGCAATTTTGAGAGTAGCAGAGGCCCTCGATCGCAGTCAAAGACAGGTTGTCAGGGCACTGCGGGTGGTGATGGAGCCTTTTCAAAAAGGTGGTTACGAGCGTCGCTTGATTTCGCTGGCTCTTACCCTGAAGCCGGGTGAGAACTGTTATTCGGAAGTGTGGGCGCTGCACGAAAAGAAACACATTTTTGAAGAACACTTCCAGGTTCGCCTCGATGTGTTGGTCGATGCCGAAGTGGCCGTCAACTTTATGTAGCTTCGATTTTAGTGCTTCTTTGACGCTGCTTTCTTCGCTTCTGCGGCACGCCGTTGTTCTGCTGCTTTGAATTCGCGTTCGCTCGCTCTACGCGCTTCTTCTTCAATCTGCTTCTTGCGCAGTTCGGAGTTTTTTGCTTCTTGCTCTGCCAGCTTCGCCTCTTCCTTTTGCTTGGCTTCATCTTTCAATTTTTGTTCCGCGGCTTTGGCCGCATCTCTTTCAGCTGTCTTTTGTGTCTCTACTTTTGAAGCTCTCTCGGCTTCATCTTTGACTCTTTGTGCTTCCTCGGCAACTGCCTTCTTCGCTTCCTCTGCGAACTTTCTTTGTTCTTCCTTGCGTTGTTCTTCTTGTCGTTTTGCTTCTTCCGCGCGTTTCTTTTTCTGTTCGAGCAAGTCTTCTTCGAATTTCTTCACTACAAGGCTGTCTTCCGAACCGTTGTCTTCTTTGTCGGGATCAATGTTTTCGCGATTGTCTTTGCGTTGCCAAACTGTCCACTCTTCATGCTGCGCTACTTTTCTGTAGTGTGGATGAATGAAGCGCTCATAGAAGTGGAACGGTTCGAAATACCAGTTAATAGGGCTGTCTTGGACAATCACCAAAGTTGGTTTGAAGGTTTCGATGTCGGCGCCAAACATGTCGACTGTGACTCTTTCCTTCTCGCGAAGCTTCTCGGCCTTATCCGGATCTTTCTCTTTCAAGTTGAAGATTCCCATCTCGGTCATGGGCAAGACCATGGCGTGCAGGAATCGAGAGCCTTGTCTTCGTTGCGTTTGAAGTATGGTCGGATATCCCGGGTTGACGCCTGTGCCGATGAAGAGCACTCGATCGCCGCGTTTCGAGTACTTCAGTATTGCACCGGCCATGGGATCAAAATCAAATTCATTTTCTTTGCCGTTGTATCCGAATGGCTTCAGGTCAACGAGTTTCGCGTGTTCTGGCGGTCGCACGATCTCGTTGATGTGCACATAGCTTTCGAATCCAAACCAGGCCAATATTGGCAAAATCAAAATGTAATCGCTGATCCAGATTTTGTTGAGAAACTTCCGTATCGGATTCAAAAGCAATGCAAATTCGACACCCCAAAGAAGATAGGCGCCGCCAAGCATTGGCACTCTGTGATAGAGCCAGTGCTGCCCGGCTCCGAGATAGAGAACCAATGACAGCATGGTGAAGGTGCCTAGAGGAGGCAGCAAAGCTGACTTTGTTCTGAAGGCGCCGGCAAGACATACTGTCGCCAACGTCATAAATGCTGAACGCCACCACTCCTCGTCGTTTGTCAAGTTGTAGATTAGCGAGGTGCAGTACCATTCGGCGCCGCCTTTATAGATAGGAACAGCATTGAAGATATACTCATCGCGCGCTTCTCGAGGAAGAAGCATAAAAAATGCAATGTAAAGTAGACCAGTAGCAAAGCACGCATAGTTTTCCAATCGCAGAAATCTTTTCCAATTGCGATACTTGAGGAGTTGAACCAACTCGACACCGATTGCAACTGGCAAGAACTGTGGCTTGAGGCAGATGCCGACTCCACCTGCGATGCCTGCCAAAATCGCCAATGGGCGGGGTACCCAGCGTCCCTCCCAGCTGAAGTATCTTGCAATTAGAAATGGAAAGTATCCAAGGTAGAAGAGATGCTCTCTTTGCCCGTAGTCCGCCATCTGAATCTGAGAGAAAATCAAAAAGGCTATTAGGACTGGAATATATTGAATCGAGTCAGGGTGCTTTCTGTGAATGAGAAACAGAAGTGCGGCGATCGAAAAATCAAACACCATCAAGAATGCGATGAACAGGTCGAATGACAGAGGGATTGGAATTCGACATAGGTTTGATACCGCGACTGGAATCGTGTTCAAGTACATGATCAGCGGCGGGTTGAAGTCGAAAAAGTCGATGTAAGGAATTTTCCCTTGCAGGATCAGCTCGCCAGTAGCCATATAGCAAGCCTGATCGGCATAGGCTAGAAGTGGATGAAACCACCAAAACAAGACCGTACGCGCGACAAAGAGTGATGCCAAAAGGAGTGTGAGTCCAATCAAAAACCAAACCGGTTTTCGTTTTGATTTCTTTGCGTCTGCCTTCATCTGCTCGCGCTGTTGTTCCTTACCAATTTCAATTTTATATTATAGAATAGGCCGCTAGCGGACGAAACTGCATGCAGACGCCGCAGGCTGTGGTGGATGGTAATTGAGAACTTTCGAATTTCGTGACCAGTAGCGAACCGCAAACACTAGATAGACCAGCGGGCTATTTTCTGTGCGCTCTGCTGCTTTCAATTTTCATAATTGCACTTGCCATGGGCGATTTCCTTTTCAACACAAAGGACATCGCGCCTGAAGTCGCTTTGTATCTAAAATGCGTGCAGCTCATCGAGCAAGGGCAGAAGCCGTACATAGATTTCTTCGATTCGTCTCCACCGATCCTGTTTGTGCTTTTTTCACTGCCTCTCAAATTGAGTCATCTAACAGGGCTCGCTGTGGCCAATGCCTTTGGAATCTGCGCAGGAATTTTGGCAATGTGTTCAACCGCATTTGCAGCGTTTGTCTTGCGCAAAGGAATCAGCGAATGTGCCGATGTCGATGTTAAACGACAGATTGCAGAAGCTTATGCGCCGCTTCTGATTGGATTCGCTGTATTCAACTTTTGGATTGGATTCGAGTGGGGTCAGACGCAACATCTCTTTTCGCTTTTGTACTTTCCCTTTCTTTTGATTAGATGGTTGAGGTGGCGAGGAACCGCATGCCATCCAGGTGTCTGCTTTGTTTCAGGTGTTTTGGCTTCTGTCGGACTTTGTCTTGACCTGACCAATTTTTGGATTGTTGTCTTGGGGGTCGAGGCGTGCTTCTTTCTTGAAAACAGGCAGCTCAAGCCATTTTACGCACCGGAAGTGGCTGGAGCTGTGGCGACATTCATTTGTTCGAACGTCTACATCATGTCCTTAAGTCAGGATGTGCAAGAGGCATACTTGGAGTGGATCAAACCGTTCAGCACTGGATTTAAGTCGATGATTGCCTTTGACAAAGCGACGTTCGGAGTAGATAGCGCGCCAGATCGCCGCGACATCATCTATGTTCTGTCAGTTGCCGTTTCACTTTCGCTTGCGATGGCATATCGCAACAGTATCCTGATGCCGCTAGCTACGGTGGCACTTGCCGGATTCGGATTGTACATTCTGGAAGGTGAAGGTTTCTCATTCCAGTTCATCATAGGGCAGTTTGGAACGGTTCTTGCCGCCACGGTTGAAGCTTCTTACTTGTTGCGCTTCCTTTCAAAGTTCCAAAAAACGGATGCGAAAAAACAATTAGCTCTGAGCTGTAGTTTCATGGTGGTTGCCGGCGGAATACTTGCTGGTGCGTGCTGGTATCGAATGCATTCGCTACGGGCGGAGATGTCCAAAACAATCATCGAACAACGAATGAAGTCACCCCACATCTCTGACGTGGAGACAGTTATCGAAAACGAGACGAAGCCAGGTGATCCGGTGCTGGTGTTGAGTGATTCTGCACGACCCGGATTCCCTGCGTTGCTTTTCCATGACAGAAAGCCGGGCGGCTACCTACTTTGGGGGAGACCGGTTCGAGTACTAGGCTGGTGCTCAATAAAAGGAATGTGTCAGGGCTCGTACGAAAAGTACTATAACCACGTCTACCACGAGAAAGTGCCAAACGAGATCATGAATCACTATCCGGCTCTGGTGCTGGTAGACAAAGCTGGAGTCTTCAGAGAGCTGACTCCACTTGGGACAATTCGTCTTCTAGACGAGCACTACGACAAGATTGAAGACACCCACTACTACACTAACGGCAAAGAGCCCCGCGAAGTGTCGGGACGCAACTGGGATTTCTTGACCTACAGGCGCAAGGCAAAAGACGACCCGAAGAATCAGAGTCAGGCTAGCAAAAACGCTAGCAAGAACTAGGCTTCTAGAGTTCGTTTGCTTGAGTTCGTTACTAGAGTTCTTTCGGTTTGGTCGTGGCGACGCGGTTGGCGTGCAGTTCTTCCGCCATCTTCCGCACATTGCCCAGCCGTCGTTCCAGCTTCTTGGACGTCACAGAATTCATCAGTGGTTTCGGCACCGGCAATCCCAAGTCTAGGTGGGTGTTCAATTCAAGCAATGTTCCGTCCTTAACAGGAGTAAGAACCCAACTGCCTTCCATTGCCTTGAAGCGATCGGACTTGATCAACTTATAGTCGATTCGCTGCCCGGGGACTTCCCAATTCTTCATTTCGCACACTGAGGCGCCGATTACAGGGATGAGGACAAACTTTTGTTCGAGACGGCACTCGTTGTCTTTTTGCTCGAGAACCTTGCTATAAGCCAGATCTGGGTCGTGACGGCGTTCTTCGTGAACGGATTGCCAAACCAAGTCCGGAGGGGCATCAACCATGACCTGAGCCTTAAACCAAGTTTTGCCGGTGCGATCTTCTGTGGAGACCTGCACTTTGTTTTTCTCTTTAGCCAGCGCCGGAGAGCTGAAATCGCTTGGTGCGACTAGGCTTGCAAGAGCGATGGTGGCAGATATGGTGATTGTCGTGAGGGTGGTTCTATTGTTTCTCAAGGTGCCTTCCTGCGGTCATATCCGATGGCGACCACTAATCCTTTTCAACCATTGTAACACCCATAATGTATGGATCCAAAGAGGAACGATTGAGAAAAATTGTATGTGTAAATTGGCTCATCAACCGAGTTTGGGCGATTCGAGCTCAGCAATGACGGGAGATCCAATGTTATGTCGAAAGCTGAAGTTGATCTCACAAACTTTGGACGTTTGGCTATAAAACCAAGCAACTACACGCCGATAGGTATAAAGCGAGGCACCAGGCGACGCCATTTCGTGCGTTCTGCGTAATCTTTGTATTCCTGACCCAGGGCTTCGATGAGTATCTTCTCTTCGTATTTTGCTCGGTTGAGCCACAAAGGAGCGACTACAAAAACGGTTAAAAGAATTCCAGCCAGAGAGGTCATCGCAATCGAGGCGCCCAAAAGCGATTGAATGATGCCGGAATAGGCGGGGTGCATGACGTATCGCAGAAGACCCGTGTCGCGCACACTGTGGCCGTCCAGTACTTCCGCGTCGGTGGTGAAGAATTCTCCCAAGGAGTACCAACCGCCGATCATGAAGATCAGACCGCTGACTAACTGTGCAATTCCAACCCACGACATAATGAGCAAACCACTGTCGGGTTGCGCGTCAGTCAAGCTAAACACAGGCACCATAAGAGGAATCTTCGGAAAGATTCCGTTGTAGTTGAAGAAAGAGCACGCAATCACGGCTATGGTGAGCAGCGATGAAAATTGAGGCGCGCGCTGAATTTTGAAGTTGCTTTCGTACATGACCCCCTTGCCTCTTCTGCAAAAGCCTTTGAAGAGAACGGGCGTGGACAGAACGACTGCGATTCCGACCAAAATCAAAAGTGCTACGGATGGTGCGTTGAACGGCATCTATGTGCTCCCTACTACTGATTGGACTGCGGTACTTGAAAACTTGTTCCTTGTGCGTCTGCCAACGATTGCTTGTCTTTGCAATTCCGGACAACGCCAGCATGCCAAAGTGGCGTCCAGTATTTCTTCTACAGTTAGCGGAATTTCCTTAGGAGGTATCGGTTCGATTTCGTTGAGCATGCGGCGCATCCACAGTGCATGCCGGGTTTGGGTTGCCGAGTGGAGGCGCAACCAGTTTAGACCCTCATTAATTTCCTCTGCTGAAAAACCGGTTTCATAGTTCAAGAAATGGCGCTCGAAATGTGGCAACGCTTGTCTTGCAAACACGGTGGCGATGAGTTCTGCGGTCACGATTGCATAGATGCCGTTAACATGCGGATCAAGCGACTGCGTTTGGCAGTGCTTATGCATTGTCGCTTTGAGATTGTGAGCGGTGGCACTTGCAGTCATGGCGTCCAACTCCTCGAGGCTGAGCCCTCCGAGTTTTGCCTGTTTGAGAAAAAGACTCTGATAGTACCGTTCGTCATCTGCCAGTTGTGTCAGAAGCTTGCGTGCGGCAGTCATCGATTGTGTCGGCAGTGCCTCGCGCACTACCGCGATGTTCTCCGGCAGCTCTTTGATAAACGGCCAAAGTTCAGTGCAAAGAAATCGACCGTTTGACAACGTGAGTCGATCGTCAGCCAAGCCAGCGATGACCGGACTAGTTCGACATCCTGTCTGTATGCGCTCTAGTAATGCCGACAACCAATCCCAAGATCTCCGCATTAATGAAGTTCCTCTAACATGACTCCGATGGACGAGCTAATACTTTACTACGGTCTTTGAGCTCGGTACTGCTAAGAAAAGCATGAGTGTATAAACGTATCTTCAAGAAGGTTCTTATTTAGCTAGATCTAGGTGTTAAACTCAGACGGGCAAATGTAGTAGCTCGTCATCTCAGGGCACGGCGTGAAAGACTTAGCATCAATACCCTTACCAATTCTCGATAAGTCAGGACCATTGGTCGAACCAAAAATCGAGAACCTCCGGGCATCAGACGGGCTTCAACTTGCATGCCGATTTTGGAGAGGAAAAGTCGGCGCACCAGTGGTGCTCTACTTGCACGGCATTGAGGGGCACAGCCAGTGGTTTGAGAACACTGCGAGCTTTCTCAACAACAAAGGCATAACGATATACGCACCAGACAGGCGCGGTTCGGGACTTAACAAGAGAGACCGTGGTCATTTGACTGATTACAAAGTTCTGCTTGCTGACATCGAGGGCATCCTTCGAAAAATTCAAGTAGATCACGCGGGACATGCAGTCGTTCTCATTGGTGCTTGCTGGGGTGCCAAAGCGGCCGCGACAATTGCGGCGTCCGACTACAAGCCGCAGGAAGGAGGTTTCACCTCTTCCTTGTCGGGTTTGGCTTTGATTTGTCCTGCCTTGTACACAAAAGTTGATTTCGATTTAAAGGCGAAACTAACCATCGGGTACAACCGTCTGATGGGAGACCGCAGAGCAATGAAGAAGTGGCCTATACCAGTTGTGCCGACTATGTTTACAGACAACGTTGTCTATTTGGATTACATAGAGAGAGACCCGTTGAGACTTACCGAGGCGACCGCATCTTTCTTTTTTGAGACGATGCGGCTCTCGAAGTTGGCTGAGTCTGCAGCGCCAAATACTCAGTTACCGCTTTTGATTTTGCAGTCGGGTGCGGATCAAATTGTCGACGTGAAGAAAATCGAAGAATGGTACTCAAAAACTAAGTCTACCGACAAGACAATGCGAATTTTTCCGGACGCTTACCACAACCTGGATTTCGATGCCACGTGGTTCCGCGATTACAGTCATCTTTTGTCAGAGTGGATCCTCGCGCGTACACCTGTGGTGACGTGATGAGAATCGACAGTGTTGATGTTCAAATCATACGCCTACCCTTCAGATTCGCGTTTACGCACAGTCTGGCTAAGCGAGACTTCTCACTCAACGTGATTGTTAGGGTAGGAGTTAGTGATGGAACATCATCGTTTATCGGTTGGGGAGAGTCGGTACCTCGAGATTACGTAACAGGAGAAACAGCGGAGAGTGCTGCTTCTTTTGTCGAGAAGGTTTTTGCACCAGCGCTTTTAGGAAAGTCTTTTGGTGAGCCCAAAGAACTGCTTCACTTGCTTAGCGAAAAGTTTGAGGAGTTCGACCTCAATCGTGTCGCAAGGGGTGCTGCCTGGTGCGCTTTTGAAACAGCAATTCTAGACGCATACAGCAAAGCACGAGGGGTGAGTATTGCTTCGCTTTTGCAGAGTATGGGAATTGCGCCCTCCGGTGATGCACAAACTCAGAGCATCGTATATGGTGGCGTCGCTCCGTTTAGCCGAGGCAAGAAAGCGGAACTGCTTCTCTGGTTGCTCAAGTTTTATGATTACAACACCGTGAAGCTCAAAGTGGGCAGAACGCTCGATGAGGACGTCAAAGCCGTAGAAATTGCAAGGCGCATTCTCGGACCTGACAAAATCATTCGCGTCGATGCGAATTGCGCCTGGACGGTAGAGGAGACTTTGCGATTCAGTGACAGAACTAGTGTGCACTCGATCGCTTCAATCGAGCAGCCGGTCAAACCGGATGACATTGAAGGACTCGTTCGAATAACACAGTCAATACCGACGCCAATCGTCGTCGACGAATCGCTGTGTACTTATCAGCAGGCAAAAGAACTAGTTAAGGCACGAGCGTGCAAAGGGTTTAACGTGCGAATTTCAAAAAATGGTGGACTTATCACCGCGTCCAAGATGATTTCTCTCGCGCATGAGGCGGAGTTAGAAGTTCATCTCGGCGCGCAAGTCGGTGAATCAGGAGTGCTGACGGCGGCTCAGCGTCAGTTGGCTTTGGTGGCAGGAACATTGAAGAATATCGAAGGAGCCGCGAACTTTTTCTTGCTGAAGCGAGATCTGACCCAGGAGAATTTGACTGCAGCAAGAGGAGGAAAACCTCCGCGACTTGGCTCACCGATTGGGCTCGGTGTATCGGTCAATGAAGACGCACTAGCGCAATTATTGGTGAACCAGTCCGCTGATGCCAATTGGGCATTGGCGCAAGGACGAGGGGTGTAAGCGATGTTTAAGAACCTCGACCTGGCGATTGGGCAGGCATACCGCAGAGCGACGCACGTGAAGCACTTTTTTGAGGCGGTTCAAGATCCTCGTGCCTATCAAACGAAGAAACTTTTGGAAATTATCCGAGCAAATGAGCGCACCAAGTTTGGTATCGCGAACAACTTCGACAAAATCCATTCGTACGAAGACTTTAAGCGATTTGTCGCACCGACTAAGTATGAGGATTTGGAACCGTACGTCAATGCATTGCGGCACGGCGAGAAGAATCAGCTGACGGCAGAAGATCCGTTTATGTTCGCAAACACAAGCGGCACCACCGCGACGCCGAAGTTTGTGCCGATTACGCCCAAACACCTCAGCGACTATACGCACGCGTTTCAAATTCACAACTACCACATGATTGAGGACTTCCCGGGCGCGGCTCAAGGCAAGTTCCTCATTATCGTCAGCAACGATCAAGAAGGATTCACGCCCTCCGGCATTCCGTATGGGGCAGTTTCAGGACTTCTAAATCGGCGGCAATCACCGATAATTCGTCGTCGCTTTGCTATTCCGTACGAAACTTGCAAGCTTAAAGACGTGGATTTGAAGTATTACTTGATGCTTCGCAGTTCAATAATCAAAGATGTTACCGCCGTCGTCGGCTGCAACCCGTCAAGCTTCCTTCTGCTCTCAGACCAGTTAAAAGAGCATGCCGAAACGCTCATCAAAGATGTGTTTGATGGAACAATCAATAGTGACTACGCACCGCCTGCGGCACTAGCGCATGCGTTTCGCTCTTGTCAGCAAAGAGATCCTGAACGGGCCAGGCATCTGCAAAAGATCTTGGATAAAGACGGAGTGCTTCTTCCAAAAACAGTTTGGCCGGGTATTTCGGTGCTTTGTTGTTGGAAGGGCGGACCCATGTCTTTCTACTTAGAGCGTTTGCCTGAGTCTTTCGGCGATGTGCCGGTGCGAGATTTCGGATACATGGCCAGCGAAGGCAGAGGTTCAATTCCACTTGCTAACGAGGGAGCCGGTGGTGTGCTTGCCTTGACTTCACACTTTTTCGAATTCGTAGATGAAGAAGAAATAGAGTCAACCAGCCCAACGTTCTTGATGGCTGACGAGCTGAAGGTGGGCGGGCGCTACTACATTTTCTTCACCACGAATGCCGGTTTCTACAGATACAACATCAACGACCTGGTTGAGGTTGTAGGCTTGCAAGGCAATACTCCAATCATCAAATTTGTGCGCAAAGGTCTCGGGGTAAGCTCCGTTACCGGAGAGAAGGTTACGGAGGAGCAAGTCTTAGTGGCGCTCACGCACAGCGTTCGGCAGCTGTCACTGCAGGAGATTTGTCATTTTACGGCGGAAGTGGAGCTCGGATTCCCTCCGCACTATGTCTGCTTCGTCGAGCTGAGCGCACAGTTGCCTGACTCGGTTAAGAACCAGTTCTTGAGGCTGTTCGATCAATCACTCAGACGCCAAAATCCTGAGTACGAAGACAAACGCGCTTCGCGCCGATTGGGAATGCCTGAGTTGCGCATCGTACCTGGTGGCACATACATCAGGCTGCGACAACAGAGAGTTTCTGAAGGAGCCCCGGAAGCCCAAGTGAAGATACCTTTATTGAGCTCGCCCAACTCGTTTTCCGGGCGGCTTGCGATGTTAGAGGTTACATAAATGACTGGACAAATTGTCGTTGCTGTTACCGGAGCCTCTGGTCTGGTCGGTTCGCATCTAGTCGAGCATCTTGCCAAAGCGGGCTATCAAGTAAGTGCAATCGCACGCTCAATATCCTCAGACAAAGAAGGAGTATTGGCCGGTCTCGTCGCTCGTTTCCCGAACGTCACGCTGTCTTATGCCGATGTTGTGGACCCGATTGCGACTAAGTCTGCGTTCAAAGGCGCGAATGTCGTGGTTCATTCGGCCGGTGTCGTTGATCCTTACGGGTCTCGTGAATCGATTTTCGCCACCAATGTCGGGGGCACTCTAACGGCGCTGCGATGCGCAAAGGAAGTTGGAGCATCGCAATTTATTCATGTCAGCAGCCTTTCAGTAATAACTGGACAAGGACACCAGTACAACTTGCCTGAATCCGCACCTCTAAAACTTTGTGGCGAATCGTATGCAGACTCAAAAGTCGAGGCGGAAAAACTAGTAAGTAAAGAAGCAGGCAAAGGAGCAATTGGAGTTACGATCGTGCGTCCCGGGTTCATTTATGGACCCCGGGAACGGGCATGGTTGCCGCGAATGATTCAGTCGATTGCCACTGGCAAAGCAATGATCATCGGCGATGGAACCAAAGAAACCAATGTGATCTACGTCGGAAACTTGTCCATGGCGATCCAAGCTGCTATTGGAAATCAAACTGCATATGGTCAAATCTACAATCTGACGGATGGTCAATCAATTACGAAACGCCAGCTCTTTGATGCGGTAGCAGACGGAATGGGACTTCCGCGTGTGTCCAAGAAAGTTCCATTCGTTGTCGCGCAGGCGTTTTGTGAATCGATTTCACGAATTGCGCCGGCTCTGCCAGTTTCGATGCAGCGTAATCTGGCAAGATACTCTAGAGCGGCGTTCCGTTTAGCTGCTATCAATCAGGGATTCAACATTACAAAGGCCGAGCGCGAGCTTGGCTATCGCAATCGCATACCGTTTGCAGACGGAATGGCGATCACGCTTGAGTATTTCAAGCAGAAAGCGGACGATCCGAGAAGAGACTTGATGCAGAGCAAGTCTTGATAGGCAATAAAGTAAAAGCAATTGATCAGAATGAATAAGTTGAAGGCTTTTATCATTGATTACATCGAGCGTCACCATCACCCGGTCAACGCCTGCTTGCATATTGTCGGAGTCCCGTGCGCCTTCTACGGAATATTCAAGCTTTGCACAGGAAGCGTTCTCGAGGGGTTTCTCGAAATCGTATTCGGCTATTTCTTGCAGTACCTTGGACATCGTGCTCAGGGCAATGAAGTCGGGGAAGTCACACTTATAAAACATGTATGGGCATCGTTGAAGGGTGCGAAGTGATACAAAACCAACCTAGCTCGAAAATAATTCTGGTCGATGGTGCCAATGGCTATATTGGGACCCACGTCGTTTATGCGTTGTGCAAAATGGGTTATGACGTTCGTGCCCTCATTCGCGAAAGTGCGCAAGATTCAGAGGGGCTGCTCCAGTCATTCGGCGCAAAGGTGTACCGCGCCTCATTGGATTCAAGTAGTGTTAGCGCTGCATTTGACGGCGTTCACACAGTAGTGCATCTAATCGGCAGTATCGCTCCGAAAAAAGGTGAAACTCTAGATCAACTTCATGCGGGCATGACTGAAAAATTAGTCAAAGTTTGCAAGGACTCCAGCGTAAAGCGAATCATAATGGTTTCGGCCCTTGGCACCAAGGATGATGCTTTGAGCCAGTATCACAAAACCAAGCGTCTGGCGGAAAGGGTCATTGAATCGAGCGGAATCGATTATGTCATTTTGAGGCCGAGCCTTGTGGTTGGCTTATTGATTGGACGTCGCGAGAGCAAACTCGTAAAACGCTATCGCGACATGATCAGCAGTGGGACCAAACGGATACCGCTCATTGGTGGCGGAAGGAACAAATTGCAACCGGTGTATGTGGCTGATCTGGCAAGCGCGGTGATCGAATGTGTCGAAAGTCCTCAGCTCAACGGTTCTAGGCTCGAGATCGCCGGTAAGGAAGTGATCACGATGAAAACATTGATCGAGATGCTCATGAAAGTTGAGGGCAAGGATCTTAATATCGTTAATGTTTCTCCGGGCTTTATGAAGGTTGTGGCATCTGTTTTGGAAAAGGTGATGGAAGTGCCGATAGTATCAGGCGATCAAGTCGTCTTGTCGTCGCTAGACAATATCTCGAACAAGAATGATTTGATTGAGACGCTCAATATTGCCCCGACGCCTTTGAAGGAAGCTCTTTCGAGTTATACGCACCCTGACATGTTAGATTGTTGGAACACTTCTCTGGGCGGCCGTAAAGCGGAAGGAGTGGTGAATTCTTGACGGAACCTTCCGAGCGATCTCAAAAAGTCTTGGTGACCGGCGCGAGCGGTTTCCTTGGTTCGCACCTGACCAGGAGGTTGGTGGAGCTTGGGTACACGGTTCGAACCGTCGGCAGAAGCAGCACCAAGCCTAAGATTTTGCACGATCTCGATGTTGAACATTGCAGCGGCGATGTTACCAACATCGAACAACTGGCGACTGCCGTAGAAGGCTGTGATGTTGTCTTTCATCTAGCCGGACTAGTTTCCTATCGTGATGTCGATCAACCGCGGCAAATCGGCGTAAATGTTTTGGGTACTCGCAACATTATGGAAGTAGCACTCAAACATGGTGTGAAGCGTGTCATTCACACAAGCTCGGTGGCGGCCATGGGCATTCCTGCCCAAGGAACGCTAGGTGATGAATCCATTGAATACAATCTAGCTGGTCAGGGCCTCAACTATTGCGACACCAAGTACGCAGCCGAATTAGAAGTGAAGGAAGCGTATAAGGCCGGGTTGAACGTGTTGATTCTCAATCCTGGTATCGTATTTGGTGAAGGTGATACGCACCCGCATCACCACACGATTTTTGCTGCGTTGGCTAAAGGATCTCTGCTTGGTGTTCCCCCGGGCGGGGTGCCATTTTCGGATATCAACGACGTTGTGGACGCGCATGTCAACGCCATGACCATGGGGCGTGCAGGTGAGCGATATGTTCTAGTCAGCGCCAATCTCACCATGACCGAGGCTGCAGAGATTTTTGCTCGATTGGCGGGAACGAAGCCACCACTTCTCACTATACCGGGACCACTTGTTGCGCTAATCGGCAGCGCCTGCGAGTGGTGGTTCAACAGGCAAAAGAAGGTTCCGCCGCTGACTCGGCAAGTAGCTTGGTTAGCCCAGCACAAAATATTTTTCAGTTCCAAAAAGGCAGAGGAAGAACTCAACTTTAAGGCTACGCCTTTCGAAGAAACCATCAGGCGAACGGCGGATTATTATCTGAAAGTCGCAGGCGTTTCCAGCAGCATAAAACTCCTACCGACCGGTGACCAAGCGCGAAACTGAGAGTAGTCACTTCGCGGTGCCCATCTTGCTGATGCTATATACCGCTGGTAGAATGGCAGTAGGTTCGAACGTACTTTTGTACGGCTATGTGGAGGAGGAGTTGGAGGAATGCCGATGGCGCGGTCTGCGCGCGGGAAAAAGAAGCGCTGCAAATTCCGTAAAGAGCAGCGCTGTTTGCGTTTAACCCTTTTCGTTTTGGGTACAATTTGAACATCTAGAGCTGTGCAGAGTCATGGCACTTTAGGTCTGCGTCACGGTTGTTGGGTTTTGCGTTACTACAGTAGAGCTAGCTTTCCAAAAGCTAATTAGCGAGTCTGGTGGCAAGCGACTTAGCAAACAAAAGCGAAGCGAAAAACAGCGAAGCTAAAGCAAGTTAAGCAAGCGAAGTTAAGCAGCGAAGCAAGTAAAACAGAAGGTATAGGAAATTGGTAAGCAGCACGTTTTCTGGAGCAAGTCCCCTCGATGTACCGCAGTCCAAGGATAAGGCAGTTGCTGAAGCGCCTTATGCTTGGATTATCAATCCGGTCTTCGATTTTTTATTAGTCTGCGGTGGCGGGCCGCTTCTGCTGTTCCTTCTGAACTATTTGTATATTGGCTGGGTTGTTCCCCATGATTTAAGCTCCAGTGCCCAGAAGACACTGATTGTCTTGTCGTATCTCGGACAACATATTTTCGCCGACTCTCACAACACTGCTACTTATATGAGAATCTGGGGCAGTGCCGAAGATCGCGAACGGTTCAAATTCCATCGCACCTGGCTGGTTTATTCCTGTATTCCGATTTTCGCGCTCGGGTTGACGCTTCCGGGATTCACCAGCAATCTCGTGTACCTCTATCTCGTTACAGTTTTCTGGCACTATGCCGCGCAAACATTCGGTATTGCCTTGATCTATTGCTACAAGCGCGGCTATTACCTCAACAACACAGAAAAAGAAATCTTCCGCTGGTTCATTCTTTCGATGTCCGGCTATGTCATCGTGCGCTTCTTGAGTTCGCCTGATATCAGCCCGAAAGAGTGGTTTGGAGTCACTATGCCGTTCTGGGGTCCTATCCCGCAGGTGGTTGTGAGCGTTGCGAAGTTCTTGTTCTTGATGTTGACTGCAGGATTTGTTGGAGTGGTTCTCAAAAAGTACTTCACTGAAGGCAAACTGATTCCCATTCCGAGTTTGATTCTGGTCATTACACTGGCTTGCTTGGGTCTTGCAAGAGACACAGCCAGCTTGATGATGTGGTTCTATGTTCCTCCTTTCTTCCATGGCAGTCAGTATCTCGCAGTCTGCCTCGCCTACTATTTGAAGGAACGTGGATTCCCGGAAGGCGTGCCGTTCTCGCAGATCGGCAGCATGATGAAGACTTGGCCGGCAATCAGATATTGGGGAACAGTCGTGTTGACTGGTTGCTTCTTCTATGTCGGCATTCCGCACTTCTTCAGACAAATTGGCTACGACTACGCAATGGTCGCCGGCCTGGTTTTGGGTGTGGTGAACTATCACCACTTCATTACTGATGCTGCTATCTGGCGCTTGAGAGACCCCAGATGCAGAAAGATCTTGCTTGCATAACGTATTGCTTGCTTAGATGAGGTGATTTCAGGTGGTTAGCAGCAGCATTCCGTTTCCTCGAGGATTAACAATACCGGCGTCTGCGCCGGCGGCGACGCAACCGGTTGCGGCCGAGAAGGTGAAGCCGTATCCGTGGGTTGTGCATCCCACAGTCGACTTTTTCCTTGTCTACGGCGGAGCGCTCTGGCTACTGTTTGGGTTGCAGTACTTCTTTTTCGGATGGGCGGAAGTCAATCCCAATGGTGAGTACGGCTGTGTTGCCAGGTGGATGATTCTGGCAAGTTGTTTCGGCCAGCATTTGTTCGCCGACTCTCACACCGTTGCAACCTACGTCAGGATTTACGCAACGCCTGAAAGTCGCAAGAGGTTTCACCTCTATGCCTACTACATTCCGTTTATCAGTTTCAGTCTCCTGGCATTGTGTCTTACGAATCCAGCAGCCGCTGGTACTTGTGTGTATATCCACATCATGTGGGTCTATCAGCACTATGTAGGCCAATGCTTCGGAATCTCGCTGATCTACTGCTACAAGCGAGGCTATTTCCTCAATCCTCTGGAGCGAGAAACCTTCAGATGGGCAATGCACTCACTGTCCTTTTTTGTGATTTCGCGCATGCTTTGCGTATCCGAGCATTCACCGAGAGATTATTGGGGAGTCGTTCTTCCTTTCTGGGGCTGGCCGATGTGGATGCACCAGGCGAGCACCTACTTTCTTGCCATCATGACAGTGTTGTTTGTCGCCACCATTGTTCGCAAGTACCATCGCGACAAGCAGCTGATTCCACTTCCGGCAATCTGTCTGGTTCTTACCGTGGCAGGCATCGGAGCAACCGCTGGTTACGCCAATATTATGGTGTGGGCATTTGCGCCGCCGCTGTTCCACGGAAGCCAATACTTGGCCGTTTCGCTTGGCTATTACCTGAAGGACAAGGGGCTCGATCACGGCTTGCAACCCTCTAAGATTATGCGCGAAATGGTGAGTTTGCTCGGTCTTAAATATTGGGCGATAGTCATTGTTTCGGGGTGCTTTATATACATCGTGGTGCCTCACTTCTTCGAGCACTTCGGATTGCAGTTCACCGTTGTTTCAAGCATCATCCAGGCTTGCATCAACTTCCATCACTTCGTATCCGACGCTGCCATCTGGCGTTTGAGGGATGCTAAGTGCAGAGAAGTGTTACTGGCCTAAAACAACTTCATCTTGTAAAACAGCGCAATACAGCACAACTTGCTAAACTTTTTCTGGGACGGCAAGAGGATTCACTCCTAGGAAAAATCGCGCGCAATGTCATTCTCGACTCAAAACAAACCGCAAAGCAGTGGCTTTCCAGGCTGGCTGCTGATCTTGCTTATCGTGATCGGGCTCGGTTACTGCGGCTGGTACTCGTATTCAGTAATCAGCAATCAAGTCAAGTACAAACCGGAAACCACATTCGAACAAAACTTCGATGGTCACAAGGTTCGTGTAAGCGAACTTGCTGGCGACAGGGTTCAAACCGGCGTCAGTGACGAGTGGATTCACTTCAAGTATTTAGGGCGAGCGCATCTCAAAGACGAGAGTGGTCTCGAAAAGAAGTGGGCGATCGAAGGACGAGATTGGTTTCTGGAGAAATTTCCGAACCATCCCGGGTTGACCACTGATCTTCAGCGTCTCGAGTTCTATAAGCGAACGAGAAACGAGCATGCATCGGTGCAAAACGAGTGGTTGCTCTATAATCCAAGAACCGACGATCACTTCTACCGTCGTTGGGGCTATCAATAGACGAAGACCGGTGTCTTCGGAGGCGGTATCGTGAAACCAATTATTCGAACAGTGCACAAAACGGTGTTGATTTCACTGATTGCATTTGGTTGTGGAGCGATTGTCCCTTCTTCGATTCTGCCGGCTTCAGCGCAGTTAAGCAACTTCAAACCGCTTATGGAACGCGCGATGAAGTCCTATCAGAAGAACGACTTCAAAGATGTTCTTTATGCCTGCAAGTTGGCCATGCAAGAACAAGATTGCAACGGCTCGGCATATTACATGTACGCACTTAGCCTTCATCGCATGGGCCGCTTGAACGAAGCGAAAGAAGCCTATTTGAAGACGATGCAGAACTTCCCGGATTCTGAAGCTTCAGAACAAGCTCAAGCGGGAATCGTTGCCTTAACCGGGCATGTTCCTACATCCGCTTCGGATAAGCCTTCTGCGAATCCTCGTCGGCTCACGCTTGCCTTCAGAGTCGAGGGCAAAAATAGAATCTTGCAAGTCGACGTCAATGGAAAGCGAGTGTTGATGAACTTCGACGAAGATGCGAAGGCAACAACAGTAACGCAGCAAACGTTTGAAACTCTCGGATTGAAGAAAGACGGAAGCGGAAAAGTGGCAACGACTGTCACAGCCGGACTTTTGTCGCGTGCGAATGTCCCTATCGTCATTGGCGAAACAAACGCGCTTTCGTCACATGCATTTTTCGAGGGGTACTCGTACAAGATAGACGACTCGCGTTCAGAGATCGATGCCACACGAATGTCGAAGCTCGATGTCGGCAACGAACTCTACAAGAAAGGGAAAGTGGCTGAGGCTCTGGCTTCTTTCACAGAGGCTGTGCGCAGCAATCCCAACGACAGCGAGGCGGCATACTCTCGAGCAATTTGTTTGCACAAGCTTGGAAAGATAGTCGATGCGAAAAACCAGTACTATAAGATTCTGGACAAGTTTCCCAAAACAGATGCATTCTTCATGTCGCAGACCGCACTTACACAAATCGACCCGGCGGGGCTGGACTCTTGGAGAAAATCCAAAATCGGAGCCAGTGTCGCCACTGGTGCCAACCTAAAGGCTATGGACAAAGTGAAGCAGAACTCCGAGATCTTCGAAGTTCCCTTCACCTGGGAAGACACCAATATCTGCGTGATTGCCAATGTCGATGGTTTCAGAACCAACATGTACGTCGAGCCGACAGGCACGATGACTTACTTCAGCAGTGATCAACTGAAGCAAATCGATCCTGCTTATCTGAATGAACTAAACCAGGACAAAGAGGGCACCAACGCGGCGGGGGCTCAATCATCGTTTAGAGCGGGCACCGTAAAACTCGATCGACTCCAACTAGGTAGAATTGAACGACGCAAGTTTCAAGTCGCTGTGGTCGACAACGTCTCTGCGGCGTTCCCCTGGAAAACGTGGAGCAAGACAGCCAGACCGGTTTTGGCTAAGGGATTCTGGCGGGGCTGGGACATGGACATAGATCAAATCCGCAAGATGATCCTCTTCAAGAAAAAAGAAGGTCCCACAGCAATTGATTAGCTCTTGCAGCACTCGAATGACGTGGTGGTGGAACAACTGAGGTGAGAGGGCTTGCAGGCGTCGCCCCTGGACAATCGTAATCGTAAGCTGACGGGCGATGAGCGCCGCAAGCTGAACGTCCTTGTCCTGATTGTAGTTTCTCTTCTCGTTGCTCGACTTCTTGCATATTGGATTATGCATCCGCTTTTGATTGGGCACGACAATGCATTGCACCTGCAAATCGCGCAGATGATGCTGGAAGGTAAGATGCTTTACGTCGACATCATCGACGTGAACTTGCCGATGATTTATTACCTGAACTTACTGCCCGCCTACGTCTCAAAACTGCTCAATGTTCCGCTTCCACTGTGCTACAACCTCTTTGTCGGTTCTCTCGCCGCCTATTGCGTGCTTGGCTCAGCATTCGTCTTGTTGAGACGCGCTTCGCATCCTGATTACAAGCTCTTTCCTTTTGTTTTGTTTGGGCTTTGTTCCTTCAACCTCTTGCTCCAGATGGATTACGGACAGCGTGAACATCTGTTTTTGATTATGTTCATGCCGTATTTCTTTTTGAGATGGCTGAGGTGGAACAATTTTGAAATCGGCAGAGCCGAAGGTTTGATAATTGGCGTGATAGCCGCTCTGGGAGTGTGTTTGAAACACTACTTCATCGTGCCGATAGCTGCCTGCGAACTGTTTTGGTGCTTAGAAAAAGGCAAAATCAAACCTTTGTTTGCACACGAGTCACTTGCTTTTACTATCTGCGGTTCGATCTATCTTCTTCATTTTGCCTTTTTCCCAGAACCAATGAAACAGAGCTATTTCGGCTTTATTCTTCCTGCGTTCCAACTCGGATATCAGTTTTGGGATACTTCCTTTGCGAAGAATTTGATGTCGAATTGGACGAAAGGTTTGTGTTGTCTTCTGCTTCTGAGTGGAACTGCGGCGGTCATCCTGCAGCGGCGAACTCGGCTATTGCTGCCGATTTTGGTATTCGGGCTGTTTGGCTTGGTTATCTATTTGATGCAATTCAAAGGTTGGTTGTATCAACGAATGCCTTCAGTTCTTTCCACCTATCTGCTTATCTACATCGAGGCAGGGATTGTTTTTTATGCAATTTGGAACAGGTTTAAGCCCAGTTCCGTTGCCGCGACCTTGAAGCTGGCGTCGGCGGCAACTGTGATTTGCTTTATCGCAATAACTGTGAGTTTCGGCAGGGGTCTGATGGATGTGTTCATGGGTCCGCCGTTTCAAATGTCGCGAGTGGGATACAACGGTGTTTGTTCTCGAGACGATCTTTCAATGATGTTTCAGGACTTGATGTCGGACAACGTCAAGCTTGGCGAGACGGTTGTAGTTTTGGCCAATGGTGTTGCGCCTGCTTATCCGACCATGACTCAATTGCGGATACAGCCGGGGTCTCGGTATCCGCATGTTTGCATTTTGTCGGTACTCGAATACATCAAATCGCGTTGGAAGACTACCGAATCGAAGCGATTGGTGGATTTCGAAGGAAAGATAATTGCAGCCATCGGCTCAGACATTTTGAGGAACCGCCCTGAATTGGTCGTAATTCAGTCGATGCCGGTGGCAGGGTATATCGAGCCTTTCAACTTCATGGAACTGTACATGAAGGACTACATCAAGGTTGGACGTATTGAAGGATACGATGTCTATCGCCGGGCGCCTGAGGCACCGAGAGGACCGGTGAGCACGCAGGTTCCAAGTGAACCGGTGAGCACGCAGGCACCGAGCGAGGTGTCTCGATGACAGATTCGAAAGTGGCGACGCCTAACTCTATCAAATCGCAAGTCGTTGCTGCAGCAATCATCTCCACGTTGATTTTCGGATTTATTCTGTTCGTGGTGTTAAGCCACCCATTGAGAATTGCTCCTGAAGCGGCTTTGCACATGGAGTGCGCGATGCTCATCTTGCAAGGTAAGCAACCGTTTGTCGGAATTATCGACAATGGTTCTGCCGCATTGATGTATCTTAGCTTGCCACCGGCCTTGGTGCATGCCGTACTGAAGATGATCCATCCCGCAGTAGTTTACAACGTGTACGTGTTGCTGCTGGCAGTGGGCTCCACAGTACTGTGCGGTTTAATACTTTGGCGTCGACCGAGGCATCGGTTGCGAATACTTTTTCTTCCGCTTGTAGTTTCCGTTCCGCTTGCTAGTTTACTAATCAATGTCGAATTCGGGCAGCGAGAACACTTGTTTATGCTGCTTGTGCTTCCCTACATTCTGTTGAGATGGCTGCGCTGCAGCGGATTCAAGATAAACAAGAAGGAGAGCCTGCTCTGTGGAGTCTCGGCGGGAATTGCTTATTGCCTTGATCCATTGTTCCTTCTTCCATTTATTGCACTGGAACTCTTCTTCCGATTCGATAAGCGTGCGATCCGTCCTTTGGTTCCGCCTGAATTGAAAAGCGTGCTTTTGACTATGCTCGTCTATCTCGGGCATTTTCTGCTTTTGCCGTTTTCTGCGTTTGCATATTTCACGTGTATTGTTCCGCTCAACGTCATGGATTACCTGACTTGGGACGATCGAATGGAATTCTTGAATGCTGTAAGCGAGATGGATTGGTCGAGATGGACGTCACCGGACCGGCGAGACATCATCTATTGGACCGCGGCGTTGTGTACAGTTTCGCTCGGGCTTCGTCGCAAGGCACGGGTTTTATCGCCGATGGTTGTCTTGTGCTTGATGGGAGCTCTGACATTTATCTTGCAGGGCAAGGCGCTTACATACCAAGGATTGGTAATGGTCATCTGCTGCGCGGTTCAGGGACTTATTGCATTGTCTCTGGCTGTTGACGCGCTCGTCTCGCGCCTGAGCGGCCGAACTCCTTTGGCTTTGCAGACTGCGGTTATCTTGTGCATCTGCGTGTTCATTGCCTTTGCCAAAACTTCGTGGAGAACCAGCGGCAAGACAATTGACATGAAGGAGTTCGGATATATCGGGGTTGCGGACCGGGCTGACCTTTCGCACTTCGCTGTCAAGATCATGGAACGAAGCAAACCTGGCGACGCCGTAATCATTCTCTATGACAACGTCAAGGCGGCTTATCCGCTTATGTTGCAAATCAATCGGGTTCCCGGCTGCAGCCTTTTGTGGGGATTTCCATTTCGACTTTTTAGTGTCGCTGCTCAAGAGGGTTCATGGCTGTACACTGTCTTTCTTGGGGGATGGGAAGCGCCGTTTTATGAGCAACTTGGTAGAGAGATTGAGCGGGCAAATGCCAAGTGCATTTTGCTTCAATCCGGAAGAACTCTGGACTATTTGCAAAACCGCGACATAATCGAGAAGGTGAAAACGCACTACAAGTTGGACGGTGATTTGACATGGCACGATAAAGTGGATCGTGATGTCGACACGTCTAACCTTGAGCTGTGGGGCGGCTGGGAAGCAACGCAAATGTACGTGAGGAAGGACAAATGATCTTCGCAACGTACTGGTTTCTTTTGTGGGCGGCGTGCTTCTTTGTAGTCTTCTACTGCGTCAAATTTCCGATTGTGCGTTTTGTCTGTTTGCTGGCGTTTTGTTTTTTGTTCCACGCGCATTTCGCTGGTGCAGCCGGAATGGCGCCAATCATCTGTCTTTTCTTGATGACGTTTCTTGTCGGTCTGTTTGGTGAGCGCAGGCACAACACCATAGCGATTGTCGTATGTGTTGTGGCTTTGTTCGCGTACAAGTATCATCACTTCTTCTGCACGCAAATTTTTCCGGTTTTGATTGGGCCTGATTGGGCGTTAGATTTTGACCAGTATCTTACCGCCACGCTCCCGGTGACGCCGCCTCTGGCGATCAGCTTTTTTGTATTCGAGTTCGTTCACTACTTGTTTGAGGTGAGGCGTGGCGCAACTCCTGTTCGGAACATTTTTGATTTTGCTGCGTTCACCTTTTTCTTTCCGTCATTGGTGGCAGGTCCCATCAAACGATACGGGCAATTTTTGCCTTCGTTAAAGGAAGGACTGAAGAGCGTTTCGACTAACGACGTCATGCTCGGGTTGCTTTTGGTTACAAGCGGATTTGTCAAAAAGTTGATATTGGCCGACACATTGACGACGTACATCGCCTCGCGGCAAGACTTATTCACGTCCCTTGTCCTGCAGGAAAGATGGCTGGTTGTCTTAGCGATCGGGTTCAGAATCTATCTCGATTTCAGCGGCTATAGCGACATTGCCATCGGATTGGCGCGCATGATGGGAATTCAGCTGCCCGCTAATTTCAACTGGCCGTATCTAGCTGTAAATTTGAAAGATTTCTGGCAGCGCTGGCACATTTCACTAAGCACCTGGATTCGCGACTATGTCTATATTCCTCTAGGTGGCAACAGAATGGGCACTCAGCGCATGTTGTTAAATGGAGTCGCGGCGTTTGCACTTTGTGGCTTTTGGCACGGCGCAGATTGGCACTACATTTTGTGGGGTTTGTATCATGGTGTCGGGTTTGCAATCTGTTTGACTTACAGAAGATTCTCTTTCACCAAATGGATAGGCGCGGTGTTGGACAAGCTGCCGATTTTGAGTTGGGCGATCACGATGGCGTTTGTGTTTTTCGGATGGCTCTTATTCTTCTATCCTGTTGATCGTGCAATGAGTATGTTCGCTTCGCTTTGGAGAGTGGGTTGATGAAGAAGCTGTTCTCACTTTCACTTCTTCCTCAGGCGGGTTTCCCGGGGCAATTCATGCTTCCGCTGCCGTTTTTCGTCGGCATCGTTTTTGGGTTTGTTTCTTGTTGCGTGTGGGCTTCAACGTGCACGCGAGTAAATCCGTTTGTGGATTTCAAACGATTCCACTATTTCATCAATCAGTACTCTTCGTTCTATCCGACAGTCAACCAAATGATGGCGCTGGCTACGTCCGATCTGAAGGAGGGACAGACGCTGGTGATCGTCGGCGGAGACAGCGTCTTCAATGGTATGGGGCAAACTGTAGATCAACTTTGGACTCGCAAACTGCAAGCGAAGTTAGGCGATGAGTTTCACGTCGTCAATCTCGCGCTTCATGGAACCAACACTTTTGAAGGCGCTTACTTTGTTGCTGAATCTCTAATCAGAAAGGCGAAGCGAGTGATCTTCGTAACCAATACGCAACCGGCATGGACAGGACCTGTCGAGGGGTATCAAATGGCGGGAATTTGTTTCTCTGCTATCCATAGGGACTTGCTGTACGAATTGGATGTCCGAAAGTTTCTCATCGAGAGGGATTTGGAGAGCTTTTCTATCGGTCCTACCGACACGAGATTGAAAGAACTTGAGTTGGGTGCTCGTATCGATGCATTGATCAATGCCTGGGATCTGTGGCATTTGATTGGCTACAGGAACGCTTTCACGATTTGGGACAAAGAAACCCATCCGAAGTTTTGGAGACCGCGCAAAGAGTTTCCGGACAGAGAAGTCGTTAAGGTTGAAAATGGATTGAGCGATCGAAACCGCAAAATCCGTGCAGAAGAGTTGAGACAGCGTTCGCGCGACCTGCTTGCCGAAGGGCAGCACACCGAGAGACCCGAGGCTTGGAAGAAGTTTGATGAGATGATCAAACGCGCTACTCCGCAGGGAATCAGAGCATATACATTGATCGTTTTGCCGCGAAGCAATCCTCTTGTTCTGGAAGAGTTGAGTGAACCGGAACGAGAGAATGATCGAGCGACGTTTGTTGTTGCGAGTCAGAAATGGATGGCGAGCGGCTACAACGCGCTGGTATTCGGCGACAATTTGAAGCCGGAAGATTATTGTGACAGCAATCACTTCAGTGAGTCAGGCGGAGAAAAATTGGCTACCGAGGTGTCGATCGCGGTAAAAGTAATTGCAGTGAAAAGAGGATACTTCAAGCTATGAAAACCGACAAACTGCCAGTGTTGTTGCTTAAAATAGTCTTTTCACTCTTTGTGGGACTTTTAGTGGGTGCATTCTTTCATTACTTGCTATATCGCATTCAGGTTCCGGGGACGCCGTTTATTTACGTCGCCTTTTAGATTTTTGCAAGGGCAAATCAAGGGGCTTGGCTTAGGCGGTTTGCTTTGGCATCGATTGCAAGTGCTTGCTTGCGCAACTCCGCGGATTTGAATTCTTGTCCTAGGTCGCGTGTGACTAAGACGAGGTTCCAGAGAGTGTTGCCGACTTGTTGTGAGTCATCACCAGTCGATTGTTTATACAAAGCCAATGATTGATTCAAGTTCTCCAACGACTTGTCCAGCCACTCTCGGCGGGTTTTGAGATCTTGATACGTTCCAGCTTTCATGTAATAGAGAACGCCGAGATTGTTGAGATCGCGTGCCACCTTTATGTCTTTATCTCCGAGAAATTTCTGATCATAGGCGAGGACTGCTTTGAAGTGTTCTTCGGCTTTCGTGTAGTCACCCATGTCTCGGCTCAGTGATGCGAGATCTAGCAGCGCCGATGCGTAGTCGTTGCTGTATTGTTTGTCATTGTCTTTCGCGAAGAAGACAACGTTACCCTCGATGAGCGGAAGCGCGTCGGGGTATCTTCGCTGCAACCAATAGACGAGACCAAGCTCGCGAACTGCTTTTGCTTTTTCTTCCGGTGTTGCCTTTGGATCCGTGTGCACTTTGTTGTAGTTTGCGACGGCCGAATACTCTTCGCGTTCGACTGCCTTGTTGTAGTCTTTTAGTTCTTCGCGTTCGATTGCGGCCTGTTTGATTGGAATGCTGGCGCACAATACATAGACAAAGAGTGCAAGAATCAGGAGAACTCGAACTAGCATGCTTAGCTCCCCGCTTCCTGTTTCACGCAGACCTTTTCATCGCATGTTCCGCCGAGGATCATTTGGCGATTGGCTGAGACCAGCGAATACACCATCTTGCCCACGAGGTCCACACCGGGAACCCACAAGACTGGCACTGCAAGCCACAACAAGGGCATTCTCAGAGCCATTCGGCGGAAGGTTTCGAAACCTCCAACCCATCCCGTTTGGGTTTTCATAAGCATCTCTTTTTCGGCAACTTCAATTGGAACACCCAATTGCTGCCGCACGCCGCTTTCTCTGAAATCGAGAAAATCGATGCGACCGAATATATCGAGTCTGTGCAGAAACCCGACTGTTCTAATGCAGAAAAGGCAGTTCCCGTCGTAAACCACAGGTATTGGCGGACCGTATTTTGCGGTGAGGAACGCTTTGATCTTGTCCATTGCTCGCGTCAAATCTTCCGGATAAATGAACGTGATGTAGCTGAACATGAACATCCATTCGAACATGGGCAGGTTCATCGAGTATTCGATTCCGAGGTGGAGTGCAAGTCCGGCGAGTATAACCCAGTATCGAAGGGGTTTTACCCAGATCAAAGTGAACAGCGCGAATTCGATGACGAGGGTTCCCCAGGTGAGCATCTGACAGACGAACAAATTGTCGAACAAGAACGGCACCGGAAATCTTATGATGTCATCGTAGCGCGTGGCGTAGTATACGGCGGTTCCGTCGTTCCAGCGGTCGCCCATCATTTTGCATATCCATGTGTGGTAGTACACCACAGATAGTTGCACCATAAACATTCGCTGCGCCCACGGCGAAGATAACGGTGGACGGAAACCCTTTACTCTCCAGTCTTCGCGCAGGGATCGGATCAAATTGTCGATAGAGAACGCTTTGCCGGCTTGAGAAAATGCAGTCAAAAGACAAGCGATTCGAACGAAGTTATCGCCTGCATTTTGGTTCAGTTCGAAGTGCGAGTCGAGTGAGAGCAAACCTAGAAACACAATTGCAGTGGATGTTCTTGTGAATAGCCCAAGGGTCATGAACACTGCTGCTACAACGATCACCCAGAAGAAAATTATCTTCGGCTGATCGCCAGGCGGAAGCAAAAGCATTAAGTCGAAGTAGACATCTCGATACCAATATTTTGCGATCATTGAATCGATGGGTATGATTGACTGATCCGAAAAATAGAGTTTCCAGTCGGGCCACAAATGAATTAATAAACATTGCAAAACGACCAGCCCAAGCGCGATTCTGAACAATCCCATGGGCGTAGGTGAGGTTGGCTCGAACCAAAATTTGTTCCACTTCTCTATTTTGGATTTGAACTTGTCGTTCATTTCAAGTCCTCTTCCTTAACCCGGTAGTTGAACAATGTGTGTTTGTAGATGTGCTCAGGAAGCGAATCTCGCAATCCATCAGGAGAATTCGGCGGCGGCGTGTCGATGTAACTAAACACGATCGCCACTTGCGTCGGCTGGTTTTTTGGATTGGTGTTGCACCTGGCGACGAATCTCGCGAAGTCCGGCAAGAACTCTACACCTGATGGAAACGGCATGTGCTCAAGAAACAGCTTCCGCAACTTCTCGTGCTGAAACTTTTCAACTTGTCCCATCTTCGGTGGACGTGGGAACTCATAGTTCTTGTTGCTGCCATCAGCGAAGGTAATGATTGCATTGCAATGATAAATACGATCTCGCACATCTGGGCTGAACAGGCTCCAATACTGGATCAAGCCGCAGCTGAAAAACACTGGACGAACGTATTCGGAGAGCTTGTCTCGGAGTTGGCTTTCCGGCATCAGCCAGATGCCGACGACTGTCCAATAGACTACGATGAAAAGATTTATCAGACCGTACCAGAGTCGAGTGGGCGGCGGCTCGCTGGTTGGAGCGCGCAAGCTTGCCTCTTCTACGGATACTGTAGCTGTCAATGTACTGGGCGTACTTCCCACGACTAGTCTTCTTCCACCACCACCATTCAGGCGTTCACCAAGTGAACCACCTGATTTTAGTTTAGCACTGCATGTAGTGGGCTAAAAGTCTTGCCTAGTTGCTGCATTACTGGTTCGTATCGTTCTGATATCGTAAGAGCAGAGATCTTCTTGATTTGAAGGGAACCTCAAAAGCTTGATTGCCGAACCCATACAAAGAACTACTGTCAAAGAAGCGTCAGAACTCGCCTTGAGTGAGCCAATGCCATCGAAAGATCGTCTTGTTGCGAATCTGGTGATCGTGTCTTTCTTTGTGGTGTCTTTGGTATTGCCTGTCATGCTCAAAGCGACTCAAGACCGTTATCCGACCTTCTCCGCTTTGTTGCGGGAGAAAGTCTGCAATCCGCTTCGTTCGATGACTGGCATCATCTCGTTTTGGGATTTGTTTAGTGTTCCTAGAGACAAGAACTTCCACTACACAGCAATCATCTCGTTTTCAGACGGGTCAACGAAATACTATGAGTTTCCTAGACCGCAAAAGATGGGCTATTGGGAACGGTTTCAGAAGGAAAAGCAACGAAAGGTATTTTACGATTGCATGAATTCTGCATTCTCGAGACCGCTACTGTCGTCGTTCGCCAACTATTTAGCTGATGCCAATGCTAATCCGAGTAATCCGCCCAAAAGAATTGTCTTTATGAATCATTGGGCAGACACCCCGTCTGCAAGGATTGGAAGCATTCGAGACAAGCTTCCGGAGCATACGCAAGTTCAAAGTTTCTTTGAATATGACTGCCAGTTGGTAAGAAGATGATCGGCGAGTCGTAGTTCACGTCTGATTTCGAGTCTTATATAACCCGCTGGCGGTGCGATTCTGCAACCCCCCTTCAGCGATATCGCTGAAACCGGATACAAAAGATGTAACCGAAGCAAAATGAAAAGCCCCCGCATATGCGGGGGCTTTTTGATTTCTGACCTTTCGATTAGCCCGAAGGTCCACCGCTTGGTCCGGAGGGACCGGAGGGACCACCAGGGCCGCTTGGGCCGCCGGGACCGAGAGGTCCACCAGGGCCGACAGGACCACCGGGACCGAATGGGCCGGCGGGACCGCCAGGACCAGCAGGACCGGCAGGGCCGGAAGGACCACCAGGACCAGCAGGACCGGAAGGACCACCAGGACCGGAAGGACCACCAGGACCGGAAGGACCACCGGGGCCGGTAGGACCGCCAGGGCCGCCTGGACCACGAGGACCACCAGGACCACCAGGACCGGAAGGACCGCTTGGGCCGCCAGGACCGGAGGGACCACCAGGACCGGAAGGACCACCAGGACCGGAAGGACCACCAGGACCGGAAGGACCACC
>CAYZJR010000010.1:0-71101 GCA_964478655.1 uncultured Candidatus Obscuribacterales bacterium
GGAGCTAGCCGCGAGCACTTTAGTCATAAAAACATCCTACAGGTTGCATTCCGGTCGGTACCTCAACATGTTCAAATGTTCGGTCAGAATTCCACCCTGACCAGACATCATCAGGCGCGAAATCATCGTCGAACCAAGACTGAACTTCTACCGGTGTCGCCGAAGTGATGACCCAAATGCAGTCCGAAAATGGCCAATCAGGGTCGTCGAACATAGTGACTTCGATTCGCACATCCGCAACATTCGAACGCGATCGTATTCCTTTTAAAATTTCAAATACCTGTTCGGGTTCTGGCGCTGAGGAAAGATTGCACCAAATACTTCCTGCGAATTCGTTGCCCTCAAAGAACTCTTCAAGAGTTAGCAACGGACGAGTTGTTGTCGGTTCGTTTACATCACCATTTCGCGAAACGCGCTCAGTAATACGCTCAAGTGCGCTGCTCATAAGCTCCTCTATTTGCCAAGTGAACTATCATCATGGGAGGCTCGTAATCGACTAGAATACATCTCTTCGTTCGAAATTGTCTCTTGACGTTTTTTGGTTTCATCGAGTTGGGTGTCACAATGCTTTTGCTTTCACGAAAACTAGCCGTTTTGTATTTTTCGATTTTGATTTCGATGTTGATGGCAGTTACTTCCTCGCCCCTCGAGGTGCGCGCAGAAACTGCAACGCAAAACTCAGACCCGCTCCCATCCTGGAATGATGGAAACACAAAGAAAAAGATCATGGACTTCGTTGAAGCGACAACGACCGAAGGGAATCCGGACTTTGTTCGTGTGGCAGATCGCATAGCGACTTTCGATCAAGATGGGACTCTCCTTGTCGAACAACCAACTTACGCAGAAATCAGATTTGCGTTTTCTCGGATCAAATTGCTGGCAGCGGACCATCCTGAATGGAAAAGTACTCAACCGTTCAGGGCGTTGATCGAAGATGATGCTAAGGCGATTGCAAACTTCGACACGAAAGACATTCAGAAGATTGTTAGTGCCACTCACAGCGGCATGACCACCGATGCATTCACAAAGATGGTCAAGGATTGGGTCAAAGACTATAAGCATCCTCGATTCGAAAAACCATACACGCAGCTGTTTTACCAGCCGATGTTGGAAGTCATCAAATACCTTCAGAAGAACCAGTTTCAGGTCTACATTGTGACGGGAAGTGGACAAAGCTTCGTGCGCGCTTTCAGTGAAGAGACCTATGGAATACCAGTTCAACAAGTGGTTGGAACTCCAGGCAAAACCAAGTTCGAGTACGCTGAAGGTGGCAAACCACAGCTCATGAAGCTGCCTGAAGTGTTTCTAGTTGACGACAAAGAAGGCAAGCCCGAAAGCATTAACCTTGTGATCGGCAAACGTCCGATTGCAGCGTTCGGAAATTCAGTCGGCGACCAACAAATGTTGGAGTGGACACAATCAGGTGGTGGAAATCGGCTTATGATGCTCGTTCATCATGATGATACAGACAGAGAATATTTGTATGGAGCGTACTCCAAGATCGGTTCGTTCCCAGAAACTCTCATGCAGGAGGCGAACACTAAAGGCTGGGTGGTTATCAGCATGAAGGATGATTGGAAACGCATATTCTCATGGTGAGGCGTTTCCTTGCAGTCGCCTTGAGTGTGGTGTCAACATTCTTGCACCCAAACATTTTTGCGATTGCTTCCGAAAGAAATGATGCGAACTGGCCCAAAAAGCCATGGCCAAAGGGAATGGTATGGTTACCTGGCGGCGAATTCCAAATGGGCGGAAGCGGCGGACCAACGCGCAAAGACGAATTCCCGGTGCACAAAGTTCGCATCGACGGATTCTGGATGGACGAAACGGAAGTGACAAATGCACAGTTCCGCAAGTTTGTGAAAGCGACCAAGTATGTGACTACTGCTGAAAAGAAACCAGATTGGTCGGAATTGAAGAAACAACTGCCGCCAAACACGCCGGAACCTCCTGCATCGAAATTAGTCCCCGGTTCAATGGTGTTTCATCCAACGAAAGGACCTGTCTCCTTGCGTGATTACAGCCAGTGGTGGGTTTGGACACCAGGTGCAAACTGGATGCATCCGGCTGGTCCAGAGAGTTCAATCAAGAAACAAAATAAGTATCCGGTGACACAAGTTTCGTGGGATGACGCTGTCGCATATTGCAAGTGGGCAGGAAAACGATTGCCGACAGAAGCCGAGTATGAGTTCGCCGCCCGTGGTGGCAGACCTGCAAAGGCATATGAGTGGGGTGACGAACCACCAGACGCAAAGGTTCACCGAATAAACTACTGGCAGGGCGGTTTTCCGTACAGCACAGAAGCTGCAGATGGGTACATGATGAGCGCGCCGGTAAAGTCATTTCCTGCAAATGACTATGGACTTTATGAAATCATCGGCAATGTGTGGGAGTGGTGCGGTGATTGGTATAGAAATGACCACTATCAGAAGTTAGCCAGTTCCTCAGAAGTTGCAGACAACCCTAAAGGTCCCGACGATAGCTTCGACCCGGATGAACCATACATGGCTAAAAGAGTCACTCGTGGCGGTTCCTTCTTATGCAATGAAAAATACTGCGCAAGCTATCGCCCCTCTGCGCGAATGAAAGAAGCACCAGATACGGGGATGAGTCATATCGGATTTCGCGGTGTCATATCCGATACCGCGTGGCGCAAGCAGTTAAAAGCACGCAAACAGAAATAATATCGCTGCGACTACTTTCCGGGCACGTTCATGCGTTGCAAGAGTTCCTCTTTGAGCGATTCCATATTGAAGCTCGCACCCTTCTGCATCGGTGGATACTCAATGAAGGTCTGCGCTGTTTTTGCAACTTGCTGTTGCACAAAAACAAATCGCCAAAACTCATAGACAAACCAATTGTAGTATGAGAATGAGCCGCCTTTCGACGATGGAAAACCGGTTCGTTCAAACGGGTCCAAGCGCAGATTGGTCAGAATCGGCCAATCTACTTTCTCGGTGGCACCCAACCAGCCGGTCGGTTGATCGGTGAATCGATATTTGTAGTCGCCAATTCGCACAGCACCAAGCGAGGACTCGGTGAAATAGCATAGTTCGTTGCGCTGTGACTTAGCCTTTCCGGTCAAGCAATCAAGTTGGTTGTAGCCATCAAGGTGCACTCGGTAGTTGGTTCCGCAAAGTTTGGTTCCCCGCTTCAGGTCATCGACGATGTTTGCATTGCCTGCTGCTGCGACGAACGTGGGAAACCAGTCGAGCCCGGAGAAAATACCGTTCTCGACTTTGCCTGCTGGAAATTTGCCCGGCCATCTCGCGATGCAGGGCACGCGGAAACCGCCTTCAAGAGCCGTTCCCTTTCCACCTGCAAATGGAGTCTGTCCACCATCTGGCCAAGTGAAATTTTCAGTGCCATTGTCGGTCGAGAAAACAATGATTGTATTTTCGTCAATTCCCTTTTCTTTCACGTGGTTCAGAACCGAACCGACAATATCGTCGAGCTGCGCCATGCCCGCTTCTTCCACAGACCATCCATTCTCACCGTTCCTCATCGAATCATACTTGGCAGAAAGATGCGTGACGATATGCATGCGAGTAGGATTCAACCAAACAAAAAATGGTTTGCTTTGCTCAATCGATTTATCGATAAATTTCAGCGAACTTTCGAGGATCTCATCATCGACTGTTTCCATGCGCTTCGGAAACAACTCGCCTGCATCCTCAATCTTCTGTTTTCCGACTTTTCCCCAACGCGGCTGCACCGTCTCATCATCAGTCTCGGTTGCCCACGAATGCACCATGTTGCGCGGTCCTATAGAGGCTTTCACTTCCTGCGGATAGTTGCGATGCGCTGTGTCTTCCATCGCATCAAGGTGATACAAATACCCGAAGAACTCATCGAAGCCATGAACCGTCGGCAAATACTTATTCAAATCACCGAGATGGTTCTTTCCAAATTGCCCGGTCGTGTAGCCGAGTGCCTTGAGCGCAGTCGCAATTGTCACTGCTTGTTCTGGAATTCCCGTGGCGGCGCCCGCTTGACCAACTGTCGTCAAGCCAGTGCGTATCGGCAGTTCGCCGGTAATGAAATTCGCGCGCCCCGCTGTGCAGCTAGCCTCTGCATAGTAGTCCGTGAACCTCACGCCTTCAGCAGCGAGCTTGTCGAGGTTCGGTGTTTTGCCTGCCATCATGCCTTGGTGATAGGCTCCGATGTTAAACCAACCGATGTCATCACCCATGATGAAGATGATGTTCGGCTGCTTGCCATCTGCGCAGAAGCCAGGCAACGGCGCCACAACGAGAAAGAATGCCATAAGCGCCACAAAAATTTTTCGCACGTAATTCACTTTAGAACTCCCGATATCCGGGAGCTAAGATACACCATTCAATTCGAGGAGAATGGAACGGTTGGATTAATTGTTGAGTTCGCGGCTATGTTGGAAAGTCATCATCGTCATCGTTATTCATTCCATAGGAGCCGAAGCTCCCCATTGCAGCGGCAAGAGCAGAAGTCATCGACGGCATCTTGCTGCGAGCGCGAGCCTCTGCCTCTTCGTACTTTTCTTTGTTCGATCTGATTGTTGCAATTGCTCTGTCGAAATAGATGCTGGGTACTTGAACATCCATTTTTTTCGATTTGTCGTATGCAAGCAAGATTTTTGTGTCTTCAACAAGACGTTTCAAGTCCGCACCAGTCAAGCCTTCAGTATCCGCAGCAATCTGCGCTGCATCAAACTTTCGCAACTCCATCGGCAGTCTATGCGAATGGTCTTGCAGAATTTCAAATCGTGCAGCTTCATCAGGATGCCTCGTTTCCAACCACAATTCAATGCGCCCACTGCGCACCAGTGCCGGTGGCACACTTGCCACGTCCATCGTGGTCATCATGATACAAACTCTCTTGTTGCTTTCACTCTCCAAGCCATCCAACATGGTGAGGAGGTAGCGGTAGAGCCCGAAATCCTCTTTATTTTCGAAAATCACATCACTATCATCGATAAAAATTATTGCCGGTGCATTATTTTTTGCTGCTTCGAACACTCGCGAAATCCGATTATAAAAATCTCGACTTCCAGAAATGTATGTTCCATCTATCAGAAAAAATTTGCTTCTCAACCTATGCGCGAGCGCGCGCCCAATCGTTGTCTTGCCTGTGCCCGGCGGCCCGGCAAGAAGCACGCCGCGTTTCGGTTGAATGTCATACTCGGTGGCTAAATCATCACGTTCTAGCGGAACAATAATATTCGCCTCCAAACTTTCAATCACATCCTTGACTCCACGCAACGAATGCAAATCAACCGCTTCGACCTCGTCGAGATCGACATTGCTGCCCATGCGCTGGCTGCGCAAATACTCAATAAACACTTCAGTATCTAAGTCTTTCTTATTCTCCAACCACATGCACGTACTCTTCAGCTGATGCGCATTCAGCTTTGGAGCGAATCTGTGAATTTTGTGAAAATCCAAGTTCTTGATTCTCTTTCCAAGATACTCTTCGCAAAGCACCTCATAGTCTTCCGAAGTAAACTTGCGAATGTTTGCGAAATAGCAGCGACTGCGAATCGGCTCAGGGGTAGTTGACTCAATGCCGATGACAAGCCGTTTTTCACTATTCGACACGACACCAGCCACACTTGTCAAAATGGCTTCGACAAATTTCCCCCTCGGGTATGGATTGCCGTATCCGCAACCACAAATCACTGCATAAATCAGACTTAGGTCGTCCAATATCACCAGATCGTTTCGACCAAGAGATCGCATGAGCAGGTGCTCCAGCGTTTCATCCATTGCAAGCGGATCTTGCACACGCAGATCATCAATATAGTCTTTCATGGTCAAGAGTTCGCCGCCACGCAGGCGATGCAGCTCACTGAGGATAGTGGTCCGCCCCATACCCGACTGCGACCAAACGACAGCAATGTTTCCAATCTCAAGAGATTCCATTAGAGTGTCGAACGCCTTTTGTTGCGCCGGACAGAGCTTTGTCATCTGACCTCCTCGATATCGATTGGCATTAATCACCTTTTTCCCAATATTGAGCCAATCGCAGTTGAATAAATCCCCTAAAAGCGTGAACTTGCCGTGAAACGGTTGAGCCCGCTGTAAAAAGAGGCTTTACTTAAGATCACCAAAACAAGAAAGTCAGAGATAATAGGCGTTTCGATCTCTCAAAGGGGGCTACCTATGGCACGCGTAGTGCTGGGCATGATTGGTCTGGGAACAGTCGGAAGTGGCGTAGTTAAGCTGCTCTCGCAGCATAAGCATTTGTATTTGAAGCGCATTGCGGTCAAAGACAAAAGCAAAGAGCGCGACGCCAAGCCAACTTGCGAGGTGACAACCAACGTTCAAGAACTCATTGATGACCCTGAAATCGAGGTCCTTGTCGAGGTGATGGGTGGCGAGCAGCCCGCATTGTCGTATATCGAAGCGGCGCTCAACAAACGGAAGCACATCGTCACAGCAAATAAAGAAGTGCTGGCGAAGCACGGTCCTGCACTGTTTGACCTGGCTCGCGAAAAGGGCGTCACAATATTTTTCGAAGCATCGGTGGCGGGTGGGATTCCGCTAATCTCCACAATCCAACGCGGTCTTGGCGCGAATGATATCACCGCCGTCACTGGAATTTTGAATGGAACCACCAATTTCATTCTCTCCAACATGGAGGAGAAAGGGCTCAGTTACGAGGCTGCGTTGGCAGAAGCTCAGCGTCTCGGATTTGCCGAAGCAGATCCGACAAGCGATGTCGATGGTCATGATGTTGCCTACAAACTCTCTATTCTCGCGGCTCTCTCTTTCCGAAGGTTCGTTCAGCCAACCGAGATCTATCGCGAAGGAATACGAACAATCACAGCCGATGATTTGGCACTGGCAAAAGAATTTGGCTACAGAATCAAATTAGTAGGAACGGCAAAGAGTGTCGGACCAACCAGCAGCAACGGTGGCGCCCAGTCATTGGCTGTTCGCGTGCACCCGCTTCTCGTACCGCTTTCGCACTCCCTTGCAGCAGTCTCTGGTTCGCACAACTGCATTCTCGTAAATGGACACGCAGTTGGCGAAATCATTATGGTTGGTCCTGGCGCTGGTAGTTTGCCAACCGCATCGGCAATCGTAGGCGACTTGGCCAACCTTGCGAGTGCGCTTAAACTGCCGGATTTCGCAAGCTACTTCCAACCTGCTATCACATCAGAATGGTCCAAGACGGCTCAATCAGATGATTGGGAATGCCCGTTCTACGTGAAGCTTTCCGTCGCTGACACACCAGGTGTAATCGGTACGATAGGAACCATCTTCGGCAACCACAAAATCAGCATTCGCAGCATCATTCAACGTGGCGTTGAGGATGGTCGTGCAACTGTTGTTATCATGACGCACAAAATAAGAAACGGAAACATGACCGCTGCTCTTGCAGAACTAAAACAATGCGAATTCTTGGAGTCGAAAGCAACGGCAATTCGCATATACGAACCAGCGTAGAACTCCCTAACAAAAACTAAAAAGCTCAAACTTCGGTTCAATATCTCGGAGCAAAAAATGCAAACAAAACGCAAACCGGTCGGATTGATTGAAAAGTACGGGGCGCATCTTCCTGTCACCGATGCGACGCCGATTGTGACTCTGGGTGAAGGAAACACTCCGCTGGTTCAAGCAACCAACATTCCGAAGTTAATCGGCTTTCCGCAATTAGAGCTGCATTTCAAACTGGAAGGTCTCAATCCAACCGGTAGCTTTAAAGATCGCGGAATGACGCTTGCGATTTCAAAAGCACTCGAAGAAGGAGCCAAGGCTGTCATCTGCGCCTCCACCGGTAATACCAGCGCGTCCGCGGCAGCATTCGCAACAAAAGCCGGTCTCACCTGCTATGTACTGTTACCACATGGATATGTCGCACTCGGCAAATTGGCACAAGCGATCCACTATGGTGCGAAGGTTCTTCCCATCAAAGGCAACTTCGATCGCGCGCTGGAACTTGTTCGCGAATTGGCAGAGCGCACAAATGTCACTGTCGTAAACTCAATCAACCCATACCGACTCGAAGGGCAGAAAACAGCTGCGTTCGAAGTTGTAGAGCACCTTGGAAAAGCACCGGATTATTTGTGCATCCCGGTAGGAAACGCAGGAAACATCTGCGCGTACTGGCGCGGTTTCAAGCGCTACAAGGAAGAAGGAATTGCCACGTCGACACCTAAAATGCATGGCTTCGAAGCAGAGGGAGCTGCCGCAATTGTTCTTGGACATCCTATTAAAGATCCCGAGACCATCGGCACCGCCATTCGCATCGGAAACCCGGCAAGTTGGGAAGAGGCGGTGGAGGCAGGCAAGTCCTCGGGCGGCAAAATCGACATGGTGACTGACTCAGAAATCATCGAAGCGTACAAGATGCTCGGTTCATCCGAAGGTATCTTCTGCGAACCGTCCAGTGCCGCCAGTCTTGCCGGACTAATCAAGCATTTGAAAGCAGGAAACGTTCCCGGTAACTCACAAGTTGTTTGTGTTCTCACCGGTAATGGCTTGAAAGATCCCGACACAGCGCAAAAGGTTACGGCATGCGATCTATCACCAATCGAAGCGAATCTCGAAGCCCTGGCAAAAGCGATGAATCTTTGATGATTAGACGCCTCACGATTCGCACGCCCGGCAGTACCACAAATCTTGGTCCAGGTTTTGATGTTCTCGGACTGGGCTTAGGGGTCTATTCAACATTCACATTCGATGTGCTGAAAACAGACGACAAGATGGTTCCACTTGTACGACTGCTCGGGGAAAAGGCACAAGCTCTAAGCAGCGACGAAAACAATCTCGTCTACAAACTCTTCCGTCAAAACTTTCGTGGAAGCAACGAATTGCTCTCGCGCATTCGCCTTTCAATAGAAACCGATATTCCACTTGCACGCGGATTAGGAAGCAGCAGCACTGCGGTTGTAGCTGCACTGTGGGCGGCACACTGCTTGGGGGGAAACCGCAATCCCAACAAACACTCGATACTGGTCGAAGCGGCAAAAATCGAAGGACATCCGGACAATGTCGCGGCATGTCTATTTGGAGGATTCGTCATCGCCGGCTATTCGAAAGGGCGACAAGCTCTTACTCAACACCTCAAATGGCCTGAAAAGTGGAGGTGCTTGGTTGTGGTTCCACCTTACGAGTTGGCGACAGAAGAAGCGCGAAAGATTCTGCCTCGACGCATCAATATGCCGACCGCAGTCAGCAATTTGCAACGACTTGGACTGCTCATTGCGTCTGTTGCAAATGCCGATGACAACGGACTTCGTGAAGCTCTAGTCGACGAGTTGCACGAACCGTTTAGAAGTCACCTGGTTCCTGAATTAGAATCATTGCGCAAAGATCTCGCGCGCCTTCCAATTCTTGGTTGCGTGTTGAGTGGTGCAGGTTCATCATGTTTAGTTCTCGTCAATGAAAAGCACAAGGCCGAAGTGAAAACACGCTTGCAGACGTGGGCTCAGCAGCGTGCACAGACGCCGACAATTCTCGACCTCGTCGTTGACAGCGAAGGCTTGGAAGCCGTTTTAGATTTGGAGGAACATTGCGAATGACCTCCACACCCAATATTAGTGTCGTCAAATTTGGCGGCACATCCGTCAAGAACATCGCCCGCATTCAACACGTTGCAGAACTCATAGACAAGCGAAGAGCTGATGGCAAAGTGCTCGCAGTGGTATCGGCCATGGGTGATACCACAGACTATCTGCTCAAACTCGCAGGGCAGTGCACAAAAACTCCGGATCGCCGCGAACTAGATTCTCTCCTTTCAACAGGCGAACAAATATCCATTACGCTGCTTGCGATCGTTCTCAAAGGAATGGGTATCACAGCGCGTTCTTTCACCGCCTATCAGGTCGGTATCTTCACTGAGAGCGTTCACAGCAAAGCGCGTATCGTCGATGTGAAAACCGAAACCCTGCAAAAAGCTTTCGAAAGTTGCGATGTTGTAGTCGTCGCAGGATTTCAGGGTGTCACCGATGATGGTGACATTACCACCCTGGGCCGGGGAGGCTCAGACACAACGGCGTGCGCTCTGGCAGCAGCTGTCGGAGCCGATGTCTGCGACATCTACACCGACGTTGACGGCATCTACACGGCCGACCCGAATGTCATTCCGTCTGCCAAACTCTTAAGTCGCGTTTCATATGCCGAGGTCATCGAGATGGCGAGACTTGGAGCGCAGGTCATACATCCGCGTGCTGTAGAACTGGCTCGACAGTACAAAGTCAAAATGCGAGTGCGCAACACTTTCAAACCAAATCATGAAGGAACTGTCATTGATGGAGGAGAAGACATGGAGATTTACCGCACCATAAGCGGTGTCGCCACAGATAAAGATCAGGCGTGTGTATCCATCATGGATGTTCCTGACAAACCAGGCATCGCGGGCAAAATCATGCGCAAACTTGCAGACAATCACATCGTCATCGACATGATCATGCAAGCGTTCCACCCAACTGCTGGGCATAACAACATCACATTCACAGTAGGTGCGACTGACTTAGACCAAACCATAGGCACACTTGAATCGATGAAAGACGAGCTCGGCGCAAAGGAAGTCGTAGCAGATCCGGACATTGCAAAAGTCAGCTTGATTGGTGCCGGTTTGGCAGGCCAACCCGGAATCGCCGCCACCGTCTTCTCTGCATTCGGCGCCGCCGGCATCAACATAAAAATGATTGCGACAAGCGAAATGAAACTCACATGTGTGGTCAGCAGCGCCGACGCCGATCGCGCAGCGGCAATCATGCATGAATCGTTTAGTGACAAAGATTGACGCTAGTTAGCGGTTTCGGGGAACCATCGCAAATAAGCCGCTTCACTAACCAAATACAGTAGAATGTCTCTTTCTTGAGTCCGCATCGTCCTCTTGGATTGGGAGATTTCACATGAGCCAGTCAGTAAAGAGCCCGCCGGTTTACAAGGTTGAGCCGCTAAAGAAGGAACCTCACGAAACTGACGCTCAGGCGCTCGAGCGAATATTAAATGTTGAGGCCGACAGTGGCTGGGAAATTGTCGAAGCCTGCGGCGACGAAACTCGACATCCACAACTCATTTTCACAAAGCGTGCAGACACCGCTACTCCTGAGTACAAGGTTGTCGAGGTCCCTGGAGTAGTCGGAAGCACGGAAGTACAAGATGTCAACGAGATGCTTGACTCGATGAACGCAGATGGATGGCTTCCCCTAACTGTTCTCGATGCGCCGCTCGCTCGACCAATCGGCGTCTTCAAACACGTCAACGTGAAGCCCGCAAATGAAAACGTCATCGCGGTTTTGCTGCCACTAGGAGTCTTTGAAAAGACCGAACCCGCACTTATGGAAGAGCTTACAAGCCGCGCACTTCGTGACCGGCGCTCGCTCATCACAATCATGCACTTCGGGTTGTATCCAGCCTTGGTATTCACAACCAGCGAAAACGTGCCTCATGAAGAGTATCTCGTTGAATACGCCCAAAGCGGAATCTTCCGCAACGAGACAAAATCACTCAATGAATTAATCGCGGCGCGCGCGAAAGAAGGCTGGTTTGTCTCCGGTGCGTTTGAAGATGAACTTCTCTGGCCGTGCGTAGTCTTCAGACGTCCGATTTCAGCCTAAGACCGCGTTTTCTGCGCCACGCCCATAAGACAACGGTTGAAAACGCAGAAATTGCAAACAAAACTATTCCTGCAACGAACGATTTCGGTTCGTACTTAAACTTCACTTCGTGCCGACCGGCAGACACAAACACGCCGCGAAACATTGAATCCGTTCGATGGATTGCGACCTCTTTGCCATCAACAAATGCAGTCCAGCCAGGATACATCGTGTCGTTGAGCATCAAAACGCCACCGCCGGAGAAGACGTCGATATCTACATCGTGTGCAGAATAGCGAGTAATCTTTTGTCCTTGCGCATGTCCGAGACCCGATTTTGCAAACTGCTCCGCGAGCCTCTTTTCCTCTGGAGTCATCGAGGTATCTTCAACTACAACTTCACTGAGAACGTTGAATTTATGATCTCGGAGATAGTCTAATGCCTCACTTTCTTTGGAAACGAGTTGCACTTTGCTAAATACTGCTGCGCGCGGCAATACTCTTGGGTTCTCAAATATCGCGCATTCGGCGCAATAGACTGGTTTGAACCCGCATAGATTCGCGCCAGGCCAATACTTCGAACTGCTGTCGCCTCTTTTCACAAATCGCACATCAGCCCAACCAACCCAATCATTAGTGGGATGCATTTTGGAACCAGCATCAACGGAAAATTGAAGGACAATCGGTTTGCCCGCAAATCTCGTGAGATCGAATTGAGCCAAATCAAAGTCAGCACCGTGCACCGTATCTAGTGCTTTCTGAAACAACATCATTGTATTTGTTCCATCACTCAAATGCAAAAATGCATTGGCGCCATCACCTTGAGCAGGTGAGTTGAAATTCAACCCGACTCGAAATGAAAACACAGGGCGATCTCGTGGAACCGTCGTTTTGAAAGTCACTCGACTTGCCTCAAAACTTGTTCCAATTGGGTGCTGGTAAACGACATGCAAACGCCGTCCATCCGCTGCAAAGAAATTGTCGCGCGCGCCAAAGAAATCGCTCTTCTTTGAAGCGTTTTGAGACAGAATCTGCTGCATCTCCGGAGTCAAACGCTGCGAAAGCGGCTCGGTGATCACATAGCGAACTGAAGACAACACATATAGCTTGTAGATCAAACTGTCAGGTTTCAATTCCGTTGGATACTGCATGCCCTCCTCGTATCCATGAAACCGAGAAGTCGCATTGTCAGTCGATAGCTGCAACTTCGGCGGAGTCTCATTAGACATCGGAAAGTTTGGACTGCCATAAAGAAACGTTCTCACAAATGGAAAAAATCGCGAGACAAACAAGGCATCCAACGCACGAATATCAAAGAGACCGAAAGCCGCAGACCAGGATGGAAACAGAAAAGCGTCGTTCGCCATCACACGATCGAACGAGTCTTTTGTTTTCTTTTGAAGGAACGATATATATGGTGCGCCACTATATGGATTACATTCTCTGTGCGGCAATTTGTTGCGGTGAAAGATCGGATTGATTCCCAAAGCAGTGAGATCGAACAGCAAAACCAGAACAACAGCAACTGGGAAATATTTGCGAGTTAGAAGCGCGATACGTTCGCTTTTGAAGTTCGCAAGATAAGCAGCAGAGACAGCAAATCCCAGAAACAAGAAAAAGGAAAAGATGAAAACGTTGTAGAGCAGTGCGCATGCGTGCTGAGTGGTAGGCGGCGGAAACTGGGTGAACAACTCTTGAAGTTTCCAAAAATAAAATGAACCGGCGATGACACCCAGCGCGATCAGAGTATCAACAATTTGAACTCGCCTCTTCAGAATCAAATGCGTCGAAGCAGCCGCCAACGCTGCTGTTGAAAAACCAATCAATGGCTCGTCGTACTTCGGAAAGTTGATCATGTCCATAATTGGCAAGTATCCGAGCCAATTGACCAGAGGAAAACCAAATCGCTTCAACAAGAAGAACACTGTGGCAGCAAAGAAGAATGCCACTATTTGCAGTATCATTCGCTCTCGCGGAGTTTTGCCGCCGGACTTTCTAAACAAAACTGACGCAGATACAAAAGTCAAGAACGTTACGAACACACCGACGTATCCGCGCACGGGCAGAGGGAAGAGTTCCTTACCCAAAAACAACTTGCTGCCTAAGTCGAAAGGCACCGCATAGTACAATACATTCGGCCACCACGGGAAATCTATAATCGTTCCAACAACCGGCACACCAAGAGCAGGATCATGCACGTTGAATGACTGCTTCATGTATTCAAGAAACGGAAGCACTTGAGGCGCGGCAAGGCAGAGCCCCAGTGCACAGCCAGCTGCGGCACCGCCTATCGCCTTCAACTTTGTAGCGTTAGTTCGCGGCAACACAACGACACGTGTCAACAAATATGCTCCTGCAAAAACCATAATTAGTGCAGTCGACTCGGGCATGCCACCATAAAGATTAAGGCAAGATACTATTGCACAAAGAGCAATTGTGCGTGCCGAGGTGTCCCGTACGAGTCGTTCAAATGCGTAGAAAATAAGCGGCATCGAGAGGGTAGCCGAAATTTCAGGCATATTGAGATACAACAGGATGTATCCCGTCAACATAAACGCAATAGAACCTACGACACTCGCTGCGCGAATAAAAAATAGTCGCAGAAATGCATACGTGAAAACTCCAGCCAAAAGCATTCTCGAAAGATCAAACAGGTCGACTGCCGTTGGATTTGGAAAGATCGTTGGAAGCCACACAGGCGGAAAGAATGGCTGCGACTGCATGTTGGCTAGAAATGGCATGCCCCAGCCGTTGAACGGATTCCATAGCGGAAACACATGTTGATTGAAAACTTCGTTGTGCATGAACGCTACCCATGCATCAGTTTGCCATGCCGGCGCTGCAGGGTCGGGAGAGCGAATCGGAAGCTCAATCTTCACTGGCATTGTGGGATTGAATGCACCGTAAGGCATCACACTCGCCATACTTCGTGCAGAGAACATCAATGTGCGATCGCCGAGGATTACCTGGTAGAAAACCACACACAAAATAATCGAGAGCAGCAAAGCTATCGAGATAAACTCATGCCTTCTCAAGAATTCCAACTGGCGCTTCACATGTTCCTCTCAACAAAGTAGAATTCTATTCCATTGAGATCTTCCTAGTCCGTGCGGCTCACAATTCCGCTGTCGGCATCGAGTAAGACCGCATCCCCATCGCGAAACACATGTGTGGCGCCGCGCACATTCGTGATTGCGGGCAAGCCGATTTCTCGCAAGATGATTGATCCGTGCGATAGGTCGCCGCCAATCTCGACAGCCACACCCTTCACCGCAGAAAACAGCGGAATCCACCCTGCATCGACCGAGCGAGCAATCAGAACTGTGTCTCCGGCACTGAAATTGGCAGGAACAACTCTGGGCGGCTCCAGCAATACTGCAGCAGTTCCACTCACTTTGCCGGAAGTGAGACTCACGCCCTTGAGTCTTGATTTTGTCATATCAATTCTTGTGGAACCTTTGAACTGATCCAAATCATCAAAACGATGCACTAAATCCGGCAGCGAGAACTCTCGCAACTGCTCAAGTCGCTCAAGGGTCTGAGACACCTCGTCGGTACCCACGGTCGGCTCGTCATCCAACATACAGGCACGCCTGATTGGGAGCAGCCATAGTTGCTGCGCATCTCCAATTTTCTCGCTAGTAAGTTTCAGCAAGTTGTTGCGAATTCTCTCCATCGCGAGCATCGAAAAGTATCGAATTCGCTCCCGCGCTTGAATGGTGCGACTGGCTTGCCACCAAATGGGAAGCGTCAGAAGCCCAACAACCGTGCGCGGCGGAAGCTTCTTTCTCAGCGGCATCGGGGTAGTCAAACTGGAAAGTACCCACTCTGGATCATCCCGCAATCGAGGTCTAGAAATATCGCTTTCATAGATTCCGCGATGTCCATGTTTCGAAAGATACGCATCCCACAACTCACAAAACCGCCTGTCTTCAGGATCAACGCCTTTCTCAAGCGCGGACTTTATGGATTCGTTCTCCGATGCGAGCTTCCTCAGGGGTTCTAGGTCGAGATACATCTCGCTGGAAATTGTGGCGTGCCTGCAATTGTGTTCCTCCAAAACTCCGAGGGCTCTTAGTATTGCCAGCGGTGCACTCATTGCTGCTGTGAGTGCTTGCATGTTCCGCACGATTGAACAATAAAGCCATTGCAATGTCTCAACGCACTCCTTGATGGTACGCTTGTCTGATGCGGTTCTCTCCAGCATCTCGTCAGTCGCTCGTCGCGCGTTTCCAACAGCAGCAAGCTGCGAAACGCCCATCGAAACCAACACTGGAGCCTTACGAATCAGTCGCCCGAAATTCATCCTGTTGCCACCATAATCGACACCGCCGATGTTTCTCGTAACTAATGTCGTAGGCAGTCCCCAAATGCGCATCATCTCGCATAGCAAGGAAAGATTGATAAAAGGGCGCCCAGCGAAAACCTCGATGAATGGTCGGTTAGAGGGGAGGGAAGAGTCGAATTCTCGGTAATAGTCGAACAGCTTGTGCGCACACGATGCGATCAAACTTGTCATAAATGGAGATGGCAAATCGGGGAGTATCTCGCGATGATTCGCCAGAGTAAATGCTTCATTTCGCCTGCTCGGTCTCGTTATGGGACGAATCTGCACTAAATAGCATGAGTCTCCGTCATCAGCCCACTCCACGTCCCAATCAGCATCTCCAAATACCTTGCGAACATCGCGCAGCAACAATTGAAGACGAAGCAAAAATGCAGGCAGCTTGTTGTTCTCCTCAGCCGGAAGCGATTCTTCCCAAGCACGCAATTTCGGCAGGCTGAGCGAATCGCCCTCAACGCGTCCGGAGACAAGAGCATCGGCCGTTCCTAAACAATGATTTACCAGATCGTCCTCGAACTCACGCTCTGTAAATGCCACTCCGGCGTTCTTGGCATTCACCATGCTCATAATAAGAATGTCGCGCCGAATGTTGGAACCGGCTTTATCAGCCGAATGCCAAACATCAATCAGTGCGTCGCAGACATCCGCAGAGTTGACGAAGAGTTTTGATTTGAAGTAACCAGCCATTGCGCTGCTTTGGGTGTCTTCGGCAGAAAATGCAGAGCGCACCGCATACGGTTGAGCGCAACCAATAGAGGAAAGCTTCTCTTCCATCTGAGTCGCAAGCGATTGAAGTGATTGATCAACTTGGTGAACAGATTCCGAGGCATCAGCCCCCGAGTCAGCAGAATCGCAAGTCGATGTCAGCTCCGCATAGGTTTCATGCAACACCAAAATACCGTGTGGAACCTTCAATCCATCCCGCCTCGCGCGATCGAGCAAACGCCCCTTGTTGCCTGCCTCATGCTTTTGGGCATCGCCGCTTCCAAGAATTGCAGATATCAACTTGAGGTTCATTGTGAATTCGATCTATTGCGTCATCAAATCTGTGGCGATCTTTGTAACTTCTGTTGCATACTCTTCCGGTGTCTCGATCATCGGCCAATGTGTCCATGCAGGAATCACCTTTGTCGTGGAGTTCGGCAACAACTTCTCGAACTCCGCAGCGTGGCTTGCAGCGAGCACCCGGTCTTGTTGCCCCCAAAGAATGCAAGCCTTCACATCAATCTGACCAAGCGTTGTGTACCACTCGTGATTGATAATGTGAAACATGTCTTCAAACACACTACATCGTTCGTACTCTCGAAAGAACTCCGATACATAGTCGGCAGGTACTGGATGCTTAAACAACTTCGAGGTGAAGTAAGAGCGCGTAAGCCCACTTGTAAAAATCAGTCTTCCAAGTCGTGCAACTCCAGGCAAAATCATTATCTTCGGCAATAATCGGCGATCCAAAAATGCGCCGACGGGTGAGTGCACAATGATACCGTCAACAGTACCGGGAGAATCTTTGCACATTTGCAATCCGAGCGTGCCCCCAATACCATGACCAAGCAAAATTCTAGGCCGAGGTTCGCGCTCGGCTATGTCCTTTATTGCCCGCGCGTAATCGCTCACGGTCTTGTAAGAAGAATCCTTCCTTCGCTCGGCGAACCCCGGCAACGTGGGCGCGGAGAACTTTACCGCGTCAGGAAAAAACGGAGCGGCTCGTGAAAAACGGAACCCGCCACCACCGTTTCCATGAATCGCCACAATCGAAATTTGAGTCATGCGCGGCTTTAAGTTCCAGCAGGTTTTCTTTCAGTCACACGAGAGCGAGCATCAATTGCGATACCAGCCAACCACAACAGCAATAATGGCACGCACAGCGCATTCGTCACCAGCATTCCTGTAATGCTCTCCAGCATGCATGTCACCGAGATTCCGAGACCGCTCACAGCTGTTCCTAATGCACACAAAGAAATCCACGCGGCATAGTGCCGCCTCGACGCGAGTGCAAAGCAAACAACCGTTGACGTATACAAGCCGTTGGCTGCACAACCAGTTAATAGAACAACAAGCCTATGAAACTGCAAGAATGCGGGCGCTGCTGCCTCTCCGCTTTTCACGACCGCCTCCGCCAGTTGAGGGATCAATCCCATCTCAATCGCCTCCGCAGAGAGATCGCAGGCGATAGCAGCACATGCAAGACAAAGTCCGAAACGCAACAAACTCTTGTTGATGCTCGCCGTGTTTTGTGTGCGTATGTTCTCCTTATGTGCGCCGCTAAAGCTTGACGCGAAATACACGAAAGACAGTGCCGCAAAGTTCCACGTCACCCACGCGCAAATCCAAACTGCTTTATTGCCCGCAATGAAGGCGCATCGCTTCGCCAAGTCGGTGTTGGTTTCGAGCCCCTGCGACAACACCAGTGCCATGCAGGCTCCCGCAACAAAGTGAATGGCGATGCAAACCCAGCATGCCAACTCTAGCGAGCGCCACGCGCGTGCCACCTCATTTTCGTTCGATGTATTGGTTTGCTCGCTCACGTTAAATCATCGATTATCAGCCGGTATCCACGAGAAGAACACTCAGAATATAGCTCGGTTTTATCAATCCACAAATCGAGGGGAACCAATCCCGAATAGCCCTGTGTGCCTGAAATCAATTTCTTGGTCATGATGGTGGCAGGCATCACTGGAATGCGCTGACCGCCGTGATCTGCCACTATACAAGCCCGGCGCCGCAGTCTATCACCACCGGCATCGCAGCCGGATGCCTCCACTCCAAGCGCTCCCCAATCATGCCCTAACCATCCAGTCAATGACATGCAAGTTTGAAAGAACGGAGTGAGCGGTCGCCAACTCCGCACTAATCCGACTTGTGACAATCCTGCTAGAACCGAAACTCCCAGGTTGAATATCGGCAACTCCGCGCCGACGCGAAATTGAACGGAATCGGCTCCAAACAAGGCTGGAAACAATTCATGATCCGGCACATCCACCAGATATCCTCTATGCACTCCTATCGGCTCAGGAAAGTCAAAGTCTCTAGCATCGCTCCAGCCAACTGCATCGTTCCACACACCGTTTTTCCAAACGGAAAAACGTTTGCTCAAAGTGTCCAAAAGCGATTCTACCGTTGCATTGCTTCTGGGTGCCTTATTGCCTGGAGCAATTTGAATATGTATCTCTTTGACGGAGGCCATTCCTTCGCTTGCCAATCTGGCAAGCACCGCCGATAGTGACGGCATTGACGACCATCCCGAGCATAACACCGCATGTGGTGCAGCCGACTCCGCCAATCCTCGCACGCTCATCACAAACTTTCGATCGTCAGCGATGTCGATATAGTGAATTCCCTGATTCAGAGAAGCTCGTGCAAGGTATGGGGGCATATCTTGATATGGTCCGGCAGCACAAATAACTGCATCCATATTCTCTACTGCGAGATGACACGACTGTGCATCAGTCAAATCGACTTGCACAGTTTTCAACCGGCTCGATTCGTTCCTTTCAAATTCAGAAACGACTTTCGCAAGATGATCTAGACGCCGACCTCCGAGAAACAGGTGCGCGGATGTCTGTTCCAACAACTCCGAAACCAGCAACTTACCGAAATATCCACCCGCGCCAACTACAAGAATCTTCCACTCCATGCTAGCACGATCTTGCTGCACGTTGATTTACCGACCAGAACGCGCAAGTGACTCCATCAGCGCGGTTACAAGCAACGCTCCCAACAGCAAGATGAAGGTAAAGATGCCCCATCTCGCGGCTTTCTTCGCATCTTTCACTTTTCGAAATGCAATGTAATACGCAATTGGAATCGAGGGCGGCCAAAAGAAAGTCGCATAAATAGCCGCAGGCCATGCCTTGTCGCCCTTCAAAGCTTGCAGAGTTACGCCGAAGAAACTGGCAAAGAATTGGCCAATTTCGAGCACGATTGCGCCTGGTATTCCCATAAGCGGAATGAATCCGAGAACTGCGATACAGACGGCTGCAATTATGGACCACTTCACGATTACGTCTCCTGCCCTCGACCAGTTTAGCAGGCAAGTTCGGATGAATCACGCAATTTCGCTACTGGCTCTCAGGACAAACGTCAATTACTGCCACTTCCGGTGGCGCCAAAAACCGCACAGGTATTCCAATCATCCCGACACCTCGACTAATGAATATCGAGGTATCGGCGACCTTATATAAGCCATACTCGAACTCTTTCCCCAACTCCGAATTCGTCAATATTGCACCATACCAAGGCAGTCTGATTTGCCCGCCGTGAGTGTGACCGCCACAAAACAGATCGATCTTATGTGAAACTGCTGCACGCAATCCGACAGGATAGTGATAGAGAAATATCGTAAATGCATCTGCGGGAGCGCGCGACAACACAGGTTCTATATGGGAATCATTACCGACACCGATTCCAGCAATCCAGACATATACCCCTCTCACCCAACGAGCCTCTTCTCCCTCATCGAGGAATCGAGCATCGCTTTTGTCATACAAGCTGCGAGATTCCTCTTTGTAGTCGTGATTGCCTCTAACGCAATATGTCGGAGCGATGGTTGCTAGTTGTTTCATCAAATCGATGAACTTTCCCACGCCGACCTTATCATTTGCAGCGTCGCCGGTGAAAACGACCAGGTCCGGCCGCAACTTATCTATGACAGTGGGAAGTTGTGCATCGACGCCAGGTGCAAAGGAACAATGCAAATCCGTAATATGCACAATGCGAATCGGCTTCGTGCCTGGCGCAAGCTTCTTCGATTTGATCGAAACATGCGTTGTTTCTAAATGCATTGGCTCGATGAACCCATAGACAATGCAGAGCAAACCTAACAATCCCACAGGCAGAACCGCATACTCGAACCGCTTGAGCTTCGCGCCTTTCCAGCCCAGGCGAATGATTCGACTGACTGCACCGCAGAAACCTGCGAATGTCAAAGACACAATCGTGATGAAGGCGCCCGCCATAAAAGCTTCGATAAATTCAGAACGCATGAATCGATTATGGCAAATGTCGGCGGTGCAGAGTAAGGGTTTTCCACTATTGACACAATTTATCGCAATCGTCAACAAAAAGTGGGTAAGTTTCTGATATACACACACCTAGCTCCAAAATGTCCAACGCCGAATACAAAGAAAGGATTGATGAGCAGCTCGTCGAAGATTCTAAAGTCGCAGAAATGCGAACGGAAGAGTCGGAGGCGGTGCAAACGCACATAGGCTCTACCGACGAAAAGTCATTGATTGGCGCGTTGATTGGGCAACATTATGAAATTCTTGAATTGCTCGGCGAAGGCGGCATGAGCAAAGTGTACAAAGCTCGACATATGATTCTTGACGAGCCAGTCGCACTGAAAGTCATATCCGGTCACTTCACTAATGAAGCAAAAACGTTGAGACGTTTTCGCCAAGAGGCAGTGGCGGCTACCCAACTAAAGCATCCAAACATCTGCAGCGTAAGAGAATTTGGTGTGGATGATGGCAAACCGTTTCTCGTAATGGAATTCATTGATGGAACATCACTGGATGATCTCCTGGAAAAGGAAAAACAGTTAGATACGTCGCGCGCGTTGCATCTACTCTTGGATGTTTGCGAAGGTCTCGAGTATGCCCACAAAAGAAACGTGATCCATCGCGACATAAAACCCGCAAACTTGATTTTGAGAGCGGAGAAGGACGGCTCGACTTCTGTTGAAATTGTAGACTTCGGCATAGCAAAGCTCATTCGTGAAGATGACTCCGGTCCTAACTTAACCGCCACAGGAGAAGTATTTGGCACGCCAAATTACATGAGTCCAGAACAGTGTCTTGGAAAAGTCGTAGACAAACGAAGTGATATCTACTCAGTTGGATGCGTACTCTTTCATCTTGTCTCCGGTCATCCGCCATTCGCCGCCGACAGCGTTCTAGAGACGCTCATGAAACAGGTTAACGAATCTCCTGAACGACTGCGCGGAGACGCGGAAAGCATCAACCCAATAATTCAAAAGTGCATGAAAAAGCATGCAAATGATCGCTATCAATCGATTGCAGATTTGAAGTCGGACATCAAGAGAATTCTTGCCGGCGAGAGACTTGCAGGAGAAACCCCGGCGGACAATGACATTGCCGATGGTGACAATGGCCAACGCATTGCAGATGTGCACATCCCCCAAAACGAAACCAAACCCCGTCGCAATCCCGTATTGGTAGCACTTATTTGTATCATCATTGCCCTTACATCAACGATAGTTATCAATAACATCGTCAATGGATCCAAGAGAAGCACAACCCCAACAAACACTTCTCCTCAGAACATTGAGTCAGCGTTAACACCTAACTCATCGTGGGCAAAGACGCATCACGAAGCTGACTTGTTGCATCGAAAAGGAGACACAACAAAGGCGCTTGCTCTCTATGAGGAGGCCTACGAATTAGCCGTCAAGGGACAAGCTCGGCCAGCAGAAGTAGCATATTTAGCAGAAGAGACGGCAGGTTGCGCAAGATATCTCAACGACGCCAAGAAGGCTATCAAATATTATGGAATCGCTGCCCAGCAAGCCAAAAGCATGGGTGATTTTGACTGGCAACAAAGAATGCTAGGCGGACTTGCACGCTCGGAATTTGAGCAAAAAATGTTTGATGAAGGTCTCAAACACTACGACGAGATACTAAAGATTCAGTTAGAAGCAGTGGGGGACGACCCCATAATCATGGCATATTGGAGGATCGCGGGAACTGCATACATGGACGCAGGCAGACCAGTCAAAGCAGAACCATATTTCAAAAAGGTTCTGGAACTCTCGAAACAGTTCCCAGGCGCCCAGCATCAACAAGTTGCTCTTGCCCACTACGAACTTGGTCGAATTGCAGCGATCAACGGACAAAAAGATGTGGCAAAGCTGCACTATGAAACTGCACTGAAAATGGGCAGGTTGTCCTGGCTTCAAACCGACGAAATTCGCAAAATTGAAGACGCCCTGAATCGTGTGAAGTAGGATCTCGAAGCCATTAGACGGCCTGCTCTTGCATCATGGCGGACGAATATCTGCCAGCTCGCGTTTGTGCCCTGAATTGCTCGCGCCGCAGCTTTGTCATCTCTTCGTTGTACAGTTTCACGCCAAGCTGTCTGAACCCATGAGCAAGTTGCTCTGGTGTCATATGCGATGGCTTGAAGTTGACATCAAATAAGGTGCACTTGCTCCACGCTTTGTCTTCGAGCAACCGGCCGTCACTCTTCAGTCGGTCATAGAAAGGTGTACCTGGAAATGGCGTGGGCACCGTGATTTGAACGTCGAACATCCCAGTCTCTTTTACGAATTCGAAGATGTTTTCAAAGATCCGTTCATCATGTCCGTCCAGTCCAACGATGAAACATCCAATCACCCGAATTCCATGAGACTGAATTGCCGCGATATCTCTTTTGTACTTCGAGAAGTGATTCAACTTCCAGTTACTTCGAAGTTCCAGCCCATCCAAACCTGCATCGACAGGGCTTTCCAAGCCAATCAACACCTGTGCGCAACCACTGTCCTTCATCATCGAAAGAAGTTCTGGATCTTGCGCTATTGAAATGTCGGTTTCAGCAAACCATCGAACTCTTTCTTGCGCGAGTTCAGGAAGCAAAGCGCGCCAGTATCTTCGATCTACAAGTGAGTTGTCGTCCGCGAATTCGATGAATGGGCGTTTCCAAATAGATTTGATCTTTTGCACTTCGGCAATAACCTTCTCTTTTGGCTTCTGTTTATACTTGCGAGTGAATAGAATGGAACCCGCACAAAATTCGCACCGCAGCGGACAACCTCGACTTGTTTGCACAGTGAGGCGGTTATAACGTTCTTTCTCCAAAATCTCATACGCAGGCATTGGCGCCTTAGCGAGATCGAAACCGCCGAAGCGATCGCCATAGAATTGTTTCAGCGCCCCCGATTCTGCATCGGAAAGCAGAGTTAACCATTGCGTCTCGCCTTCACCAATGATCACGGAATCGCAGTGCTCAGCAGCTTCTTCAGGGAGTGAGCTGACATGGGTTCCGCCCATAATCACCTTTGTTCCAGCCAATCTGATTTTGTCTGCCAACCCATATGCTTCTTCCACTTGCGCACTAAATGTCGAAATTGCCGCGAGATCGAAACCAGTTGGAATCTGCTCCATCTGCGACAAATCAGGACACTCTATGTATTCAATCTCGTGATGTGCAGGTGTCAATCCGGCAAGCGTCAATAGCGCAAGGCTTGGAAGCGATGCAATTGCTTGGCTGCGCTCCACAAAACCAGGCAGCGTCAATCCGAGACGAAGAAGCTCTTTGTCATTGGCTCTGATACCACTCATCGCGATAAATGCAATTCTCATTCGACTCTCCCGCAAATTGCATAGAGGAAAAATATTGCGCCAAAAATCAAACAGCTGACAGGAATGAAGAACAGATGACGCAGCGGCTTGTAAACTGCACAACCATGGCACACAAGCGGCATGGTTATAAGGGCAGCGATAAATAGATATGATGAGATCGTTACGCTTTCAAAGCTCAACTCCAGCGTCTTTACTGACCATGCAAATGCGATGTTGATAAATGCCAGACCGAACAGCGAGATGTGTCCGAGGCGCATGAGCCTGCGAGCCCAGGAAGAGTAGCCGCCGAGCCAATCTTCTTTATGAAAGAAGAGCCCGATGATCGCTCCTTCGATGAAGCCGACGAGAATTGCAATCCATGCGGCTGTGATGTTCATGATTCAAACCACAGTGAGCTATGGATGCATCATGGCACCTCCAGCGCAAATCAATTCGAACGACCAACAGTCAATGAACTGTTGCGAAGGAAAAATATGGACAAAGTAACTCTAGACCAAAGTTCGGCGTCTGCGATGAATGGCTGTCGATGCAGGTTTCGTAAGCAGTCTCGAATAATCTTGAGGGGTGTTTATGTTGAAGAACGGGGGGAGCGATTCTTCATCGGCCGAATCTTGAAATTCAAATGTCGTCGCCTTGAGACCGGCAAGAAAATCCTGCAGACTCAAATTACCGGCGAAAAGTGACTCTTCAAGCGGCTTGATGCAATTCTTCGAATAAACACCCAGAAGAGGTTCGACACCTCTAGAGTGGGAGAGAACAACTACGTCTTGACCGTGTCGACGCAAAGTCATTTCGCGAATGAGCTTTTGCTCGACTAGCGGCATGTCGCATGCAATAACGAATGCATAATCATTGCGAGCGACGAGAAGTCCCGACAAGATGCCACCCAAAGGACCTCTGTTAGGAAGGATGTCTTTGATGGTGTCGACGTCGAGATTTTCGAACATCTCGGGATCGTTGACGACAACGAAGGTTTCGTTGAACAAATCTTTGACGGTGTTTACCACGTGGGCGACCATTGTTGTTCCTTCATAAGGAAGAAACGCCTTTGGTCGCCCCATTCTCTGGGATTTCCCACCACACAGAACTAGCGCAGTCAAAGGTAAAGGCAGCGTTTCGCGCGTCGGAGATTCGATGATGTACTGTGCCGACAACCGAGTTGTGCTCCGATGCGTTTCCCGCCTATTCACCAATGTACACGGGCTGCCGTTTTTCGGCGAAGGCCGCCAGACCTTCTAGACGATCTTTTGTGTTCACCAACTGAAGATACGATTGTGTCTCCAGCGCCAACCCAGCCTCGAGATCCCTGTCGAACCCTTCGTCGATCGCCCGCTTGGCTTGCTTCAATGATAATGGTGCTGCCGTGGCGATCTCAAGCGCCCACTTTTTAATCTCCGCCATCAATGCGGTGTTGAACGTCTCAGCCTCGGATTGCGAAGACGCAGGCACAGTGCGGTGAATCAAGCCCAAACGATATCCATCTTGAGCCGTGATCGGCGAGGCGGTGAGAATCATTTCTTTCGCTTTAGATTTGCCGATGAGCCGCGGGAGCCGTTGGGTTCCGCCGGCGCCGGGGATGATTCCCAATTTGACCTCGGTCAGCCTCAAAGACGCGTCCTCGACCATCACGCGTAGATCGCAGGCGAGCGCGAGTTCGGTTCCACCACCGAAGGCAGATCCGTTGATTGCCGCAATCACAGGCTGTGGCAACTTCTCCAGGGCATTCATTGCTTTATTGATTAGCGTAATGTAGTCGAGAGTGTCACCCTGACTCATTCCTTTGCGCTCGGCCAAGTCGGCGCCTGCACAAAAAACTTTGCTTCCCGCGCCGATTACGGCGACTACGCGAATCGATTTGTCTTGAGCCAACTCCTCGCAAGCACTCACGATAGCGTTGAGAATCTCGCGATTCAAGCAGTTATGAACCTTGAGGCGATTGAGCTTCAGCCACGCAATGGGCGATTCCTTCTCAACCAACAGTACTTTTTCTTCAGTCATCGTCGTTCCTTCTTTTGATGCAACGCTCATAGGCTCACCTTTCGTCTATATCTCAAATTCAACAGAAATTTGTGCCTAGCCCGCAGCCGCACAGGCTTTGGCTCTTGAGGCAAGCGCCGCTTGCAGATATCGCCCAGGCAACTTCTTGCCCAAAATCTCTTGCGCCAGTGACCCGCTATCCACAAGTTTTTCCAGGTCAACTCCGGTTTTAATTCCCATGCCATTGAGCATGTAGACAAGATCTTCAGTCGCCAGATTGCCCGCTGCGCCTGGTGCATAGGGGCAACCACCCATGCCGCCCAAGCTGCTGTCAAAAATTCTGATGCCGCTTTCGAGCCCTGCAACTACGTTGGCGAGCGCGGTGCCGCGCGTGTCGTGGAAGTGCAACGCAAGTTTGTCGAGGTCAATCTGTCGCGACAGCAACTTTATCAGTCTAACGACCTGGTTTGGTGTCGCCGCCCCAATCGTGTCACCAAGCGAAACCTCGTCCACATCAATGTTTAGGAGACCGCAGACGACTCTTTCGACTTGCTCGGGTGCGACTGGGCCTTCATACGGGCAGGCGAAAACAACCGACAGGTAGCAGCGAATGCGCATCTTGTCTGCGCGCGCCTGCGTCGACACTTCTTTGAGAGTGGCAATCGCTTCGTCTATTCCTTTATTTATGTTCTTTTTGCTGTGACTCTCGGTCGCCGACATGAACAGTGCAATATAGTTCAACCCAGCAGACTTGGCGCTTTCGTAACCTTTGAGGTTCGGAACCAACGCCGAAACCGTCACATCGCCGGGTAGTTTGATTGCCTTAGCGACCTCGGCTCCATCGGCGAGCTGCGGAATCCACTTCGGCGAAACGAACGAAGTGATTTCGATGTTCTTCAATCCAGCCGCCGCAAGCGACTCAATAAGCCTGACTTTGTCCTGCGTTTTGACGTGCTGCTCTTCATTCTGGAGACCATCGCGCGGACCGACTTCGACAACTTTCACTTCCGGCGGCAGCTTCTCAAGCATTCGTCACTCCAGGGTCAAGAGAAGGTCGCCTTCGTTGACGAAATCTCCACTGTTTACCTTAATTTCGGACACCTTGCCGGAAGCAGTGGCTTGTACAGGCAACTGCATTTTCATCGATTCGAGAATAGCAACGTCCATTCCATCACTGATCTCATCCCCTGGTTTCACGAGGACTTCGACTACAATTCCAGCCATCATCGAAGAGATCTGTTTCATTGCAAATTCAATATATCAAGATGTTCCGCTCTCGTGTGATGGAAACCAAGCAACCACAACGGCTTCACTCTCACAGACTGCGGCTCATGTTATCAGAGATAGTTGCGCCATAAATGACCGGCGCCTAATTTGCGATGCTTTCGCTGTTTGGAAATTTTGGCGTTTTTTGCATCTGCGATGTGGGGTTCGCTGCGAAAGTCTAAGGTACTCAGCGGCGAAGGTTGTGGAGAGGAGCGGCTGTAGATTATCGAAACAGCCCGCGCAACGCGTCGTTGATACTCTTCACAGTGTCGTCTTCTTCATCCGATTTTGCTTCATCGGCGGCAGCAGCGGCGGCAGCTGCTGCTGGAGCGGAACCTGCTTGCTCAATCGAAGCAATGAGAGATTGTGCTGTAGTCGGAGCTGTGGTGGCTGCGGGAGCCGGTGCTTCTTCTGCTTCCATTAAGCCTTTCAAACCCTTTTGGGCAGTGCCTTTGAATGGTGACGAGCTTTCTTCAGTGGTCGAATCGGATGCAGCTGGGGTCGCCGCCATTGCGGTTGTTGAAAATGGAGATGGTGTGGGCGCTGGCAGCGGGGAGGCTGCGGGTGTCGCCGCTGCGGGTGTTGCGGCCGCAACCGGTGCGGCTGGAGTGGCTGCCGCTGCGGCTGGAGTGGCTGCCGGAGTCGTGGTCGTGGTGGCCGCCTGTGCGGGTGTCGCGGCCGCTGCCGTTGTTGCGGCTGGTGCTGCTGCTGGTGTTGTCGCAGCTGCTGCCGGAGTTGCAGTTTCTGTAGTTTTTGTGGGAGCTGGAGTTGCCGCAAGGGTTGGAGTGACAGCCGCCACGGCAGCTGCCGGTGTTGGCGAAGCTGCTGGTGCAGGAGCTGCTGCAGGCGCTGCTGGTGCAGTCCCTTGAGCCGCTGCTGCTGCTGCTGAGGCCGCGAGAGCTTGCGTCCAATCGCCGCCCATGTAGCGGGATTGCATCGCAGCGATCTTGTCTTTATCCTCTCCAACCAGCCTTTGCTTGTCTTTGAGTTGCACGATCCGCTGTTCCAGCTCTTCAATTTGCTGGTTGATTACGTTGATTTCTTCTTTGCAAAATGCTTCTTTTTCGGAAAACTCCTGAAGCAGCTGCTTTAGCATCTCAACGTTGACAGTCATGTTTCCTGGAACTCCTTTCCGAGCCTGGCCCTATTCAATTCTATTCACTTTAAACAGATAAACAGAGCATCCTTCACCTTATTACCACCTGGGGTGGAAATTAACCAGTCCCTCACTAGGAGTACGGCACAAATGGCTACATTTTGTCAGATTGCGTCCTCATGAAAACGGCAGATAATGGCAGATAACGATCACATCCATCGATCAAACCCGACCACTTCCACCACGCGAACAAGACACCACAGGTAGTGCCATTAACCGGTTGCAGTATCTTCTCCCATTGCCGCAACAGCTTTGGTTTCTTGAATGAGCATACCGAAAAGCCACATACAAAGCTGATCTAAAGACTCAACGCTAGGAACGCCGTCTTTCATTCTCCACATCATGCCTTGTTCTGTAATTTTCACTTGCACCATGCAAATGGGAGCATAACTGTCTTCGCACTTGCTCAGCGCCATTGCCTGGTTGGCAGGTAGAACGAATGCTTCAACTTTGTCATCTTGCCCACGCACTGTGAGGCTAACCAAGCGTGTTGAAAAACGGCAGCGGAAATATGTCTTGGTTTCTTCAGCTTCTCTGAAGCGGTTGTATCTTGTAACTTCGGTGGTTTCACCAGATATGGTACCGGAGACATGCAGTTCGGTGCCGGCGGCGACTTGGTTAAACTCATAGGTATACCGCTGCAGGAGCCCGTAGATCTTGTCGACGAGAATGGCGATACCTGTTTTGTAAATTGACTCGCGATAGATATCTTGGAGGCGAACACCGCGTTGATCGGCGAGGAACTGCGCCGAGTCTTGCTTCAGTTGCGACATCCAGTCCGCACCTTGCATTTCGGGCTCGGTCTCGCGGTAGACGAGAATTTGCTGTGCGACGCCCTGCTGCCAGTCAGCTCCGCCCGGCGTTGGCGCCGGTGCCGGACCTGCGCCGACATCGTAACTGGAACGATCAACGTTTCTTGGCAACGCGGTGGTTCTCGAAGGATGGTTGTCGATGAACTTCCTAATGTCCTTCTTCTGAGGCTGAGAACCATCGTTCTTCTTAAGCATTACCGGACGCCTCCTTGAACAGCTATTTAAGTATTCCCGTTTTGAAAAGGATTAAATCCTAAGATCATAAAGCGACCCGAAATTTCTTGAAGCCGTTAGGACCCCGTCAGGGAGCCCTTTAGCCGCCTCGATGTCAGGTGCATCGGAGCATAACTTGCGCGTCCGCGATCCGCCTCCGAGCAGATCGAATTGTCTATTGAGTTGAATGCAGGTTTGGTGAAACGTGTTTGAAAGGCTTGAAAAGAACGTGGTTGAACGTCGAACTTGAAACGGTGCAGAACGCCTACTTCAGCAGCAAGCTTGGGATGACATGCCGCTTTAAAGCAGGCATGCCCACTTCCCGAATAAAAATCGCACTTTTTTGCAGGTTTAATTTAGCGTATTGATATTACGCATCACGCGGTACGTTCGTCCAGTTTTTGACCGGCAGGAAGTCTGCCTACGCGTGGCGCAGTTAACCTAAGCGTGCTGGAGATAGCGAACCAATTGCGTGTACTCATTGAGATCTGCAGAAGTGTGTTGCAAATCAGCGCCGTCTGCGTAGACGTGAACCAAAGGTTCTACCGCATCCGGAAGTACCAAAATCCAATGGTCTGGGCGAGTTTGAATCTTGACGCCGTCTAGAAGCTCCATCGGCCTGTCTTGGTGTTTTTCGACCAGAAGGCGCATGACGCGACCCTTTCTTTCCCATGGGCAGTGCACAGAATCGACCTGATAATAGAGCGGAGGAAGTTGCGTCACAGCCTCATGAAGCGAGCGTCCCTGATAGGTCAAATGTTCAAGAACTTGACCCACAGCGAACATTGCATCGTATCCATTTTGGAACTCTGGGAAGATAAAGCATCCATTTGCGCTTCCACCAAGCACCGCTGCTTCCAACTTCGCCGTCGTACTTCCAATCTCGGTTTCAGACGCTTTGCAGCGAACGACCTTGCATCCGTACCTCGCAGCGATTCGTTCGATGCAAGAACTGGCATTCACAGGCACGACGATTGAACGTCCTTGCTTGTCGCGCAAAATAATGTCGGCTACAACCGCCAGCAGCAATTCGCCTCTGATTATCTGACCAGTTTCATCAACCAATGTCATCTGTTCGCCGTTGCGGCCAATCTGTACGCCGAGCTCTGCATTGAGAGCTTTCACGACGTCAGCGAGTTGTTTGCGCATTGCGATTCGCTCTTCTTGCCGTGGCGGCGTGTTGCGAATCGAAGAGTTCAGAACAACCGTGTCGATCCCCAAGCGGCCTAACAAGTCGGGCAAAATGACGCCCGTTTCAGCCATGGCATAGTCAATTACGACTTTCGGCGCTTGAGTCGCGATACCACCAGCCTTGGTGACGCGCGTGTAGTTTGAGCCGGGCACGACGCAGAATGGAACTTTGTCTTCTTCGAAGACTTGCCCTTTTACGTGATTCAAGTATTCGTCCAGGTAATATTCACGGACGCGGCTCGGGAAGCTGATATTGCCCACATCCGCAGGCAAGCATCTGGGGAAGTCTTCTTTGAAAAATGCCGTTTCGATTTTTCTTTCTTGCGCTTTTGTAATAGCGACGCCTTCGCGATCGAAAAACTCGATTGTGATCTTTTCCGGCTCGCGCTGTGAGACACGAACGTGTACCAAGCCGCTTGCTCGCTGCGTTTTCACGTAATATCTTGAAATAGGCAACGGCATCGCTTCAAGGTTTTGCACTTCGATGCCTACCGAACACAAACCTGAGATAACAGCGCGGCTTATCATGTGGCTGACGCGCCAGTAGTCTCTCGAAACGAGCACCGGTCCGCTCTTTAGCACCGACCCGTACGCGGCAGCAAGGTTGACGGCAAACTCGGGGGTAATGTCCACGTTAGCCAATCCCCTGACGCCGTGGGCACCAAATAAGGTGCGGGGCGCTCTGGTTCCCCAGACGAGAGATGACATAACTTTGGCACCGGAGTCAATCGCTTTATCAGGCCAAATGCGAACGTCCGGGTTGATTCTCGCCTCTTGCCCGACGTTTGAGTTTGCTCCGATGATGGCGCCTTCCAGAATCTCGGCACCATTATGCACGGTAACATTGTTGCAGACGACACAAGCTCGCATCGCAGTTTCGTTGCCGATATACGCGTTATTCCAAATCACAGGCTGCTTGAGCGAAACCTTCTCTTGCACGATCACATTATCGCCAATTACCGTGTGCGGTCCGATTTCTGACTCGCGGCCGATTCTGCAGTTTTTGCCGATGATCATCGGGCCTTCCATGGTCACCGACGAATCAATCTGCGTTCCTTCTCCAACCCAGACACCAGGCTGAATCTGGGGAAGATCAATACGCAGCTTCATGTGACCGTCAAGAATATCTTTATGCGCTTGACGATACATTTGCAGGTTTCCGATGTCGCACCAATATCCGTCTGCGACATAACCAAATAAAGGTTCGTTGCGCAAAAGCAAAAGTGGAAACAGATCGTTCGAGAAGTCCTGCTCGCGCCCCATTACGACATAGAGAAGCACTTCGGGCTCGAGAATGTAAGTTCCCGTATTGACCGTGTCAGAGAAAATCTCGCTAGCGCCCGGTTTCTCGACAAAGCGTTGAATTCTGCCTTCAGCGTCAGTGATAACTACCCCGTACTCAAGCGGGTTTTCTACCCTCTTCAGAACGATGGTTGCCTTAGACTTCTTCTCTTTGTGAAACTTGAGCGCTTCAGTGAGGTCCATATCCGTAAGGCTGTCGCCTGAGATAACCAAGAATGTTTGGTCAAGTTCGTCTTGCACTGCTTTGACGCAGCCTGCTGTTCCTAGCGGGCGGCCTTCTTCAGTGGAGTAGCTGATTTTGACTCCGAAGTCCGAACCATCGCCGAAGTAGTCTTTGATTGCATCCGGCAAATAGTGGAGTGTAAAAATGATGTCGTTGAAGTTGTGCTGTCTCAGCAAGTTGACGATGTGCTCCGACATCGGCTTGCCTGCGACCGGAACCATCGGCTTCGGAAGATTGCTCGTGAGCGGCCTGAGCCTGGTTCCCGAACCGCCTGCCATGATTACAGCTTTCATTACACACCTCTCGAACGAGAATCGAACTACGTTTACTGATGCCTAAGAATTTTTGCGCGAGTGCTTAACGGCCGGTGCCGACACCGCCAGCGGTGCCTCAGGCGTTGAGGCGACACTTTGAGCGCCCATGCGATTTGCCTCCGCCACAATCTTGTCGTACACCTCTTGTGTGCGCTTGGCGATGACCTTCCAGTTGTAGATGTGCTGCACTTTGTCCTTTGCAACATCGGCCAACTGCGCCGCCAGTCCGGGGTTGCGCAACACTTCAAGAAGTCCCCATGCCAGACTGTTTGAGTCACCGCAGTAGGTGGTTATGCCCGTTTCCATATGCTCGACGAAATCTCTCAATCCGCCAATGTCGGAAGTAACAACCGGCACACCTGCAGCCATACCTTCGAGCGCTACGATACCGAACGGCTCATAGAGGCTCGGAATACAGACCACATCAGCGATCTTGTATAGTCTCAAAAGATCTTGATCGCTTACATAGCCCATGAAGTGCGTATGGTGCGAAACACCAAGCTGACTTGCTTGACGCTTGAGGTCATCGAGATAGTAGCCGGTGCCTACCAGTAGGAATTGCGTGCCGGGGCAAGCAGAAAGCACTTTTGGTGCGGCATCCAGAAGCACCTGCACACCTTTCTCTCTTACCATTCGACCAACAAACAAAATAATTTTTTCGTGTTCTCTCGCGAATGTTCCCCGCAACGTATTAGGGTCAAATTCGAAATCAAAGTGGTCCGGGTCTGTTCCATTTGGAATCACCACAATCTTATTTTCGGGCACGCCGAACGAGTTTTGCAGTTCCGTCTGCATATGCTGACTGTTGACGATTACTTCCCATGACTCGAAGCAAAGGCGCCACTCTACTTGGTGAATGTATCTCTGCAAATCGGAGTGCAAATGACCTTGCATGCGCCCTGATTCGGTAGCGTGCATGGTTGCGATGATGGGAAGCCCAAAGCCGCTCTTCATCACCCATGCCGCATCCGCCACCATCCAATCATGCGCATGCACGATGTCGAACGGGTGTTTGTTTTGCAGTTTGATTGCGTACTGAAGAAGCCCAAAATTCAGTCTGTTCACCCAGGTGAGAAAGTCGGGTGTCGTGTCTGTTTGAGTCTTGACGCGATGCACGTGGACATCGCCGTCCATCTCATGCTCTAGGGTTCCTGGGTGGTCGGCGGTGACGACATGCACTTCCAAACCTGCTTGAGCGAGCTCTTTCGAAAGCGCCCAAACCACTCTGGCCAACCCACCGATTACACGCGGTGGGTACTCCCAGCACAACATCAAAACTCTTTTGGTGGCCACTGTGGTTGTTTCCTCTTTTCAATTGGAGCAGACATGACAACCCCCTTCTTGTGGGGATCATCGCACTCGACGAACGGCATACTTATGGTACAGCCAGCCTCACTCTATAGCCAGAGGACGGCTCATCAATGCCATAATCGCTTGCTGCGGTGTAATTGCCCCTTTGAGCGCCGCATCGACCTGCTGCGCGATGGGCAGCTCGATGCCCAGTTTTTTCGAAAGTTCACAAACTGCTTTCGCGGTAGTGACCCCCTCCACAACAGCGCCGGCAGACTGAAGCGCATCGCCGACCTTGACCCCTTGGGCCAGGGCGAAACCGAACTGGTAGTTGCGCGAGACGGGACCCTGGCAGGTTGCGACCAGGTCGCCCATTCCGGACAAGCCCGAAAGGGTCGATTGCTTGGCTCCCAAACTAACAGCCAGCCGCGCCATTTCAGCGATGCCTCGGGTCATTAATGCAGCCTTGGCGTTGGCCCCCAGGTTCAGCCCGTCGGAAGCCCCGGCGGCAATGGCGATGACATTTTTCAACGTTCCGCCAAGCTCGACGCCAACTATGTCCTCGTTGACATAGACGCGAAACCTGTCGACGGAAACTGCCTTTTGAACGACTCTGGCGTGCTCGATTGATTTGCTGGCCACGACCGTGGCGGCAGGCAAGCCCTTCAGAATCTCAGGAGCCAAGTTTGGTCCCGAAAGGGCGCACACCGCGGCATCGGGCAACATTTCTTGCAAGATCTCGGACATGCGTTTGCCTGTTGAGAGTTCTAGACCCTTGGCTGCGCTGACTGCAATCAAATCCTTTCTGGCACCGCTGGACCTCACGTTTTGTGCCACTTCCCTCATTGCTTGAGAAGTGCAGCAGAAAATGACGATATCGGAGTCCGGCAAGCACTCGGACAGATCGGTGGAGACAATCACTGCTTCAGGCAACGTAACCGGAAGAGGAGCATCAACCTTCCGCGCGCACTGCAGGACCTTTGCCTTGCTTTCATCTCGTGTGAAGAGCCTGACATTCGCACCGGCCGAGCCAAGAAGCCAAGCCAGTGTAAGCCCCCAACTTCCCGCACCGATAACTGTCAACTTGCTCAAACGAAATTCCAATGTTCACGCGATGTGAAATTGCAACCGATTATACAAGCGACAAAAGTTTTAGCGTGTTGTCACGGGAAGCGAACCCGAAGACCAAGATGATGAGAGGCGGCTGGAAGGATGCAGCGGCAATGTCACGACAAACGTCGAGCCCGCGTTTTCTTGGCTCTCGCACTCGATTGAACCATGATGTGCTTTGACAATCTCGTTGCACAAGTAAAGTCCGATTCCGCTTCCGCTTAAAGCCCGCCGATCGCGGATCGGCTTATGAAACAAGAATTCGACCTCGGCATCGCTCATGCCGCGCCCGCTGTCTCGAACTTTCAACAGCACGTTGTTTCCGACTTCTTCGGCAGACACTTCGACGACACCGCCCTCGGTGCTGTACTTAATTGCGTTGTGCAACAAATTATTGAACACGTGACTCATCGCCAGCGGGTCAATGTTGCATGTGCGCATCTGCTCAGGAAAGACAGTAACAACGCTGACTTGGCTGATATCGGCAAAAACCGCGGTGTCATGGATGCTGCGTCTTGCCAACCGCGCGACATTCATTTCCTCAAACTGAAGTACGTCCAATCCGCGATCGTAGCGATGCAACAGAAGCACGTCTTTGAGCATGCAGATGGTATCTTCATTTGTTCGCTTCATCAACGTGAGCACTTCCTGCTGCGAACCGCTCAACAGCCCCAATGTTTCGGAAAGAAGAATAGCGAGAATGCGATCGGCGCCTATCAACGAGTTTTTCACGTCATGCGCTATAACACTAACCAAACTGTCGCGCTGCTTGTTACGCTCATCTACTTCTTGCGGTTGGGGCAGCATGATTGAGAGTTCTCGCGCGAAAACGAGAACATAAGCCAACTCTCCATCCGCCGTGATCGGACGCGCACTCAAGTTGAACAGATTGGTGGCGTTCGATCTCGGCTGACCGGATGTAGTCCTTATACTGACTATGACCTCAGCCGAACCATCGCCTCGCAACACCGAGGCAATCGGCGTCTCCTCAAACTTGACTGCAGTGGCTCCATCTTCAGCAATGAGCGTGACTTGCTTCATCAGCTCACTGATATTCGCGCCTGTTGAATCCGTTCCCCACAAAGCCAATGCTCTGCGATTCGCACGCACGACTCTTCCGTCTTTGTCGAGCAACAGAACCGCGTCGGCCATGTGATCGACGACGAGTTCCATCGCCTGGTTATCGTTGTCGGTCTTCCCGACCAAAATTGAGGCAATGAGAAAGTGCGCTGTAATAAGCGCGGCACCAATCGAGAGCACGCCCACCGCTACCAACTTGAGCAAGTCCAGCTCGAGTACCCAACCGGCGAAGAGGGCGAACGCCACCCAAAGCAACAGGAAAATTGCTATTGAGTAACCATGATTGCTCAAAAGTTTCAGCAAGAACTTAGACCACGTTGTAGTCCGAAGGGCACAGAATTTCTGGAATTGAACCGAAAGCGTAACTCTATCTTGGCAGAAAATGGCTGACTCGTAAATGCGTCAGCGCTCAACCATAAAGAAAGCTCAACACGTTACTCAGTGGAGCTTGCAACGGCTCAGCTCGCAAAAACATCACGCGTTATTTCTTCAGATTATTAGATTTCGAGATTCTTTATACCCGCGAGGCTATCCGCGCGAGGCTTCTTTGTTTTGCTGCTCGGCTACCACAGCACAGTTGCGCCCAGCCGACTTGGCGGATTGCAATGCCTTCTGCGCGGCCGCCAGCCATTTCTCGAGATCCATTGTGCGCGCATCAAGCATCGCAACACCGGCAGAACTGGTCGCGTAGAAACCCGAATGCGATAAGGTGGAGTGCTGAATCGACGAAAAATCCGAGATAAGGCGAGATGCAAGCGAAACGGCTTCGCGCTCGTCGAGACCTTCGGCAATGATGCCGAACTCGTCGCCTCCGTACCTTCCGATGATGTCCGATTGCCTCAGACGCTTGCGCAGAAGCAGAGAGAGCGCAACCAAAACCTTGTCACCACCAGGGTATCCATGCCGCTCGTTGATCGAACGGAAATAATCTACATCGAGAAGTATAAGCGCAGTGAAGCCGGCATGCCGTCTTTGCTGTGCGATAACCATCTGTGCTTGTTCCATAAACGATGTATGGTTCAGCAAGTTAGTCAATCCATCGCGGTGCAGAAGCGTCTTCAGGAATCGAGATCGCTCCAATCGCGAAGAAACAGACGAAAGAAGAAGCGCAGGCGGAACAGGTTTCACAAGGTGATCATCACCACCGGATCGCGCACTTTCAATGCGTGCATCGAGTTGTCCTTGCGTCGTCAAAAACAAAATCGGAAGCGTTGCATGGCGCTCGTCCTGCCTGATGTAGCGCGCCAATTCGTAGCCGGTCATGCCGGGCAACATCACATCGAGGAGCACCAAATCCGGTTGGAACGCAGACATGTATGAATCGAAATGTTTGGGATCGGTGCAGGTTCTAACCTGATAGCCTGCAGATTCGAGGAACGCTCGAATAAAGGCAGCTTGATCCGGGTCATCTTCCACTGAGAGAATGCGCGGAGTTTCTTGTCGCTTTTTCTCAATGAGGTAGCGGATTCTGCGGAACATGGCTTTCATGTCCACAGGTTTTTCAAAGTGCGCATCAGCACCGCAGTGAATCGATCGCACCTTGTCTAGAAAACCCGTTTGTTTGCTGACGATGATGATTGCTGGTTCGTCGCCGCCTTGCATGGCGCGAATTTGTTCGACGAGTTCGTAAGCGTCGCCATCAGGAAGCGGAATCTCGATGATCAAACCTTCGGGCATGCGCTTTAGAAGCTCATTCAAAGCGCCGGAAACATTCCTTGCGCTGCGAACACCCATGCCATTTTCTTCAACGAGTTTGGCAAGCATGTTCAAGTCGTTTTGATCTTCATCAATAACGAGAACTTCAGAACGCCCAGAACCAGCCGGTTTGTAAGCGGCCAGATTTGTGGTTTCGGGAGGCTTATCATCGCTTCCTGCAAACTCTGCAGCAAGTTGATTCAATATCGTCTTCAATCGATCGACATCAAGAGTGACATTTTGCAAGTTGCCTGCACGCAGCACGGACTCGCAATATTGCTCGCCCTCCAATCCAAGATTGGAAACGTTCTGGAAGCCATACATGCTTCCAGAACCTGCCAACCAGTGAAAATGTCTGCCTAGTTGCCGAATCACATCAGCATCAGGCGATCGTGCTTGCAAACCTCCAATCAGCTCGACAATGTGCCCGAGCCGCTCTGAAGAGCGCTTCATATACTGCTCTTTCAGTTCACCGAAGGTTTCCTTCCACGATTGCATCTTCGAACTTGCTTAACCTTCCTACGCCTAACGCCTAGCGCCTAACCTTCCAAGATTTCTTTGACTTGATTTGCAAGAATCGTAGGATCGAAAGGCTTCGTTAAAACCCCCCTGGCTCCCATTCTCTTGAGTTTATCGATTTCGGCAGTCATAGCCTTTGCAGTCAAAAATATGACCGGGATATCTTTAGTGTGTTCGTTGCTTCTGAGAGCTTCCAGCGTCGAAGGTCCGTCCATGATTGGCATCATCATGTCGAGCAAGATCACATCAGGTTTCTCCTGAGTGGCAACGTTGATTCCCACACTTCCGTTTTCAGCTTCCACTACTTCCAAGCCACCGAGAATGCTGAGGCTCATGCTCGCAATCGAACGAGTGTCTTCCTCGTCATCAATGATGAGTACTTTCATTTGTGTTGTCCGCTCCTTACGCCTAAGCGCCCCCAAATTTTGTATACCCGGGAATCCTGGATGAATCCTCTTATATCGAGTGATCGTGCTCATCGTTAGTTGAAAAGTCATCGATCACCGATTATGAGACACTGAGATTGTCCTCCAAAATCTTTTGTATTTGCTCCATAAGCAGCATTGGGTCGAATGGTTTGGCAAGAACAGCCAATGCACCGAGAGACTTGAGCCGCTCGCACTCTCCCAAAAACATTCCTTTGACGGTCAAAAAGATTACCGGAATGTTTGCCGTGTCTGGGTTGTCGCGCAGCTTCAGCAACACTTCGGTGCCGTCCATCTCCGGCATCATCAAGTCAAGAATAACCACGTCGGGTCGCTCTTTAACAGCCTTTTCAAGCCCTTCGGGCCCGCTGCCGGCTTCAACAACCTCAGCGCCACCAATCATGGACAGGCTCATGCAACACACGTTGCGGAGGTCCTCCTCATCATCAATGACAAGTATTTTCATTGCTCGCTCAAATTCCCGACAACATAAAGGTACCAGACAGTATGCCACAAGTGATTAAGCGCGAAAATTCAGATCAAGAGCTGGAGTGCAACCCAACTCTTCCGCCTTGGTCTATATTCCACTCCGCGCAAGAAGTCACTCAAGCAACAAGCGCATATGGACAATTCTAAGGCAGCCTAGTCGCCCGAAAAAAGACCGCTGCAGGACTCAAATTTTAGCTAGCCAAATCTTTGCGCGGCGGTTGACTGCCTTGAGCATTTGCGGTCTGCGGTTGCTGCTGGGCACCGTTTTGTTGTGGTTGGGAACCATTGCCGGTAGCCCCATTGCCTGGAGGTGAACCGTTGCCGGGACTATTGCCATTAGCCGGAGGTTGAGCCCATCCTTGTTGCGGCGCGCCTTGCGGTGGTGCCTGACCAAAACCGGGCGGAGGTCCTTGTTGTGGCGCACCAACGCCACTTTGTGGTTGCGGTGCTCCGGGTTGCGGAACTCCAGGTTGTCCGAAACCAGCTGGTGGTCCCTGTTGTCCGAACCCTTGCGGCGGGCCTTGAACATATCCTTGCGGCGGACCCGGTGGCGGCGGCGGTGGCATCTGCAAAGACGCCGGAGGCGACTGCATCTGCTGAGCAGGCAGCGGAACTTTCTGGTTCTGAGGCACAGGAATGGGACCTGACTCAAACTGAGTTGCGGCTTGTGGTGGCGCACCAGGTTGCGACAGTGTCGCACTTGGTGCCGGCGGAGCAGAGCCCGGTGCAGCCATCGCGGTTACAGGCGCGGAGGCAGGCACTGCTGATGGTGCTGAAGCTGTTGGTGCCGAAGGTGCGGCTGCTGCAGTCGCGGCGGACGCAACTGGTGCAGAGTCTGCAGCAGGAGCCGCCGGTTTAGCGGCTTGCGCCTGAGCAGGCGGCAATTTAAACCAGAAGACAGATCCTTTTCCTTCTTCCGAATTGACACCAATGGTGCCACCATGTTGTTCGACGATACCCTTACAAATTGCCAGTCCAAGACCGGTACCGCCCTTCTTCCGCGAGTCTGATGCTTCGACTTGTTGGAATCGTTGGAACAGTTTGTTCTTGTGACTCTCAGGAATACCACGACCACGGTCGATGACTTTCACTTCGATGAATCCAGGTCCCTCTTCGCAAGACACAGTCACCGTCTGCCCCTTCGGAGAGAACTTGACCGCGTTAGACATAAGGTTGACTAGAACCTGAACAATACGATCGCCGTCGGCATAAACTTGCGATTGCGTCGGCAAGATTTCCAAAGTGATACCGTTGTTTTCCGCGAAGGTGTTAACGGCTTGGACAGAGCGTTCCAACACACCAGTCATGTTGATGTTGTCGAACACCATGTCGAGTTTGCCAGCTTCCAATTTTTCAATATCGAGAATGTCGTTAATGAGTGAAATCAGACGAATGGTGTTACGTTCTGCGATGGTGACTACTTTCTTGGCCTGCTCGGGAAGCTGTCCCATAGCGCCTACAGATAGCAGGGTGAGTGAACCGCGAATCGATGTAAGCGGTGTTCTCAGTTCGTGGCTGACCGTAGAAACGAATTCCTTCTTCAATCGTTCTACTTCCTTGCGCTCTGACACGTCGAGAATGTTCGCCATGTAGCGCATACCTTCAGCCTGATTGAATTCGCTCAAGGATATTTCAATCGGGAAGTCTTCACCGTCTTTTCTCAAGCAATCGAATTCACCGATTCTTCCCAATGCGCGCTGCGTCACGCTTTCCATGAACTGCGAGCAGTCGTTCGAATCATATTCGGAATACAATTTCGAATCTGCAAACAGGCACAACAAGTGCCTTCCGACCAATTCTTCAGCCTTGTATCCAAAGATTGTTTGAGTTCGTGGGTTAACGGACTCGATGATTCCTTTTGGCGTAATAAGAATGAGGCCCACCAGCATGTGGTCGATGATCGATCTGATACGAGCTTCTGATGCCTTGATCGCTTCTTCCACCAACTTACGCTGAGTGATGTCGTGCGCTACGCAGAACATCGATCGTTCTTTTTCAGACCAATACGCTGACCACAAAACGTTGACGGAAGTGCCGTCTTTACGTCGCACTCGGTTTTCAAAACCGAATGATGCGGTGCCTTTTTCTGCGCGGATTGCACGCACGGATTTAATCGTTTCCGGAATGTCTTCAGGAACGATGATTTCAATAAATCGCCTGCCCATCAGTTCATCCGGGCGGTACTGCCAGTTTTCATACGAAGCCGGGCTGACGGCTACGAATTTTCCGTCCATGTCAATCGAGCAGATTACATCTACTGCGTTTTCGATAACGGCGCGTTCTTTTCTTGTGGCTTCTGCAAGCGCGTCCGCCATGCTGTGGAACACTCCGTCAAGGTGGGCGATTTCATCGGCGCCGACCAACGGCGGGTTAAGAGGCTGCCCACGAGCCAATCTGAATGAGTTGTCTGTCAAGATATTGAGACGGCTTGAAATTCCTCTACTGAAGAACAGTGCCAAACCGAATGCGAGCAAGACGTTGAACACGACCCCGATTACGAGAAACATCTTCAGTCTCGCCCTCGATCTGTTTTGCGCCTCGGGCGATTCGCTTTCGATTTTTCTTTCGTCTTCTGTCAGTCCACGCAATTCGTCTTGCAGTCGGTCCGCAAGAGATCGAATTTCTTTGTACATGTGCCGAGCGCGGAACTGCGCCACATCAACTCTATTGTCGTCAATCGCAGCTTTGGCTTCACCGAGAATCTTCAAACCGGTCACAGTAATCGTGTGGAGGTTGCTCAAAATCTCTTGCTGTCTCGGGTTGTCGCCGACCAGTGTTTTCAGTTCCAACAAATCTTGTGGAATCTGCCTGACGATTTTGTCGTAGCGATCGCTGAACAGTGGGCTCTTGGTGATTGAATAACCACCCATCGCAACACCCGCATCGTAGAACAGTTTCGACAGAGTGTTTGCTTGCGAAATGATCGCTTTCGAACGAACTTGGCGTTGTACTTCAACTTCGGCTTGGCGCAGCAAGTAAGTCAATGTCGCCAAGAAAATGAGTTCGAAGATCAACGGCACCGACACCAGAATGATCCCCTTGTGAGAGATCTTCAAGCTTGGCAGTTTGATTTTTTTGAGCAGTTCCATAATGTATAGATTACCTGCCTTGTTGCTGTTGGTTCTTCCAGGCTTGAATGGCATTCTTCACTTTGTCTTTGTCGAGTGAGTAACCACCGATGTTGATGGATCCACCCGATGCGGACGCTCCCGGCTGAGCTTGCGCTTGCCGGGGTTGAGCTGCGGGGACTGGGGCGACTGAACTGTTGTTGTTGATGGCGGGAGCTTCAGATGCGAGGTCGTTGAGCATCTGTTTCGTCTCGTCATCGATCATGACTTCGGCTTGCGATTTCGCAACGCGATAGCCCTGAGGCTGGTTGTAGTAAGTGCTTGGGATGGCGCATGCCTTCGCGTAATACGTGTCGAGTGCGCTGACGGCTGCACCATCTGTGGTGGAATAGTTTAGTCTCAGCGGAACATTCTGCATCGGCGGCAAGCCATAGACTTTGGCTAACATGCTTGCGATCACCGGCGGAACCTTGATCTGATCCGCAACGAAATACTTGGCGTTTTTGAGATCCGATGTGGTCTTGGAAGGCTGCATTCCGTAGCCCGAAGCCTTTAGCCCGGCGATGTTCGCCTCTGTCGCCCGAGACCAGCGACCAGCCGCCATCGCCTTTGTGCGGGCGTTGCTGATTTGCGCTTCCACTTCTTTGCTCCATCGAGCGAAGGGAGCCTCATAGTAAAGTTTCGTCTTCTCGTTATAAAAAACGACGTTCCAATCCGGCGCCTTGGTCATGAAGCACACACCGGCTTTGGGGTTGTGGCATTTGAACCCAGTCGGGCTCACGTACACATACATGTCGCCGAAATTGGCGCTTCTTTGAGTCAGCACCCAACCCTGATCGTCTGCAACTGCTGCTTGCGGCGTCAACCCCACCAAGACCAGCGAAAGTCCCAGGCAAAATCTGCCCACGTTACGCAACGAAAACATCTAACGCGACCCCAGAAAAGAAACAGGCCTCTACTGCCTACGCATTTCTTGTACCCCCGATACCACAATAAGAAACGACGGCGAGCGCCCCGGCGCCGGGTCCGCCGAGCAAAAGTCCAGCCCAGCAAGCCTTTTCGGCAAATATAAAAGATTAAGCCATTTTTATTTGAGCACAACTCAGGCGCTTCTCTTACGCGCCCGACGAACCCTTCTTTGGATTAAACCTGGTCCTGGGATCCAAAACATCTCTGAGTCCATCACCTAAGAAATTGAAGGACAACACAGTCAAGAATATAAAGAAGCTCGGAAACATTATCAGATGAGGATGAGATCTAAGCGCGCGCCAGCCGTCTGAGGCGAGGGTTCCCCAGCTGCATTCAGGCGGCGATAGTCCCAGTCCGATGAAACTGAGCGTCGATTCAGACAAGATGGCGGTAGGAACGGTGAAAGTCATCGCGATAATCACAGGACCAATCGCATTGGGCAGAAGGTGCCGCAAAACAATGCGCAAACCGCTTTCTCCTGCAGCTCTAGATGCCTCGACAAACTCCTCGTGTTTCAGCTGGAGAAATTGCGCTCTTACCAGCCTCGCCGTTCCCATCCAACTGACGAGACCCAGCGCGAAGAGAATTCCCATCGTCCCCTTTTCGCGCCCGACCAGGACGCCCACGAGAATCATTACAAGCAAGTCAGGCAGCGAGTATGCGATGTCCACACCTCGCATCAACAAGTTGTCTATCTTGCCGCCGAAGTATCCCGCGATAGAACCATATATGGTTCCAATCAAAAACGCGATGCCGGCAGTCACAAGCCCAATGCTGATAGAAAGCCGCGATCCATAGATAACCCGAGCAAGCAGATCGCGACCCAGTTCATCAGTTCCCATTGGGTGCTCCCAAGAGGGTGACGCTAAAAGGTCGTTGCCGACTTGATCGTACGAGAACTTGGAAAGAGGAACATTCAACGCAGACAACACTGCCACGAAGCAGATGCCAACAATGATGCACAGCGCAATGAACGCTCCGGGCGTTCTTACAAGGCGATGCCACCAGTTTCGCGAACTGCTCAAAGTGCCTCTTCTGCCTCCTTAATCGACCTGCATTCGCGGGTCGAGAACCTGATAAACAATGTCGACAACCGCATTTGAGATTATCAGAAGAACCGCGAAAATCAGGGTCGTTCCAATAATCAAATCGTAATCGCGATTGAGCACAGCGGTTATGAAGAACCGCCCCATACCTGGGATTGCATAGATATACTCAACAACGAAAGAACCAGTGATGACAATTGCAGTCAGCGGACCCAAAACCGTCGCAACAGGTACAAGCGCATTGCGAAGCACGTGTTTGAGTACTGTTTCGCGCTCGGCAAGTCCTTTTGTCCTCGCTGTTCGCACCCAGTCTTTCTCCAAGACTTCAAGGACGCTCGCACGCGTCAACCGCGCGAGATACGCGGCAGGACTCACTGCCAGCGTGAGCGCAGGTAAAATGACATGCCGTGAAGACTCCCACAAAGCAACGGGAAGTATCCTGAAGTGAATACCGAAAACAAAGATTAGAAGCGCACCCACAACAAATCCCGGCACCGAAATTCCTGCCGTCGTACAGAAGATTGCGAGGTAGTCCCATCGCGTTCCTCGCTTGATCGCGGCGATGGTGCCCATTGGCACACCGAACAAAACCGCCAACCCAAGCCCGGCTACACCAAGTTGCAGCGAAACCGGAAACGATTCGGCGAGAATATCGTTGACTGTTCGGTTTACGTACTTGTAGGAAACTCCGAGATCGCCGCGCGCCAAACGCGCCATGTAGAAGCCATACTGTTCGAGAAACGGCCTGTCAAGATGATATTTAGCTTTGATGTTTGCCATTATCTCCGGTGACAAGTGTTTGTCGGCGTCGAATGGTCCACCGGGCACGACCCGCACAAGAAGAAACGTGCACGAAGCCACTATCCACAGAACCGGGATAGCCATCAATATTCGTCGTGCAATCAACCGAAACACGAGTGTCGCCTAGTCTCCTTTCACGCCTGCAGTTCCTTCGCCCCGCGCGCCAACCTTCACACGCTTCAAGAACGTCACATCCAGCGCGTTGAACTCCATTCCCTCCACCCACGGCTTGACCATCGCGTTTTGCGTAGACCAATACGTGGGTACCATCGCCACTTCCTCGACACACAATAAATGATCAGCTTGGCGATACAACTCAGCCCTCAACTCCGGGTCTTGCTCTGCACTGGCGCGCTCCACCAAAGAGTCGTATTTTTTGTTGCCCCACTTCGTGTCATTGTTTCCGTTGTAGCTGGTAAACAAATTCATGAAAGTTTCCGGGTCCGGGTAATCGGCTCCCCATGAGCTTCTAAATATCTCGGGCGGATTGCGCCTGAGATTGTCCAAGTAGACTTTCCACTCATTATTTGAAAGATGAATTCGCACGCCGAGATTCTTTTTCAACTGCGCCTGCACAGCTTCAACCACCAGCTTCGTGTCTTCTCTAGTCGGATAAAGAAGCGACACCGAAGGAAAATTCTTCCCGCCCTCGTAGCCGGCTTCCGCTAAAAGTTGTCTAGCTTTCTTCGGATCAAACGGCAATCCTGAGTCTTTCGAATAACCTGCCAGCGCCTTCGGAATCCAGCCATCCGCAGGCAATTCGCGCCTCCGGAGAATTTGCGCGAAAACAGTTTTGTCCACCGCCATGCCGATCGCTTTTCGAACTCTGACATCAGTAAATGGCTTTTTGGTGACGTTGAAACCCAGATATGTTGCCCTTAAAAGGGGAACATTGCGATACTCGCTGGAATTTTTGAACCGTTCCACATCTGCAGTGGAAAAACTTCTGTTGTCGACGTAATCGAGTTCGTCATTCTCGTAAAGGGCAAAGGCAGTTGATTGCTCAGGAACCATAAACATCTTGATCCGATTTAAAGTCGGCGGCCCCTCAAAGAATTTCGGATTTGCTTTTAACTCGATCTTATATTCGTGCTGCCAGCGATCGAGCAGAAACGGTCCGTTCGACACGATCTTGTCAGGGTCTGTCCAGCGGTCGCCGAAGCGTTCAATTACATCTTTTCTTTGTGGAAACGTTGGACAAAATGCAGTCAGATATAAAAAATACGCTGCCGGTTTCTTCAGCTTGATTTCAAGCGTGCGATCGTCGATGGCGCGCACTCCGACCAAGTTTTGATCTTTGATTTTTCCAGTGTTGTATTCGAACGCGTTCTGTATGTCGTAAAGAAAGTATGCATATTGGGCAGCCGTAAGCGGGTTGAGCAGCCGCTTCCATGCATACTCAAAATCTTGCGCGCAAACTGTTTTGCCATCCGACCATAAAACATCGTTCCTCAAATGAAAAACATACCGCTTGCCACCATCCAACACGTCCCAGCTCGAAGCGCATGACGGCGCACATTTGAGGTCACTTGTGTACTGCGTCAAGCCGACCATAATATTGGAGATAACATCAAATGAATTGGTATCAGTCGTGACGAGCCAGTCTAAACTCGAAGGTTCATTGCCGAGGTTCATGCGGAACGTGCCGGGTTCGTAACCTAATTTTGCGCTCGAGCAGCAAGTCAAAAGAGTGCAACAAAAGGCGCTGGCGGCAACACTTTTCAAGGTAGAGACTGAAAACCACTTCATCATGCCAATTTTAGTCTTGTTGACAGGTCTTCTCCGCGGCATAAAAGTGATATACTTTGACTTGACGCCTCGCAGGGGGCCTTTTTGGTTTGCACTGGTTTTGCAAACACAGCCCTCTATGATTTTGGCGTCTACCCAAAACCATTGGTGCATGCACCTTTGGCGTGGATCGTTATATTGGCAGGAGTTAAGCGATGGCTAAGAAAGACGACCGAGTCATTATCACGTTGGCCTGTGGCACCTGCAAACGCCGCAATTACACAACGATGAAGAACAAAAAGAATGACCCGGACAGACTCAATATAAAGAAGTATTGCCGCTATTGTCGGCAACACATCGAGCACAAGGAGACCAAACGCTAAGAGCGTTGTGCAATTCCATGCGCCCAGCGAAGTCGTCAGTAAAGCGATAGCATGGAGCATGGATGACAAGCGCCCTTAGTTTAATGGTAGAACGTGGGTCTCCAAAACCTTTGGTGAGGGTTCGACTCCTTCAGGGCGCGAGCTAATTTAAAACAACGCGATCTCTCGCGTATGTAGTTGGGAGCGTGAAAAGCGCTGAATGACTGAAAACAAAACAGAAACGAAAGAGGCTTTGCCTGAGCTCAAAGTGAAAGAGTCTGTTGGAAAAGACGGCGGCGACAAAGGCGGCAATAAAGGCGGCGGTGGCGGCGGCGGCAAAGGCGATGGAAAGAAAAAAGACGACGAAGGCAAAGGTCTGATTTCTGACTCGAAGCAATTTCTAAAAGAAGTGTTTATCGAGTTTCGCAAAATTACCTGGCCCGACAGAGCGCAGGTGATAAAAGAGACCTGGAGCGTTCTCTTTCTCGTTACCGCGATCACCCTTATGGTTCTCGGCTTCGACTGGTTCTTAGGGCACGCAGTCTTCGGACCCATCGAGCATTTTGCAAAGACACATCACGGACTCGGACGCTAAGACTCAAGCAAATTTTTCGCTTACAACAACGAGGGATTTATCGTAAATGGCTTTCATCAAAACCGACGGACAACGGCGTTGGTACGCGGTGCAGACAGCATCGGGGCATGAAAACAAGGTGAAAGAGCACATTGAGAAGAGAATTCTCACAATGGGTGCTCAGGACAGAATTTTCGGAGTTATCGTTCCTGAAAAAATGGTAACGAAGGTCAAAGATGGAAAGCGCGTCGAAAAGAAAGAGCGTGAATATCCAGGCTACGTCTTCGTTGAGATGATTCTCGATGATGATTCCTGGCGCGTAGTCAGAGAAGCGCCCGGCGTAACCAAGTACGTAGGAGCAGGCAAGAAGCCGATTCCAGTGCAAGATGCCGAAATCAGAAAGATACTTCGACGTCAGATTGCAGTCACCGGATTCAAAGGCAAGAAGCCGGCAGCCATCGATGTCAAGGTGGGCGATTACGTCCGCATAACCGGCGGTCCGTTCGCGGACTTTACAGGAGAAGTTACAGAAGTAAACCTAGAGCGCGAACGCATAAAGGCTTCTGTAATCATCTTTGGACGCGCAACGCCGGTAGAACTGGAGTTCAACCAAGTTATAAAAGTGTAAATGTAGTGGAAAGTGCGCTCCAACTGCCATAAAATCATACATTCGGCGCATATACATATAGTATTCGGGGAATTGGAACCGTGAAAAAGGTTGTCGGAAAAGTAAAACTGCAAATTCAAGCTGGTAAGGCCAACCCGGCCCCACCTATCGGACCAGCGCTTGGACAGCACGGCGTAAACATCATGCAGTTCTGCAAGGAGTACAACGCCAAGACCCAAGACAAGGCTGGAACGATTGTTCCTGTCGAAATCACGGTGTTTGAAGATCGCTCCTTCGACTTCGTGCTCAAGACTCCGCCGGCATCTGAACTGCTCAAGAAAGCAGCCAGCGTTGAGAAAGGTTCCGCCACACCTAACAAAACCAAGGTAGGAACCATCTCCAAAGCCAAGATCACCGAGATCGCAAAAATCAAGATGCCAGATCTCAATGCCACCACAGTTGAGGCGGCCGAAAAAATGATCATGGGAACGGCCCGCAATATGGGACTCAACGTTCAAGACTAGTACTCACGAAACACACGATCTTCAGGAACGAAACAAGGACCTCGGACAATGCCTACACTTACGAAGCGTCAAGAAAAACTCGGAAAAATCTACGAAGAAGCCGGACAGAAGCTGGTCACAGCTGAAGAAGCGCTGAAAATTCTTCGCGAAGAGAAGTCCGTCAAATTCGACCCGACCATGGAAATTCATTTCCGTCTCGGCATCAACCCGAAATTGAACGACCAACAAATTCGTTCAACAGTGAATCTTCCAGGCGGAACAGGCAAGGAAGTTCGCGTCGCCGTCGTGGCGAAGGGCGACAAAGTTCAAGAAGCGCAAGATGCAGGCGCCGATGTTGTCGGAGCCGAAGATCTCGTCGCTAAAATCGGCGAAGGTTTCCTCGAGTTCGATAAGCTCGTCGCCACTCCCGATGCAATGGGCATGCTCTCCAAAATGGGTAAGTTGCTCGGACCGCGCGGCTTGATGCCAAACCCGAAAGATGGCACCGTCACATTCGATGTCGCCAAAACCATCAAAGAATTGAAGGCTGGAAAAGTTTCTTTCCGCGCCGAAAAGGATGGCGGATTGGTGCAAATGGGCTTCGGCAAGTTGTCGTTTGATGACAGCCGATTGCTCAAAAACCTCGCTGCAATCTGCGATCAAATTCAAAAGGTGAAGCCTGCTTCGGTGAAGGGTACCTACATCAAAGCCGTCTACCTGAGCACCACCATGGGACCGTCGGTCAGACTCGACCCCAACACCTTGCAAGATCTGGCTAAGTACTTGGCTGCGTAAGCCGGCTAAGCGTAAAGCAATCGAAGCGTTAGCGCTCTCCTTTTGAGGAGGGCGCTTTCTTATCGGGTCGGTTTACGAAAAATCGCGCCAGCAACCATTGCATCGAGGCAAAGCTGTCAAGGTTTACTAGATTGGTATCGCTTTTCGCCAAAATCGTTAACAGATTGGCATACCTTGATAAGCCGAGCCTCCGAGCCGACACCCCGAGCCTCAAAGCCGACACCCCGAGCCTCAGTTTCGAAACTTACCGGGCCGGCGCTGGCTCTTCGTATTTCCCCTCTTGGCGACGAGCGAAATGAAGGATATTGTCAGAACATTGCCCTTCCCCCCGATATCCACAAATTCTCATGCGTCCAGAATTCGGCGAGCATTCGCTCAGCCAGAACTTGGTTATGGGACATTTTGCCGGCGATCGGGGCGACGAGCCTTGGCAAGACAAAGTGTCGAGAGAAATGGCTCTCTTCAAAGCGGGTTGGTCTGCGGCGGAAGAGACAGCCAAAGAATCCGTCAGCGACGACCAGATCGCATCCACTGCGTTGCAGGTTTTAGGATCGGTCGGTGCCGGTATCGTGATGGCAAAGTTGGCACCGGCAAGAGGAATCGTTGGATTCGCCGGGAAGTCTTTGTCTATCGGACTTGCCACCAGCTTCGTCGCTGAAGTTGCAACGCACGCAAAAGCCGTTGCCGGTGCGGTTTCCGATACGTGGGAGTCAAACGCCAACCAAGGCGCAAATACCGAAGTAGTCGAAGGACACCTTGGACGATTCTTGTTTGACGCCGCTCTGGGCACCGCCGGCGGTGCAGCAGGAATGAAGCTTGGAAAGAGCATTTTCAAACCAGGAAGTGTGCCACGACCACTCACAGCCACAGAACTGGAGATCGGCACATTTCGTTCCAACAAAACTCTTCCTCCAGAAGCACAGCTAGCGCTCGATACCGTTATACCACCAACAACTAGAACCGCCCTAGCTCAGCGTTCGCCGTTGTATTCTCAAGAACGCGCACTTCGCTTCGCACACGCGATTGAGAAAGCAGTACCTAACATCGATGACCGCATTCGCAAGGGACTGAGTGAAGTTCAAGCGGCACAGCATGCCGAGTTCTTGGTGCGCACCAAAGGAGGTGGCGGTAGGTTCTCCTACGGCGGCAAAGAATATCCGGCTAGTGAATTCATGAAATTCAACTACAACCGAGTAATTCCGCAGCACGAGAGCGTGAAGAGATTCAACAAAGATCTCGAAGAAATCGCAAGAGCAGTCAATCCAGTGTTGGCAGAAACAGCAGGACAACTCGGAATACCAGCCCCCAAGGTACTTTTGCGCGGTAATTTGCAAGAACTCGGTGCCTGGCAAAAGGGCATGAATAGAATGATCGTTAACGCGGATGGAGTCTCAACAAGAGGAGATTTCGCCAGCACCAGCTATCACGAGCTCACTCACGCAGAGCAAACCCACCTCGTAATTCGCAGAATTGCAGACGAACTTCGGCTACCTGCAAATCCAACAGCAGAAGATCAAGCGCTCCTGTATCGCGCGTTCAAAAATTGGTTCAACATAGATAGCAACTATCGCAACTTCAGGTTCCAGCAGCCGCTAAAAACATACATTTCGAATTCATTGAAACTTCGAGCTGGTCAACCACTGAGCGCTCAAGAAGAAACGCGCGCAGTAGAACTGATCGAATCTCTCAAAGGGACTTCGTCGAAGGGTCCGCTCTCAGACTCCAACCACCTCAAAATGAATGAATACTTCAGCAAGACGAAACTGAACGAACGCTTGCGGAAACACCTTCTTTACCGAACCTCATTGCACGAAATCGAAGCATGGGAAACCGCTGAACTGGTCCGCCCAGTAAAGATAGTTCGCGACTTCTCCGACCTTCCCAGCATGAAGGAGTCATACTTCTAGAGAAGTTCTAAGTTGCCTTGTTCGGCACGACATACGTAATCGGATAAGTCTGCATCGACTTGAATATCAACGGCTGCCCACCATTAAACTGGAAGAACTTCACCGAAAATGGTTGCACCTGCACCAATGTCTGGATTCTTACAGTTCCTGTGAGCGTTCCTCCATAACCATTCGGCGGCTCCAACTGCTGCACGTCCCATGCGCTAATCGTGCATGTGCAATTAGGCGTATCGAGTTGAAAGTTGCTCAGCATACTGCTGCCTTTCTGGTTGGCGCGGGCAATAACGGCGTTGGCTCTCAATTGCCAGTCGCGAGGATCACCGATAGACGCCACGCGAGCCGCTTCTCGGCAAGTGGAGTCATTCACTTGGACAGCAAGAACAACCGCGGCAAGATCGACAAACGCAAGAATGAGCGGAACCAAGAATATCAGCCCGACAACCAACTCAATGGAAGATTGCGCTAGGCTGCGCCTGGAGTTGTGCGTGCGCTTCAACATACCTCTCACCTTCTGTTGAATCTCTTTATATATACTTCCACGATTCCGTGATTTGAAACCAAATTACTTCGGGAGCACGAGTCGACAAGATGACCCTTCAATCGGGCATATAGTAAAAGCCCCTTCGATCCAGCTCCCATGGACAATATTGAGAAAGAGAAAATCGAGCTGGTCCACAAACCCGAGCTGGTTGTGAGCCCGGACAGCACACGCTCGGTCGGCGCGTCGCCTGGAAAGGCAGCCGTAGTGCCCCTTGACGTGCGCGATGACGAGCTGCTCGGCACCACTTTGGAAAGCGGAATCTTTATTCAAGAACTTATCGGCAAAGGTGGAATGAGTTCGGTCTATCGTGGCGAACAACTCATGATTGGACGAACAGTCGCAGTCAAAATTTTGCATAGTCTGCTGTTTTCGGAAGCGAATGCAGTGATGCGTTTTCAGCAAGAAGCCAAAGCGGTCGGAGCACTCGATCACCCAGGAATCATCAAAGTGCACGAGTTTCACGCGGGAGAGAAAGGTCGTTCGTACCTCGTGATGGAACACATCGAAGGCGTCACTCTTTCTTCCTTTGTCGCAAAATCCGAACTCCTTGACTGGAAGCGGCTGCGCAATGTTTTTTCGCAGGCATGCGATGCACTCGATCATGCTCACAAACGCGGCGTCGTGCATCGCGACATCAAACCGAGCAACATCATGCTCGTAAAGTCCGAGCAAACCCCGGACTTCGTCAAAATTCTAGACTTCGGCATCGCAAAACTGCTGCATCCTGAAAATGAATCGCTGCGCCTAACCCAGACGGGAGAGGTCTTCGGAAGCCCGTTGTACATGAGCCCAGAGCAATGCACTGCGCAAAAGATCGATCATCGCTCGGACGTATATTCACTCGGATGCGTTCTCTATGAGGCGCTGACGGGAAAGCCGCCGCTTAGTGGTTCCAACATTTACGAGACGATTTTCAAACACACAAGTGAGATGCCGAAATCGTTGAGAGCATTTCGACCTCAGCTGGAACATCTAGCAGAGTTCGAAGCAGTGGTATTAAAGGCGATGGCAAAGAATCCTGCCGATCGATTTCAATCAATGGGCGAATTCAAACTGGCATTGGAAGCCATTGGACAGCAAGAAGTAAAATCAGCGGCGCAAAAAGTACGAGAAAAAGTGGAACTGCTCAAGCGGAAGAAGAGCGCCAGAAAAAACCAAGGTCCACCACCATATACGATACCAGCAATGATTGGCGTGTTCGCCCTGGCACTCACTCTTTCGTGGAACGTCGCAATGCAGCACGGAGCGAACAGCCAAGCCAGTTGGCAGAGTCTATATGAATCAGGTCAGCAAGCTTTTGACAAGGGCGACTACAAGGCAGCCGCAGATCTTTTCACACAAGCCAAAGAGAAAGCAGGTAACGATCCGATCAATCTCGCCTCATCAGTCAAAGAACTCATCGACGTTCAACGAGCACAGGGACTATCGGCAGACCCAGCTCTGGTTGCCCTTTCCGCCAAGCTTGAAAGCAGCCTGCGAACACAACTCGATCGCAAAATGCAACTTCTCTCCAATGAAATTGATAATGCATGGAGCAAGAAGGACGCAAATCAAGTTAAAAAAATCTGCAACGAAATCAACGATTGCGTGGCATCGCTGATAGTTTCATCAGGCGTTTTCGACGCCTCTGCCGAATCGGCTCTAACCAAGGCATTGTCTGCGTCTGATGCAATTCTCGGCAAGGACTCGCGCCCCTCTGCTCGCAGTGCTCACAACTTGGGATTGATTGCCTTCTCCAATCAAGATTATGCGACAGCACACGACCGTTTCAACCGCGCTCTCCAAATATTGAGAGACAACCCTAATCTTGATCCGACCGCGCTGCTCAAAGGACTCGAATGGCAGGCACGCACTGCCAGACAGCTCGGCAACAACAAAGAGTCTACGAGCCTGCTTGATGAGAGATTAGAACTAAGCATTCGCAACGATCCTCTCAACCCAGCAAATCCTTCGCCGAATAATCTCAACGTTGCGCACAGCAAGTTCTTGCTTGCTGAAGATGCCTACATTCACAAAGATGCGACTCGTGCTGCCGATCTGCTCACCGACGCCTCTGCAATTCTTACCGAACAAAAGGCAACGGAAGAGCTTGCTATGTGTTCGGCTTTGCTCGGACATATCAAGTTTCAGTCGGGAAACTTGACTGAAGCAGACTCTCTGCTTTCAACAGCACTAGCATCGATGGAAAAGCAGCCTCAGAAACGGTTTGGGTCGTATATGCCGACCGTCTTAATGGACCTCGGCGACATCGCACAAGCGAAAAAAGATGTCGGCAAATCAGAAGCACTTTGGCGACGTGCGTTAGTGATTGCAATGAGACAAGTCCCGCGAGATCAGTTTCAGGTCATGTCGTTGGAAGACCGCCTAAAAGACTCCTCGATGCTGTTAGACCTTTTGAAAACGAGACTCGATCTCGACAAAGCCGCACTGGGCAAGAACAGTCAAGTCGTCTTCCTCGACTACTGCGATTTGGCTAGAGTCGCTCGTCGCCAAGGCAATCTCGAATCTTCTGAAAGCGCCTGGAAAGAGGCACTTTCGCTCTTTCAATCAGCGGGAGGAAAGTTCGAAAATCTCGGCGGAGTAATGGCAAACGGCGAGCTGAGCAAAGCCTCCGGAATCAAGTTGGCGCTTGAGGTTCGGGTGTCGCTAGCTGAAGTATTGCTGGATCGTCGCAAGACAGATGAGGCAAGCAAACAATACGCAGATGCAATTTCATTGCTCGAAAACAAAAACAACTGGACAGCCTCCGACAGGAAAGAGTCGGCGAAAAAAGCAACGAGTTCCATAGAAATGCGAAAGTCGGCATTACCCAAGGCGGAAGAGCTTTTGAATCGATTGGCGGCTTTAAAATTCGGCTAGCGACCAAATCTGAGGCTATAAAGTAGAAGACGGTAGGTGTAGGATAGTGAAAGCATCCGTCAAATTGAAATCAAGGTCGGTTTGTATTACGCAAAACCCCAGGAGGATTTTGGTAATGAGCAGTCGCAAAAGGCTCTCCCGCTCACAGAAGGGGAATATTGCCGAGTTCGCTCCGGCTCTCGGAATCTTCTTTTTGATCATTCTGTTTCCGCTGATCAACCTCGTGGGAATAGGATGCGGAGCTACGGTTGTAGCATTGCTTAGCCGCGAAGCTGCGTCTGCTGCAGGAACATCCACAACATACCAACAAGCCTTGACTGAAGTGAAAGCTGTGTCGGACAAGATGGTCTCATCCGGTTTGGGCAAGTTCGGCAAACTCAGTCCTGTCGGCGGATATCTCGGTTGCGGCACCGATCTCTTCATCGTGAAAACAGCAATCGCCACGAATCAAACTCAAACATTCGGACCCAATGCTCCCATCGCAGGAACAGTCGATCCTGACGCACAACTCTTTAGCTACAGCACTGTTTCCGTATACAACGTCGGTCCATTCTTGCCGCTCGGAAACCTTCCTTTCATCGGCAATGTGCCCGGTATAGGTCAACCCATTCCTTTGAAGTTCATCACTGAGCGCAGCGTAGAACACTTGGACGGCATAGGTGCGACGTCAGCACCTGGTAGCGGAGATGGTGGCATCACGACAGTGCCGGTATCTGGTCCTGTTGGGCCAACCAGACCCACCGATGCCACCGGACCAATGGTACCGGCCAGCCCCACCTCTCAGTAGCTTCACGTAGCGTTTTCGCGATTCATTGCGATCCGACCTTGCCATCCGCCGTGCCTTGGATAACCGTTCCACACGCCCAACAGTTCCACACGCCCTGTCAACACAGCTTGGTTGCGGCGACAGTATAATGTATAGGCGAAGGTAATAATTTCGGGAGCTGGACGCTTGGTCAAGTACAAGGATTACTACAAAGTTCTGGGCGTCCCACGCACGGCCACGGACAAAGAGATTAAGGCGGCCTACCGAAAACTCGCTCGACAACACCATCCCGATGCAAACAAGGGCAACAAGGCATCCGAAGAGAAGTTCAAAGAGCTCAACGAAGCTTATGAGGCGCTCAAAGATCCTGAAAAGCGCAAGCGCTATGACATGCTTGGCTCTGGCTGGAAGGAAGGTGCAGACTTCAAACCACCTCCTGATTTCAACTTCGCCTTTGATTTCGGAGACTTCGGCAAAGGTGCGGCGTTCTCAGATTTCTTCGAAGTGTTGTTTGGGCAAACATTTGGCCAACAAGGCGGAGGCGGCTTTAAAGGAACCGCCACAGGCTTCAGACCAGGCCCGGCGCAAGGAGCACCGAAGCCTCAAGCACAGTCACCCAGAAAGTCTTCACTAGACCTCGAAGCGAGCATAGAACTCGGAATTGAGGAATTGGCAAAGGGCGCTACAAGAACGCTTCAGATCAGCATGCAAGGAGCACCGAGCAAAACCATCGACGTAAAAATTCCACCAGGCGTGCGCGCGGGTTCTAACGTTCGCGTCACAGGGAAGGGCGCTACGCGCGGCAGCGAGACCGGCAACTTGATTCTAAAAGTGAAAGTGAAACCGCACAACTATTTCACCGTGGATGGTGACAACCTGGTTTGCGAACTTCCAATCAGCGCAGCCAAAGCCGTTCTCGGAGGCGACTCTACCGTGACGACGGTTGATGGTCCAGTGACGATCAAAGTTCCACCAGGAACACAAAATGGAAGAGTCTTGCGACTTAGAGGCAAAGGACTGCCAAATTTGAAAGACCAAAATCGCGGCGATCAACTAGTGAAAACACGCATCGTGGTGCCGGTTGAGCCGACCGAAGCGGAGAAGAAATTGTACGAGCAGTTAGCTAAACTCGAAAAAGACAAAGGTTAAAGAGAAAGTTTAGCGACTCATCATGAGTCGTGATGCCATCTCAAACTCGCCCATGGCCTTTGCTTTGTCTTCATCGTTCTGGGCTTGTCTATACAATAGTTCCGCCTTGATTTCATGCAGCTCGGGATGACCCTCGTTCTTCTTCATTACTTCATTCAACTGAGTCTCTGCTTCAAAGTACCGGCTCAATGAAAGTTGCAAACGTGCAAGCATCAAGCGCGCGTTTATGTCATTCGGATTCTTTTCGATCAAGGTGCGTTCTTCATTGATCGCTCCTTCAACCAATCCTCCATTGCGTTCAACCACAGCTCTTACAGACTCAGGATAGCCTTGGCTGTCCTTCTCAATCGTAAAGCCTTTCACAAACTCTTCGAATCCTGCTTTGGGGTCGCCTTGCGCACACAATGCCATCCCCAATCGTTTTCTGATATCAGCAGCGCGCGCAGCCAACCGCTCATCACCACTGGCTTTCACTTCATCAGTGCTAAATGCATCCAACACTGCTTTATACTCTCTGACCATGCCATCAGCATTATGTTGACGCTGATACATCTTGGCCAACTCCTCATGCGGACCTGCCCAAGGCTCCGGAAAGCGCTTCACAAGGTCTTCGTACGCTTGCAGGGCCTCAGCATCTTTGCCTTCTTCTGAAATGTGTCGTGCACGATTCAACAAAATGTACTTGCTGTCAGGCGCTGCTGCCACCGCCTTTTCGACATACGAAAAGCCTTGGTTCTTATCGCCGGTCTGATAGTAGTATTCGCCCGCGGCAACCAGGGTTTTGATGTCTTCAGGTTTGTCGGTCAACAGCTTCTTCATGGCCTTGGCGGCCAAATCCTTTTTGCCTTTGGCCAACAACACCAAAGGTTCCATCTGGCTCACTTCCTTCATGAACTTTTCGCTGTTCGTAGCAGGGTCTACAACCGGTTTTGCTTTAGGCGTGATTACTAAGTCAGTTACGTTTATGGGTCTGCCTACAGTTAAAAAGAAGAGAACGCAGCCCACAAGACCGAGGAATAATTGAACCCCGATGACGTTTCTCAAAAAGCTGCCCAACGTCTCCTTACTGGCTTCTGGTGAATTCAAGATACCGCCCCCCGGTGGCCCGATAGATCCGATTAACTAACCGCTTAAGTTCTCACACTAGCATAACTTCTGTTGTCTTAATTCTGCCCAGCGAAGTGCGAAACTCTCAAACGCCGCCTTCTTTGATACAAAACTGCCAAGATGCTGCTTTGCATCTTCGGCAAGATTCATGACACCCTGCATGTAGGCAAAAGTTCTGGAATCGACAGGCAGCCTCGACTTCAAGCTTCGGAGCTCGAGTTCTACCAGAGTGTCGAGGGTGTCGTCGATCGACAACACCTCATCATCCAGAATCTTTTGCAAATGCTCAGAAAGCTCAAGAGCATCGGATAAAGACTGGGTGGCACGGGCGCTTCCCGGCTCCGCGCGATGAGCAGGCAGGGGACACGGAACACAGAAAAACGGCAACTTCCTCAGCCGCTCTGCCGCTCCGTCAATGGCAGTGGCTCGCTCGCCGTCGGCGTTGAGCGCTACTGCCAGCTTGGCTCCGGGCTCTCTGATTGCAAATTGCAAAGGTCCCAGGTTTGCTTCAGGGCGATTCGCCAGCGGAACGACCTGGCAACGGCTCACCACCGTCGGCAACACCTCTTCTTGAGAGCCGGCGAAGAGCATGAAGAGGCAGTCAGTGCGGGGTTCCTCAATAGTCTTGAGCAATGCATTGGCGCAGGGGCGGTGAAAAGAGGCTTCCGAAGCCGTTTCCACAACAACCAATCGCACGTACGAAGATGTTTTGCTCAGCTCATCGCTTAGGGCGCGCGCCTTTTCTACTGCTATCTTGCCGCTCTTGGAACCTTCCGGGCCAAGCACCATCAAAGCTTTCGGGTGCTTCCCGTCGAATATCCATTTGCAATTCTGGCAATATACTTCCGGTTTCAACGCAATGTAACAAGGCTGCGCAGCACCCTCTTTGCGCTTGTCACAATTGAGGTACGCAGCCAATTCCCGCGCCATCGCCCACTTGTCATCAACGCTTCGACCTGTCAACAAATAGGCATGAACGAGCTTTCCGCCAGCGACTGCGTTGGCAATCAACGTTGCGGCGGTCGATTGGCGCGCCAAAAGGCTTTCTGTAAAGACCGAACTGCTCATCATCAATAGATTAATAGTAATCGGAAACAAAGTCCCGTTGACTCAGCAATCAAAGTAAATATTAAGCAGGCAAAAACCTTAAGAACCTACAAATTGACAGCACTTGGCGAGTACCATAGACTATCTGGGTTCAAAAAACTTCGGAGCCAGAAAGGGCTTCGTACCGGCGTGGTCAAAGACTCAGACGAGTCATGGCACCCGGGAAGTTTTTCGTTTGAACAGCATTCAGATTGGCATCGCATGATGCCCGCAACTTTGGAGAGGAACCTTGGCAAACGTAGTCGTCGTAGGCGCACAATTTGGTGATGAAGGCAAAGCCAAAGTCACAGATCTTTTAGCCCGAAACGCAGATGTTGTAGTTCGCTATCAAGGCGGCTGCAACGCCGGACACACAGTGGTGGTTGATGGTGAAACATACAAATTCCACCTGATTCCTTCAGGCATTCTCTACAAAGGGAAAGTCTGCATGCTTGGTCCCGGTATGGTCATTGACCCCAAAGCATTTTTGGCGGAACTGAATGCATTGCTCGAACGCGGACTGGATGACAGCAATCTGAAACTGTCAGCCAGTGCTCACGTGACGATGCCATATCATCTAACTATGGACGCTGCGGAAGAAGAAAGCCGCGGAGACAAAAAGATCGGTACCACCAAGCGTGGTATCGGACCAACTTACGCAGACAAATGTGCACGCTCCGGAATTCGCATTGAAGATCTTCTCGACAAAGAAGTTCTCAAAGCAAAATTGGAATGGTTGGTGCCCCGCAAAAACGTCCTATTTGAGCGGATGTACAGCATCTCACCACTCGACGCACAAGAGATCTTCGAAGAGTATTACGAGTACGGTCAAAAGATCAAAAAGTATGTTTGCGACACATCCGCAATCATTTTCCAGTCAGTGCAAGCTCGCAAAAACATTTTGTTTGAAGGTGCTCAAGGAACTCTTCTCGATCTCGACCACGGCAGCTATCCGTACGTGACCAGCTCAAGTCCGTCAGCAGGCGGAGCATGCGTCGGAGCCGGAATCGGACCAACCATTATCGACCGTGTCATCGGAGTTTCCAAAGCCTACATGACTCGCGTCGGCGAGGGACCATTCCCAACAGAACAAGTCGGAGAAGTCGGCGAAAAGCTCAGACAGACTGGAAAAGCATGGGCGGAAGTCGGCGTCACCACAGGTCGTCCACGCCGTTGCGGCTGGTTTGACACTGTGCTCGGACGCTACTCAGTGCGCATCAACGGACTCGATTGTTTAGCAATAACCAAGCTCGACGTGTTAGATGAATTCGACGAGATCAAGGTGTGCGTAGCGTACAAAGATCGCGAAACAGGTGAAGTCTTCAAAGACCTTCCCAGCATCGGAAGCCAATTTCAGAGAATGGAAGCAGTCTATGAATCTTTCCCGGGCTGGAACAAATCAACAATGGATTGCACAAGCTTCAAAGAACTTCCGAAGGAAGCGCAAAGCTACCTCGACTTCCTGGCAGAAGCTCTCGATGCGCCAATCGCGATTGTCAGCGTAGGACCTACACGCGACAAGACCGTTGTAATCGAAGATCCGATTCACGGACCGAAGCGCGTTCTTTCAAGAACAACACCAGCCAACAAATAGATCGCTTGATTTAGATCGCTCATCGCGAAGACGAGCGACCACCGAAGAGAAACCCAAACGCGTTTCTAACCCAATCGCGCCAGACCGCAGCAATGTCATTTTGCTTTGCGCGGCAACGTTCGATTCCGGTTAGCGCGGTAACGTTGACGGGATCCAACTTCAACATCGCACGATACTGATCGATTGCACCGAAATAGTCGTGCAAATTGTGTTCCAAAAGCTCTGCATATTTTTCCAGAGCCTCGGTTGATTCAGGTTCCACCGCTAAATACTGAAGCAAAGCCTTCTTTGCCGCCTTGTAGTCGCCATCAGCAACACACGCATCACTCAAATCGAGCAGCCAACGCATTTGTGCTTTGTCCATTGCGATAGCCAATTCGAGAGAACGTCTTGCCGCAGCGAAATCTCCATCGTCGCGGTGCATCCTGTAGGCGAGATGCAAAACTTGCGCATCGCCAGGAAACTCCGTCATCAGTGACTGCACGACTGCATCAACGTCTTTGAGCGATTGTGCGGCCAACAACGCTTCGCCCAGAGCCAAGCGTGCCTCTTTTGCCCGCGGATCAAGATTGACTGCCATTCGAGCCAACCACAACGCATTATCGGAGTCCAACAGCTCCATATGCATCTGAGACAATGCGACGAGCGGTTCGATATCAAGTGGACGCCACCGCCGAACACGTTGGTAATACTGAATTGACTGCGCAGTGAAGCCAAGTTGCCGATAAAGTTTGGCTGCGACCAAGTTCACCTCGGGGTCATCGGGGTATTTTTTGACGATGGTCCCCAACAACTCCCGCGCCTGATACAGCGCACCGCTTGCAGCGAGGCGCTCTGCCTCCTGGAGCTCAGCTGCCGGGTTTCCCTTCGCAGCTGCCGGGTTTCCCTTCTCCATCGCCGGATTTTGTTTCGTTGCCGCGGAGCCACCTGTGGTGGCATTTGAACCACTCTTGCCTGAAGTGGATGAGCCGGCTGCATAAGTCGCAGTAATGCTGCCGACGCTCATCGAACAGAAACAGATCCAAAGTATGAAAAACCGAATCACATCTTCCTTGAGTAATTACTCTCCCTCTTGCATGGTATCACCAGAAGATCACTCCTGATATCATCGAGAAGATTCAGCTACTATGAATTCAGGAAGTCAATTGCCAGAAACTGAAATCAAACCAACAAAAGACGCAAGCGCCAACAATCCGTTTATTTCGAGCGGAATCTCCTTGATTTTGGGCTCTCTGGCCAGCAGCGTTCTGATTTGCTCATATGTGATCGCAATCGGAATGATTAACCTGCCGAAAAGCGATGTTGATCCGTTGGGACGAGCAGCTGAAATCGCAGCGGAAGAATTGATGAACGTGACGATTGAACATCCCACGTTTGGTCGCATCGGTCTGTGCGACGTTCAAGAAGGCGAAGAGGAAAACGCAACACGCACAACCGGCATTAACACCCTAATGGCGAGACTTCGACATGCAGCGATGGTGGCAAGCATGATCGACAACAAGTCATTGTTGAGTCTCGCAAACACCGATCTAAAAACGCTCAAGCAACTGAGAGAAGATCTGAAAGTCAAACTCGAAAAATCGCTTGAAGTCAGGGGAAAGCAAGGCGAGCCCAATGCAATCAGAGAAGGAACGCTGCCACTGCGCGATCGAATTCAGAAAATTCTCGAAAGCGCATATCGCACTGAGCTGACTTTGACTGAAGTGAAGCTCAGCTTGGGACGCGTCAACTCTACGACATTAACTACAACGCGTATAACGGCTCCCACTGCAGAGAGCAAAGCATCCTTCGTAGGGGATGGTCGCTATAAGGCGTATGCGCGAGTACCTGTACCCGGCAGCGATGACCCTATCGTCTTCTATCCGGAAGGTGATGGAGTCGAGTCACTACCCGCATCCGAGTTCAATCCGGTAGAACTTACGACGACCCCATCGGCGGTGCTCGTCGAAGCCGTGTACGAACCAAAAGATGCATCAAAAGGAAAGCAACCAAAAACAAAGAGTGCCTGCGCATTAGTCGGTCCGAAGAGCATTCCAATCTATGCGACTGCACTTGCCATTCGATTTCCCAATTGCATTCCATCGCAATTCAAACGCCCGCTCGATTTGCTGGCGTTCCCCAATTGGAAAGGCATTGGAAATTGGCAGCAGGCTGTAGGCGCGAGCGTTCCCGGAGACGGTCGATTAGGGCCGGCACTTGATCCTGTTTCAAGCATGAACGCAGGAAAGGCAATTGAACTAACATTCTATCAATGGCTGCGACAGCTCGATGCATCCACCGATCCCGAGAAAATCGCATCCCTTTTCAAACAACCGTGGACAGAGGCAGAGCGGGTAGCAAGCGCGGTTCCACTCGACACAAACATTGTCGCAAACAGTTGTCTCGTGCAAGACACTGGCGCACGCGAGTTTGCAATTTTGCATCAGACATCGCAAGGAGAGTACGGTCAAGAAGCGCTGTCTCGGAGTTTTTTTATAGGGAACAAGAAAGACATTCCGCCGCCTTCTTCAATTCCTCTTCTTGTTGATGGCGCAGGAAATTGCAATCTGTGTGGACGCATCGGCTTTGACAAACGGCTCATAGAGGACTTTCTTGAAGCGGTATACGATACGAACCTGGCTGCGATCGAATCGCGCAGCATCGCAAATCAGGTGCAAAGACGCTCAGCCAGAGTGCTCCATCTTGTCGAACAGCAGCTCTTCGTAAAGAAACAGGAATTGAAATCGATCGATGAAGCGATTCGCCGCATAACGCCGGAAGATCATTTGTCGAAAGAACTCCCCGCTGATATTGAAAATAAACTTCTTCCGTTCCGAGACAAAAGAAGATTGCTCTCAGAGGTTGTCGAAAGAGTACAAAAGCAACGCGACGAAATGCTCTTTGTAGGTCAACTTGCAAAGCTTGCCTCGCACAATGCCGAGCAGGCGGCGCTGGCATCTTTCGACATCTGCGCCAAAGCAAATACAATGCTAAGAGATGGTCTCTATCGCATCGATCGGCAAGGCAATGCCTTTCTTCTTGGAGGCAGAACAGTTTTCTCTCCTCAAATTCGCCCGGTCTTGGAGTCTGAGTTTCACGAAGCGGCAATACATCAAGGTTCCACCAATGAGAATTGGCGCAGCCCATGGCTCCGCAAAGGTTTCAGCGTGCTGGGCGACATCCACACACTTTTCCCGGATGAAGCCTCAATTTCAATAGAAGGCAAAAAGCTGAGTTCGATTTTGACCGAGACCGATTCTTTGCCGAGGGCAGCTCAAGCCACAATCGTTCTCGACTCGCGGCTCGGGCTCAGCAATGCGTCCCACCGCCCGAAGCTTTACGACTACGAGCGATATCCGTTTGGCGACATGCCCATTCCTGCCGGGCGACTGCTTTACTTCAGCAAAGGGGCCTTCACAACCGGCAACCAGCCTGAGGTTTCGTGGTCTGTGCTAATTCGCAACATGATAGATATAAAGAACAGTCGCGCCGAAAGAGGGCAGCCTGTGCCTGTTCGCGATTGGTGCAACCAAAGCGAACCCGGCGGCTGTCCCGACCTCGCGGCTGAAATACAGATTCGTACTCCGTTGCCTGTGGTCAAAGATCTACCGCCGGGCGCAATAATCAGCAACCCAACCAGTGGTCTCAGGGCGCCGCAGATTCCGCCGCTACCGCCAGAGATGCTGTGAGTTGAGCCAAGTTAGGTCAACTAGCTGGCTTTGCGACCGCGCTTCTTCTTGCCGCCGTCGTGCTCGTCTTCGGTAGAACCGCCAACGGTTTCTTCAAGGGTGAGAAGGCGCTCGAGAATTTCTTCGATTTCTTCGCGAGTTGCCAAGCCGAGCTCTTTAGCGGCTTTCTTCATCGAGCCTTGCACTTTGACCGAAATCTTGTGCTCTGCATCGCCTGTGCGCTTGGATGCTTCTTCTTTGAAGTTCTTGACGAAAGATTGTGCGCTTTCGGTTTTGATTTTGCCCTTTTCTTCAAGCTCATCAATCAAGTCCGAGCCAACCTTGACCAGGTCTTGCATGGCTTCTTGAAGCGCAGTCTTGATTCTTTCGACGTTCGAAGTGGCTCCGACGCTTGTCATAACCGCTTTCTTAAGTAGTTTGGTTCGTTCGCTCATTGAACTGTCCTCTGCCTTGTGCATTTTTGAGTCTAGATGCCGAACCAAGATTGTAGTGGGCACATCGAAAATCTCGGCAAACTTCACAAAGTTATCAATAAGACTGTTACATATCGCAAGCGGCAAGAAATAGTAAAATTACCGGAATCCGTATCCGCTGAGGATGACACGAGATGCGCCTTTATGGGCGTTTTGAAGCTTGTTGTCATTATGCAACGCGGTCGCTTTGCAACCTTTTGCGAAGCCCGGATGTTTGGCGACGAGTAGAGCACAGAACGAGATTTACCAATCGGAGGCTATGGTGACAGTTAACAGACGAAACGCAGCCCTCATCAGCATCAACTTAAGGAAGAGAGTCCTTAGTTCCTTATTGATATTGATCACTGTCCTTAGTGCCGTTTGGTCCGGGCTCCTGCCCACAGAGCCGGCCGCTGCCCAGGCGGTTAGTAGACCCAAACTGGTTTTGATGCTGGTCGCCGATCAGTTCGCATTCAATTATCTGGCGAGATACCAAGACAAATTCTCGTCAGGCGGTTTGCGCTTCCTTATGGATAACGGCGCAAACTTCACCAACTGCCGATATCGGCAAGCCAATACGCAATCGGCTTGCGGTCATGCCGTCATCTCAACCGGCGCCTATCCATGGGCAAACGGGATTATCGGCGACGATTGGTACAGTCTGCGAAAAGCAAAAACACAGAGCATCGTTGCAGACGACTGTCAGTTGGTTGGAGGCAACGGGCCTGCAGGCGGAACAAAATTGCTGCTCGGCACCACCCTTGGTGACCAATTCAAACTTGCATCGAATGGAAGAAGCAAAGTCATTACTGCATCAATGGATGACAGATCGAGCCTTCTTTTGGCTGGACGCCTCGCAAACGGCGGATATTGGTACGACACGAAGACGGGAGTGTTCGTCACCTCGTCTCAGTATGGAAGAGACCTTCCAGCTTGGGTTAAATCATTTAACGACCAGCATTACGCGGACAAATACATGGGCAAACCATGGCAGCGCGTCATGCCGGAAACACAATACGGCGCCTCGACACGCGATGATTACCCGCATGAGCGCTCGATTCCTCAAGATGGAAGACAATTCCCACACGTTATCGCCGGCGGCGTAACCCCCGGTGCAGAAGGCGGCGGTTTCTACGACAACTTCGCCATGACTCCATGGGCCAATCAGATGCTGTGCGACTTTACGCGCGAAGCAATCGAAAAGGAGAATCTTGGTTCTCACAGCGACCCTGACTTTATGGCAGTGAGCTTCACGCCACTAGGAAAGTTAGGGAATGCATTTGGACCTTACAGTCAGGAAGTAGAAGACAGCGTCATCAGACTCGATCAGAGCCTATCGACACTGTTTCAATACATCGATCAAAAATTGAACTTGAACAATTGTTTGATCGTCTTCACCTCCAATCATGGCAGTCTGCCGATTCCTGAGTTCCTCAGAGAAAAAGGATTTGAGGCTGGGCGAATTGACCCCAACGGCCTTAAGGCACATGTCGACGGGCAACTGGATGCGGCATTTGGTGCGCAAGACTGGGTGGAGGCCTTTGAACCACCAAACCTCTATCTCAACCCGGATGCAATTGATAAGGCTAAAGTCTCACATCCTGAAGTACAGGATCGCGCAAGCAAGATTGCAAAGTCATTTTCGGGAGTCGGTGACGTGTACACCGAAATCGAATTCGTCGTCAACCAAGCTCACAACGGACCCTATCTGGACCCTGTGAGAACCAGCTACTACAAGGGCAGAAGCGGGCAGTTGTACGTTGTTCCAAAACCAGGTTATATTTTCTCTGGAGAGGCAAACGGCACATCAAGCGGTTCTCCCTATGCCTATGACTCGCAAGTGCCACTCATATTTGTAGGCTTGGGTGTGCAACCAGGGCGTTATGCCGTGCAGGCCAGTCCGGCGGATATTGCTCCGACAATCTCGGCCATTGCCGGCTCGGGCGAACCTTCTCTATCAGAAGGAAGAGCCTTGTCCGAAGCGGTTGCGCAATTCGCAGGACCACCGAGCCCAAGAGTTCCGTTTACACCACCTGCCACCACATCTACCACCACAAAATAAGAAGGAAAACATGAGCACGTCCAAACCCGAAACACTCGTGCTCGTAGATGGAAGCTCATTGGCCTTCAGGTCGTACTATGCTCTGTTGACCACGGGGCTGCGCTCGAAGACCGGCATTCCGACCTGGGCGGTGCATGGCTTTTTCGCTTCGTTGTTCGATGTCATCGATAAGCAGTACCCAGATCACCTGGCCGTCTGCTTCGATATGGACGGTCCGACGTTCAGACACATCGAATACAAGGAATACAAAGCGAACAGGCAAGAGATGCCCGACGATCTGTCAGTGCAATGGCCAATCATCAAAGAAGGCGTCGAGGTACTGTCGATTCCTATCTATGAATTGGAAGGATTCGAAGCCGATGACGTAATTGGAACAGTGGCCAAAAGCGCTCAACGAGCCGGGATGAAGGTCCTCATTCTCACGGGCGATCAAGACTCGTTTCAACTTTTAGAAAGCAGTCCTGAAGAAGAAAATCCGATTCGCGTTTTGATGCCTAGCAAGGGTGTTTTGATGACCTTCGGGCGAAAAGAAGTCTATGAGAAGCTGGGAGTTTATCCAGAACAGATCATCGACTACAAGGCGTTGTGCGGAGACACTTCTGACAACATTCCAGGAATTCGAGGTATTGGAAAAGTCACTGCTCAAAAGCTGTTGAGCGAGTACAAGACACTCGACAATATCTACAATCATGTCGAAGAAATCAAATCACCGTCGATGAGACAAAAGTTGATCGAGGGACGTGAAAGCGCTTACGCAAGCCAGAGTTTGGCGACGATCAAACTTGATGTTCCTGTAGATTTCGATTTCCAACACTGCGAGCTCAACATGCCTGAGCTGCCCAAGGTCGGTCAGTTTTTCCGTAACCTGGACTTCCGCACACTCGTCAATCGATTGCCGAGAGTCTTGGTGCATTTCGGCAAGAACAAACCAGAAATGACCAGCCCAGAGCAGATCGCAGAAGAACTCGGCGGCTTGATGGAAAGACGCCCACAGGCTGGTGTTGGCTCAGCTTCAGACAGCGGCTCTTCGGGCGGCTCGATGGGTGGCGGCTACGGAAAATCGACCAGCGCCGTTTTGATCAAACCACAGCTAAAAATCGCATCGACATTCACACCAACAGTGGTGACCACTGAGCAACAACTTGATGAACTAGTTGCTGAATTGGCACAACAAGCCGTTTTTGCAATCGATCTTGAAACCTCCGGACTAGATGCGCTCAACACCGATATCGTCGGCTGGGCCTTCGGTTGGTCTAAAGGAATTTCGCGCTCGGAAGATCAGTTGATAGAGTTGGATTCCAACTATTCCGAAGATACATGGGAAGTCAAAACCGCCTACATTCCGGTGAGGCACAGTTTTATTTCGCAAGTTCCCCAACTAGATCCGGATCTCGTACTGCAAAAACTCAAGCCGGTTTTGGAAGATCCATCAATCGGCAAGATCGCACAAAATGCCAAATTCGAATTGCACGCTCTATCCGTAGTTGGAGTGAACGTTGCTCCAGTCGTATTCGATCCGATGCTCGCGAGCTACATCGTCAACCCTGACGATAAGCACGGTTTGAAAGACCAATCAGAGCGCCTGCTTAACTATTCGATGGTTCGCATTGATGACGTGATAGGTTCAGGTCGCAAACAGGTGACCATGCTGGCCGTTCCCGTAGAACGTGCCGCGCCTTACGCCGCAGATGATGCCAGAGTTTCCATTGAGCTTGCAAGATATTATTCCCTGCACATGGAAAAGGATCTCCGCAAAGTTTTGGCAGACGTGGAGCTTCCACTGGAAGAAGTCATTGCTCGAATGGAACAAACCGGAGTGGCGCTCGACATACCTTATCTAGACAAACTATCGGTCGAGTTAGGCAACGAGCTCAGACGGCTGGAGACTGAAATCTTTGAGATTGCGGGGCACAGCTTCAACATCATGTCCACGCAGCAACTGCAAAAAATATTGTTTGAACAGCTCGGACTCAAGAGCAAGACTCGCACCAAATCCGGTGGCTTCTCCACAGACGCAGAGGTCCTAGAACAACTACGTTCAGAACATGAAATTGTCGGCAAGATTCTTGATTATCGCCATGTCGCCAAACTGCGTTCCACTTATGTAGACTCGCTGCCGAAACAGGTTTTAGATAGAACGAAACGGCTGCATGGAGAGTTCAACCAAACTGTTGCCGCAACCGGAAGACTCTCCAGTTCCAACCCAAACCTGCAAAACATTCCAATCAGAACCGAAATCGGAAGACAGATTCGCAGAGCGTTTATTCCAGGTGCTCCGGATTCCGTGTTGCTGTCCGCCGACTACTCGCAAATCGAACTCCGCATGCTCGCTCATATGTCCGGCGACGAGACTTTGATCGATGCCTTCGAGCGCGATCAAGACATTCATGCAAGAACTGCCCAGGAGATTTTCGAAATTCCTTTCGACGAAGTCACATCCGACATGAGGCGAGTCGGCAAAACAATCAACTTTGCGCTTATCTATCAGCAAGGAGCTATGGCCACTGCAAAGGATCTTGGTATCACGACTAAGGAAGCGCAAAAGTTTATCGAAAAATATTTCAGTCGTTATCCGAAAGTGCGCGGCTTTATGCAAACAACAGTTGAAGATGCGCGAGTCGATGGTTACGTCAGTACGTTGTGGGGACGACGTCGCTACTTCCGACATCTTATGGATCGCAATGATGGCATCAGAAAAGCTGATGAACGCGCGGCTTGCAACGCACCACTTCAGGGAAGCGCTGCAGATTTAATCAAGCTCGCAATGATTCGGCTCGACCGAGAGCTGACGAAACGAAACCTTCGCACGCGATTGATTTTGCAAGTGCATGATGAATTAGTTTTGGAAGTTCCCAACTCTGAAATTGAGGAAGCGAAGGCTGTTGTGTTGAGTGCGATGGAACTCGATCAACCACTGAAAGTGCCGCTTAAGGTAGATATGGGAGTTGGTCCTAACTGGCTGGATGCGAAATAGAATCGTCTTGCATATCACTTTAGTGTGATCTTGAGATGCATCGAAAAGGTGATTCCCCCAAATGGGTTAGGTTGTACACTTCTATCAGGAGGCCAATTAGTCCCTATGGGGCCGTCCAATCGCTGCCCTCGTTACCCTGGAGGTGGCTACCATGGTTACACAGTTAGACACACTGGTGGAGTCACCCTTTGCTGTTATTGATATGCTGCTGGAACTCGTCACGCACCCTGACGTTAGTGTGAGAATCTCAGTCGCAGATCACAGATCGGCTCCTATTGAAGCGCTTTTGCGGCTGGCCGAAGACGAAAGTCCGGACGTGCGATACGCGCTCGCAGAGAACCACAACGTACACTATGATGTTCTGCTGAAGTTATCTGAAGACGACAACCCCTACGTCGCTCAGAGAGCACAGAAAACTCTGGCTCGCCTTTTTTACGCGGCAGTCCCGTGCCAATCAATAATACCTGGGCTTGTCGCAAAGGCTGTGTAGTCCACTTTGCCTCACCGGCGAATGAACGGCTGGTCCTTCGGCGGCTGTTGCTGCGGTTGCGGCTTTGGCGGTTGATATGGCTTTTTGATATTGCTTCTGGCAATCGGCAGAGCCGAGCGCAAGAACGCTGAGTACTCCTCCGGTTTCATGAAGTCCTTGCGGGCAACTGGCTTAAACTCAGGCTTTCCATCAGCACCAGGTTGGACGTGTCCAACGAAGTTAACTGGCCAAGCTTCAGCTCCGAGTTGAGTGCAAAGCTCTCTTGCTTTCAACCCATCGACCTTCACAAAGACCGCGTTTGCCTTCAGAAGCTCTTCGTTCTGTGGAATCGCTTGCCTATCCATGATGTCGCAATCAGAGCAACCTTTGGTGCCAATCTTGAGCACTACCGGTTTGCCTGTTTCCATCGCGGTTTTCAATGCGGCTTCGTAGTCTTGCTCGGTGAACTTCCACTTCGAGCCATCTGCAGCCAAGTCAGAACCAACATCAAACTGCGGAAGAAGGTCTCGCATGAGATCAGTTTTCGCACCTGGTTTTTCTGGACGAGCCGGCGGAATTATTGTCTGCTCTCCGCCGGCCGGCTTGACTGAAGGGTCAATACGGGGTTGTCCTGGCGGTGGCGTCAAATCGATAGGCTCGGCGCTTCCCGGTGGAAGAATTTGCGGTTCAACACTGCCTGGTGGCACTTCCGGCTGCGGCTGTGGTGGTTGCACCTGCGGCTTCACTTCCGGCTGCG